>NZ_JACVTY010000001.1:0-710737 GCF_016624805.1 Pseudomonas sp. S44
TGTGCTTCACCCAGTCCGTGGGGGGGGGGGGGTGCCCCCCCCCCACAGGTCCTTTGTCAGGCCGCGATCTTCGACGGATCGGTCTGCAGCAACCAGCGGCTGCGCTGCGACTGCAGCAGCCCCTCGAGCAGCGACACACCGCGATCGCGCTGGGCGATGCGGTCCTGCTCGAATGAATCCCTGAGCAGGTTCAGCACGTTGCGCGACTGGGTCACCGCCTTGGGCGTAGTCACGTCGCTTTTCAGGTGGCCATCGACATAGGTGAGGATCCGCTCTTTCTGGCTCGCCTGCTGGGTGGCGCTGGCTTCCACCAGTTGGCCTTTGTCATAGGCCAGGCGGGTGGTGCTGCTGGCCTGGTCGTCGATCAGATGGTAGCTGTAGTTTTGCGACTCGCGGTCGCTGCCCAGCACCAGGTTGGTCAGCGGATTGAGGCCGCGGTGGAACGAGGCGGTGAGTTTGCTCTGCTGGTTCTGCTCCACCGACCGGTCCTGCAGGCCACGGTTCTTGACCGTGGTGCTCTGCGAGGTGCTGAAGGTGAAACTGTCGGTTTCGTCCAGGCGCATCGGGTTGCTTCTGCGCGTGGTTTCGCTGATCGAGGCGCTGAAGTCGGCCAGGCCGCTGAGCAGGGCGCGGTCCTTGTCGTTCAGGGCCGTCGGGCTTTGCACCGCAGGTTGGCGATTGTCGTCGATGCTGTTGAGCTGGGTGAACGCGTTCTTGAACAGGTTCATCAGGTTCTCGTCGCCACGGCCACGGCGCTGGGCGGCGTCGAACTGGGTCAGGTAGTTGTCGATCGCCGCGTTGCGCTGCGCCGACTTGCCCAGCAGCTCGGCGTCCTGGGTGTCCAGGCTCAGTTGCACCTGGCCGGTCGGGCCCTGCAGGCTGAGGCTGCGCGCCTTGTCATCGAGGCTCAGGGAGAAGGTCTGCTCGCCGCTCAGGGATTCGAACTTGCTGCTCATCTGCAAGGCGCTGAAGAGCTTCGGATCGAGCTTGACCAGTGCGCCGAGCTTGAGCTGGGGTGGCACCTCGTTGAGGCCATCGATGGTGGACTGGAAGGAGTCGGCGAGGTTGCCCAGGCCCTTGAGTTCTTCGCTGCTGAGCGAGCCGCCTTCGACTTCCGCGCTCACCGCCAGGCCCTTTTCGCTACTGGCCAGCGACAAGCGAATGGTCGCGCCGGACGCGGTGGTCAGGCTGAAGGTGACGCCGCTGTCGGGATTCTCGCGCAGGCGCTGCTGCTGCAGCTTGAGCACGCCAGGGTCGATTGGAGAGTCGTCGCTGAAGGCGAACACCGACTGCGAGATGTTCTTGCCGCCGTTCTGTGCGAGCTGTTCGATCAAGGCCGCACCAATGCCTTTGAAGCGGCCCGCGCTGCTGGACGACTGGAAGGCGGTCTGCAGCGTGGTGGCGAGCTTGTCCTGGCTGTCCTTTTCCCAGACATAGCGGACCTGGCCTGGCAGCAGCCCCTGGCGCGAGTAGGTCTCGGAATCGCTGATGGTGTTGCTCTGGCCGAGAATCACGCTGGTGCTCGGGACTGCCGAGACACTGGCGATGCCGGTCGGGTTGCTGGCGCTGGCCGGGGCCGGTTGCGGGGCAGTCAGGACCGGGGCCAGGCGCTGTGCAGCTGTTATCGGATTCATTAGCGTCCTGCCGAATAGAGATACGGGTACACCAGTGATATCGGCAGGCCAGCACTCAACATTAGAAAAAACGCGCAAACGAAACGGCCCGCCAGAAGGCGGGCCGTTCGTTACAGCAGGCGGCGATCAGCGGCGGCGGAACAGCGGCAGCGGCTCGTCGGTGGCACCCTGGTAGGTGACCGAGAAGTCCTTCAGGCTCTGCAACGCGTCTTCCGGGTCCTTGTCGGCACGGATGGCGAAGGCATCGAAGCCGCAGCGGGCCATGTAGAACAGTTGGTCGCGCAGTACATCGCCAATGGCGCGCAGCTCGCCCTTGTACTGGTAGCGATCACGCAGCAGGCGCGCATTGGAGTAGTTGCGCCCGTCGGTGAAGGCCGGGAAGTTCAGGGCGATGACCTGGAAGTGCTGGACGTCCTCGCCAATTTCCTCGGCTTCTTCGTCACTGTCCAGCCACACGCCCAGGCCGCCGTCGCGGGCCTTGAGGGCATGGGCATGGTCGCGCCACAGCTGCAGTGGAACGATGTAGTCGTCGCAGTTGGTCAGCTCGTCGAACGAGGTTTCCTTGGGCAGCAGGTGCCAGGTTTCGTCGATGAGTTGGTTGTTCTTAATGATTCGCTGCATAGACGCGTTCCTTGAATGGGTCGATGCCGATACGCTGGTAGGTGTCGATGAAGCGCTCGTCTTCGTTGCGCTGCTCGACGTACACGTTGATCAGCTTCTCGATCACGTCAGCCATGTCGTCCTGAGCGAAGGAGGGGCCGAGAATCTTGCCCAGGCTCGCATCGCGCGCGGCGTTGCCGCCCAGCGACACCTGGTAGAACTCCTCGCCTTTCTTGTCCACGCCGAGGATGCCGATGTGGCCCACGTGGTGGTGGCCGCAGGCGTTCATGCAGCCGGAGATGTTGAGGTCCAGCTCGCCGATGTCGAACAGGTAGTCCAGGTCGTCGAAGCGGCGCTGGATGGATTCGGCGATCGGGATCGACTTGGCATTGGCCAGCGAGCAGAAGTCGCCGCCTGGGCAGCAGATGATGTCGGTCAGCAGGCCGATGTTCGGCGTGGCGAAACCGCCTTCACGCAGTTCCAGCCACAGCGCGTGCAGCTGGCGCTGCTCGACGTCGGCGAGGATGATGTTCTGCTCGTGCGAGGTGCGCAGGAAGCCGAAGCTGTAGCGCTCGGCGAGGTCGGCCACGGCATCGAGCTGCTTGTCGGTCAGGTCGCCTGGAGCGACGCCGGTAGGTTTGAGCGACAGGGTCACGGCCACATAGCCAGGCTTCTTGTGCGCACGGGTGTTGCGCGAACGCCAGCGGGCGAACCCTGGGTGCTCCTGGTCCAGGGCGCTGTAGTCGACATTGTCGAGGGCCTGGTACTCGGGGTCGATGAAGTGACGCGAGACGCGCTGGACTTCTGCTTCGGTCAGGGTGCTGTTGCCGCCACGCAGGTGGGCCATTTCGGCCTCGACTTTCTCGGCGAACACTTCTGGCGTCAGGGCCTTGACCAAGATCTTGATCCGCGCCTTGTACTTGTTGTCACGACGGCCGTAACGGTTGTACACGCGCAGGATGGCGTCGAGGTAGCTGATCAGGTCCTGCCAGGGCAGGAACTCATTGATGAACGAGCCGACCACCGGCG
The DNA here is from genome assembly GCF_016624805.1 of Pseudomonas sp. S44. Taxonomy (NCBI): domain Bacteria; kingdom Pseudomonadati; phylum Pseudomonadota; class Gammaproteobacteria; order Pseudomonadales; family Pseudomonadaceae; genus Pseudomonas; species Pseudomonas sp. S44. The sequence goes on from NZ_JACVTY010000001.1 coordinate 3,264, forward strand.
TGCGGCCCAGGCCGCCACCGACCAGCACGCGGAAGCCCAGCTCGCCGGCTTCGTTGCGCACAGGCTCAAGGCCGATGTCGTGCACTTCGATGGCCGCGCGGTCTTCCTTCGAACCGTTGATCGCAATCTTGAACTTGCGCGGCAGGTAGGCGAATTCCGGGTGGAAGGTGGTCCACTGACGGACGATCTCACACCAGGGGCGTGGATCGATCAGCTCGTCTGCGGCAACACCGGCAAACTGGTCGGTGGTGGTGTTGCGCAGGCAGTTGCCGCTGGTCTGGATCGCGTGCATCTGCACGGTGGCCAGTTCAGCCAGGATGTCCGGGATGTCTTCCAGCGCAGGCCAGTTGAACTGCACGTTCTGGCGGGTGGAGATGTGCGCGTAGCCCTTGTCGTAGTCGCGGGCGATCTTGGCCAGCATGCGGACCTGGCGCGCGTTCAACTGGCCGTAGGGCACGGCGACGCGCAGCATCGGGGCGAAACGTTGGATGTAGAGGCCGTTCTGCAGGCGCAGAGGGCGGAATTCTTCTTCGCTCAGCTCACCGGCCAGGTAGCGGCGGGTCTGATCACGGAACTGCTTGACGCGGTCCTCGATGATCCGCTGATCGTACTCGTCGTATACGTACATAAAAGTCCTGTCTCAGGCTGCATGCAGCTAATCGCGCGCACGGCCGCGCACTCCGGGTCGGAGCGGGGGAACGATAACAGGTTGTATTTATGCGCTAAAGTGATGTTTTTGCATATGAAAAGAACCATTTGGACTAAGTGAGACTGGCTGCTATTTATCCGTGATGGCCATGCGCCGTTATACTGTATCCTTTGCTTTTGCAGGGATGTCTCGCATGGTCATCAGGACGCTGTGCCGCAGCTTGTGCCTGGGTCTGCCACTGGTGGCAAGCGCCCAAGCCGCTTCGGTGGTTTTTCTCAATCCCGGGTTGTCCGATGAGACGTTCTGGGTTGGCTATTCGCGGTTCATGCAAGCGGCGGCCGACGACCTGGGCATGGATCTGCGCGTGGAGTACGGCGAGCGCCAGGCCGAGCGGCAACTGGAGCAGGCGCGGGCGATCCTGCAGGGCGAGCACAAGCCCGACTACCTGGTGCTGGTCAACGAGCAGTATGTGGCGCCAGAGATCATGCGCCTGTCGCAGGGCAGCGGGGTCAAGCTGTTGTTGGTCAACAACGGCCTGACCGAGGGACAGGCCGAAGAGATTCAGGCACAGCCGGGCAAGTACGCGCCGCTGCTCGGCTCATTGGTCGGCAATGACGAACAGGCGGGTTACCAGATGCTGCACGACCTGGTCGCCAGCCTGCCCCGAACAGGCGAACCGATCGAGCTGCTGGCGTTTTCCGGCATCAGCACCACGCCTGCTTCGCAACTGCGCGAGCAAGGCATGCGGCGGGCGTTGGCCGAGTTTCCGCACGTACGCTTGCGCCAGCTGGTGTATGGCGGCTGGAGCCGCCAACGGGCCTTCGAGCAGGCCAAGTTGCTGCTGCAGCGCTATCCGCGGGTGCGCCTGGTGTGGTCGGCGAACGACCAGATGGCGTTCGGTGCAATGCAGGCGTTCGAGGCGGTTGGCCTGGTGCCGGGGCGCGATGTGTTGTTCAGCGCGGTCAACAGTTCGCCCGAGGCCTTGCAGGCTCGCGTGGATGGGCGGCTGAGCGTGCTCATGGGCGGGCATTTCAGCCTGGGCGGCTGGGCCATGGTGATGCTGCATGACGACGCCCGGGGCCTGGCGATGGACCGCGACGGGCAACACCTGTACCGCCTGCCAGTGCTGCAGGCCATCGATGCGGTGAAGGCGCAGCGCTGGCTGGAACTGAGCGCCCGTAAAGGCTATGGCATCGACTTTCGCCGCTACAGCGCAGAGGGGCGGGGCACCGACTATCGCTACCCGTTCCTGGCGTCACCCGTCGATTATTGAAAGACCCTGCTTGAGCAAAGGGCATTGCTGGACTTAACTGCTGGTGTGACGTGCATTCCCATAACCACTACAAGAGGCAATGCAATGGGAAACCCGACCAAGCTCCGCAAGCCTGACAGCAGTGTCGACGCCTGGGCGATCCTGTGCCTGATCGTGCTGGTTGTCGTGACCGCTGTGTACTGGGTCAGCCATCAGTAACGCAAACTTCAGACCGTGAACTGCAACCTGAGCCGCCCGCGGGAGAGAATTCCGCGGGCGGGTGCGTTCTGGCTTGCGCACGCAAAATGAGTGTTTCACCGCCCCGTCAGATGCATCGCCAACTGCACCAGGCCCACCAGCACCAGGATGAACACCAGGGTGAACATCACCCCCATCACGATGAAGTGGCTGGCCTTGCCGTGGGTGAAGTCGCGCGCGCGGTTCTTGCCGCTCTGCACGCCGAAGGCGGCAGCCAGGATGCTGTGCAGCATCTGCCAGAAGGTGGGTGGCTTGCCTTGGCTGGAATCGTCCATGGTGGCTCCCGGAAATCAGAGGCAATCAGCGAAAGTGTAGGCAACAACGGCGCTCAGCGCCCGACCCGCTTGCCACGTTGCAAGCCAACCTCCAGTGCCTGCCCGTCGCGTTGCTTGCCTTGGCGCGCCAAACCTTCGAGCTGGGGAATGAGCATGCCCTCGGGCAGGTGGCGCCAGAAACGCCCCGGCATATGCAGGCGCAGGGCATCAGGGTTCAGCCGCGCCGGGTTGAAGGTGGAGCGGTAGTAGGTACGCCACAGCTCGGCGCCGGTATCTTCGGCATGGCGCGCCCAGTCCACCCATTCACGCGGACACTGCCGACGGTAGTCGAGCTTGCTGCCGTCGAAGCGTATGCCATCGGTGGGCGTTGCGATCAGCCAGCGCTGGCGCCCGAGGCGGTCGGCAAAATGGCCACTGGCGCTTTCAAGGATGTCATGGGCAGGTTCGTGGTAGGCCACCAGGTCCAGTTGCAGGCGCTCGGCGACCGCTTCCGGCAATGGCACGAAGCGCACGAAGGCGTGCAGGTGATGCGCCTCGCGGGAGACCTGCTTGATACGCCGCTGCAACTCGCTGCCAAGGCGGTCGCCGGCGAGCATTGCCGTGCGATCTCCATGGGCGACACGCCAGAGGACTTCGTACAGCAGGTTCCAGCGTTGTTCGCCGCGATAGCGAGCGGCCTGCTCAAGCTGTGCCAGCAAGGCCGCGGGCACCCGCGCACGGAAGGGGCCGGGTCCTTGTGGCAAAGGCGTGGGGATGGCCAGCAGGTCGTCCATCGGCCCCTGGCCCCAGGTCACCTCGGCCGGGTCGATGCCATGGCCGAGAAGGACTCGCGCCTGGTCGCGCCAGGTGCCGAACAGGTCGTCGCAATCCAGCGCGATCATGCCCATAACCCCATCTGCACCGGTGCCTGCGGTTCGCGCAGGCGTTGGCGCAGCAAGCCGCTGCGCAGTTCGGCCTGGGCCGGGCGGTAATCGCTGGTGACGATGAACGGCCGGGCCTTTTCCAGCACGCAGCGCAGTTGGATCAGATCGTCGTAGCGGATCCGCCGCTCGCGTCGCAGCGCCACCAGCCGCTGTACGCTGCGCAGGCCGATACCGGGAATACGGGCGAGCAGGGCGGGCTCGGCGCGGTTCAGGTCCAGCGGAAAGACCTCGCGGTTGGCCAGGGCCCAGGCCAGCTTGGGGTCGATGTCCAGCGCCAGGTTACCGGCCTGGCCGAGCAGCTCGCCGGCCTTGTAGCCGTAGCCGCGCATCAGGAAGTCGGCCTGGTACAGGCGGTGCTCGCGCAGCAGCGGCGGTGCGGCGAGCGGCACACTGTTCGGGCTGTCCGGGATCGGGCTGAAGGCGGAGTAGTACACGCGCTTGAGGCCATAGCCCTGGTACAGCGATTCGGCGTTGCGCAGCAGGGTGCGGTCGTCGGTGGTATCGGCACCGACGATTACCTGGGTGCTCTGCCCGGCCGGTGTGAAACGCGGCGCCCGCGGTTCGCCGGCCACGGCCTGCTGGCCCTGGTGAATCACGCCCATGGCCTGACGGATGGTGTGTGCCTGTTTTTCCGGCGCCAGGCGCTTGAGGCTGGCCTCGGTGGGCAGCTCGACGTTGACGCTCAGTCGGTCGGCCAGGCGTCCGGCTTCTTCGATCAGCAGCGGGTCGGCGTCGGGAATGGTCTTGAGGTGGATGTAGCCGCGGAAGCCGTGCTCTTCGCGCAGCAGCCTGGCAACGCGGTTCAACTGCTCCATGGTGTAGTCGGCCGAGCGAATGATGCCCGAGCTCAGGAACAACCCGCTGATGCAGTTGCGCCGGTAGAAGTCGAGGGTCAGGCGCACCACTTCCTCGGGGCTGAAGCGTGCGCGCGGCACGTTGCTGGAGCGGCGATTGACGCAGTACTGGCAGTCGTACAGGCAAAAGTTGGTGAGCAACACCTTGAGCAGCGATACGCAGCGCCCGTCAGGGGTGTAGCTGTGGCAGATGCCCATGCCATCGGTGGCGCCAAGCCCGTCACGCCCCCGCGAGCTGCGCTTGGGCGCGCCGCTGCTGGCGCAGGATGCATCGTATTTGGCGGCGTCGGCGAGAATGCCGAGCTTGGCGATGAGTTGCATGGGGATGTCTCGAGATACTGGTTTTTCATACAGTATTTGCAGAGCGGTCGAGTTGCAAGAGGCTTCTTGAAGTTGCCTGACGGCTCGACCTCGGTTCCACCACCACAGCCTGAATGCGCGAGCGGCTAACCTGACTGAATCACTCAGCTAAGCTTGCCTGGGATTTCGTACGCCACAGGCACGAACACTCGGACCAGGGGCAAGGCACATTCACGGACAGGATCGGGGCCAGCGGTGCCTCGACGGAGGGAGCACATGAACAGAGAAATCGCATTCAAACCGGCCCTTGCGGGCCTGGCCTTGGCCTTTGGCCTCACGGCCGTCCAGGCCGCCGAGAGCAAGCGGGTCGATGTGCTGCTGGTGGGCGGCGGGATCATGAGCTCCACGCTGGCCGTGTGGCTCAACGAGCTCGAGCCCGGTTGGTCGATGGAGATGATCGAGCGGCTGGACAAGGTCGCCGAGGAAAGCTCAAACGGTTGGAACAACGCCGGTACCGGGCATTCGGCGCTGGCCGAGCTGAACTACACCCCTGAAAAGGACGGCAAGATCGACATCAGCAAGGCGGTGGAGATCAACGAGTCGTTTCAGGTCACCCGGCAGTTTCTCGCCTGGCAGGTCAAGCAGGGGGTACTGAAGAACCCACGTTCGTTCATCAACGCCACACCGCACATGAGCTTTGTCTGGGGCGATGACAATATCCGTTTCCTGCGCAAGCGCTACGAGGCGCTGCAGGCCAGCCCGCTGTTCAAGCCCATGCAGTATTCGGAAGACAACGCACAGATCGCCAAGTGGGTGCCGTTGATGATGGAGGGGCGCGACCCGAACCAGAAGCTTGCGGTGACCTGGACGCCGATCGGCACAGACGTCAATTTCGGCGAGATCACCCGTCAGTACGTGACGTACCTGCAGACCCGCCCCAACTTCGACCTCAAGCTCTCCAGCGAAGTGCAGGACATCACCCGCAACGACGACGGCTCGTGGCATGTGGAGTACAAGAACCTCAAGGATGGCAGCACGTCGGCCACCGATGCCAAGTTCCTGTTCATCGGCGCCGGTGGCGCGGCGCTGCCTCTGTTGCAGAAGTCAGGCATCCCCGAGGCGAAGGAGTACGCAGGTTTCCCGGTGGGGGGATCGTTCCTGGTGACCGAGAACGCTGCCATTGCCGAGCGCCACATGGCCAAGGCCTATGGCATCGCCTCGACGGGGGCGCCGCCGATGTCGGTGCCGCATCTGGATACGCGGGTGCTCGATGGCAAGCGGGTGATTCTGTTCGGGCCCTTTGCAACCTTCTCGACCAAGTTTCTCAAGGAAGGCTCGCTGCTCGACCTGTTCGGCAGCATGACGCTACACAACAGTTGGCCGATGGTACGTGTCGGGGTCCGCGAGTTCGACCTGGTGCAGTACCTGATCGGCCAGGTCATGCAGTCGGACGACGACCGCTTCGCTGCGCTGCAGACCTACTTCCCCCATGCCAAGAAAGAAGACTGGCGCCTGTGGCAGGCTGGGCAGCGCGTACAGATCATCAAGAACGACCCTGAGCAGGGCGGGGTGCTCAAGCTTGGCACCGAGGTCGTGACCTCTGCCGACGGCACCATTGCCGGCCTGCTGGGTGCCTCGCCGGGCGCCTCGACCGCGCCACCGATCATGCTCGACCTGCTGCGCAAGGTGTTCAAGGACAAGGTCGCTTCACCACCCTGGCAGGAGAAGCTGCACCAGATCATCCCAAGCTACGGGCTCAAGTTGAACGAGCATCCTGACAAGGTGCAGGAGGAGTGGGACTACACCAATGAAGTGCTGCAGCTGCAGCCTCTGACTTCGCCAGCGGGCTGAGCCCGGCGGTTGGCGGCCCTGGTGCGGGGCCGCCAGATGCGGAGCTATCGTCTCGAAAGCGTGCCGCCATGCCGCAGGTCGCTTTCGCGTTCGCTTGCTAAGATGCGTCCACTCTCAAGCACTGGACATCCTCAATGAGCGACCGCACTCCGATCATTCCCCCTTCGCAGCAGAAACTTGCCGAACGTGCCGGTTATCTGCCGGCCTTGAAGGTCGGTAATACGTTGTATCTGGCCGGTCAGGTGGGGCGTACGGCGGATCTGCAGGTCATTGCCGACCCGCGGCAGCAGTTTTACGCGGCGTGGGAAAACCTGAGGGACGTGCTGGCGGCTGCCGGTTGTGATTTTGCGGATGTGGTGGAACTGACCACTTATCATGTCGGCTTGCGCGAGCACATGGCGGTGTTTCGTGAGGTCAAGGACGCGCTGTTCCCGCGGGGTACATGCCCCTGGACCTGTATTGGTGTCAGCGAACTGGCCCATGACGGGCTGCTGGTGGAGATCAAGTGCGTGGCGGTTGGGCGCCAGGGGTGAGATGCAGAAGGGGCGCCAACGGGCGCCCCTTCTTTTTTGCTGCTTAGGCTTCAGCGTCCCATGGACGATCGCCTTTTTCATCCTTGACGCGGGTCGGCAGGCCCATCACGTCCAGCGTTTTGAGGAACGGCTCGGCGGGCAGTTCCTCGACGTTGACCATGCGCCCGGCATCCCACTCGCCGCGGGCGACCAGCAGGGCTGCGGCCACTGGCGGCACGCCAGCGGTGTAGGAGATGCCCTGGCTGTCGGTCTCGGCGTAGGCTTCTTCGTGGTCGGCGACGTTGTAGATGAACACTTCGCGTGCCTGGCCGTCCTTGGTGCCTTTGACCAGATCGCCGATGCAGGTCTTGCCGGTGTAGCCCGGAGCCAGGGATGCTGGATCGGGCAGTACGGCCTTGACCACTTTCAGCGGCACGACTTCAAGGCCTTCGGCGGTCTTGACCGGTTGCTCGGAGAGCAGGCCGAGGCTCTTCAGCACGGTGAACACGTTGATGTAGTGTTCGCCGAAGCTCATCCAGAAACGCACATTGGGTACGTTCAGGTTCTTCGAGATCGAATGTACTTCATCGTGACCGGTCAGGTAGAGGTTCTGCGAACCCACCACCGGGAGGTCGTCGGTGCGCTTGACCTCGAACATGGTGTTGCTGGTCCACTGGCTGTTCTGCCAGCTCCATACTTGCCCGGTGAACTCGCGGAAGTTGATTTCCGGGTCGAAGTTGGTGGCGAAGTACTTGCCGTGGGAACCGGCATTGACGTCGAGAATGTCGATCGAATAAATGCGGTCGAAATACTGCTGCTGCGCGAGTTTCGCGTAGCTGTTCACCACACCCGGGTCGAAGCCGACACCGAGAATGGCGGTAATGTTCTTCTGCTGGCACTCCTCGAGATGCTTCCACTCGTAGTTGCCATACCAGGGCGGGGTTTCGCAGATCTTGCCCGGTTCTTCGTGAATCGCGGTATCGAGATAGGCGACACCGGTATCGATGCAGGCACGCAGCACCGACATGTTGAGGAAGGCGGAACCGACGTTGATCACGATCTGCGATTCGGTCTCGCGGATCAGTGCCTTGGTCGCCTCGACATCGAGGGCGTTGAGCGAGAAGGCCTGGATGTCTGCGGGTACCTTGAGGCTACCCTTGGCCTTGACGCTGTCGATGATGGCCTGGCATTTGGAGATGTTCCGTGACGCAATCGCAATACGACCGAGTTCGTCGTTATGCTGTGCGCACTTGTGGGCCACCACCTTGGCGACACCTCCTGCACCAATGATAAGAACGTTCTTCTTCAATTTATCCCTTGCTCCTTACTGAAAGCCGGTCTTACGACAGGCTGGAAACGTAGTCTTCGAAACCGAACTCGCGCTTGACCTCGACGCTGCCGTCGAGCTGTTTGACGACGATGGCCGGCATCTTCAGACCGTTGAACCAGTTCTTCTTGACCATGGTGTAACCCGCCGCGTCGATGAACGACAGGCGATCGCCGATGGCCAGAGGACGATCGAATTGGTACTCGCCGAAGATGTCGCCGGCCAGGCACGACTTGCCGCAGACCATGTAGGTGTGCTCGCCGTCGTTGGGGGCCATCTTGGCGTTGAGGCGGTAGATCAGCAGGTCGAGCATGTGCGCTTCGATGGAGCTGTCGACCACGGCCAGGTGCTTGCCGTTGTAGAGCGTGTCGAGCACGGTGACTTCCAGCGAGGCGCTGTTGGTGATCGCCGCTTCACCGGGCTCCAGGTAGACCTGCACGCCGTACTTCTCGGAGAAGCCTTTCAGGCGGGCGCAGAAAGCGTCGAGTGCGTAGCCTTCGCCGGTGAAGTGGATGCCGCCGCCGAGGCTGACCCACTGGACCTGGTGCAGCAAATGGCCGAAGCGCTCTTCGATGTGCGAGAGCATCTTGTCGAACAGGCTGAAGTCACCGTTTTCGCAGTTGTTGTGGAACATGAAGCCGGAAATCGTGCCGATCACCTTTTCGATCTTTTCCGGATCCCATTCGCCCAGGCGGCTGAACGGACGCGCCGGGTCGGCCAGCAGGTAGTCGGAGCTGCTCACCTGAGGGTTGACGCGCAGGCCGCGGGTCTTGCCTTCGGACTGCTCGGCGAAGCGCTGGAGCTGGCCGATGGAGTTGAAGATGATCTTGTCGCAGTTCTCCAGCATTTCCTCGACCTCATCGTCGGCCCAGGCCACGCTGTAGGCGTGGGTCTCGCCGGCGAACTTCTGGCGGCCGAGCTTGAGCTCGTAGAGCGAGGAGGAGGTGGTGCCGTCCATGTACTGCTCCATCAGGTCGAATACCGACCAGGTGGCGAAGCACTTGAGGGCGAGCAAGGCCTTGGCGCCGGAGTGTTCGCGCACGTAGGCGATCTTCTCCAGGTTGCCCAGCAGCTTGGTTTTGTCGATGAGGTAGTACGGCGTCTTGATCATTTCAAAGGCCCCCGGCCAGGCCGGCCAAAAAAAGGACACGCATTGTGCCTTCACTTGCCGCATATCGAAAGGGCGCGATGCGCATTTCGTCCGAGCTCGCAGGCTGCGGGCCGCGTGAGGGGAGTAGAGCAGGGGAATGTGACTGTCTTAATCGTTGTGGAGGCAGATGGCCCTATCGCGGGACAAGTCGGGGCGCCGAACCGCCGCTCCCACAAGTGACACCGCAGTATGCAGCAGTTGCGGCGCTCTTGTAGGAGCGGGCTTGTCCCGCGATAGGGCCATCTGCCTCGCTACATCACTGCGGCAACCGCGCCACCACCTTGATCTCGAAATCGAAGCCGTACAACCAGGTTACCCCGACAGCCGTCACCGTTGGGTAAGGTGCTGGCCCCCAGAATTCAGCGCGCACCAAGTCCCAGATGCTCTGGAACTTGTTTTGTGGGTCGACGATGAACAGGGTCACGTCCTGCACGTCAGCGAAGCTGCAACCGGCGGCGGCGAGAATCGCCTCGAGGTTGGCGAAGGCCCGGCGCACCTGGTTTTCCAGGCCCGGCTCGGGTGAGCCGTCCTCGCGGCTGCCAACTTGCCCGGAGACGAACAGCAAGCCGTTGCTGCGCACGGCCGGGGAGTAGTGATTGATGTCGTACAGGGCCTGACGGCCAGCAGGGAATACTACGTCGCGTTGGTTCATGGTGTTTTCTCCATCAAGGGGGTGATGGGGCGACTGTACGAGCCCGGACCTGTTCGATAAACGTGCCAGTCTGGTTATCATTGTTTGTTTATTCCAAACAATCGAGGCGCTGATGGACCGGTTCGACGCAATGCGTGCCTTTGCCCGGGTGGTAGAGGCGGGCAGCTTCACCAAGGCTGCAGAGACGCTGCACATGAGCCGCACCAGTGTGACCCAGCTGGTGCAGCAGTTGGAAACCCGCCTGCGCGTGCGCCTGCTCAACCGCACCACGCGCAAGGTGAGTGTGACCCGCGATGGCGAGCAGTTCTACCAGCGGGTGTTGCGCCTGTTGGCGGAGCTCGAGGATGCGGAGAGCAGCCTCAGCGGCGCTGCCGGCCTGCCGCGTGGCAAGTTGCGGGTCGATGTACCGAGCCCGCTGGCAAGCCTGGTGCTGGTGCCGGCGCTGCCGGACTTCCATGCCCGCTACCCGGACATCCAGATCGACATGGGCGTCAGCGATCGTATCGTCGACATCATTGGCGAGCATGTCGATTGCGTGGTGCGCGGAGGCGAACTGCTGGACCAGTCGCTGATGGCGCGCAAGGTTGCCGACCTGCAGTTGGGGGTGTATGCGGCGCCGGCTTACCTCGAACGCCTTGGCACCCCTGCCCATCCTTCGGACCTGGAGGGTTCTGACCACCGTACGGTAGGTTTTCTCTGGGCACGTACCGGCAAACCGCTGCCCTATGCCCTCGTTCGCGGCACCGAGCGGCTGCAGGTTCGCGGTACCCAAGTGCTGGCGGTGGACGATGGCAACGCCTACCTGGCGGCCGGGGTGGCTGGGCTTGGGGTGCTGTGGCTGCCGGACTACATGGCCCGCGCGCCACTGGCCAGCGGTGCGCTGGTGCGGGTGCTCGAAGATTGGCAGTTGGAGCCGATGCCGTTGTACGTCGCTTATCCGCCGAATCGGCATGTGGGCGCGCGGTTGCGGGTGTTCATCGACTGGGTGGTGGAGGTGATGGGGCGCTGATCAGGGCCTTTCCCGACCGGATAGAGCGCGCGTTGGCGGTCAGGCAACACCGCCGGTCGTGCTGGGGCTCAAGTACACCTTGCAGCCGGTTCATGGCTCATCACGCTGTCTACGAACCCCAGCGCCCCGAGGCCGGAGCCCGCCTGCCGGACATGGAGCGCGACAGGGTCTACCGAACCCTTGAGCGCACCGACCGGAATGTCACCAAGTCGGCACGCTTGCTGGGGCCGTCACGCGGCATGCTCCGCTACAAGATCGAAAAGCTGGGGTTGAGCAGGCCTGACAAGCGGCAGTGGTGACCGTCAGGGCTTGCCACTGCCGCCCTGGCTACCATTACCCTCCGAGCCGCTGCCGTCCATGCCGGGCAGGTCGCGGTTGTCGTTCTGCCGGGCCGGCGGGCTTTCCGGGTCGTTGCCCTGGATCCGCGGGTCGGTATCGCGCGGCATGGGTTTTTCAACCGGGTTGAGGGTGCTGTCTACACCAGGCTGTGGCGCGGGGTTATGCGGATCGTCCGGGTAAGTGGTGCCGGTGCCAACCGCCATGGCCAGTGGTGAGCAGAGCAGGGCGGCGAGCAGGCAGGTACGGGTCAGGGATCGCTTCATGGGGCAAACTCCTTTGCGCAGGACAGGGGCATCTTTCTCTTGGGCCCCGTCCTGCTCAGCAAGGTGCCATCATCCCGACCGACGGTCATACCACCATCGACAACAGCATGATGAAGATGATGCCGACCACGGACAGGATGGTTTCCATCATGCTCCAGGTCTTGAAGGTCTCGGCCACGGTCATGTTGAAGTACTGCTTGACCAGCCAGAACCCGGCGTCGTTGACGTGGGACAGAATCAGCGAGCCAGCGCCGGTGGCCAGTACCAGCAGCTCACGGTTCACCCCCGGCACCAGTTCGATCACCGGCGCGACGATACCGGCGCCGGTGATGGTCGCCACGGTTGCCGAACCTGTTGCGATGCGGATCACCGCCGCCACCAGCCAGGCCAGCATGATGGGTGAAATTTCAGCCTGCACGGCCATCTGTCCGATCACGTTGCCAACGCCGGTGTCCACCAGCATCTGCTTGAAGCCGCCGCCTGCACCGACGATCAGCACGATCGCCGCGGTAGGCGCCAGGCTCTGGTCGAGCATCTTCATGATCTGCTGGCGGCTGAAGCCGCGGGCCGAACCGAAGGTGTAGAACGCCAGGAGCAAGGCGGCGAGCAGCGCGGTGATGGGGTGGCCGATCAGGTCCATCCACTGACGCACGATATGGTCAGTCGGGAGTACCACGTCGGCAAAGGTCTTGAGCAACATGAGCGCCACTGGCAGCAGCACGGTGACCAGCGTGATGGTGAAGCTGGGCAGGTTTTTCTGGTCGGAGTCGCGGGCGATCTGGTCCATCAGCTCCTGGGACGGGTTGCCCGGAATGTAGCGGGAGATGAAGTTACCGAACAGCGGCCCGGCGATGACTGCAGTAGGCAGCGCCACCAGCAGGCCGTAGAAGATGGTCTTGCCGATATCGGCGTGGAAAATGCCGATCGCCAGCAATGGCCCAGGGTGCGGCGGCACCAGGCCATGCACCACCGAGAGCCCTGCCAGCAGCGGGATGCCGATCTTCACCAGCGACACCCCGGAGCGGCGGGCGACGATGAATACCAGCGGGATCAGCAGCACGAAGCCGATCTCGAAGAACAGTGGGATGCCCACCAGGAATGCGGCGAACATCATCGCCCAATGCACTTTCTGCTTGCCGAAGGCTCGGATCAGCGTCTGTGCGATCTGGTCGGCGCCGCCGGAGTCGGCCATCAGCTTGCCGAGCATTGTCCCCAGCGCCAGGACGATGCCGACAAAGCCGAGCACGCCGCCGAAGCCGTCCTGGAACGATTTCATGACCTTGGCCACCGGCATGCCGGAGGTCAGGCCGAGGAAGCCTGCGGCCAGGGTCAGTGCGACGAAGGGGTGGACCTTGAAATGGGTGATCAGCAGGATGAGCCCGACGATGGTAACGAGCGCGTCGAGCAGCAGGTAGGTATCAGTAGCCAGTCCGAACATGGTGTCTATGCCTCGGTCTTGTCGTTGTTGTAATGGCGAAACTTGAGTGAACTTTTGACGCCCGCAGGCGTCGGGACAGCGCTGTCTTTGGTGAGCCGGAAAACCGCCGGATCAGGCAGTTCGCGCCAGGTGCCGGTCACCGCAGGGCTTTAGCCAGTCGTGCACGGATTCGGCAAGTGCTTCGATCGGACGCGTGGCGTCCAGCGCCAGCGTGAGCGGTTCGCCACGCGGCGATTCGAGGGTCGCGAACTGGCTGGTGATGAGGCTTGCCGGCATGAAGTGGCCGGGGCGGGCGAGCACGCGTTTCTCGGCCTCTTCAGGGCTCAATTCGAGAAAGACGAAGCCCAGGCCTGGCACGGCCTGGCGCAGGGTGTCGCGGTAGCGGCGCTTGAGCGCCGAGCAGGTGAGGATCGGGCGTTCACCGGCCTGGAGAGTGGCCTGCAGCTCTTCGCCCAGGCGTACCAGCCAACCGGCACGGTCGTTGTCGTCCAGGGGAATGCCGGCGCTCATCTTCTGGATGTTTTCGGCAGGGTGGAAGGCGTCGCCCTCGATCAGGCGTCCGCCGCTACGTGCAGCAACGGCCTGGCCGACGCAGCTTTTGCCACAGCCTGCCACGCCCATGACCACGATGGCGCAAGGGGAAAGGTTCATCGGTACCTCCTGCGGGGTAAGACAGCGCTGTCTTGCTCTCGACGAGCAGTGGTGCAAGCGCCACCCTCCCGGGTGTTATTGATCTTGTGATACGCAGTATGGATGCTGCGGCAATTATTACGTTGCCTGCGTCCTGAGACAGCGCTACCTTAGTGACCGTTCCCACTTCTTGCAAGTAGTAAAATTACAACATTCATGACCCGCACCGGCTCCCGCACCACAGGTCGTCCCACTCTGGCCGAAGTCGCCAGGCTTTCAGGGGTTTCTCCCATTACCGCTTCGCGCGCGCTGCGCGGCGTCAGCACGGTTGCACCGGAGTTGGTGGAAAAGGTCATTGCCGCCGCAGCGAGCCTGGGGTACGTGGCCAACCCGGCCGCCCGTGCCCTGGCATCGGCACGCAGCCAGTCGGTGGTGGTATTGATTCCATCGCTGTCCAACCAACTGTTCATCGACACGCTGGAGGCGATTCACGAGGTGATGCGTCCACGCGGGTTGGAAGTGCTGATCGGCAACTATCACTACGACAGCGCCGAGGAAGAGAACCTGATCCGCAACTACCTGGCCTACCAGCCCTGCGGCATCCTGCTGACCGGGTTCGAGCGCAGCGATGCTTCGCGGCAGATGCTCGCAGCCAGCGGCGTGCCCTGTGTCCACATGATGGAGCTTGGCGGGGAGCCGGGCGCCCTGTCGGTGGGGTTTTCGCAGCAGCAGGCGGGTCGCGCCGCCGCTCGCCACCTCATTGAGCGTGGCCGCAGGCGCCTGGGCTTCATCGCGGCGCAGCTCGATCCGCGGGTGATGCAGCGCGCCGAGGGGTTTCGCCAGGCCTTGCTGGAGGCCGGCTTGCAGGCACCGGAGCTGGAGATGCTGGACCCACAACCCTCATCGATCGGCCTTGGTGGCGAGCTGTTCAGCCGTTTGCTGGCCAAGGCACCGGATGTCGACGGCCTGTTCTTCTGCAACGATGACCTGGCCCAGGGCGCGGTGCTCCAGGCGTTGCGCCAAGGTGTCGAGGTTCCGCGGCAGGTGGCGATGGTCGGCTTCAACGACCTGCCGGCTTCGGCGCACATGGTGCCGCGCCTGACCTCGATCCGTACGCCAAGGGCCGCTGTGGGGCGCACTGCCGCGCAGGCGCTGTTGAGTCTGCTCGACGGCAAGCGGGACGTGGAGCAGCAGCAGGACATGGGCTTCGAGTTGGTGGTGCGGGAAAGCACCTGACCGGACGTGGATACGGTCGAATCTCCCTTCGAAACCGCCTAATCACAAGGTGATATCAGATCGCTTGCATGGCGGCGGGGCCCATCTATGCTCAGGAAACCCCTGCGCACACAAGGAGGCCCGGCGCATGTTCGAGTACCATCGCAAGTCCGACCTGATCGAGATTCAGCGTAGCCGCCAGGCACTGGCAGGCATGGAAGCCAAGTTGGCCGCGATCAGTCGCTCCATGGCGATGATCGAGTTCGCCCCGGATGGCACCATCCTCGACGCCAACGACCACTTCTGCGCAACGATGGGCTACAGCGCCGATGAGATCCGCGGCAAGCACCACCGTCTGTTCTGCGACCCAACCTATGCGAAGAGCGCCGAGTACCAGCAGCTATGGCACGAGCTGGGGCAGGGCAAGGCGATCAGCGGTACGTTCGAACGTATCGACAAGTCCGGGCGCGAGGTGTGGCTGGAGGCGAGCTACATGCCAGTGCTCGATGATCAACAGCAGGTTACCAGCGTGATCAAGGTCGCGGCCGACATCACCCGCAGGGTCAACGAAGAGCATGAGAGCGAAAGCCTGCTCAAGGCCATCGGTCGCTCGATGGCGGTGATCGAGTTCACCCCCGAAGGGCGGGTGATCACGGCCAACCAGAACTTCCTCGACACCATGGGCTATCGCCTGGAGGAGGTCACGGGGCGTCATCACGGGTTGTTCTGCCTGCCCCATGAGCGTGAATCGCCCCAGTACCGGGAGTTCTGGGCATCGCTCAACCGGGGCGAGTATCACTCCCACCGCTTCGAACGGGTCAACAAGCAAGGCCAGACGGTGTACCTGGAGGCTTCCTATAATCCGATCTTCGATGGCAAGGGCCGCCTGTACAAGGTGGTCAAGTTCGCCAGCGACATCACCAATCAGGTCAGCACCCAGCAGAGCGCGGCCGATGCGGCTCACGCAAGCTCCGTGCAGACCGACGCCTGCGCGCGCAAGGGAACCCAGGTGGTGCAGCAGACGGTGCAGGTGATCGAGCAGATTTCCGAGGAGCTCAACGACGCGGCGCGCAGCATCGATGCGGTGAGCAAGCAGTCGGAGCTGATCGGAAAGATCGTCCTGACCATTCGCGGGATTGCCGACCAGACCAACCTGTTGGCACTCAATGCCGCCATCGAGGCCGCCCGGGCCGGTGAGCACGGGCGCGGTTTCGCGGTTGTGGCTGACGAGGTGCGCAGCCTGGCGGCGCGGACCAGCAAAGCCACGCTGGAGATCGTCGAGGTGGTGCGACAGAATCACGACCTGTCACTGACGGCGGTGGCCAGCATGCAGTCGAGCCTGTCGCGCACGGGGTTGGGCGTGGAGCTGGCCAACGAGGCCGGTACCGTGATCATGGAGATCCAGCAAGGCTCACGTCACGTGGTCGATGCGATCAGCCAGATCAGTTCGACCCTGCAATTGCATTGAGCCCCTCGCGCAACTGACGCTCCAGGCCCTGGAGGTTTGCCTCCAGGCGCGCGAGCAATGCATCGCTGGGCGCTCCATCGGCCAGTGCCTGTTCCAGCGTTTCGCAATCGCGGACCACACCCCTGACCTTGAGCATGCGCGCACCGCCTTTGATCCGGTGCACCAGCGTTTTCACCTGCGCCGATGTGTGGCCCGGGGCCAGTTCGCGCAGGGCCTGCAGGTCTTGCGCGGTGCTCTGGGCGAGTTGTTCGAGCAGGCGCCGAGTCAGCTCTACGTCGTCCTGGGTGAGATGGCGCAACTGAGCAATGTCGAAACCACTGTCAGGCGGTGCATCTTCCGGGGGCGTTGCCTCGGTAGTCGGCGCCTGGGGCAAGTGGGCCTTGAGGGTACGCAGGTCGATCGGTTTGAACAGGCACTCGTCCATGCCATCGGCCAGGCACTGTGCCTTGGCTTCGGCCTGGGCGTTGGCCGTGACGCCGAGGATTCGGCAGGGCTGGGCACCGCGTTCGCGTTCCAATGTACGGATGCGTCGTGTCAGTTCGTGGCCATCCATCACGGGCATGCTGCAGTCGGTGATCACCAGGTCGAACGCTTCGGCCTGCCAGAGCGCCAGGGCCGTCTGGCCATTTTCAGCCAGGCGCACCTTGTGCCCGAGAGTGCATAGTTGCTTTTCGAGGAGCATGAGGTTGGCCGGGTAGTCATCCACGACCAGGACATGCAAAGGACCGGCCTGGGCAGTGTCGCCGAGTAGCTCGGGCAGGGGCTGCGCAACCAGGGGCTCGGCGTTCGGCAGCGACAGGCTTATATCGATTCGGGTGCCGACGCCCTGCAGGCTCTGCAGTTGCAGGACGCCGCCCATGAGCTGGCACAGTGTACGGCTGATGATCAGGCCCAGCCCGGCACCATGGCGTGCGCGCTGGCCGTCGAGTTGGGCGAAAGCCTGGAACAATTTGGCCTGATCGGCTTCGCTGATGCCGATGCCGCTGTCTTGCACCTGCAGTTCCATCTGCAGGACATCTTTGGTGCGTGCCTGCACAATCAGACCGACTTCGACCTGGCCTTGCTCGGTGAACTTGATCGCATTGCTGAGCAGGTTGGACACCACCTGGCGTAGCCTTACCGGATCGACAGAGGCCCAGATCGGCGACTCTGGGAGCCTGGTTTGAAGCGTCAGTCCCTTGACCTTGGCATTGGCTTCGAAGGCGCGTACGGTCGAGCGGACGAGCTCGACCAGGTCGGTGGCTACGGGCTGCAAGACCATGTGCCCGGACTCGATGCGCGAGATGTCGAGGATATCGCCGATCAGGTCGAGCAGGCCGAGTGCGGCATCGTGTGCAGTCTGCAAGCCCTGCGGGTCGCTGTGGCCTTGACGGTTGTCTTCGAGTGCCAGTTCCAGCAGCCCGATCACCGCGTTCATGGGGGTGCGGATCTCATGGCTCATGATTGCCAGGAAGCTGCTTTTGGCCTGGCTGGCACGCTCGGCATCCTCCTTGGCCTGGCGCAACTGTTCGAGCAGGCTGCGGCTGAGCGTGAGCTGGGCCTGAAGCGCCCGTTGTGCCTCGCTGCGCTGGTGGATCAACTTGCGCAGATAGCCGTTCCAGAACACCACGCCGGCCAGCAAAAATGCCGAAAGCACCAGCACCTGCAACGCCAGCGAGCGGTAGTTGCCCCACAGGCTATCGCTGACGATGGTGCTGGTACGCCAACGGTTGATCAACTGGTCCAGTTCTTCCGGCGGGATACTCAGCAACGCCTTGTCCATGATCGACTGCAGTTGCGGCAGATCGGGCGCCACGGCAAAAGCTATTGCTGTCTGGCTGTCGTCCTGCAAGCCGGCGATGCGCAACCTGTCCTTGAACACATGAGTCAGGTAGTAGGACGCGCTGATGTTGCTGATCAGGGCAACGTCGGTATTGCCCTTGGCCACCGACTCCATCATCGCCAACGTGTTGCTGGCCTCGACCACATGAGCCTGCGGATAACGCTGGCGCAGCGCGACCTCCTGGGAACCGTCACGCACCAGCGCGATGCGTTGTGCGTTCTGTGGCCCGGCCTGCGTGCTGGTGCGGCGCACGACCTGCACGTTGGGACTGACCAGGTAGGGGCGGGTGAAACGCACGCGCGATGCGCGCGACGGGCTGTAGTCCAGGGCTCCGACCAGCTGTGCATCACCCCGTGCCACCTCATCGACCATGGCCGCCACGGAGTTGCGTTCAACGATGTCGAAACGCAGGCCGGTGCGCAAAGTGATCTGTTTGAGAACGTCCAGTGTAATGCCGTTGGGTTGCTGCTGGGTGTCGTTGAATGTGATTGGTGCAAAGCTTGGGTTGATCAGTACCCGTATCCTGGGGGCTCTGGCCAGCCAGCGTTGTTCTTCATCGGTGAGCGTGGAAAGGCGACGCTGCAGGAGCAGGCTGGTGTTGCCACTGGACCAGCGGCGCAGGATGTTCAGGCGCTCGCTGTCGGTAATCCTCTGTAACGCCTGGTCGACCAGGCCGAGTAGCCTGGTGTTGTGCTGGTCCAATGCGAAGGCGAAAGCGCCTGCGGGTGCCTGGACGAAATGGTCGATGCGCACCAGGCCTTGATAGGCTCGTCCAATAGCGAAGTCCGAGCTGATGGCATCGCCGATGTAGGCATCGGCATCACCCTGCGCCACTGCGCTGAGGCCTGCGTAGGTCGAGCTGTAGAGGATCAGCTGCGCCTGGGGATACAGGGCTTGGACAGCCGTCTTGGGCAGGTAGTGATCGACCATGGCCAGGCGCAGGCCGGCCAGATCCTCACTGTGCAACTGGGGGCGGTCCTGACGTGTGACGATCACCGGAAGGTCGTCGGCATAGGTTTGGCTCAGGGACAACTTGGCATCGGCTGCTTCGAAGCCATTGGAGCTGCCAAGCAGGTCGATCTGCCCCTGGTGCAGGGCTTCGATGGCCGCCGTGCGACTGGCAAAACGGCGTACTTCGATCGGCATGCCCAGTTGCTCGCCGATCAGGCCAGCATAGTCCGCACTCAACCCCTCGTAGTCGTTTGGGCTGACATTGATTTCAAAGGGGGGGTAGTCAGGACGCGAACTGCCCAGGACCAGCACCTTGCGCTCGCGCAGCCACTGGCGGTCGCTGTCGCTCAGCGGCAGCGCGACACTGGCACTGATCGAGCGAGCCAGCAAGTGTCGCGGTTCGCTTTCACCAATGGCGGCGCCCGATATCAGCAGGGCCGCCGCTGCCAGTAGCAGGCCGCCAAGGGTGTGCCTCATCGTCGCGAGGCTCAGTTCACTTGGTTGCGTTTGGCCAGGTCGACCATTTCGACCAGCGACTCGGTCTTGAGTTTTTCTCCGATTCGACCGCGGTAGGTGCTGATGGTCTTGGCGCTGAGGTTCATGGCCGTCCCTATGTACTTGTTGTTCTCTCCCCGCGCGAGCCTGCGCAGGACTTCCATTTCCCGATTCGACAGGCTGTTGAGCCTCACCGTTTCCGATTCCAGGGTGCTGCTGTTCACCGACATCTGCGGAAAGGTCGAATAGCCTTTGACCAGGGCCTTGAGCGCGAACAACAGGGCATCGAGGTCTTCGTCCTTGTTGACGAAGGCCGAGATTCCGGCATCCAGGCAGCGACGGACGTAGAGATCAGAGGACTGCCCGGTGAGTACCATGATTTTTGGTGCAGGATCGAGCAATTGCAAACGCTTGATCACTTCCATGCCATCCAGGCCCGGTAACCCAATATCGAGAATCACCACCTTCGGTGCAAGCTGGCGTGCCATCTGCACGGCCTCGATGCCATTGCCCGATTCACCGACAACCTCAAAGCGTTCCCGCTCGAGCAGGATACGCACGGCGAGGCGGACGGTAGGGTGATCATCGACCATCAGTACGGTGGTCATTGGAAAACTCCTGTACGAAATAATGTTCGTTCCTGACGTTATCCAGGAATACGTCTGTAGGGCCAATCTGGCTGCGGGCACGATACGTCCATCAGAACGCTTTGATAATGGCGAGTATAGGCGTGTGGAAAAAGCCGCCATTTGCTGGTGAAAAGTCTTACAAAAGAAACTAGGGGCGAGGGGCGATGAGACCCTCGCGGG
This sequence comes from Pseudomonas sp. S44, assembly GCF_016624805.1. Taxonomy (NCBI): domain Bacteria; kingdom Pseudomonadati; phylum Pseudomonadota; class Gammaproteobacteria; order Pseudomonadales; family Pseudomonadaceae; genus Pseudomonas; species Pseudomonas sp. S44. Next base: position 23,706 of record NZ_JACVTY010000001.1, read on the forward strand.
CGGGTGTGGGGTAAGGGCGCTCAGGTCGGGCGCGCACAGGCGGGATGCGGTTTATTCACGCGATGCGTCGACGCGGGATTTTTGAGCAGCGCAGCACCGACCCGTGTCGGGCGTTGCTGCAATTGCCCCGCGCAATTCGGACATTGTCCCTGTAGATGCTGTTCAGCGCAGCGGCGGCAGAAGGTGCACTCGAACGAGCAGATCAGCGCGTCCAGGGTGTCGGGGGGCAAATCGGTATCGCAACATTCGCAATTGGGGCGTAGCTCGAGCATGGCGCAACTCCGGTGCGGACAGAGATGCGCCAGTGTCGGTCGCTGGACGCTGGCTGGCAATCCTCAGTCGCCGGGGCGATACAGATGGGCGTGGCCGGCGCGGTACAAGGCCGAGTCGGCAAACGGTGCGTCGCCTAGAACATGGCCGACGAGAATCAGTGCCGTGCGCCGGAAGCCTTTGTTGGCAACACCCTCGACGATATCGGCGAGACGGCCCCTGACCCAGTCCTGGTCCGGCCAAGTGGCGCGGTGGATCACTGCCACCGGGCAATCCGCCCCATAGTGCGGCAGCAGCTCCTCGACGATGCGCGGCAGATGGCGTACCCCCAAGTGAATGGCCAAGGTACTGCGGTGGCGCGCCAGGTCCGCCAGTTGCTCGCCTGCCGGCATCGGCGAGCGATCGCCGTAGCGGGTCAGGATGACGGTCTGCGAGATGTCCGGCAGCGTCAGTTCGCAGCCGAGCAGGGCGGCGCTGGCGGCTGTGGCGGTAACGCCAGGAATGATCTGGTAGTCGATGCCCAGTTCGCGCAGGTGGCGGATCTGTTCGCCGATGGCGCCATACAGGCTCGGGTCCCCGCTGTGTACACGGGCCACATCCAGGCCCTGGTCATGGGCGTCGCGGATTGCGCCGATGATCTGCTCCAGGTGCAGTTCGGCGCTGTTGATCAGGGTACTGGCGGTGTGGCCTTCGAGTACCGCGGCCGGTACCAGTGAGCCGGCGTAGATGATCACCGGGCATTGACGGATCAGGCGTTGGCCCTTGACCGTGATCAGCTCCGGATCGCCGGGGCCGGCACCGATGAAATAGACCGTCATGGCAAGTCCTTGAAGGTGAAATGAAGTGCGATTATCCGTTGCTGGCCAGCGCCAGGGTAGCGTCACCGAGCACCTGTCGGGTGATTGTCAGGATCGGCGAGCGCTGACCCTCGCTCGCCGCCAGTGCCAGCGCCGCGCTTTCTGCCACTCCCCAACAGCCGGTGGTGTTGAAGGCCATTTCGGAGCGGTGGCTGAGCAACGGCAGGAAGGGCTGCAGTTGCCGGGCGCTGTACAGCGTCAGGGGCAGGCCGAGCTGCTCGGCCAGTTGCCGCAGGCCGGGCTCCTGAGCCTTGAGATCGATGCTGGCGATACCTCGCAACGCGGCCAGCGTCAGGCCGTTGTTGGCCAGTGCAAGGTGCAGCAGGGTTTCCAGAACCGCCGCCGGGCAACCCCGGCGGCAGCCGAAACCGACATAGAGCGCGGCCATCAGGCCTGCGCGGAGCGGCGGTACAGCCAGGCGCTCAGCAGACCCAGTGCGACCCAGAAGGCTGCGTTGGTCAGCCAGGAGGCAACCTTGAACTGTGCTTCCAGCGCTTCGGGCGCCAGGCTTTCATGCACCAGTGGCTGAGGGGCGCCGATCAGGTGCGGTACCACCAGCAGCGCAGCGCCAAGCACTTTGAGCAGCCAGTGGCGCGCGAAGACCAGCAACGCCAGGCCCACAGCAGTGGCGGCGGCGGTGCCGATCCACCAGGTCTGGCGTTGACCCAGATCGGCCGCGGCGGTGCCAGGCAGTTCGGGTGGCAGGCCCAGGGTCGGTGCCAGGCAGAACACGGCGAAGCCGCCCAGGCCCCACAAGGCGCCAGTACTGACTCGACCGGGTTCGCGCAGGCTGTAGAGTGCGGCGAGGATCAGCGCGAAACCGACTGCCACCACCAGGTTACCGCCGGTGGTCGACAGCACGCGCTGCCAGCCGTCTTCCGGTGACCAGGCTTCTGCACCGTGCTCATGGCCAGCGGCACTTTCACCGGCGTGCTCGTGCTGCTCGGTGGGGGCCGAGTTTTCATAGGTTTCGGCTTGAAGGATCAACGGAGCGACCCAGAAACTCTGCAATAGCGTCAGCAAAAGTGCGGCGAGCAGGCCACTGAAGCCTGCAGTGCGAGCGATACGCTTGATCATCATCGGACACTCAGTGGCAAGGGAAGGCGGCGCTGTGACGGGTATCGTGGGCAGCGTTGTGCACAGCCTCCAGGTGCGAGAACCCGGCGAAGTACACCAGGCACAAGCCCAGCAGGCTGGCGCCGACCGCAACGACGAGACGCTGGCTGAGGCTGACGGGGGTGGCGATGCTGTGTTTGGCGCTGGTGACGGACATGACGCATTCCTCTGCTTTTTTTCATGGGCGACAGGAAGCGCGGCAACCCCAGGCGAGAACCGCCCAGGGACATGCAACAGCGCCCGCCCACCGCGGGGTGTGATCACAAGACGTCGGGCCGGTCTCCGGGCTGACGAGCAGGAGCCTGGCTCCTGGGGAGAGCGTCACCTTCCCATGCCGCACTGCAGGCACAGTGGATCAGACGCTCGCTCGCTTACCGTTGCGGGGGCAGCACCGGACTTGCCAGACCCATGAAGGGCCTGTGACGCACCGGTTTCCCGTTTCACCCCTGCAAAGGGGCACCCTACGTAATGTATTAGGAGATCACGGCCACGCTTTGGTCGTCAATTCTTGTTACGAATTGAGCAAATGGGCGGGCTGAAAATCCTCAGTCAGCCTTGAACGTCGCACTTTTTTACATTCAGGGGCTCTATGCATGGCCAGGCTGCGCCGATTCCCGGCCCGGCCGCTGACCCTGGACCCCGGTGCAAATGCCTGTTCCCGCCTTTCGCCGCCGTGCCCGCCTGTCATTGGTGGGTGTCTTGATCGCCCTGTGCGGGTGCACCGGGCAGCAGGGGCGTGACGTATTCACCCAGTTGGGTAACGGGCATCCTGGCGAGCTGTTCCAGACCAGTGTCGACCGCATGGCCACCTTGTCCATGCGCGACAACCTGCAGAGCCTGTATCTGCTGATGAACAAGCTCTACCTGCGCAACCCCAGTCAGTGGAAGCAGTCCGGATACCTGGATGCCGCCACTGCCGAGCGCCAGATCCGCCAGGCCATCGAGCAGCGCCAGTCGTTGCCGCAACTGGGCGAGCGCCGTGACCTGGCGGCGCTGAGCTATGCCTTGAGCCCGGAGTTTCGCGGTGATCGGGTCGGTGCGTTCATCTATGCGATCGGCAGCATGTTGATTACCGCCCACGGTGGGCGCACCGAGTTCTACATGACCGACGCCATTGACCCACTGTTCGTCAATAACGCCGCGCGCAACATCGAAAAGGCCACCTGGATGCTCGGTCAGCGCCAGGACGCCAATGGTGTGTTGCTGCTGTTTTCCAACGAGATCTCGGAAGAGGGCAGCAACCTGAGTTTTGCCGTCGAGTTCGGCAAGATCGTCGCACGCCTCGACCTGCTGGCGCAGATGCTCGATGAGCGCTACCGACGGATCGGCCTCAACTATGCGCAGAGCCTGCTGCTGATGAATTTCCTGCCCGTACAGTGATCATCGCCCCGGGCCTCAGAGCAAGGCTTCGATGGCGCGGCGATAGCGCTGGCCTGCCAGGCTCATGCTGTTGTTGTGGCTTGCCCCCGGCACCAGCAGCAAGGTCTTGGGCTGCTGCGCGGCCTCGAACAGCGCCTGGCTGAAGCGTGGCGGCACATAGCGGTCGTCCAGGCCGTGCACCAGCAGCAGAGGTAAATCGATATCGGCGATCTTGCCCAGCGAGTCGAACTTCTGCGACAGCAGCCAGCGTACCGGCAGTGCGGTATCGGCCACCGATGCTGCCACGTCGCCAAGGGAGGTGAAGGTGGATTCGAGAATCAGGCCGCGCGCAGGTACGGGCTGGCCTTGCTGGCGTGCCTGGCGTGCGAGCTCCGACGCAAGCTCGACAGCGACCGCACCGCCCAGCGAATGGCCGAAGATCAGGCGCTTGCTTGGCACCGGATGCAACTGGGCGAAGCGCTCCCAGGCAATTCGGGCGTCCTCGTATACCGTGGCCTCGGACGGCAGGTCGCCTTGGCTCTGGCCAAACCCGCGGTAGTCCACGGCCAGCACCGAATAGCCCATGGCGTGCAGCTGCTCGATGCGGAACAACTGACCGGTGAGGTTCCAGCGTACGCCGTGCAGGTAGAGTATCGCTGGCGCATCGGCGCGTTTGGCCGGCCACCACCAGGCGTGCAGGCTCTGGCCGTCGGTGAAGCTGCGCGGGCGCAGGTCCAGCTCCTGTACGCCGGCCGGCAGGCCCCTGAACCAACTGGCCTGGCCCGGCTCGATACGAAACACCAGTTCGCGCTCCTTGTGCTGCAAGACCGCGCAACCCGCGGGCAGGCCCACCACCAGCAAGGCCATGGCCAGCCAGGTGAGCCAGCGGCGTTTGAAGTGAGTGAGCAGGGTGTCGGTCATGGGTGTCATCAGGCGTGCTGGAAATCGTCGTTTTTAACAGAAGCCATGGCCTCGCTGCAGGCAATTTTTCCCGAGCGGTGCTGACACATGTTTGCAAGCTGTTTCCCCAGCGCCCTCGAGGGGATCTGCACGCTTGCCGCAGCGGGCGCCGAGGGGTAGGTTTCCCTGACCCTGTCGATGGAAGACTTACCTTGGACTCGATTACCCAAGCCGTACTTGGCGCCGCCCTGCAAGGTACCGTGCTCGGCCGCATCCAGGGCCGCCGTTCGCTGTTGTACGGTGCCGCGCTGGCCACCTTGCCCGATCTCGATGTGGTGATCCGGTATGCGGACCCTGTTTCGCAGATGACCTATCACCGCGGTTTTTCCCATTCGATCTTCGTCCTTACCGGCCTGGCGCTGCTGCTGGCGTGGCTGGTGGCCTGGGTAGGGCAGAGGCGCCGGCCCGACAGAGGCTACCGTTGGCCCCGACTGTTCGTGGCGTTCTGGCTGGTGCTGGTCACCCATCCCCTGTTGGACGCCTTCACGGTCTATGGCACGCAATTGTTCTGGCCGCTGCCGTTCACTCCCGAAAGCTGGGCGGCAGTGTTCATCATCGACCCGATCTACACCGTGCCGCTGCTGGTCGCTGTGATCTACGCCGCGTGGCGGGGGCTGAGTGGTCGGGCGATACCCCTGATGGCAGCGGCTCTGCTGTTCAGTACGGCGTATCTGGGGTTCGGGCTGGCCGGGCGCATGGCGGTCGAGCAGCGTTTCCATGAGGCCCTGGGCCGCCAGGGCGTTGTTGTCGATCATGTGCGGGCAGTGCCCATGGCCTTCAACAGCCTGGTCTGGCGGGTGCTGGCCAAGACGGCGGATGGTCATTACTACGAGGGCGTGAGCAGCGTTTTCGACCGCGAACCACCCGAGATGCAGCGCCTGTCGCTGAACCTGGACGCCGCCAAGGTGCTCGAGGGCGTCGCGCTGCACGAGCGGCTGCGCTGGTTCACCGATGATTGGCTGCGTTATGACGTGGTCGGCGATGTGCTGGTGGTGACCGACCTGCGCATGGGCATTCCCGGTAACTACACCTTCCGTTTCCGCATGGCTCATCGCGACAGCCAGGGTCAGTGGGTGGTCGATACCCCAGCCAACTGGAGTGACGGTGCCGCGATGTTCAACGGCCATGACCTGGGGCTGATCTGGCGTCGCATCCTCCAACAGCAACCTCCGCTGCCCCTGGCGGCTTGGACCACACGCTACCTGAATCCCTCGCCGCAATCCGGGGTGGCGCCCTGAACGGCCGCTCGGCCGGGCTCGACCTGGTCAAGTGGACGGCGATCCTGAGCATGGTCGCCGATCATTTGCGCTACCTGTGGCCCAGTGCCGACGGGTTGTTCGTGGTCGGGCGCCTGGCGTTTCCACTGTTCTGCCTGGTGATCGCCTGTCATGTCTCACGCGCCCAGCCAGGCGCGCTGTACACGGCAGCCAACGCGCGCTACCTGAGCTGGATGTTGGCCTTCTCGGTACTTGCCGAGGGCCCGTACCGTTGGTTGGACAATGGCTCGCACACGCTCAATGTCATGCCCACCCTGACCCTTGGCCTGCTGGTCGCCTGGGGGGTGAAGCATCCACAGCCTGCTGCGCGCATTGTCGGCCTCGGTAGTGCCGGGCTGGCGCTGGTTTTCAGTGATCGACTGATGTATGGCTTGCCGGGGGTATTGCTGCCGGCGGCCTGCCTGATGCTGTGGTCGCGAGGTCGGCCCGGCTGGCTGGTGCCCTGTCTGCTGGCAATGGGCGCAAACCTGACCAACAGTTGGTTATGGGCGCATCCCTGGCAGCCCTTTTCCCTGCTGGTGCTGGCCACCGCGGCAATGGCGCTGCCATTGGGTTTGCGCATGCTGGCGTACCAGGGCGCCTCAATCGTGCCTGTGGGACGCTGGGCCTACGGGTTCTATCCTTTGCACCTGATGGCGATCAAGGCCTTGCAATACCTCGATCTGCCCCCATCCTAGGCAGCCTCGGATATCCAGGAACAGCTTCATGGAACCCAACCGCTTCGGCGACATCGCCGCCTTCGTCAGTGCCGTGAAGGTCGGCAGCTTCACCGCAGCCGCCGCGAGCCTGGGCCTGACCCGCTCGGCGGTGGGCAAGAGCATCGCGCGCCTCGAATCGCGCATGGCCGTGCGCCTGCTCAACCGTACCACGCGCAAACTGAGCCTGACCGATGAAGGCCAGGTCGCGTTCGAGCGTTGGCGGCAGATCCTCGAAGACCTGGACGAAGTCGAGACCACGATGGCCCAGCGCCGTGGACGACCGACCGGCACCCTGCGCCTGACTGCGCCGCTGTCGTTCGGCCAGCGTCATGTGCTGCCGATCCTGGATGTCTACCTCAAGCAATGGCCGGAACTGCGCGCCGATATCCGCTTCACCGACCGTTTCGTCGATTTGGTGGAGGAGGGGGTGGACGTTGCCGTGCGCATCGGTGCGCCCAAGGAGGACTCGCAACTGCTGACACGCACCGTGGCGTGGCAGCAGTTCGTCACCTGCGCTGCACCCGAGTACTTGCAGCGTCATGGGGTGCCCCAGGTACCGGCAGACCTGTATGGGCACGACAAGATCGCTTTTCTGGCGGGCGAGAAGGCCAGCCCCTGGCGCTTCCACACCGATGAAGGGCTGCACCTGTGCGAAGAGCCCGGGCGCTTGAACATCGACAGCTCCGAGGCCATGCTCGATGGCGCCCGCGCCGGGTTCGGGCTGATTCACCTGCCCACCTACATCACCGGCGACGACTTGCGCGCTGGAACGCTGGTCGAGGTACTTGCGGATTACCGGCCGCCAGCGGACCCGATTCGTATCGTCTACCCCAGCAAGCGCCATTTGTCGCCACGGGTGCGAGGTTTCATCGACCTGCTGGTCGCCCGCTGGGAGCATGGAGTGCCCTGGGAACGCTGATTGGGGAATGCAGGGACCGTGTGTAGGGCCCGTTTTGCGGTTTATCGCCCAGGCGTGGCCCTGGACACTGTGCAGTCATATCCGTCACGACTTATGGAGACGCCATGACTGCGTTGTCTGTCCTGGACCTGGTCATGATTGGCGAGGGCAAGACCCTGGCCGATGCGATCGAGGAATCCCGTCAACTGGCACGCCACGTCGAGCAGCACGGCTACGCTCGATACTGGATCGCCGAACACCATGACATGCCCGGCATCGGCTCTGCCGCCACAGCGCTGGTAATCAACGAGATCGCCAATGCCACGCGGCATATTCGCGTGGGTGCCGGTGGCATCATGCTGCCCAATCATGCTCCGCTGGTGGTCGCCGAGCAGTTCGGCACGCTCGATGCCCTGCACCCGGGGCGCATCGACCTGGGGTTGGGGCGTGCCCCCGGCAGCTCCGGCCCGACCGTCCGTGCTTTGCGCGGCGTCGCGCCCGAGCGTGACTTTGCCCAGGACATCGCCGAGTTGCGCGACTACCTGGCCGACAACGGCCAGCGATCGGTGCGCGGGGTGCCGGGCAAGCACGAGGTGCCGGTGTGGATATTGGGTTCCAGCCTGTTCGGCGCCGACCTTGCGGCACGGCTCGGCTTGCCTTACGCCTTTGCCTCCCATTTCGCCCCGCGCTACCTGCTGCAGGCCATCGCCCATTACCGCGCGAACTTCCAACCCTCGGCGCAACTGGCCAAGCCCTACGTCATGGTGGGCATGAATCTGTTCGCAGCAGCCAGCGATGCCGAAGCCGATTATCTGGCCAGCTCGCACCGCAAATGGATGCTCGATCTGCATGTCGGACGTCACGGCCTGCTGCCCCTGCCGCAGGAAGGTTATGTCGAGGGCTTGCCGGGCCATGAACGGGCGGTGCTGGAACAGGTGATGGCCTGTACCGTGGCCGGTGGGCCGCAGCGGGTGAGGGATGGGTTGCGCACACTGATCGAACAGACTGGCGCCGATGAGTTGATGATCGATTGCCGGATCCATGACCCCTTGGCGCGCTTGCGCTCCCACGCATATGCGGCCCAGGCCCTTGCCGATCTGGCCTGACTCGACCTGAGCGGCAGGCGCCAAGGCGCGGCCGCGGGCCACGGCCTGGCTTCAGTGCGCGTCTGTCCAGCCTCCCCCTAACGCGGCATAGAGGTTCACCTCTGCCAGCAATTGCGCCAGCCGGTCGTTGATCAAGCCCTGCTGGGCACTGAACAGCGAGCGCTGGGCGTCGAGAAAGGTCAGGCTGCTGTCCACGCCAATGCGGTAGCGGTTGCGGGCCAGGTCGTAGTAGCGCTGGGTGGAGGCCACCAGGTCGCGTTGGGCCACCAGTTGCCGCTGATAAGTGGCGCGCGCCGCGAGGCCGTCAGACACCTCCTGGAACGCCCCCTGAATCGATTTCTCGTAGCGGGCCACCTCGATTTCCTTTTGCAGGCGCGCATAGTCCAGGCTGGCCCTCAGGCTGCCGGCAGTGAACAGCGGCAGGTTGATCTGCGGCTGGAACAACCAGGTACCGCTGCCGCCGTCGAACAGCCCGGACAATTCGCGACTGCTGCTGCCTGCGTTGGCAGTCAGGCTGATGCTGGGAAAGAACGCTGCCCGTGCGGCACCGATGTCGGCATTGGCCGCACGCAGCTGGTATTCGGCTTCCAGGATGTCCGGGCGACGTTGCAGCAGTGCCGAGGGCAGGCCGGGCGGCAAGCCGACGATCTGCTGCGAGGCCAGCGGCAGATTGGGCGTACGCTCATCGAGGGGCGCGCCGACCAGCAGGGTCAGCTGGTTGATATCCTGGGCAACCTGGCGCTGGTAGCGGGCTACTGCGGCACGAGCGGTGTCGACGCTGGTCTGCGCCTGGATCTGCTGCAATGCCGACGCAGTGCCGGCGCGACGCTGACCCTGGGTCAGGCGCAGGCTTTCCTGGTCGGCGATCAGGGTCTGGCGTGACAGTTCGAGCAGCTCCAGGTCAGCTCGCCAGGTCATGTAGCTGCTTGCCACGCTGGCCACCAACCCCAACTGCACACTGCGCCGGGCCTGTTCGCTGGCGAGATAGGTCAGCAAGGCCTTGTCACTCAGGCTGCGCAGGCGGCCGAACAGGTCAAGCTCATAGGCGCTCACCCCGAGCGTGGCGGCGTAGGTCTGGGTGATGGCCCCGTCGCCGGTCCCGGTCATGCGCCGCGGCAGGTACTGGCGCTGGCCCTTGGCGTCGGCGGAGACCTTGGGCAGCAACTCCGAGCGCTGGATACGAAACTGCGCACGATAGGCTTCGACGTTGAGCGCTGCTACGCGCAGATCGCGGTTGTTGAGCAGTGCGTTGTCGATCAGTTGGCGCAGCAACGGATCCTGGAACACCTGGTGCCAGTCGTCGTGCTGGCGGCTGGGAGCCATGGCATCCTGGCTGGCTTCCCCTGGGAATCGAGGTGCGACAGGCAGGGCGGGGCGTTGATAGTCGGGGGCCAGGGTGCAGCCGGTCAGCAACACCGCCAACACGGCAGCAGGGTATCTGGGCATCGCGGGTTCTCTGGAGTCAGGCACCGGCCATCCATCTGGCCAGGCCGTGGCGGCCACTGACGCCAAGCTTGGCGGTGGCGCGTTTGAGGTAGGTTTCCACCGAACTGTTCTTCACGTTCAGGCGTTGGGCCATTTCCGGTACGGTGCCACCGGTGAGCAGCCCCAGGCAGACTTCCTGCTCACGGCTCGACAGTTGCACGGCTTCCTGGGCCAGGCGCTCGTCGAAGCCGTGGCGCAAGGTGTCGGGCGTCGCCGAACCTTCACCCTGCACGTGCACCTGGTGCTGCGCATGGTGTTCAAGCAGAGGCAGCAAGGTGTCGGAGAGGCGTTTGAGCAGCGACAGTTCGCCGAGGGAAAAGGCCATCTGGCTGGGCAGGCGATGGAAGCAGATGACCCAACGGCGGTCGCCATTGCACGACACCAGGTTGCACTGGTGAGCACTGGATTGCGGGTTGCCGGTGGCATGAGGCGCCTTGACCTGAATGAGCAGGGGATCCTTCATCTGCAGGATGTTCTGCAACAGTGGGTGATTGGGCTGATCAGGCGGAGGAAACTCCTGGGCAAGCCCCGCGCCGCCCAGCACCTTGACCCGAGTGACGCCGGTCTGTCGGGCATCCAGGGTCCACTCGCTCAGGTCGAGCCGGTGCACTGGCACTAGGCTGTCGACCAACTGGAGCATGCGCTCGGCAAAATGATCCTCGCCGGTGCTGGCGATCAGCTCTCCCAGTTGCAGGTAGAGGCGCGCGTCGTGGTGATGTTCGAGGCTGCGGGTCAGCTTCATGTCCTGTTCATCCTTGAATCGGGTACTGCGCAGGCGGGTGGCGAATGGTCTTACGCCCTGGCCGGTCGAGGGTGGCGCTATTCAAGCCTGGGCCTGGCGCCTGCGTCTGTAGTGGAAACCGGGGACAGAAAATGGCATCGAATCGGACAAAGTGGGGGGATGATTCGGACAGACTAAATGCAAATGTTTCGGCAGTAGTCGACAAATTGACGTCATAAAGCTGCTGTTGCCATCACGTTTGCCACGGTTGGCCCTGCGGGTAGGCTATCGAAGGGGTTGATATGTAGCTGATTTCCTACAGAAAAATCAGCGACCGAGGATGCGCGGGCGACTGTCCGGGTTTCCGGGGCCATACAGGGTAGGGAAGCGATGCTTGAATCCGCGGACGATCAACGGAGAAGGACCCTCCCAGCCCATGCCTGCCGCAGATACCTACCCCCTGACCAGCGCTCAACGGGACATCTGGCTCGACCAGTTGAGCAACGGCGATTCTCCGCTCTATACCATCGGCGGCTATGTCGAACTCACGGGCGACCTGCGGCCGGACACCCTGCGCCAAGCGTTGCAGCAACTGGTGGCGGCCAACCCGGTGTTACGCACCGAGCTGTTGCCAGGTGCCGGGGCCGACGGCCTCCCTGTGCAGCGCTTCGCCGAGCATGCCAGCCTGGCGTTGCCCCTGCTGGACCTGTCGGCTGAAGCTGACCCGGCAGCGGCGGCCACGGCATTGATTCAGGCGCAAATGGGCCAGGGTTATCGCTTCGACGGCACGGCACTGCTGCGTTTTGCCCTGATTCGCCTGGGGCCGGAGCACCACTGGCTGGCAACCCAGGCCCATCACCTGATTCTCGACGGCTGGGGCTTCGGCCAGATGCTCAAGGCACTGGGCGAGCATTACACCGCGCTGCTCGAAGGCGGCGAGGCGCCACGGGCCCAGGCCGGTTATGCCGACTTCATCGACGAAGACCGCCAGTACCAGGGCTCGATTCGCCAGGCCCGTGATCGCGCATACTGGCTCAAGCGCTTCGCCAGCGTGCCGGAGCCGCTGCTGGCAGCGCGTCACCCTTACCGTCGAGCCACCGATGAAGCACCTTCGCGCACCTGGGTTCAGACGTTCCCCGATGCGTTGCACGAGCGCATGAAACGCCTGGCCGAAGTTCACCAGGCCTCGGCGTTCCATGTACTGCTGGCTGCACTGCATGTGCTGTTCTCTCGCAGCGCACAACGCGAGGATTGGGTGGTGGGCCTGCCGCTGCTCAATCGTGGCGGCGCACGTTTCAAGGCTACGCTGGGGACCTTCGTGCAGGTCAGCGCGGTGCCCTTGGCGTTCTCTCCGGCACTGGGTTTCGCCGAACTGGTGGTCGCGATACGCGACACCCTGCGCCGCGATTTTCGCCATCAGCGGCTGGCCGTGAGTGAGCTGAACCGAGCACTGGGCCTGTTGCGCGAAGAGCGCGGGCAACTGTTCGAGGTGTCGGTCTCCTACGAGCAGGACGATCACGACTACCGTTACGGCGCGGCCAGCGCCCACACGGTGAAGGTCTCCAACAGCTACGAATCCACGCCCTTGGCCATCCATCTGCGCAGCAACCGCCATAACGACAAGGCCTGGTTGCACCTGGTACATCACCGCGCCTGGCTGGCGAGCGACGAGGCCGAGGCATTGGCACAGCGGCTGCTGCACGTGCTGGAACAAGGCTTGGCGACATCCGCGTTGGCGGTTGCCGATTTCGATCTGCCGACACCTGCCGAGCATCGGCAGATGCAGGCATGGAACGCGACGGGGCGTGCAGTTGGCGAGCCGCTCGTGCATCGCCGAATCGAGGCACACGCGGCGCTGATGCCCGAGGCCATTGCCGCCGTGCACGAAGAGCGCAGCCTGAGTTACGGCGAGCTGAATCAGCGCGCGAATGCACTGGCCCTGCGTCTGATCGAGCGAGGTGTGAGGCCCGAGCAGCGCGTTGCGGTGGTTGCCCGCCGTGGCCTGGATACCCTCGTGGGCCTGCTGGCGGTGCTCAAGGCGGGTGCGGCCTACGTACCGATCGACCCAGCACATCCGCGTGAGCGCATCGCCTACCTGCTCGAAGACAGCGCACCAGTGGCACTGCTGACACAGCAGGATCTGCTGGCGCGTCTGCCACGCCATGCACTGCCGTTGATCGAGCTCGACGCCTGCCCGGCAGCCGCGGCCACCTTGGACAATCCTCGCGTGGCGGGGCTTGTGGCCGAGAGCCTGGTCTATGTGATCTACACCTCAGGCTCCACCGGCCAACCCAAGGGGGTGATGGTCGAACACCGCATGCTGGCCAACCTGGTCGACTGGCATTGCGAGGCTTTTGACCTGGGCGTTGGCGGACACACGTCGAGCCTCGCTGGTTTTGGTTTCGATGCCATGGCTTGGGAGGTCTGGCCAGCCTTGTGCGCGGGTGCGACGCTGCACCTGGCGCCTACCAGCGAAGGTGGCGAGGATATCGACAAGCTGCTGCGCTGGTGGCGGGCCCAGCCACTGCAGGTCAGTTTCCTGCCAACCCCGGTGGCCGAACATGCTTTCACCCAGCATGATCATCCGACCCTGCGCACCCTGCTGGTGGGGGGCGACCGGCTGCGCAGCCTGTCGCGTGAGCGGGCCTATGCGGTCATCAACAACTACGGCCCTACCGAAGCCACGGTGGTCGCCAGCTCCGGGCGGGTGATGGCGGGTGGCGCGCTGCATATCGGCACGCCTGTGGCCAATACACGGTTGTATGTGCTCGATGCGCAGCTCAAGCCATTGCCGGTCGGCGTACCGGGTGAGCTCTACGTAGCAGGCCTGGGGGTCGCTCGCGGCTACCTGAATCGCCCGCAGATGACTGCCGAGCGTTTCCTGGACGACCCGTTCAGTGACGAAGCCGGCGCACGGATGTACCGCACCGGCGACCGGGTGCGCTGGCTTGCCGACGGCACCCTTGAATACCTGGGGCGCAACGACGATCAGGTGAAGATCCGCGGTGTGCGTGTAGAACTCGGCGAAATCGAGGCTGCGCTGGCCAGCCACGGACAGGTGCGTGAAGCAGTGGTACTGCTGCGCGATGGCCAACTGCAGGCCTGGTTCATCGGAGATGCGGTCACCCCCGGCGACCTGCATGAGCACCTGCGCGGCCTTCTGCCTGCGGCCCTGCTGCCGGTCGGCTACCAGCGCATCGACCACTGGCCGCTGACCGCCAATGGCAAGCTCGACCGCCGCGCCTTGCCGGCGCTGGATGAAACCGCGTCGGTACGCCGCGCCCATGAAGCACCCCGCGGCGACGTGGAGGTTCGCCTGGCGGCACTCTGGAGCGAGTTGCTGGGAGTACAGCGCATTGGTCGTCACGATCACTTCTTCGAGTTGGGCGGCCATTCGTTGCTGGCAGTGCAACTGGTCGAGCGCATGCGCCAGCAAGGCCTGCAGGCTGACGTGCAGGTGCTGTTCGGCCAGCCGACCCTCGCGAGTCTGGCCGCGGCCAGCCAGCGTTCCCTCGCTCAGGTGGAAGACAACCGTGTGCCTGCTGATTGCAGCCACATCACGCCGGAGCTGCTCAGCCTGGTGTCGCTGACCCAGGGCGAGATCGACGCGATCGTCGCGGGGATACCGGGTGGTGCGGGCAATGTGCAGGAAATCTACCCTTTGGCGCCTTTGCAGCAGGGGCTCCTTTATCACCACCTGCGCGACAGCCATGATCCTTATCAGCAACAGGCGCTGTTCGCCTTTACCGACCAGACGGCATTCGAGGCATTCGCCCACGCGTTGCAACAGGTCGTCGAGCGTCACGACATCCTGCGCACCAGCCTGGCCTGGGAAGGGCTCGAACAACCGCAGCAGGTGGTCTGGCGTCAGGCGCAATTGCCCGTGGAGGTATTGCGGGCCGGGCCGGACGATACGGCGCAGGCGTTGGCTGCGCATTACTCTGCGGCGCAACGCCCGCTGGACCTGCGTCGTGCGCCGATGATGGCGCTGGCGGGTGCCGAAGACCGTGAGCACGGTCGTTGGTTGGGGCTGTTGCGTTTCCACCATCTGGTCAACGATGCCGTGTCGGTGCAGGTGTTGCTCGGTGAGCTGCGGGCCCTGATGAGCGATGAGGGTCATACGCTGCCGGCGCCTGTGCCTTATCGCAACTATGTCGCGCTCAGCGGCGCCGAGGCGCGGCAGCAAGGGCACGAGGCGTTCCTGCGGGCATTGCTGGCAGGTGTCGAGGCACCGCCGACGTTGCCGGGCATGGTCGAGGATCAGGTGCAGGTGGGCGCGCTGGAGAGCCTTGCGCATGAGGTTCCGCTCGTGCTCACCGAGGCCTTGCGCCGCCTGGCCCGGCAGCAGGATGTCGGCCTGGCCAGCCTGTTCCACCTGGCTTGGGCGCAGGTGCTGGGGGCATTGGGCGGTCGTGACGACGTGGTGTTCGGCAGCGTGTTGCTGGGGCGGATGATGGCGGGCGAGGGGGCCGATCGGGCGTTGGGCATGTTCATCAACAGCTTGCCCCTGCGGGTGAGCCTGGCGGGCCGCAGCGTGGCGCAGGCACTGGCCGACACCCATGCCGGGCTTGCCGCGCTGTTGGGCCACGAAGATGCCCCCTTGCTGCTGGCTCAGCGTTGCAGCGGGCTGCCAGCGGGTGTGCCGCTGTTCAACAGCCTGATCAATTTCCGCCATGGGCTGGTGGCAGGGCAATCGACATTGCCAGGTGCCCGCTTGCTGGAAGCCAGCGAAGTACATAGCCATGCGCTGGTGCTGTCGGTGGATGATCAGGACGAGGCCTTGCACCTGAACGTTCGCGCGCCGCGAGCGTTGGGTGCAGCGCGTGTGCTGGCCTACCTCGAGCGTACCCTCGAGGGGCTGGTCGAGGCGCTGGAGCAGGGTGGTTCGGCACCGATCGAACAGTTGTGCAGTGTGCCTGAGAACGAGCTGCAACGGCTGCTGCACGAACTCAATGCCACCCAGGAGCCCCACGAGTTGATGCGCCAGACCCTGCCGGCGCTGTTCCAGGCCCAGGTGCTGCGCACGCCGGATGCGGTGGCGCTGCAGACCGACGAGGCGGCGCTGAGCTACCGTGAACTCGACGAGCAGGCCAACCGTCTGGCCCATCACCTGGTGGCCTTGGGCGTACAGCCTGACACACGTGTCGGCGTCTGCATCGAGCGCGGCCTGTCGCTGCTGGCCGGGCTGCTGGGCGTGCTCAAGGCCGGCGGTGCCTACGTGCCGTTGGATCCTGGTTACCCGGATGAACGCCTGCGCTACATGGTCGAGGACAGTACACCGCTGGCAGTGCTGGTCCATGGGGCGACACGTGGCCTGTTCGATCCGGCGTCGGTGCCGCTGGTGGATCTCGACCAGGGAGGCTGGCAAGCGCAGCCTGCCGAGGCCCCTGAGGTGCCGGCGTTGACGCCTTCGAACCTTGCCTACGTGATGTACACCTCCGGCTCGACCGGTATGCCCAAGGGTGTGATGATCGAGCACCGCGGGCTGGGCAACCTCATGCATTGGGGCTCGAGCATCTGCCCGCCGCGTCCGGGTGATGCGCTGTTGCAGCGTGCGCCGTTCAGCTTCGACGGTTCGGTCTGGGAGTTGTTCTGGCCGTTGTGTGCAGGCTTGCGCCTGGTGCTGGCCCGCCCAGACGGCCATCGCGATCCGGCTTATCTGGTGCAACTGGTCCAGACTCACCAGGTGACCACGATCAAGTTCGTCCCGGCGTTGTTGCACCAGTTTCTCGAGCAGCCGGGCGTCGAACGCTGTACGAGCCTGATCGACATCTTCTGTGGCGGGGGTGAGTTGACCCTGGCGCTGGCTGCCAGCGTGCGCCGGCGCCTGCCGCAGGTGCGCTTGCACAATGTCTATGGGCCGACCGAGGCTACGGTCGACAGCACGGCCTGGACGCTCGAACCCGATCAGCCGCTGCCGCACACGCCACCGCCGATCGGCCGGGCGATCGCCAATACCCGGCTCTACGTGCTCGATGCCCATGCCCGGCCGGTGCCGATGGGCGTGGCAGGAGAGTTACACATCGGCGGCGTCGGCGTGGCACGCGGCTACCTTGGGTTGCCGGTGCTGCAGGCCGAGCGCTTCATCGACAGCCCGTTCGTCGAGGGCGATCGGCTGTATCGCACCGGGGACCTGGTGCGCTACCGCGAGGATGGCGAGCTGGAGTTCCTCGGGCGCAACGACTTCCAGGTCAAGCTGCGCGGTCTGCGCGTCGAGCTCGGTGAAATCGAGGCACTGCTGGGTGGGCATCCTGCGCTGGGCCAGAGCGTGGTCCTGGTGCGCGACGAGCGCCTGGTCGCCTATTTCACCTGCCGAGAGGGGCAACCCGCTCCGGCGCTGGATACGTTGCGTAGCCATCTGTTGGCGCGACTGCCGGAGTACATGGTGCCCTCGGCCTTCGTCGCCCTGGCCGACATGCCGCTTAGCCCCAACGGCAAGATCGACCGCAAGGCACTGCCCGAGCCGGGCGCGGAGTCGGTGATCAGCCGCGCCTACGCGGCGCCACGCAACGCGCTGGAGCAGACCCTGGCGCAGATCTGGAGCGAAGTGCTGAAAGTCGAGCAGGTTGGGCGCGACGACAACTTCTTCGAACTGGGCGGGCATTCACTGCTGGCTGTGAATCTGGTGGCGCGCATGCGCCAGGCGGGGTTGCAAGCCGACGCACGCACCTTGTTCCGCCAGCCGACGCTGGCAGGCCTGGCGGCCAGTACCGGGTGGGAAAAGCCGCAGGTCGAGATCGCAGCCACTACCATCCCGGGGCTGAAGGCACGACGCAGGATCTGAGGCGGGCAGGGGCTGCGTCGCAGCCCCGGATTCACTGTGCCGGCGAATGACCACGCCACTGTGCTTGACCGCATGGCGCCAGGGCGCAAGGCTACCGGGGTCCGCATGGAGAAAAATAATGGACCTGTCGAGCCTGTTGCTGTTCATCCCCGCCTGCTTCGCCCTGAACATGGCGCCGGGGCCCAACAACCTGCTGTCGTTGCACAACGCCAGCCGCCACGGTTTGCGCACTGCTTGCCTGGCAGGAAGCGGGCGTATCCTCGCCTTCAGCGGCATGATCGCCTTGGCGGCGATGGGGCTGGCGGTGGTGCTGCATACCAGCGAATACCTGTTCCTGAGCATCAAGCTCGTGGGCGCGGCTTACCTGTTCTATATCGCCTGGCAGCTGTGGCGGGCACCCGTGGCAGAGGCGCCCCATGCCGGCGGGCAGTCGCGCGGTACCTGGCGCCTGGCACGGCAGGAGTTCTGGGTGGCGGCGGGCAATCCTAGTGATCGCTAATATGTACTTTCCTCCCTCCTTCCGGCCTCCTATACTATTTGGATTTAATGGAGGAGTTGCAAATGGCAGCGCTTGATTTTGATCGGGCAGTGCAGGTCGCACGAGGAAATGTCGAGAAATTAGTCCCTAAGGCTAAGAATGTCACCCTTGAGGAGGCAATGACCTCGTCAGATGGAAAGCTGTATGAAGTAACTTTCAGCTACGACATCGACAGAGAGGACAACTTCTACGGTATCGCACCTGACAATATTTCTAAATTGGCGTCTTTGATGGGTCGCCGTAGAGAATATAAGGTTTTTCTGGTTGATGCTTTCACCTATGAGTTCAGAGGCTTCAGAACCTACAAGGAGAAATAGCCTTGAGTAGTGCTGGGCTTATTATCGATACCAATCTTTTACTTCTGCTGGTGATTGGTTTGGTAGAAGATGGCAGGCACATTTCTAAGTCGGACAGGCTAAATGGGTATAGTCAGGAGGACTATCAAATTGTTGTTAGGTTTATGGGGCGCTTCAAAAGTGTCTTCACAACACATTATATTGCTACAGAGGTTTCCAATCTCATTGACCTTGGTGGGGAGTTGGGCTCTCGAGTTTATGAGGCTGCAAGATTGTTGCTTTCTGAGTTTCAGCAGATTGAATCTACGATAGTGGATGATTCTGCCTCACCCTATTTTCTGAAATTTGGTTTGACTGATGCCTCTTTGATTAGTCTTGTTTCAGATTACACAGTGCTGACTGATGACGGCCCCCTAAGTGGTGTCCTTTATGCTGTAAATGGGGATAATGTAGTTCAGCTTGAGGTCGCTAAGTCGATTGTTGCAGCTTCATCACGTTAATTTACTGGGCGTTTGATGAGCGCTCTGCACGTACCTCCTGCCGAGTTAGATAGATGGTAGGGCTTTGCCAGCAGTCAAGAAATGGCAGATAGATTAGCCATCTTTTGGCCGCTGAGGTATCTTAGGCCCGCCGTGTGGCGAGCAACACCGAGGCTGCTCTCGACAAAAGCACCGCACAAATGCGGTTGAACAGGCGCTTTCCTTGGGGCTCATTGAACCAGCGGCGCAAATGCAGCCCGATCAATGCATATCCTGCAAGTGCGACCATCTCAAGTACCAGGAACAGAGCGCCTAACGTCGCAAATTGCGGCGCGACATCATGCGCTGGATCTATGAATTGGGGTAGAAAAGCAGTGAATATCAATATCGGTTTTGGATTTCCAGTTGCAATTAGGAACTCTTGTTTCGCTAGGTGCATAAAGTTTCTTTGCTTCCAACTGTCCGATCGCTGCTTTTGGATTTTTGCTGTCCAGAGCTTGAAGGATAGATAGAATAGATAAGCGGCGCCGAGAATCTTCACTCCATAAAACAATAGCTCGGAATAGCTCGGATGCTTCAAGTGCAGCGGGTAAGCCCGTTGCTGTGAGTGCTATCATTGCGGAAAAAGCAATGAGTCTTTCAGTGCCTGCAAAACACGAAGTCCAGAAGCCGTAATGCGTGGCGTTATTGACTGAAAGTAAATTATTTGGGTCGGGCGCCATGTTAAGGGCGAAACATGCCGGTATAAGCAGTAGGAGTGTCGAATTATTCATCAGTGCCTCCTCGTTATTTAATGGCCGCTTGCCCATCAAGTGGAGCCAATTCTATATGAGGCTATTATTGCGGTGCTTAATGAGAGGCGAGGTAAAATGATTAATGATTTTTCCGAGAAAACGAAAGGGTTGGGTAAGATATGTTCGTTTTGTGAGTCGGAAAGGTCAATTTTGATGTGGGCGCACTATGCTAGAGATCATGCGGGGTTTTGCATTGAGTATGATTTCACTTCCTTGGGTGTGCATGATCTTAATACAAGGTTCATGTGTCCGATTTTATATAGTGAAATCCTACATGCTCATTCCGAGCATATGATCGATTTGGATCGTTCAAAGGTAAATCCGTTATCTGTTGGATTGCCGGCGATCACGAAGAATAAAGAGTGGTCGTATGAGAAGGGGGAGGTTAGTATATTCTAATAATTTTATACCGTCACCTACCTCTATCCCTGTCCCGAAACCTAAGAGGGTGTATGCTGGGGTGCGGATCAGTGCGGATAACTTATTTAGGCTGGAGCAGATTTGTAATACTCAAGACATACCTTTGGTAAAAATGGGGATGTCAAATACAGAATTAAAATCGTGCCGATGGGCGATTGATTTTAAGGTGTTAGACCGAAAGATAGGTGCGCTACTTGGGTCGCCATAGAGAGGTGAGCCGTGGACCATGGGGTGTGTTATTAGTCTCGGTAATATAGTCATAGTCGCCAGGTAGGTGGCTAAGTGCTATCGTATCAAGTGACAAAGGCGTGCGCTTTCGCGCAGGTCTGGTTGCCGTGGAGGGTGAGATGCTAGATCCAATAGACATTTGCAAGCAGAAAGTAAGTGACATAATTATTTCATTGAAGGAATTGCTGGCCGAGATCGGCGATCAAAAAATGGCCCGTTCGGATAGGGAGAGTATAAGTAATTTAGAAATTAATCATAAGAATTTTGTAGGTAGGGCTACTAAGGGTGATGTTGAAGCGGCAGTATCTAGCGCTAAGGGAGTTGCTGTGCATGCACGGGCCCTAGGTTTGGCGATAATTGGCCGAGGTTCTTATGGTGAGGGAGCCCTTAAGTTAGCTAAAAAATTAGAGAGGATTTCGGCCGATTTTTCCGATCGTATTGATAATGGCGAAGAGTTTACTCTTCCTTATGTCCTGAACGTCGAGGAATTTAGGGTGGCTTCTTCGAGCGAAATGAATATTAATGATGCCCATAAGTCCATAATTGAATTGCAAGCAAAGCTTCGTTCTGATGTTGAGAACTTTGAAAGGATTATAGCTAAAGGGCTTTCTGATATTGATGCAATTAAGAGGGAGAATTCTGCAAGTATGGGTAAGGCCTCTGAGGCAGCTGCGACCATTGCAGCGGATTTAGAAACTCTGCGCGGGGATATTGGAAGTATTAAGGCGGCTGTGGAGCGTGAAGTTGCTGGTGCGGACATAATTTCGCAGGAAGCTGCGAAAAGGAGCCAGCAGGTCGACTCGCAGATTGATAAATTGCTAGGTGAGAACGCTGCAAAAGTTCTTTTAATTGATTATGCAAATACTGCTAGAGAAGAAGGTGTAAGGGCAGACAAAATGCGATACTGGTCTCTTGCATGTATGGGTATTTCCGGTTTGGTTGTTTTTGCAGCGTTGTACCAAACGCTGAGTGGAAATTTTGACTTGCCGCATATTTTGTTAAAGGTGTTCGCAGCATTGGCGTTGTCTGTTCCTGCAGCTTATTTGGCTAGAGAGTCATCGAGGCACCGTATCCAAGAGCATATGAATAGAAGAATTGCGTTGGATTTAAGAGCTATGACACCTTACATTGCGTCGTTGCCTAATGATGAGCAAAATAAGATAAAGTCAGAAGTGGCATCTAAGATTTTTGGTATGCAAGGATCTATCGCCGGGGGGGACGATTACCCGGTGAATCTTCAGGAGTTAGTGAAGTTGCTGATCGAAAAAATTCCTTCAAAGTGAATGGGTGAACCGCTGTTTGCATATCAGAAGAGACCATACGTAGCCTAAGTACCGCTTGAGTAGAGGGCGGGTGTAGACGTTTTCAGATGCAGGTATATATTGACAGTCAATCGACAACCCGAAAGCGATTCTCATCTTCACAGCCTTGCTGCCGCAGTTCGTGTCGATCGGCAGTTCCACCCCCGTGAGCGAGCAGTTCCTTTGGCTGGGGTTGTGGTTCCTGTTGTTGGAGTGGGCGGCGATCGCGATCTATGCGGCGCTGGGTGCCTACCTGCAGCGCTGGTTCAACCAGCCGCGGCCACGGCGGCTGTTCAATCGGATCAGCGCCTCGTTGCTGGGGTGTGCAGGGCTTGGCTTGCTGGCTGCGCGGCGATAGCCACTCAGCCGGCCTTTTCGCAGGTATCGGCAGGCAAAGGGGCTTGCTCGCGCAGCGCCGACGCCACGATGAACGCCAGGGCCACCAATGTCAGCACCGGCAGCATCGCCAGGCGCAAGCCATGATGCTCGCCGATGAACCCCAGCAAGGGCGGGCCGACCAGAAACGCCAGGTATCCCGCCGTTGCCGCCAGCCTTACCCGCTGGTCGCTGTGTGCACCGCTTTCCCCGGCTGCCGAGATCGCCAGGGGGAAACCCAGCGATGCGCCAATGCCCCAGAGCATCACGGCGGCTGCGGCGATCCATTGCACCTCGCAGAACACCACCAGCGCCAGGCTGCCTGCACCCAGCAGTGCGCTGGCGCGCAAGGTGAGCGCCCGGCCAAAGCGGCGCACCACCGGCGCTCCGGCGAATCGACCCAGGGTCATGCCCATGGTGAACACCAGGTAGATCAGCGTGCCGGTGGTTTCTGCGAATCCGTGCCCGTCGATCATCAGCAGCGGCAGCCAGTCATTGGCCGCACCCTCGGCCAGTGCCATGGCCAGCACCACGAAGCCGATCAGCAACAGGCGACGGTCACTGAGCAAGGCGCCCCAGGCAAACTCGGCTGCCTGCGTTGTCGGTTGATTCGCTGCTCGTTCACTGGCCCGAGGAGCGTGGGGGACGAGGGCCAGGGTCACGCCGGCCGAAAGCAGTGCCGCGACGACCAGGTGTAGGTCCAGGGGGACCTGCAGCGCGGTCATGCCCATCCCGGCCAACGCGCCCACCAGGGTACCGAGGCTGAAGAACCCGTGCAGGGTGGTCATGATCGGCGCATCGATTTCCCGCTCCACGGCGGCACCTTCGATGTTCACTGCGATGTCCGCCCAGCCCATGCCGATGCCGTAGATGAACAGCCCGGCAAAGGCGCACCAGGCACTGGCCAACTCGCTGCTGCCGGCGAGCACCAGCATGCCGGCGGACAGGCCGAGCAGGCCGATGCGCATCATTCGGTGCGCACCGAAGCGGGTGATGAGGCGTCCGGCGCTGAGAATCCCGCACATCGCTCCGGCTGAAAATCCAAACAGGATCATCCCCATCTGTTCGGTGGAGGCCGACAGGCCGTCGCGCAGGGCTGGGGTGCGGGTGACCCAACTGGCGAGGGTCAGGCCAGGAAGCAGAAATAGCAGATACAAGGCGTAGCGGGCCAGGCGGTGAGTGGCGGGCATGGTACAGACTCGCTGGAATAATTTCGTACGGATGTACGAATAAATCGTACGGATGTCCGAAAAGGGCGTCAATCCCGTATTGAGTCGTGTGCTGGCTGAATGTTCAAACCGTTCCACAGGCAACCGGCGCCCGGCCGGTTGCCTTCAGGAGAACAGGTCGGCGCCGGTGGATGTAGATAT
The DNA here is from genome assembly GCF_016624805.1 of Pseudomonas sp. S44. Lineage (NCBI taxonomy): Bacteria > Pseudomonadati > Pseudomonadota > Gammaproteobacteria > Pseudomonadales > Pseudomonadaceae > Pseudomonas > Pseudomonas sp. S44. The sequence goes on from NZ_JACVTY010000001.1 coordinate 47,038, forward strand.
CGCGTCCAGCTTGGCTTGCAACTCGGCCACCCGGCGTTGGTGACGGGCGATGGCCGTGAGGTGTTCATCGATCTGCTGACGAATGGTTACCGGATCTTCGACTTTGCTCGACAGCCGTTCGATCCGCTTGGACAAGCCGACCTTCTTGTCGGCCTCCAGGCGAGCCGGCTCGTCCATCTGGGCGATGAGCGCCTGCAGATCGTCCAGACAATGGACGTTGCAGAACAATCCCGCGGCCTGACGGTAAACCACCGACTTCCGGGCTCTGTCCAGCAGTTCGAAGACGTTGCTCAAGGTGCCGGGGCTTTTGCCGTCCCAGATCATCAGGCCGAAATCGGCTGCTTCGGCCATTTCGAGGTCCTTGGCGGTGTAGAACGCGCGGCCCCTGGCATTGGCGGGTGGGCAGACAGCCACGAGTGGCCACGCACCAAGGTTGTGGCGAGGCGTGTCACCGGTGCAGTACACCGTAACGGCGGCGTACTGGCGATTGGCGAAATACTGCTGCACGCATTGGTCCACGCCTGCGGCGTCACCGACCAGCACTTCATGGCCGCTGGCAACGATATTGTCGAGCCGCGCCTCGACCTGGGAGTCGAGACGCTTGAGCGTGATCGAGCCGGAGATGAAAACCTTCGGCATCAATGCCTCCGTGTAAGGGTGACGACTGCAATTGAGCGGATGCTAGCGTATCCGCGCAGGGCGGTACAGGCGGCTTCCAGCGAGGCGCCAGTGTCGAACAGATCGTCGAGCAGCAGGATATTGCACGGGTGGAGTTTGTCGTGGGTGACAAAGCAACCTTGCAGCGCGGCGCAGCGCTCTTCATAGGTCGCCAGGTCTTTCATTGCGACGGTGCTGCTGTGCTTGATCAGTGTCTGGTCGCAGTACTCGAGCTCCAGCAACTGGGCTACCCGTTCTGCCACCGCGTGCACGGGCTGGCGAGTACGCTGGCGGCTGGCGGGCATGGGCAGCACGACATCCACCGGGACATTCTGTATCGCCTGGACGACAGATTCTGCGAGGAAGTCCACCAGGTCGTAGTCGTCGCGGTACTTGAGCTGGAATACAGCCTCGCCGATGGCGGTGCGGGTGGTGTCGAACTGCATGTAGCCTTGGGCGTTTTCGCCGACCGGCACGCTGTAGAGGACATGTTTGTCGAGGCTGATACCGTAATCCCAGGCGTCGTTGCCCGGCAGTTCGCGAATGTCCATGTGGGGCTTCCTTGTCGTTGATATGCCAGAGATGTTCGAACGGCTATCAATCAGCCGCGGTGGCAATGTTGCGACGGGGAAGTCCCAATTTCGACTTCTCGCTTTCCGTTTCTTGCGTAGGAAAATTCCGAGCTGTCCGTGTGTCGCCCTCGTCAGTTACCTGTGACGGGCCCGGCTAGACTGCTCAGGATCATCCACCGATCCGGGAGCCTGCCATGCCCAGCAAGAACACCATCTGCCTCTGGTTCGACAGCGATGCCGAGGCGGCGGCGCAGTTCTACGCCGACACTTTCCCCGACAGCCGTGTGGTGGCCGTGCACAAGGCGCCGGGCGACTACCCCTCGGGCAAAGAGGGTGATGTGCTTACGGTGGAGTTCATCGTGATGGGCATCCCGTGCCTGGGCCTCAATGGTGGGGGCGCGTTCAAGCATTCCGAGGCGTTTTCGTTCCAGGTGGCCACTGACGACCAGGCCGAGACCGATCGCTACTGGCACGCGATCATCGATAACGGTGGCCAGGCCAGCGTGTGCGGCTGGTGCAAGGATAAATGGGGGCTGTCGTGGCAGATCAGCCCGCGGGTGCTGACCGACGCGGTCGGCGGTAGCGACCGCGCGGCAGCCAAGCGGGCGTTCGAGGCGATGATGAAGATGGACAAGATCGACATCGCCACGATCGAGCGCGCGATCAAGGGCTGACAGGCCTGGCCCGCCAGCCCGCGAGGGTCAGAAGCTGTACTTGGCCGTCAGCATCAGGTTGCGTGGATCGCCGAAGGTGTCGCCGCCGTAGTCCACCGACTTCGAGATGGACGAGTAGTACTTCCTGTCGAAGATGTTGTTGGCGTTGAGCTGCAGGTCCAGATGCTGGTTGACCTGGTAGCCGGCCAACAGGTCGGTGACTGCGTAGCTACCCTGGACCAACCGGTAGTTGCCGCCATCGACCGGGATGTCGTTGTACATGCGGCTCTGCCAGGTGATGCCGCCGCCCACTCGCAGTTTTTCCAGCGGGCCCTGGAAGCGGTAGGTGGTGAACAGCTTGAACTGGTGTTCGGGCGTGTCGGACTTGAGCGGCTTGTTGACGCTCGCCGGGTTCTTCTCGTCCTTGATGGTGTGCACGCGGGCGTAGGTGTAGCCGGTGCCGATCTGCCAATGGTCGGTCAGTGCACCCTGCAGTTCGAAATCGATACCTTGGCTGCGTACTTCGCCCGAGGCTTCATAGCAGGTCATCTGCGGGCAGTTGGCCGCGCCGATCTGGACCTGGCGGTTTTCCTGGTCGATGCGGAACACCGCAAGGCTGGCGTTCAGGGCACCGTCGAAATATTCGCCCTTGATGCCGACTTCATAGTTCTTGCCGACGATCGGGATGATCGGCTTGCCGGAGACATCCTTGCCGCTCTGCGGAGTGAAGATGTCGGTGTAGCTCACATACACCGAATGATGCTCGTCCAGGTCATAGATCAGGCCGCCGTAGCGAGTGACGTTGCGGGTCACCTTGTAGTCGCCGTCGTTGTTGTCGCGCTGGTCGTAGTCGTACCAGTCAAGGCGTCCGCCGAGAATCAGCTTGAGTGGGTCTGCCAGGCTCAGGCGGGTGGTGGCGTAGACGCCTTCCTGGTTGATCAGGTAGCGACTGTTGCCAGTGTGCAGGAAGTTCGGCTTGCCGCTATCGAGCGGATAGTCGGTGTCATAGGGGCTGTATTCGCGCTCATTCATGTCGTAGATGCGCTTGCTGGCACCCAGCACCAATTCATGGCTGCGGCCCAGCAGCTCGAAGGGGCCGCTGGCGAAGGCGTCGAGACCCAGTTGGTTCTCGTCGTGCGCGGACTGGTAGACCGTCCTGCTCAGGGTCTTGGCGGTGTTCCAGCGCGACAGGTAAGAGCCGCGGAACAGCGCGTTCTGCTCGCTGTAGTTGGCGTTGACCTGCAGCTTCCAGTCATTGGCCAGGTGGTGGCGCACTTCGGCGAAGAGGGTGTTGATCTCCTGGTCCTTGTCTTCCCAGTCGGTGCCGGGGTTGTACGAACGCGACACATCCAGGTGATGGCCGCTGAGGTCGGTCGGGATGGCCCCCCAGAAGAAATTGGTCTTGTCCTTCTGGTGCGAAAAGCCCAGGGTCAAGGTGGTGTCGTCGCTCAGGTCGGCTTCGCTGATGGCATAGAACAGCCCATGATTTTCTTCCTGACCATCACGGAATCCGTTGGCGTCGCGGTAGGAGGTCACTATCCGGCCGCGCAGGGTGCCGCTGTCGTTGAGCGGGCTGGAGGCGTCGAGCTCGCCGCGGTAGTTGTCCCAGCTGCCGGCCGCGCCGGTAACGGTGACTTTCTGTTCGGCCAGTGGGCGTTTGCGCACCAGGTTGATGGCCGCTGATGGTGTACCGGCGCCTGTGACCAGGCCGGTGGAGCCGCGAACCACTTCGACGCGGTCGAACATCGCCAGGTTGGGTTGGGCGCCAACCACCCAACCGGTATAGGCGCTTGGGATGCCGTCGTACATCAGGTTGTCGACGTCGAAGCCTCGGGCGGTGTAGCTCTGGCGGCCGGGGCCGCTGGACTGGTTGAGGAACAGCCCCGGGGTGTAGCGGGCCACGTCGTTGATGCTGGTCATGTTCTGGTCGTCCATGCGCTGACGGGTGATCACGGTGACCGCCTGCGGGGTCTCGCGCATGGTCAACGGCAGCTTGGTCGCGGTGTTCATGGCGCCGGTGGTGTAGGACGTGCTGCCTTCGGTGGTGCTGCCCAGCCGGTTGTCGCTGATCTCGGTGGCGCCCAGTTCCAGCGTCGCGGGTGGTTGCTGGTCGTCAGCCATGGCATGGGGCAGGGTGCTGAGACAGACGGCCAGGGCCAGCAGGTTGAGCGCGAAACGACGAGGCGGAGCAGCAGGGGTCATGCCTGGATATCCTTGTTGCTAGTGCTTATGAGAATGATTGGCAATAAGTTTGTCAGGATTTGTCGCGCCTCGAAAGCGTGGTATGCCAAAAAATCGACAAATTTTTCACATCTGCCCGCGTGTTGCAGAATCGCCAGACGTCCCGGGGCTTGCGCAAAGCGGGTAGAATTCGCGCTTGATCAAGTGTGTGAGGTCCATGTGGAGCTGCAGCAGGGTTTTGTCCTGACCCGCCATTGGCATGACACCCCCGACGGCACGTGTGTGGAGTTCTGGCTGGCCACCGACCAGGGCCCCCGGCGTGTACGCCTGGGCGCGCAGGTTTCGGTGGCGTTCGTGCCCGCGCAGCAGGCCGCACATGCACAACTGTTGCTCGGCGATGAGCCGGGCGCAGAGCTGCGCCCCCTTGAACTGCGCGACTTTCAGCAGCGGCCGGTGATGGGCCTTTACTGCCGCCAACACCGCCAATTGATGGCCTTGGACAAACGCTTGCGCACGGCCGGCGTCGAGGTGCTGGAAGCCGACATCCGACCGCCGGAGCGCTATCTGATGGAGCGCTTCATTACCGCGCCGGTCTTGTTCGGTGGTCGTGTCGATGCCCAGGGAACGGTCGTGGATGCCCAGCTCAAGCCTCATCCGGACTACCGCCCGAGCCTGCGCCTGGTGTCTCTGGATATCGAGACCAGCGAACGGGGCGAGCTGTACAGCATCGCGCTGGAGGGATGCGGTCAGCGCCAGGTCTACATGCTCGGACCTCCCAACGGCCCAATGCAGGTGGAGGATTTCGACCTGCACTACTGCGCCGACCGTGGCCAGTTGCTCGAATGCCTCAACCGCTGGTTGGAGCGTCACGACCCGGACGCGATCATCGGCTGGAACCTGGTGCAGTTCGACCTGCGTATCCTCCATGATCACGCTCGGCAGTTGCAGGTGCCTCTGTGCCTGGGCCGCGATGGTGCGCCGATGACCCTGCGCGAGCATGGCAGCCGCACGCACTTCTTCGCCGATGCACCGGGGCGGCTATTGATCGACGGCATCGAAGCCCTGCGCTCGGCGACCTGGAGCTTCCCCTCGTTCAGCCTGGAAAACGTCGCCCAGACCCTGCTGGGGGAAGGCAAGGCCATCGACACTCCCTACCAGCGCATGGATGAGATCAACCGGATGTTCGCCGAGGACAAGCCGGCCCTGGCGCGCTACAACCTCAAGGATTGCGAGCTGGTCACCCGCATCTTCGAGCACACCCGGCTGCTCGACTTCCTTCTTGAACGTGCCACGGTGACTGGCCTGCCGGTGGACCGCAGCGGTGGCTCGGTGGCGGCGTTCTGTCACCTGTACATCCCGGCCATGCACCGGTTGGGCTTCGTCGCGCCGAGCCTGGGCAGCCGCGAGGGCGAGGCCAGCCCAGGCGGGTTCGTCATGGACTCGCGGCCAGGCTTGTACGAATCGGTGCTGGTGCTGGACTACAAGAGCCTGTACCCGTCGATCATCCGTACCTTCCTGATCGACCCGGTGGGGCTGGTGGAAGGCTTGCGCGAGCCCGATCAGACAAGCTCGGTCGAGGGCTTTCGTGGCGCCCGCTTCTCGCGTACCCGCCACGCCTTGCCAGCCATCGTCGAGCGGGTCTGGCAGAATCGCGAAGCGGCGAAGAAAGCGGGTAACGCCCCGTTGTCCCAGGCCCTGAAGATCATCATGAATGCCTTCTACGGCGTGCTTGGCTCCAGCGGTTGTCGGTTCTTCGACCCGCGCCTGGCATCTTCGATCACCCTGCGCGGGCATCAGATCATGCGCCAGACCCGGGCGCTGATCGAAGCACGTGGTTATGACGTGATCTATGGCGACACCGACTCCACCTTCGTCTGGCTCAAGGGGGCGCACGACGAGGAGCAGGCGGCGCGTATCGGGCGTGCACTGGTGGCTGAGGTCAACCAGTGGTGGCGCGAGCATTTGGATCAAGAGCTGGGGCTGCACAGTGCGCTGGAGCTGCAGTTCGAAACCCACTACCGGCGCTTCCTGATGCCGACCATCCGCGGCACCGAGGAGGGCAGCAAGAAGCGCTATGCCGGGTTGGTACAGCGCGCGGACGGCCAGGACGAGGTGGTGTACAAAGGGCTGGAGTCGGTACGCACCGACTGGTCGCCGCTGGCCCGGCAGTTCCAGCAGGAGCTGTATGGCCGGATCTTTCGGGGCCAACCCTACCGCGACTATGTGCGCGATTATGTACGACGCACGCTGTTGGGCGAACAGGATGAACTGCTGGTGTATCGCAAGCGGCTGCGTCGTCCCTTGCAGGACTACCAGCGCAACGTGCCTCCCCATGTGCGCGCCGCGCGCCTTGCCGATGAATACAACCTGCGCCTGGGTCGCCCGCTGCAATACCAGCGGGGAGGCTGGATCAGCTACCTCATCACCACGGCAGGCCCTGAGCCTCTGGAGAACCTGCAGTCGCCAGTCGATCACGAGCACTACCTGAGCCGGCAGTTGCAGCCGGTGGCGGATGCGATCCTGCCGTTCGTTGGGGATGATTTCGCCAGCCTGACCGATCGCCAGCTCCTGCTCTTCTGAGGGCCCCGCCGCACGCTCGGTGGGCCGCCGTCGGGGTGGCATCTATCTACTGCCCGAGCGGGGACCCTGCCACCTAGCCTGCGCTTCTTTTTTCAAGGAGCGCGATGCCATGCCGACCCCCCGCGAACAGCGCGAAGAAGACGCCATGACCGTCCCCGATTTTCCGGCCTTGCATCAGGACGCCGTGATTGGGGAGCGTTTGCCGGACTGGCTGCGTCAGGCCTCCCCGGAACAGGTCAAGCAGTTGCACGAGGCGATGCAGCTCAGCGTGTACTTCCAGACGCGGGCTCAAGCCATCATGGGGCAGTTGGAACCCCTGGACAGCTTTGCCCAGACTCGTCTGGCCGAGGCCCTCAAGCCCCATGTCGACGAGCCTTTCGATGTCCGCATACTGCAGTTTCGACGTGGGCACCGCGAGCCGGTGCACACCTCGATACCCATCGGCTACCCGGTGACGGTGCCGGTGTACACCCAAATACCCCTACTTGAGGCGGCGCTGGGCAACTTCCGCGAGGAGGAAACCGAGGACGGCGGGCAGTTACCCGGTACCCGGCTAGGCGATCCTGGCAATGGCTCTGCCCGGCTGCCCAGTGCGCGTCATTTCGCTGCGCTGTGCCGGTCACTGGACCTGGGCGGTCAATACCAGCGCCATTTGCACACGGTGCTGGAGCTGTACAGCGATTCGGAGGCTGGCGCCGACTCGGTGTTCGGCCGTGCCCATCGCTACGGCATGCTGGCCGATGCCTGTGTCGCTCGGCTCAAAGGCGTCCTGAGCGAGGACGAATACGTGCTGGTGCAGAATCTCTGCGCGCAGAAAGCCCCGTTGACCTTCGAAGGACGACCGGTACAGTGCAAGCGCCTGAGCCTGTTGGCGTGCACCCTGGAGCAGATCGTGGTGCTGGATGTGCGCGATGAGACCCTCAGCCCCCTGTACAGCTCCAGCCACCGGGTGCTGGTCCATATTCCGGGCGATCCCGCGACCCCATGGAGCGCGTTTCCCAACCTGCGCTACTTTGCCAATGACCTGGGCAAGCGCTTGCGGCTGCCCGGGTATCAGCGTTTCTTCAGCCGCTTCGTGTTGCGCCGCGATGCGCAGTCGTTCTTTTCTGCTGTGGCTTCGGGCTACCAGGGTGTGTCGGACCTGGCGAACATTGCGTTGGAAGAGCACATGCATCCTTGGGAGATCAGCGACCAGGCCACCGCCAGTACCTTGGAGGGCTCGCTGTTCATTGCGCTGGGTCGTGCGCGCATCGCGCAGGTCAAGGCCGATGCGGCGATGATCGCCGTGCCCTCGGCTGCTGTGGATGAACAGGTCCGGCGTGAGCACGATCAGCGCTTGTCCGCAGAGGGCTGGGCTTTGCTCAACATAGCGGGGCTTTTCGTGCCGGCCCTGGGCGCGGTGTTGCTCGCGGTGAGCGCATGGCAACTGCTGGGTGAGGTCTACCACGGTGTCGAGGCCTGGCACGAGGGGGACAGCAGCGAGGCACTCGATCACCTGCTCAACGTCGCCGGCGATGTCGCCATGATTGCGGCTACGGCGGCAGGTGCGCAGCTGGCGCGAGCGGCCTGGAGCCGTTCGGCACTCGTCGATAGCCTGTTGCCGGTGCGGCTGGAGGACGGCAGCACGCGGCTGTGGAAAGAAGACCTCACACCCTTTCGCAGTGCGCCGCCTGCGGGGGCCGTGCGTGACGACCTGGGTGTATACCGGGCAGGTGAAGGCTGCTGGGTTGAAATGGATGGCCAGTACTATCGCGTTGCGCAGGGCAGCGATCAGCGCTGGCGCCTGCAGGGTGACGACAAGCATGCGCCGGTGCTCAGACACAATGGCGCGGGTAGCTGGCGGCTGTGGTGGGAGCAACCGCTGGAGTGGGATGACCCTCGGCGCTCTTTCCGGCGCCTGGGCCATGACTTTGCCGAGCTGGATGACGACCAGATCGATGAGATCCTGCTCGCCCACGACATACAGGCTCAGCATCTGCGAGCGGTACATGTCGAGGGGCGCGTGGCCCATGGCGAATGGCAGGACAGTGTCGTTCGGTATCGGCTGGACCTGCGCATCCGTCGAGTGGTCAGGCAATTGCGCGGCGGGGTCATGCCCACCGAAGAGGCCGTGCTTGATCAGGCGCGGTTACTGCCCGGCGCCGCTGGTGCTTCGGACCAGGCATTGGCGGAGTTGATCTGGTTCGAACGAAGGCGTCTGTTCGAGCAGCTGTATGCGTTGGAGCAGCCACCGGGGGACGCAGGCGTCCAGCGTCTGTGTCGGCAGTTCGCTTCATTGCACGGTCGAGCGGCTGCGCAACTGATGCGCGAAGCCAGTGTTGTGGATCGCCAGCGCTTGCTGGATGACGGCCGGGTTGCGGTGGACCTTGCTTCAAAGGCGGGCGCTGCGGTGTGGCGTATCAGAGTGGCCCGAGTGTTCGAAGGGTTGTATCTGGACGCTAGCCAGAATGCCGACCTTGCCCGTGTTGCGCTGCAGGTGCTCGACATCCTGCCGGGTGCTTCGCGCAACGTGGCCTGGCGCTTGTGCGAGGGCTCTGCGAACGGCCCGGTGCTGCTGTCGATAGACCGCACACAGGCCGTTCGCACTCTGACACTGCTTCACACCGATGGGGACTTCCTACTGCTCGATGGGGCAACCGAGGCGGTGCTCGGGGAAGGGGAGTTGTTCGAGGTCCTGAGCAGTGCGATGGATGGCCCTCAGCGGGAGGCCCTGGGATTGGGCGAGCCCCTGGCCCACAACCTGCGTGTGACCCTGGCGCGCGCGACCGCGGCCCGTCGGGCGGACGTCCAGACGATGCTCGGCAGGCGGGACTCTGCAGGCTGGTTCCGCGCGCCGCAACGTCTGGCGGATGGCCGGGTCGGTTACCCGTTGAGTGGTCGCGGGGGCGGGCGGGGGCGAGGCCGGCCGTTGTTCGCCAGAGTGCGTAACCTCTACCCGAACCTGAGCGACAACGATGTACGAGCCTGGCTGGTGACGCTTGGCAACAGCGGCGGGAACTTTCACACCGAGCTGAGTCGGCTTGAGGATGAGTTGGCAGTGCTGGAGACGGACCTGCAATTGTGGACCAATCAGCCCATGAGCCTGAGCGCCCGTGGCGAAAGAGTCTACATGCGTGACGCCTTGCTTGCGGCCTGGCGGCGCACGCTGCCCAGGGTGTACGACCAGAACGGGCGCGTGATCGGCCAACGCCTGAACCTGTGGACCGTGTCGCTGCAGTCGCTCCCGGAGCTTTCGCAACAGGTTCGCTTCGATCAGGTGGTGTCATTGTCGTTGCGCGGCATTGGCCTGACCGAGATTTCCAGCACATTCATGCGGGCGTTCAGTCGCCTGGAAGTCCTCGAGTTACCCAACAACAGGCTTACCCGCCTGCCGCCCCGGTTACGTCACCTGTCGCGACTGCGTGAGCTGGACCTGACCGGCAATCAGATCATGCTGGACGATCGCCAGGCGACCACGCTGCTGCAGCTGACGCACCTGAGGCTGCTGGATTTGTCGTACAACCCATTGGGGCGTAGTTTTTCCGTGGCGGGCATGCCGCATCTGAACTCCCTGCAGTTGGCGCATACCGGAATCAGCGAGTTGCCCGAGGGCTTGCTGAGTCGAGGCTCTTTGGTGGTCGCTGACCTGCGTCACAACGCAATTGTCGAACTTCCCGATCACTTCTTCAGTGCCCCCAGGTGGTACGCCCGCGCGGTGCTGTTGAGCGAGAACCCGCTGAGCGCCACGTCGACCCAGCGACTGCGCAGCTTCATGATTCGTCATCAACTGATAATTGAAGAGGAGCTGGAAGCCGAAAATGTCAGTGATCAAGCGGAGGAGGGTGCTGCTGCGCTCGACAGTGCCCGCAATACCTGGCAACGGGTGATCGAATCAGGCGCCACCGCACAGTTCGACGAGTACTGGAATGGGCTGGCCGAGGCGCCGGGCAGCGCCGACTTCATGGACTTGTTGCGCCGCCTGCTGGAGACACTGGATTTTCGCAACCATGGCGCGGATCTCGGGCGGCGAGTGACCAGCATGATGCTTGCGATGCGCGAGCATGCCGAGGTGCGCGAGGAACTGTTCACCCAGGCGATGTTGCCCAGGACCTGCCAGGACAGTGTCATCGGTAACTTCAGCCGACTGGAAGTGCGCATGCTGGTCTGGAAGGCGCTGGTCGACGCCAAGGCGGGTGCCCAAGATGCGGCATTGGTTCGCCTGGGCCGGCAGCTGTGGCGCCTGGATGAAATCGAACGGATTGCCGTCGATGACATTGCCGCTCGTGTGGTCGCGGGGCGTGATCCCGATGAAGTCGAGGTGGAACTGGCCTACCGTGTCATGCTGCGCGATGACTTCGATCTGCCTGCACAACCGGCAGACATCGCCTATCAGCAGACTGCCGGCTTGACTCCCGAGCGTCTGGCAGCCGCCCGCCAGCGGCTGCGCGAGGGGGAAACCGAGCAGGCCATGGTCGAGTCGTTGTTCATGCGTGAATTCTGGACCGAGCATCTCAAGAACAGCCATCAAGCGGAGTTCGACGCCATCAAGAAGCCGTTCTTCGAGCGTATCGAGGTGGTTCAGGAGATGGCTGGCGATGATTCATCAGGCGCTCGATCCTATGACGACACCTTGCAAGCCCTGCGTGACGAGGTGCAGCGGCTGCAGGCGCAGTCCGGCCAACTGAGCCTTCAAGCCGACGGCCTGAGCGGGGACGCCCTGGAGGACCATCAGCAGCGGCAGGCCGATATCGACCGGCAACTGCGCGAGCAGCGTGCCAGCCTTGAGATGCGCTTGGTCGATAGCGAATTCGCCGAGCGCATGCGCGCGCTTGGCACAGGCATGGATTCACAGACCTTTCGCCAGACGATGGACCTGCTGTCGACCGAGCACGATGCGGCGGTGCAGGCACGGATCATAGAACTGACCCGAGCCGCACTGGCGCAGAACCCATCCCAGCTGGAACCGGGTGCTTCCGAGCCGCAGCCTGGACCAAGCCGTGGCAGCGGCATGGGCTGAGCGGCGAAGGGGGCCGGCGTTCATTGTTGGGCTATGCTCTGCAGTGGGTGCCGGCCATTTCCGTACCTCCTGAGCGAAGGCCTGGACACCGGAAGTTACCTTTGCACAGCGCATGGTCCACCGCAGGTGGTTTAGGCTCCGTTTCGGATCTTTCTCTATGATCTGTAGTCATTGATATATCGAGAGAACAAGGAGATACACATGCTCGTCCGGTCACTGACCCTCGCCACCCTGCTTGCCGTCGCCGCCCCGCTGTTGGCGGCAGACAGCGATGCGCCCCTGGCCAAGGAGCTGGGCAAGGCACGGCCACTGGTCGTGATCGCCCCCAGCAGCGCCGACCCGACCTTGCGCGGGCTGGAAGAGGCCATGAAGGATCCAGCTACCCAGGCCGGGTTCAAGGAGCGCAACCTGGTGCTGTTCAGCGTTGCCCAGATGATGGGCAAACGCGAAGACAAGAACCTTGAGCAGCAGACCACCATGGCGCTGATCCGCGAGCTCAAGCTTGGCGCGAGCAAAGGCACCAAGGTGATCCTGATCGGCAAGGATGGCGAGCGGCACATGCTCAAGGATGATGAAAGCGGTGAGAAGATCGACCCGCAGGCGATTTTCAAGGCGGTTGACGAACTGCCCGCCGCTGAGAAAGCCATCGCGACACCCGAGCCGGTAGCCGCCGCCCCGGCCGCAGAGCCCAAAGCGAAAGAAACTGGCAAGGCCACCAGACCGGCCAAGCCGGCAGCACCGCCCAAGCCACTGGACGACTGAACCCCCCGCGCCGGTCTTTGCAGACCGGCGTTTTTGTATCGCACTGTATCACCGGGCCCCGGTGACCGATTGCCATACAAATTCCGCCATTGCCCGATACACCAAGGACACACCATTGCGGCGAAATGAGCTGACCTTTCGACCGATGTGGAGCCTTGCCATGACCGCTATCTGCAATCCTCTCCCGCCGTTCTGCCGTTTCATTCGACAAATCTGACCTCTCGCCGGTTAGCGCGCGGGGCAAGCCATCTTCCATCGTTCAACGGAAGGCGGCTTGCCCCGCAGTCGTTTCCGGCCCCTGCGGAGACTTCTCTCATGCATTCCCAACCCTTGCTCACCGGCCTTGGTTTGCGACGCGGCCTGCTTGCCGAACTGCTGAAACTGGAGCCAGGCACCGTGGACTTTCTCGAGTGCGCCCCGGAAAACTGGATCAATGTCGGCGGCGCCTTTGGCCATGGCCTGGCGCAGCTCGCCGAACGTTTCGCAATCGCTTGCCATGGCCTGTCACTGTCGCTGGGCGGCCCCGAGGCGCTGGACCTGAAGCTGCTCGATAGCACCCGCCGTTTCATGGACCGATACCGGGTGAAGCTGTACAGCGAACACCTGAGTTATTGCAGCGATGATGGCCATCTCTACGACCTGATGCCTATTCCTTTCACCGACGAAGCTGTCCGCCATGTCTCTGCGCGTATCCGCCAGGCCCAGGATTGTCTGGGCCGGCGTATCGCGGTGGAAAACATCAGCTACTACGCCGCGCCTTACCAGGCGATGAGCGAGTTGTCGTTCATCTGCGCCGTGCTCGAGGAAGCCGACTGTGACCTGCTGCTGGACGTCAACAACGTCTTCGTCAATGCCTGCAACCATCGATACGACGCATTGGCCTTTCTCGAAGGGCTGCCGCGCGAACGGGTGGTTGGCATGCATGTGGCGGGGCACTACGACGAGGCGCCGGACTTGAAGGTCGATACCCACGGCGCTGCGGTGAAGGAAGACGTATGGACGCTGTTCTCGATCGCTTGCCAGCGTTTCGGCAACCAGCCGACAGTGCTGGAGCGCGATTTCAACTACCCGCCCATGGCCGAGCTGCTGGCCGAGACTGCACGCATCCGGGCGCTGCAGCAGGCTGCCGGAGGGTTGCGCCATGACTGAGCTGCGCGAGCAACAATTCACCCTGGCCCGTCACCTGCGCGACCCGCTGCGCCATCCGGCGCCACCCGGTATCGAGGCGCGGCGGTTGAGGGTCTACCGCGAGCTGTTCTACGGTGCCATCGAGGGCTTGCTGGCCGGCAGTTTCCCGGTGATGCGCAGGACCTTGGGCGATCAGGTCTGGCATGCCCGGGTGCGCGACTTCTACGCCAACTATCGCAGCCAGACCCCGTTGTTCACCGAAATCGCCGAGTGCTTCATCGATTACCTGCAGGGTGTCGAGCTGGATGCACCCTGGCAACTGGAACTGGCGCATTACGAGTGGATCGAGGCGTACCTGAGCCTCACTGATGCGCAGGACCCGGCACACGATCCAGACGGCGATCTGCTCGACGGCGAGCCGCTGCTCTCCTGTGTGGCCCAGGTGCTGGCTTACCAGTGGCCGGTGGAGCAAATCGGCCCGGGTTACCAGCCTGAACAGGCGCCAGAGATGCCGTCCCTGCTGCTGGTACACCGCGATGCAGGATTCAAGGTGCACTTTTCCCGCCTGGCGCCACTGGCGTGGCAGCTGTTGAACGCCTCGGGCAGCGGGCGTGAGCGCTTGCTGGCGCTGGGGGGCGAGGCGTCGCTCGAGGGCGGGAGAGCAATGCTCGAAGGGTTGCGCGCCCAGGGTGTGATCATTGGAACCCGGGCGCCCTGACGGGGCGCCTCAACAGGTGCCCGTATCAATCGTGCGGGCCCATCCACGGGTGTTTCCACTTCGCGAAAAACACAAAGCCCACACCTGGTAACAGGCGTGGGCTTTGTGTTCTGCAGACCCTTGGTCAGCCGTGCTGCCAGCGGCGAGTCAGCCAATAATCCAGGCTCAGACGACCCGATCCCTTGAGTATCAGGGGCAGCAACGCCACCAGGTAGATCAGCGGAAGCTTGAAGTTGCCGAAGCCGCGGTCGGTAATGGTATAGCCCTGGGCCAGCTCAGCCAGCGAGGACCAATGTGCCGGCCAGTGCACGGAGGCGATCGCGACGACCGTCACCACGGCCAACACGACCGAGGCCAGGCGTGTACCGAAGCCCAGCAGCAGGAGCAACGGACAGATCAGCTCGGCCCACATCGACACCTGCCAGTTGAACTCAGCGGGCAGCATGTTGAACGGGAAGGGGAAGTTGGCCTGCAAGTCGACGAACCAGTTGTTGCCGTTGAACTTTTCAAGGCCCGACTCGAAGAACTCCCAGGCCAGGAACAGCCGCAGGGGCAGGTCCGCGCTCCAGTTGCCGGTGTTATCGATGCGTGCAAGGGTGCGATTGATCAGTGTTGTCATGGTGCAGGTCTCGCTTCAGCAGGAAAGGGCGGGTTTGGCGCGGCGCAGGTGTTGAGCGCGCTTTGCGGTGAGCTTGAGGACGATGGCGGCGAACATCAGGGCGAATGCCAGCGGGTACCAGCCGCCCATCGGGATGCGCTTGTAGAACGACAGGCAGAACACCCCGGCCAGCACCCAGGTGCCGGTGCTGTGCAGGCCTCGCCACAGGCGACCGCCTAGGAGGCGCATGGCACCTTTGAACGATGTAAGGGTCAGCAGCAGGATGAACAGGTAGCCGACACTGCCAGGAATGTTGGCCACTGCGGTGCGGCCGGCCCAGAACAGTTCCGGGAAGCGTTGCGCATAGAGGTAGATCAGCACGCCATGAACCGTGTGGGAGAAGGCGAAGGCCAACCCGAGGAAACGTCGCTCACGCAGCACCTGGCGGCTGAAGGCGCCAGGCAACAGGGTCACCAGCGAGGAGGCCAGAAACGTCAGCAGGAACAGCGCGAAGGAGCTTCGCGCGGTGGCGCGGATGGCGGTGCGCAGGGCATCGGCAGAGCCGACGGGGTGCATCCACAGTGCCAGTCCGGTCATCAGCAGGGTCAGGCCGGCAAGGGCAGCGAACAGCTTCCAGCCGGAGGGTAACGCGAGGTTTTTCATGAGCAGCTCCCAGGTCGTCGACGGCGAATGCCGTCGCGTTGTTGTGGCTGGGAGTGTGTTGGAAAGGGGTATCTGCAGTGTGTCGGCGAGGCGCGGGTTGTGTATCGGCGTGTACCGTTGGGCGGGTGTGCTACAGAACCGTACAAGACCCGAGGGTAGGAGGGGAGACCCCTCCTATAGACAGGGTTATCTCTACAGGTGCGAGGGCGGCAGTTCTACCTGGGCGCACAGCCCACCGCTTTCACGATTGCTCAGGCTCAGACGCCCACCCATGGCCTGGGTCAGTTGATGGGCAATTGCCAGCCCAAGCCCGGTCCCACCGGTACTGCGATTGCGTGAACCTTCGACCCGATAGAAGGGTTTGAGCACCTCGCCCAACTCCTGCTCGGGAATCCCCGGACCTTCGTCGAGCACCCGGATCAGGGTGTCGCCGGTACTCCGGTGGCTGACTTCCAGGCGCGCAGAGCCGGTGAACTTCAAGGCGTTGTCCAGCAGGTTGACCAGGACTCGGCGCAGGGCATGCGGGCGGGTGTGCAGCACCGTGTCGGTGTCGCCACAGCGTACGACCTGCGCACCGCTGTCCTGGTAATCGAATACCAGGCTGTCGAGAAACGCGTCTAGATTGACCTTGCATGGCTGTTCGGTGCTGCTGTCCATGCTGCGGGCGTAGGCTACCCCCTCGCGCACCAGATGCTCCATGGCGCTCAGGTCGCTCCACAGTTTGTCCTTCTCCAGCCCGTCGTCCATCACTTCCACGCGCAGCTTCATACGTGTGATCGGTGTCTGCAGGTCATGGGAGATGGCGGCCAACAATTGCATGCGCTCCTTGAGATAAGCGGCGATGCGTGCCTGCAGGGCGTTGAAGGCGACGGCCGCGTACTTCACCTCGCGCGGGCCGCTCTCATCCAGCTGTGGCCCCGGCTTGTCGGGGTCGAGGTGGTCGACGGCCTGGGCCAGGCGCGTCAGCGGGCCGATCGCCAGGCGTACCGCAAGCCAGGTGCACAGCAGCAGGATCGCCAGCTGGAACAACAGCACCACCGGTAGCCAGGTGGCCAGTGGCACCGGCGCCGGGGTGACGTCGATGGTCAGTGGTGCGCCGTCGGCGAACTTGAGGTGCGCCTGGAAGTGCGGGTTCGGCCCGGGGATATCCTGGAAGGTCAGGTGATAGTCCTTGCCGATCGCCTTGACGATCGACTCTGCTGCCATGGGCGGGTCGGCGCTGGGCATGCTCTGGCCGACAAGGCCTTGGTCGAGGCGGTAGCGGTAGTTGTGACGCTCCAGGCGCGCAAGCCACCCAGCACGTTCGGCGGCGGGCAGGCGATCGAGGATGGCCACCGAGGTGGCGACGTCCATTTCCAGGTTGCTCAGCATCATCGAGCGGCTGCTGACATAGCGCTCGTAGAACTGAAGGCCGAACGAGGAGCCGTAGGCCAGCACCAGCCCCGTCAGGAAGATCAGCGCCAGGCGCGAAGCGAGGGTGCCCGGCCACTTCATGTCGGCGACTCGATCAGCGAGACCGGCAGCGAGAACACATAGCCCTCGCTGCGCACGGTCTTGATGCAGGTCGGTTCGCGCGCGTCGTCGCCCAGGCGCTGGCGCAACCGGCTGACCAGCAAGTCGATGGACCGGTCGAAGATGTCGGCTTCGCGGCCCTGGGTGAGGTTGAGCAGTTGCTCGCGGCTGAGCACCCGCTGCGGATGGTCGAGGAATACCCGTAAAAGGCGGTACTCGGCGCCGCTCAAGGCCACGAGGGTGCCTTCGTCGTCGAGCAGGTGACGGGCGGTGGTGTCCAGGCGCCATTGGCCGAAAGCGATCAGCCGGCTGCTTTCGCTGATGGTGAGGTTGGGCGGCAGCATGCGCGTGCGACGCAGCACTGCATTGATCCGCGCCAGCAGCTCGCGGGCGGAGAACGGTTTGGTCAGATAGTCGTCGGCGCCCATTTCCAGGCCGATGATGCGGTCGGTCTCGTCGTTGCGTGCAGTGAGCATCAAGACTGGCGTGTTGCGGTGCTTGCCAGCGCGCAATTCGCGGCACAGCAACAGGCCGTCGTCGCCGGGCATCATGATGTCGAGCACGACCAGGTCGACGGAGTTGCCCTCGAGAAAGCTGCGCATCTGCCGACCGTCAGCGACGATGCTCGTGCGCAGACCGTTCTTCTTCAGGTAGTTGCCGACCAGCTCGCGAATTTCGCGGTCGTCGTCGACGATCAGGATGTGATCGACGTGTTCCATCATGGTGGTCCTGTAATGAGTGCGATGGGCACAGTGTAACGAGGCTCGGCTCGCTTGCCTGCGGGTGTTTGTATTGCAGTGTATCTGTCGGCGACACAGATACAGAACGAAGCAGCACGCGCGTTTCTCGACACATGGGCGATACCTGGCGGGCTTCAAATGGCTCTCGACCGGGGAGTGAACTGCTCCCCACCTAAAGCCCCGCAGGAGATTCACCATGAACTTCAAGACCCTTGCCAGTGCCAGCCTGTTCGCCGTACTCAGCTTCGGCGCCATCGCCGCCCAGGCCAGCACCCAACCGATGCCCGACAGCCAGGCCATGCAGTACCGCTACGGTGATCACCTGGACGTCAAGCGCGTACTGTCGGTGAAGAACGAGCGCAGCAACGCCTGTGGCGTGGTCAATACCCGCATGGATTACCTGGACTCGCAGGGTCAGGCACAGAGCGTCGAGTACCGTACCTACGCCACCGGCGGTTGCCATGACAACTGATCGTAGCCAGGCCGAGCCAGGCCGCCCCTGGCGACGTCGCTGGCTCAAGGTGGGCGGTGTGATCCTGGCGCTCGCAGGCCTGGGCCTGGCCGGGCACCTGCTGGCGCGCGACGACCTGGGGCCGATGCCTTCGCTGGCAGGTGCCCAGGCGTGGATCAACTCGCCGCCGCTGGATGCGCCTGCGCTCAAGGGCAAGGTCGTGCTGGTGGACTTCTGGACCTGGGACTGCATCAACTGCAAGCGCAGCATGCCGTACGTCAACCAGTGGGCCAAGCGCTATGCCGACCAGGGGCTGGTGGTGGTGGGCGTGCATACGCCGGAGTACGACTACGAGCATGATGTGGGCAATCTCAGGCAGAAGGTACGCTCGCTCGACATCGGTTATCCGGTGGCGGTCGACAACGACTACCGGATCTGGAATGCCTGGGGCAACCAGTTCTGGCCGGCGCATTACTTCGTCGATCGCAAGGGGCAAGTGCGCCATGTGCATTTCGGTGAAGGGGACTACGCTGGCCAGGAACAGGTGATCCGCGAGCTGCTGGCCGAGCCGTCGACGTAGGCGCCGGCTAGCGCCGCTGCAGCGGGCCACTCAGCGCAAACTGGCAAAGTGTTCCTGCATCCTTATCGGGTCGGCCTTGCGACCGCTGAACAGCTCGAATGCCTTGACCGCCTGGAACACGGCCATGGTGCCGCCGTCGAGTGTCTGGCAGCCCAGCGCCCGGGCGTGGCGCAACAGCTCGGTTTCGAGTGGGAAGTAGATGATCTCCGCCACCCACAAGCGCCTGTGCAGCAGTTCGACCGGCAACGGCGTACCCGGCAGCTTGGCCATGCCCACCGGCGTGGTATTGACCAGCCCGTCGGCTGTCGCCAGGGCGTGGGCCAGGTTTTCGCCCAACTGCGCGCGGCCGGCCCCGAAGCGTGCGCTGAGGTTGTCCACCAGCGCTTGCCCGCGTGCGCGGTCTACCTCGAACAGCACCAGGCTCTCGACTTCCTCGGCCAGCAACGCATGAGCCACCGCGGCCCCCGCGCCGCCAGCGCCCATTTGGACTACCTGGCGCCGAGCAACGCCGGGCAGGCCTCGGCACAGGCCTTCGGCGAAACCCAGGCAGTCGGTGTTGTGGCCGATGCGCCTGCCGTCCTTGAACACCACGGTGTTGACGGCGCCGATGCCGCGCGCCTCGTCCGAGAGCTCATCGAGCAGCGGCAGGATCGCCTGCTTGAACGGGAAGGTGATGTTCAACCCGGTAAAACCGGTGTGCTGCGCCGCGTCGAGCAAGCGGGGCAGCGCGCTGTCGTCCACACCCAGCTGGTCGGCATCGATCAGCCGGTACAGGTAGCGCAAGGCCTGGGCGTCGCCTTCGTGCTCGTGCAGCGCGGGTGTGCGCGAGGCCTGGATGCCGCGCCCGATCAGGCCAGCGAGGATGCTGTGCGGCGTCATGCTGCGACCTCCTGCAGCAGTTGCTGGAAGTGGGCAAGCGCTGCGCGGTAGCCCTGGCTGCCCAAGCCGCAGATCACCCCCACGGCCACCGCCGATACGAACGAGAGGTGCCGGAACGGCTCGCGCTTGTAGACGTTGGACAGGTGCACCTCGATCACCGGCAGTTCACAGGCGACGAGCGCGTCACGGATGGCAACCGAGGTGTGGGTCCAGGCGCCGGGATTGATCAGGATGCCGGCGCAGCGGCCACGGGCGCCATGTATCCAGTCGATCAGTTCACCTTCGTGGTTGGTCTGGCGAAACTCGGTTTCCAGGCCCAGCTCACGGGCGCTGGCTGCGCACAGATTGGCAAGGTCGGCGAGGGTTTCCCGGCCGTAGTGACCAGGTTCGCGGGTGCCCAGCAGGTTGAGGTTGGGGCCGTTGAGTACAAGGATGGGGCATGGCATGGCGCAGCATCGCTTTTATTGTTAGTTGCAACAATTTTTGTACTATCCGGTTAGTTTTGTAAATCAGCTGCCGCCGCTCGGTATGAAAATCGGGGGCGATAATCGCCCACCGTTCCGGCTGGATTACAGAATCGTAATCTTCACGCCACCGCCACGATAACCGCCGCGTCCTAGAGTCCCTCGCCAGCAATCGCCAGCCGTCGAGGACCCCAGACCGTGCCGTTCAAACCCTCCCGCTTCCTCGCCCTGATTTGCCTGCTGTCGGCCAGTGCTGTCGCCCAGGCAGGACAGGGCCTGACCCTGAACCAGGCGCTCGATGCGGCGTTTGCCGATAATCCGGACCTGGCTGCCGTGCGCCAGGCGCTCGGCATTGCCGAAGGCGAACGGCGCCAGGCGGGTCTGATACCCAACCCGGAGCTTTCCTGGGAGCGTGAAGACACTCGCCGCGATACCAGCACCACCACGGTCATGCTCAGCCAGGCGCTCGAGTTGGGTGGCAAGCGTGGCGCGCGTGTCGAGGTGGCCAAGGCCGGGCAGGATATCGCCCGATTGGAGCTCGAGCGCCAGGGCAATGGCCTGCGTGCCGATGTGACCCAGGCTTTCCATGCTGCACTGCGGGCGCAGACTGCGGTGCAGCTGGCCGAGCAGTCCAAGGCCTTGACCGTACGGGGCCTGCGGGTGGTAAAGGCGCGGGTTGCGGCGGGCCAGTCATCGCCGGTCGAGGCCACTCGCGCCGACGTGCAGTTGGCCCAGGCTCTGGCGCAACTGCGCCGTGCCGAAGCGGATCGCACGGTGGCCTGGCAGGCGCTGTCGCGCTTGATTGGCAGCGCCGATGTGGCGTTCACGCAGCTTGATGGCAACGGCTTGTTGCCTGGCCCGGCGCCACAGGCCGAGGTCTTGCTGGGCAAGGTCGAGCAGACCGTCGAGTGGCGCCTTGCGGCCGCGCAGATCGAGCGTGGAGAAGCCGCGCTGGGTTCGGAAAAGGCCCAGCGGATCCCCAACCTCACGGTCAGCCTGGGCAGCCAGTACAGCCGCGAGGACCGTGAACGGGTCAACGTGGTCGGGCTGTCCATGCCGCTGCCGCTGTTCGACCGAAACCAGGGCAACGTGCTGGCGGCCTCGCGTCGCGCCGACCAGGCCCGCGACCTGCGCAACGCAGTGGAACTGCGCCTGCGCAGCGATACCCGCAGCGCACTGAGCCAGTGGGCCATGGCCATGGCCGAGGTCAACGCCTACGACCGCACCATCCTGCCCTCGGCACGCCAGGCGGTAGATACCGCTACGCGTGGCTTCGAGCGCGGCAAGTTCGCGTTCCTCGACGTTCTGGACGCCCAGCGCACGCTGATCGAGGCCCGCGGGCAGTACCTCGACGCCCTGGCGTCGGCAAGCGATGCCCGGGCACAGATCGAGCGGATCTATGGCCAGCTGGATACCGGGCGCTGAGGCGCGGATCGAGCGTTCTACCTTCTTCATTTGCAGCAGGAGCCCCCATGAACACCACACGCACGTTCGCCATCCTTGCCACTCTGGTCGCCGTGATCGGCGTCGGTGGGCTGGCCTGGACCGGCAATCTCGCCCCCGCAAAGACCAGCGAATCAGGCCATGACGAGCATGGCGATGACGGCCACGACCACGGCAGTGCGCCTGCTGCGTCCGGCGAGGAAGGTCACGATGAAGAGGGCGAGCTGCATCTTTCTGCAGCGCAGATCGAGGCGGCCGGGGTCCAGTTGGTGACCGCCGGCCCGCGTGCCCTGGGTACGGCGATCAGTTTTCCTGGCGAGATTCGTTTCGATGAGGACCGTACCGCCCACGTGGTGCCGCGTGTTCCGGGTGTGGTCGAGTCGGTGCAGGCCGACCTCGGCCAGCCGGTCAAGCGTGGCCAGGTGCTGGCGGTGATCGCCAGCCAACAGATCTCCGAGCTGCGCAGCGAGCAGCAGGCGGCGCAGCGGCGGGTCGAGCTGGCGCGGCTGACCTTCGAGCGTGAAAAGCAGTTGTGGCAGGAGCGCATCAGCGCCGAGCAGGATTACCTGCAGGCTCGCCAGGTTTTGCAGGAAGCTGAGATCGCCTTGGCCAATGCCGGGCAGAAGGTTGCGGCCGTGGCCCCGGCGGGGGTGGGTAATCGCTACGAGCTGCGTGCACCGTTCGATGCGGTGGTGGTGGAAAAACACCTGACCGTCGGCGAAGTGGTGAGTGAGGCCAGCAATGCCTTCACCCTGTCCGATTTGAACCGAGTCTGGGCCACGTTCGCCGTGACCCCGCGCGATCTGGACAAGGTCACCAGCGGCCGCGCCGTGACCGTGAGTTCGCCGGACCTCGATGCGCAAGTCGAGGGCACCATCAACTATGTCGGCAACCTGCTCGGCGAGCAGAACCGCGCTGCCACTGCCCGCGCCACGCTGGCCAACCCCAATGGGGCCTGGCGCCCCGGGTTGTTCGTCAATATCGCGGTGACCGTCGAGCAAGCAGAGGCGGCCGTGGTGGTCCCCCAGATTGCACTGCAGACCCTCGAAGAGCGCAGCGTGGTGTTCGCTCGCACCCCTGATGGCTTCCAGGCGCTGCCAGTCAAGACCGGCCGCCGCGATGGCGGCTTCGTCGAAATCACCGAAGGCCTGGCCCGCGGCACCCAGGTGGCGGCGGCAGGCAGCTTTGTCCTCAAGTCCGAGCTGGGCAAGGGCTCGGCCGAGCACAGTCACTGATCCGGGAAACCCTCATGTTCGAACGCCTGATTCAATTTGCCATCGAGCAACGCCTGGTGGTGATGCTCGCCGTGGTGCTGATGGCTGCGGTGGGCATCCACAGCTACCAGAAGCTGCCGATCGACGCGGTGCCCGATATCACCAACGTGCAGGTGCAGATCAATACCGCTGCACCAGGCTATTCGCCGCTGGAAACCGAGCAGCGCATCACCTACGCCATCGAAACGGCCATGGCCGGCCTGCCCGGGCTCAAGCAGACCCGTTCGCTGTCGCGTTCGGGTTTGTCGCAAGTGACCGTGATCTTCGATGACGCCACCGATATCTTCTTCGCCCGGCAGCTGGTCAACGAGCGCCTGCAAGTCGCCCGCGAACAATTGCCCGAGGGCATCGAAGCGGGCATGGGGCCCATCTCGACGGGCCTGGGGGAGATCTTCCTGTGGACGGTCGAGGCCCGGGACGGTGCACTCAAGGAGGACGGTACGCCCTACACCGCCACCGACCTGCGGGTGATCCAGGACTGGATCATCAAACCTCAACTGCGCAATGTGCCGGGGGTGGCCGAAGTCAACAGCATCGGTGGCCACGCCAAGCAGTACCTGATTGCACCGGATCCCAAGCGCCTGGCGGCCTACAAGCTCACGCTCGATGACCTGATCGCGGCGTTGCAGGGCAACAATGCCAACGTCGGCGCGGGTGCCATCGAGCGCAACGGCGAGCAGTTGCTGGTGCGTGCGCCGGGGCAGGTGGCGTCGATCGAGGACATTGCCAACATAGTCATCTCCAGTGCCGATGGTGCGCCGATTCGTGTCAGCCATGTGGCCCAGGTCGGCCTGGGCGAAGAACTGCGCTCGGGAGCGGCGACCGAAAATGGTCGCGAGGTGGTGTTGGGCACGGTGTTCATGCTGATTGGCGAGAACAGTCGCACGGTGTCCCAGGCCGTCGCGGCGAAGCTTGCCGAGATCAACCGCAGCCTGCCCGAGGGCGTGGTGGCGGTCACGGTGTACGACCGCACCAACCTGGTGGAAAAAGCCATCGCCACGGTGAAGAAGAACCTGGTCGAAGGCGCCATCCTGGTGGTCGCCGTGCTGTTCCTGTTCCTGGGCAACATCCGTGCAGCGTTGATCACGGCCATGGTCATTCCGCTGTCGATGCTGTTCACCTTCACCGGTATGTTCGCCAACAAGGTCAGCGCCAATCTGATGAGCCTGGGGGCGCTGGACTTCGGCATCATCGTCGACGGTGCGGTGGTGATCGTCGAGAACGCCATCCGTCGACTGGCCCATGCCCAGCACAAGCACGGGCGCATGCTGACCCGTGCCGAGCGGTTCCATGAAGTGTTTGCGGCTGCCCGCGAGGCACGCCGGCCCCTGATCTACGGGCAGTTGATCATCATGGTGGTGTACCTGCCGATCTTTGCCCTGACCGGTGTCGAAGGCAAGATGTTCCACCCCATGGCGTTCACCGTGGTCATGGCCTTGCTGGGGGCGATGATTCTTTCGGTAACCTTCGTGCCGGCAGCGATTGCGCTGTTCGTTACCGGCAAGGTCAAGGAGGAAGAGGGTGTGCTGATGCGTACGGCTCGCCAGCGTTACGCCCCGGTGCTCGCCTGGGTACTGCGTCGACGCGAGCTGGCCTTCGCCGCTGCCGCAAGCCTGGTACTGCTGTCGGGTGTATTGGCCAGTCGCATGGGCAGTGAGTTCATTCCCAGCCTCAGCGAGGGCGACTTCGCCCTGCAATCGCTGCGCGTGCCGGGCACCAGCCTGAGCCAATCGGTGGACATGCAGCAACGCCTGGAACGGGCGATCATCGCCCAGGTACCCGAAGTCGAGCGGGTGTTCGCCCGCACCGGGACCGCCGAGATCGCCTCGGACCCGATGCCGCCGAACATCTCCGATGCCTACGTGATGCTCAAACCGCGTGAGCAGTGGCGCGATCCAGGCAAACCGCGCGACGCGTTGATTGCCGAGGTGCAGCAGGCTGCCGCCAGTGTGCCGGGCAGCAACCATGAACTGTCGCAACCCATCCAGCTGCGCTTCAACGAGCTGATTTCCGGGGTGCGCAGCGATGTGGCGGTGAAGGTCTTCGGCGACGACATGGACGTGCTCAACGCCACGGCGGCGAAAATTGCCACCACCTTGCAGCAGGTGCCGGGGGCATCGGAGGTGAAGGTCGAGCAGACCACCGGGCTGCCGGTACTGACCATCGATATCGACCGCGACAAGGCGGCACGCCACGGTCTGAACGTTGCCCAGGTGCAGGATGCGGTGGCCATCGCTGTCGGCGGGCGCAAGGCGGGGACGCTGTACGAAGGGGACCGGCGCTTCGACATGGTGGTGCGCCTGTCCGAGGCGCTGCGCACAGACGTCGACGGCCTGGCGAACCTGCTGATACCGGTGCCGGCCAGTGCTGGCGCCACTCAGATCGGCTTTATCCCGTTGTCGCAGGTGGCAAGCCTCAACCTGCAATTGGGGCCGAACCAGGTCAGCCGCGAGGATGGCAAGCGCGTGGTGGTGGTCAGTGCCAACGTGCGTGGCCGTGACCTGGGTTCGTTCGTCGAGCAGGCCGAGCAGACCCTGATCGACCAGGTGCAGGTCCCGCCTGGATACTGGACACGCTGGGGTGGGCAGTTCGAGCAGTTGCAGTCGGCTGCCGAGCGGCTGCGGGTGGTGGTGCCGGTTTCACTGCTGCTGGTGATGGCGTTGCTGCTGATGATGTTCAACAACCTGCGTGACGGCTTGCTGGTGTTCACAGGCATTCCGTTTGCCCTGACCGGAGGGGTGCTGGCCCTGTGGCTGCGGGATATTCCATTGTCGATTTCGGCAGGGGTCGGGTTCATCGCGCTGTCGGGGGTGGCGGTGCTCAACGGCCTGGTGATGATCGCCTTCATTCGCAGCCTGCGAGAAGAGGGGCGATCGCTGCGGGTGGCGGTCGAGGAGGGCGCGTTGACCCGTCTGCGGCCGGTACTGATGACCGCGCTGGTGGCGTCGCTGGGGTTCATCCCGATGGCGCTGGCCACCGGCACGGGCGCCGAGGTGCAGCGGCCGCTGGCGACAGTGGTGATCGGTGGGGTCTTGTCGTCGACGGCCTTGACCTTGCTGGTGTTGCCCGCACTCTATCGCTGGGCGTACCGGCGGGAGGAAGATTGAGAGGGCTACCAGCCGGCTCCGGTGATGTCAGACCGAGGCTGGCTGGCTCCCCAGCGATTCCTCATGCAGGGAGATGCGTGAAGTCTCCGGTAGCGCCAGCCCGCCAACCAGCGCCACCAGGGCGATAACCACCAGGTAGAAGGCCGGCGCCAGGCTGCTGCCGGTCTGGCCGATAAGCCAGGTCGCCACCAGCGGCGCGGTGCCGCCGAAAAGTGTATAGGCGACGTTGTAGGTGATGGCCGAGGCGGTGTAGCGGGTGCGGGTCGGGAAGCTCTCCGACAACAAGGCCGCGGTGACCACCCCGCTCGACAAAGCGCCTACCGCCAGCAGGATCACCCCCAGCAACGCGCCCGCCATCGAGCCGGAGCTTGCCAGCCAGTAAGCCGGGAACACGCAGACCATCACCCAGAGGCATGTGAAGCCAATGGTCCGGCGGCGTCCGATCCAGTCGGAAAAGGCACCTGCCAGCGGGCAGCCAGCCGCTGCGAACAGCAGCGCCACGGTGGTGACCAGTAGCGACTGGGCGCGGCTGAGGTTGCCGACCAGTTGCAGGTAGGTGGCGAAGTAGGTGGTGAACATGTAGAACGACAACGCCGTCAGTGAGATGAACGCGCCCAGGTTGCGGATCGCCCGGCCATGGTGGCGCAGCGTTTCCTTGAGTGGCGAATGTTCGTGCTCGCGGCCCTCGGCGATGGCTTCGCGGAAGGCCGGTGTTTCCTCCATGCGCCAGCGCAGGTAGAGCCCGACCAGACCCAGCGGCGCGGCGATCAGGAAGGGCACGCGCCAGCCCCAGGTGTTCATGGCGTCCGGCGTCAGGCTGGCTTCAAGGGCATAGGCAATGACCGCCGCGCAGGCGAACGCCGAGAAGGTCGAGACCGGCACGAAGCTACCGTAGAACGCACGTTTTTCCCGAGGCGCATGCTCCATCAGGTAAGCGCAGGCCCCGGCGTATTCGCCACCGGCGGAAAAACCTTGCAGGCAGCGCGCCAGGGTCAGCAGTACGGGCGCGGCGATGCCGATGCTGGCGTAGGTCGGCAGCAGCCCGATGAGCGTGGTGGAGCCCGCCATGAGCAGGATGGTAAGCGACAGGATGCGCTTGCGTCCCAGGCGATCGCCCAGTGCGCCGAACACGATGCCGCCCAGCGGACGCAGGGCGAAGGCCACGGCGAAGACGGCGAAGGTCTTGAGCAGGGCGACGCTGGCGTCCTGGCTGGCGAAGAACTGGCTGGCGATCAGCGTGGCGAGAAAACCGTATACCGCGAAATCGAACCACTCGACGAAGTTGCCGATGGCCGAGGCGGCAATCACCCGACGCAGGGTGGCGGGGGATACCTCATGGGATACAGACATGCGAATGCTCTCCGGTTGTCATAGGCAGCCTGGCGGGGTTGGACACGGTCGAGCCGTGTCGTCTCGTTGTCAGGGCCAGTAGAGCGGAGGGCGGGGGGCGGTGCATCCTTGAGGGCGACACCGGGATATCTGTTTCAACCGGTAATCTGTCGCGAACCAGCGCACGGCAGTACTCGCTCAGACGGCGAATACCACCCCGGTACGCGAGGCAGCATTGCGGATATGCTCCTGCATCGCTCGCTGCGCCCCGGCTTGCGACCTGCGCTCGAGGGCCTTGAGGATCTTGCGATGTTCCTGCCAGGTCTCCATGGCCCGCTCAGGGCGAATGAACGGCAGCTTCTGGCTCTCCAGGAAAATTTCCTGGCTGGTGGTGATCACCTGCAGCATCGCCTGGTTGCCGCAGGCCTGCAGCAGCAACTGATGGAACTCGAAATCAAGCCGCGCCGCCTGCTCGAAGCGTCCGTTGCGCAGCTCCTGGCGCATGGCCTCGACGTTGGCCTGGAGCCTGTCGATGTGATCGGCGGTCAGTGCCAGCGCAGCCTGCCCGGCGGCGAAACCCTCCAGCGCATAGCGCAGTTGGAAGGTATCAGCCGCCGATACCTGTTCGGCATAGGGCCATGAGAACCCGCTGGGTGTCGGGCTCTGCACGAAGACGCCTTTGCCCGGCTGCACGCTCACCAGCCCCAGGGCACTGAGCGACGACAGCGCCTCGCGCAGTGAGGCGCGGCTGACGCCAAGCCGTTCGGCCAGATCGCGTTGCGAGGGCAGGGCATCACCCGGCTGGTAACCGCCTTCATCGATAAGCTTGCGGATGGCCTGCAGGGCCAGTTCCGGGACGGCGCGGGGGAGGGTGTCGAGCATGCTGTTCAGACCAGTCAGAGGGCAATGACGCTGACGTTTTACGGTGAACCGACCGTGCTGGCAAGCGTTGCGCCAACCTGGCGCAGCCCCTCAAGGCCCTGCACGAAAGCAGGGCGCATTGCGGGGCAGAGGACGACCATGCGCTGCAACTGTTCAGACCAGTAAGACCTTGCAGTCACGGGCCTGGCAGCGTTTCGCAACGGGGTGGGGCGCAGACTGGCATGCCCCCTGCAATGGCCAGGTCAGTCCCATCACCCGAGTTCCTGCGAGGCCTACCCATGACGTTCCGCTCCCTGCTCCTGGCAACCCTGTTCTGTGGCACCTCCTTGGCCCTGCCGTTGGCTCAGGCCGACGCGCTGGCCGATATCAGTGCCCGTGGCGTGCTCAAGGTGGCCGTGCCCCAGGACTTCCCGCCGTTCGGTTCGGTCGGCCCGGACATGAAGCCCCGTGGCCTGGATATCGATACCGCGCAACTGCTGGCTGACAAGCTCGGTGTGAAGCTGGCCCTGACCCCGGTCAACAGCACCAACCGTATCCCGTTCCTCACCACCGGCAAGGTCGACCTGGTGATCTCGAGCCTGGGCAAGAACCCTGAGCGTGAGGCAGTGATCGACTTCTCGCAGCCCTACGCGCCGTTCTACCTGGCCGTGTTCGGCCCAGCCGAGGCGAAGATCGATGACATTGGCGCGGTCGCCGGCAAGACCATCAGCGTCACCCGCGGCTCGATCGAAGACATGGCCCTGACCGCCGTGGCGCCCAAGAATGCGGTGATCAAGCGCTTCGAAGACAACAACTCGACCATCGCCGCCTACCTTTCCGGGCAGGTCCAGTTGATTGCCAGCGGCAGCGTGGTGATGTCGGCCATCGCCGAGAAGAACCCGGCCAAGGTGCCGGTGGTGAAGGTCAAGCTGAAGGACTCGCCAGTCTATGTGGGTGTGGCCAAGAACGAGGCGGCGCTGCTGGAGAAGGTCAACAGCAGCCTGGCCGCGGCGAAGGCCGACGGTAGCCTGAACCGCAATGCCGAGAAATGGCTCAAGCAACCTCTCCCAGCCGATCTTTGAGCGGCTGCGGACACCTCTAGCCATGGCTTATCAATTCGACTTCGCCCCCGTGCTCGCCCAGGGTGACCTGCTGCTCAAGGGGGCCCTGTTCACCCTGCAGCTGACCGCCATCGGCACTGTGCTCGGCCTTGCCATCGGCGTGATCGGCGCCGGTGTGCGGGCCTGGCGCCTGCGCCCGTTCGACCTGCTGTTCGGCCTGTACGTGGAACTGATCCGCAACACGCCGTTCATCGTGCAGCTGTTCTTCATCTTCTTCGGCCTGCCCGCGCTGGGCGTGCGCCTGAGCGAATGGGAGGCGGCAGTGCTGGCGATGGTGATCAACCTGGGGGCCTATTCCACCGAGATCATTCGCGCCGGCATCCAGGCGATTCCCAGGGGGCAACTGGAAGCCGCAGCGGCCCTGGCCATGAGCCGGTTCGAGGCGTTCCGCCACGTGGTCCTGCGGCCTGCGCTGGCCAAGGTCTGGCCGGCGCTGACCAGCCAGATCGTGATCGTCATGCTCGGCTCCGCGGTGTGCTCGCAGATTGCCACCGAGGAACTGTCGTTCGCCGCCAACTTCATCCAGTCGCGCAACTTCCGTGCGTTCGAGACCTACCTGCTGACCACCGTCCTGTACCTGCTGATGGCCATCCTCGTGCGCCAGTTGCTGAGCTGGATCGGGCAGCGCCTGCTGATGGGGAAACGCTGAATGGACTTCACCTTCTGGGACATCCTGCGCAACTTGCTGACGGGCCTTCAATGGACACTGGCCTTGTCGCTGGTGGCATTCGCCTGTGGCGGCCTGGCCGGGTTGCTGGTACTGATCGGGCGCATTTCCGAGCGGGCACTGCCAAGGCGCCTGGCCCGTGGCTACATCGAGCTGTTTCAGGGCACACCGCTATTGATGCAATTGTTCATGGTGTTCTTTGGCATTGCGCTGTTCGGCATCGACGTCTCGGCATGGATGGCGGCGGCGACCTCCCTGACCTTGTTCACCAGTGCGTTTCTCGCCGAGATCTGGCGGGGTTGCGTGGAGTCGATTCCACGTGGCCAGTGGGAGGCCTCCGGCAGCCTGGCACTCAGCCGTATGGAGCAGTTGCGCCACGTCATCCTGCCCCAGGCACTGCGCATCGCCATCGCGCCGACCGTGGGCTTTTCGGTGCAGGTGGTCAAGGGCACGGCGGTGACCTCAATCATCGGCTTCACCGAACTGACCAAGACCGGCGGCATGATCGCCAACGCCACCTTCGAACCCTTCATGGTCTATGGCCTGGTCGCGCTGGGCTATTTCATCCTCTGTTATCCGCTCTCGCTGAGCGCCCGTTATCTGGAAAGGAGGCTGCATGCCCCTGCTTAGAGTGTCCGCGCTGCACAAGTACTACGGCGACAATCACGTGCTCAAGGGCGTCGACCTGAGCATCGAAGAGGGCGAAGTGGTCGCGATCATCGGCCGCAGTGGCTCGGGCAAGAGTACCTTCCTGCGCACGCTGAACGGCCTTGAGTCGATCAGCGACGGGGTGATCGAGGTGGACGGTGAATACCTCGACGCCAGCCGTGCCGACTTGCGCGCCTTGCGGCAGAAGGTCGGGATGGTGTTCCAGCAGTTCAATCTGTTCCCGCACCTGACCGTGGGCGAGAACGTGATGCTGGCGCCGCAAGTGGTGAAGAACACCGGCAAGGCGCAGGCGCGTGAGTTGGCCGAGCGCATGCTGGCCAGGGTGGGGCTGGCGGAGAAATTCGACGCCTACCCGGATCGCCTCTCGGGCGGGCAGCAGCAGCGGGTGGCGATCGCCCGCGCGCTGGCGATGTCGCCCAAGGTCTTGCTGTGCGACGAGATCACCTCGGCGTTGGATCCGGAGCTGGTCAACGAGGTGTTGGCAGTGGTGCGCCAGTTGGCCAGCGAAGGCATGACCTTGATCATGGTCACCCACGAAATGCGCTTCGCCCGTGAGGTGGGCGACAAGCTAGTGTTCATGCATCAGGGCAAGGTGCATGAGGTGGGCGATCCCGGCGAGCTGTTCGCCGCTCCGCGTACCGCGGAGCTGGCGAACTTCATTGGCATGACGGTACCGACCTGAATGCCTCGGGACCAGACACAGCCTAATCACGGCCGACTTTCCAGGGCGCGTACTGGAGCAGCCCGTTACCGGCGAAATTGCCATGCGCGTCTGGCGCGAACCCTGGCATCTGCCCCAGGTCGAGGTTCAGGCACTGCCGGTTGAGCCGTGCCTGGAGGGCTCCGTCCATGCGAAACGCGTCCTTGCGCACCGGGTGCGGAGCAAGCTCAACCAGGCAGCCTGTTACCCGGCCTGCCGCATCTGCCTGGTAGCGGATCAGGGCCAGACCTACGCTGTCGACTGGTTCATCGCGCATCAGCGTCCGCCACAGAAACTGATTATCGGCATGCTGCTGGCGTCGTTGCTGCTCAAGTTCCGACACATAGGGCGGCCTGAGCAGGACCAACGGCGCGACCAGTTGCGCCTCTCCCTTGTCACCCTGCATCCCGGCGGGCACTTTGGGATAGACAGTTTTCCAGCACTGGCTCTGGACGGTACTGGCCAAGAGTTTGCGGTCGGTGGCGGTCATGTCTTGAGGGAACTGCATGGCCAGGCTCGTCTTGGCGCGATGGGTGCTGCAGGCGATCGGGCGGCCGTCGCGATCCAGGGTGACTTTCAGGTTGAGCACTCCAGCCATCTGGCCGCCGGTGGCAGCCAGCATGTCGTGGTGCAGCATGCCCATGGTCTGCTCGATGAAGGCCTGGCGAGCTTTGGGGTCGACAGGTGGCGCAGCGTCGGCCTTGGGCCCGCTCTGGCAGCCACCGAGCAGCAGGATAGTGGCAAGGCCGAGCAATGCAAGGGACAAGCGTGGATCTGGCACGAACACATCCTTGATAGCAGGACGGAACCGTCATGGTCCGTTTTGGAGGGGCAGCATATCGAACGGACGAGCTGAGGCAAAATTCAGGGCTGGCGAAGATTTTTCAGGGTGTTGCGGGCCCTTCCGAGCCCGCAGCCACGAGAATCATGGCACAACCATCAAGCTTTTGGGCTTTCAACGATCCTGCAAGTCGTGCAGCAGATCCTTCAGCACGCCACGACCCTGCTCATCCAGCCCGAACACTGGCCGCCGCGGCTCGCCCACTGGCAGGATCAGCTCAACCATGAAGTGGGGGAGCCGAACGCACTGTTCGCCGCTCCGCGCACGGCAGAGCTGGCGAACTTCATCGGGATGACGGCGTCGGTATGAAGCAAGTCCGGGACAGGCGAGGAACGATCAGTTCTGATCTTGTGCCCGGTATGTCGCGAACGCACCACCGCTTGGGGCTGCCAGATTGAGGCGGATCACGGGCTTCCACAGGCCGTTGGCAGTGGTCAGCAAGTCCTGTTGCATGCCCTTGGCCTGCTCAATGGCTGGTTTGGCGGTATTGTCATCCTTGTACTGATAGAAGAACGCCTCAAGCGGCAGCAGGTCAGGAATGTTTTGCGGCCAGGTCCCCACGATCAGCTCGTTATGGTGAAGTTGCTGCTGG
This sequence comes from Pseudomonas sp. S44, assembly GCF_016624805.1. Taxonomy (NCBI): domain Bacteria; kingdom Pseudomonadati; phylum Pseudomonadota; class Gammaproteobacteria; order Pseudomonadales; family Pseudomonadaceae; genus Pseudomonas; species Pseudomonas sp. S44. Next base: position 79,776 of record NZ_JACVTY010000001.1, read on the forward strand.
GCATTGAGCATGGACTTGCGCGATACCGACGCGAGATTGAATTCAGTTAGGTTGATGGCAAGGCTGCATTGATGTTTGTTGCGCTCGTTGAAGTAGGAACCGTTGTCGGCTACCGAATGAAAGTGACGCTGAAGTTGTGCCAGGTTTGTAACATTCTGCGGTGCGCATTTGTCGCTGATCGCACCGTATTGACTATGAATGCCACAGCCATTCGCACCTCGATTCCAACTTGCGGCATCGGTGGGGTACATGCACAGCGGTGTGATCGGATACATGCGCGGTTGCTTGACGGCGTCGAGCTCGTTGAAGATCAGCCCTTGGTTCAGCGTGTTCCATGCAAGCGTCGTGATACCCAGATCCGTTCTCAGGTACGAGAACGACACTGCGCCGCTGTCTACGGATTTCTGGCTTGGATTCCATGCTCGGAAGTTGGGGGAGAATGTCGTGGTGCGCAGGATCACGCCGGCGCAGTAGAGTGGCGCCTTGAATTCGCAATCGTTTAGTGTGTTGGCATAACGCAGGTTCAGGCCATTGGCAGTTGCTATGCCTTGCTGATCGCGGCTGAGCGGTTTGAAAACTTGCTTGTCAGTGGCGCCAAGGTCCAGCCCTACGATGGGGACCAGGCGGAAGGTTTCCTTGTAGAAGGCATCGCGCAAGTTGAGGGAATTTTCGAAGGCTCCGCTTTTGGCGGTGTTGTAGAAAAACGCCTCGATCGGCAGCTGTTTTGAGTAATTTTCGTCCCATGTGGGAATCAGCAGTTCGTTGCCATAGGCCTTGGCAATGTCACTGTGAGACGCCCGCACCTTCAGGCTGGTGATCAGTTGTTCCGGTACCTGGACACTCAGAGAGCACTGTTTGCTGCGATCCAACCCGCCGCCTTTGAAATCGGCAGCCCAACCGTCTGGGTCGGTCGCGGGTGTGGCCTTGATCATGCAGGAACTTTCGTCCTTGTGTTGCCAGATCTCGGTTTTGGTCGGGCCGCACCCATGCAGCCATCGACCCGCGGCGGCCCCTTGGGTGCCAGCCATGAACGGGTAGATGCAACGCGGCGTCTGCAGCGCATAGCCAGCAGCACGCGCGGTGCTGTTATCCATGAATATGAAACCGCTGGACAAGTCGTTGCTGTTGCTGGTGCCGTCGGCACGCAACCAGGAAAAAGTCACCGAACCGAGTGCTTTGGCCGCAGGGCTGTGAGTCCAGAAGCTGAAGTTGGGGTTGAAGGTGGAGCGGCGCAGGATGATACCGCTGCAGTGCAAGGCCGAAGCACCGTCATCGCAGTGCTCCACTACATTGTTGTAGCGCAGGTTGAGCCGGTCGATCAGCGATGGTTGCTCGGCGATCTGCAGCGTGGACTGGTCCAGGATCGTGGCGGGCGCCGCCTGGCTGGGTCCTTGCTCGCCCTGCTGTTCATTAGGGGGGGCGGCGGCGAAGGAGGGCAGTTGGCCAAATACGCCAAAAATGGCACAGCAATATACAAAGACTCGAGCCTTGCCTGGCATGTCGCGCCCCTTCATCTTGTTGGATGTTGGGCGGAATTTAAGCTCGGCTTTCTCGCCCCTACAACTGGCAAATTTGTCAGTTGTAGGGGGGAGTCACACCTATCAATCGTATGGCGTGCAGTGATCTCCAGGCCTTCAATGGCTGCGCAGGTCGTGCAGCAGGCGCTCCAAGGTGTCGCGAGTTTGCTCATCGAGCCCGAACACCGGTCGACGTGGTTCACCCACCGGCAGCCCGGTCATGGCCAATCCGGCCTTGATGGTCGCTGGCAAGCCGCCTTTGAGAATGAAGTCCAGCAATGGCAATTGGTGGTAGAACAACGCCTGTGCTTGCTTGAGGTCGGCGTCGAGTACCGCCTGGTACAGCTGCAGGTTCAGTTGTGGAATGAGATTGGCCGCTGCAGTGCACCAGCCTTTTGCTCCGGCCACGAAAGCCTCCAGCGCCAGCGGATTGCAGCCGTTGTAGAACGGCACCCGGCCTTCTCCGAGCAGCTGCAGCCTGTGCATGCGCTGGATGTCGCCAGTACTCTCCTTGACCATGGTGACGTTGTCCACCTCGCGGACAATGCGCAGGATCAGTTCCACCGGCATATCAGTGCCGCTGGTGGCGGGGTTGTTGTAGAGCATGATCGGCAGGTCGACCGCAGCGCCGATGCTGCGGTAGTGCGTGAGGATCTCGGCTGCACTGAGCTTCCAGTAGGCTGAAGGCAGCACCATCACCGCATCGGCACCGTGCTGCTGGGCGAAGCGGGCGCGGCGGATCGCGCCAGCGGTGGTCAGGTCGGAGACGCTGACGATGCTGGGCACGCGCTTGGCAATGCGTTCGAGGCTGTATTGAGCGACTTGATGCCATTCACTGTCGCTCAGGTAGGCGCCTTCACCGGTGCTGCCCAGCGGGGCGATCGCGTGTACGCCGCTGTCGATGAGGCGATCGATGGACTGGCCCAGGGCAGGCAGGTCGAGCTGTTCGCCGTCCTGGCTGAACGGAGTGATGGTGTAGCCGATGATACCGTGGAATTCTGTGGTCATGATGGATGGCTCCGCAAGCAAGGCATTCAGGGGTCAGTCAAGGCAGTTGGCGTGTTTGCGCAGGCTCTGCCGGGCGAAGTAGTTGAACGAGGCGCCGTGGCGCTTGGGGCGGTCGATCCAGTCGTGGGCTTCACGACCAAGCTGCGGGTCGATGGATTTGATGCTGCCGGCGGACATCGCCAGCAACTGAAGGCGCGCGGCGCGTTCGATCAATTGGGCATAGACGCAAGCCTGCTCGATACTGGTGCCGGTGGACAGCTGGCCGTGGTGCGAAAGCAGGATGGCGCGCTTGTCACCCAGGGCCTGGCTGATGATCTCGCCTTCTTCGTTGCCCACCGGTACGCCAGGCCAGGCGCCGAGGAACGCGCAATCGTCGTACAGCGGGCACAGGTCCATGTGTGAGACCTGCAGCGGCACCTCCAGCATCGACAGGGCGGCAACGTGGGTGGGGTGGGTGTGGATGATGCAGTTCACATCTGGCCGGGCGCGGTACACCCAGCTGTGAAAGCGGTTGGCGGGGTTGGGCATGCCTTGGCCTTCGAGCACCTCCAGGTCTTCGTTGACCAGCAGCAGGTTGCTGGCACTGATCTCGTCGAAGCCCAGGCCCAGTTGTTGGGTGTAGAACGTGCCAGGTTGCGGGCCACGGGCGCTGATCTGCCCGGCCAGGCCTGAATCATGGCCATGGTCGAAGAGAATTCGACAGGTCAGGGCCAGCTTTTCGCGTACAGTCCACGTATTATCGGCGAGTGAGCCTTGCATCTGTGCCAGCGCTTTGTGCACCAGTTGCTCTTTGCCGAGTGTCAGGGTGTTGGCCATGGGGATATCCTCTGTGGCGTGCTGATGATGCCAGTGCTTGCCCGCCTCGCTGCTTTGATCGGGAGAGGGGCGGTCAACCACATGACACAAAACAATCTACATGACACAAAGTGTCATTAGCAAGGCCGTTCACACGGGAAAACCGCGCCGCATGTCTATCCGCTTGAAACTGCTGAGAAAGAAACTGGGCATTACCCTGGAGGTGCTGGCTGAGAAATCCGGCATGACCAAGAGCTACCTGTCGAAGGTCGAGCGTGGGTTGAACACCCCTTCGATCGCGGCGGCGTTGAAGCTGGCCAGGGCATTGAACGTCAATGTCGAAGAATTGTTTGCCGAAGATCACACTCTCCAGGCGCGCTACAGCCTGATGCGCAGCGGTGAGCGCCAGGCCCTGGTAGGTGATGGTGCAGGCCCGGGTTATACGGTGCTGACGTCACAGATCGGGCAGCGCAGCCTCTTACCCTTTCTTGTTCAGCCACCCCGCGATTTCAGTGATCCCACGTTCAAGGAGCACCAGGGCGAGGAATTTCTGTTCGTCCATGCGGGCCAGGTCGAGGTCGATTTCATGTCTGAGCGGGTGTTGCTGGAGCAGGGCGATGCCCTGCATTTCAACGCGCAGACACCGCATCGGCTGCGCTCGGTCGGTGAATGCCAGGCGCAGTTGCTGGTCGTGGTACAAGGCGGTGAGGCGTGAGGCGCGGACGATGATCGAGGTGTCGCGGTTCTGGCGCGATCCAGCGCTGCCCTTCGTCGAGGCGCGGCGGGTGGGAGATGGGCGCCAGGTCTGCTATGGCCCGCATTCGCATGAAGGTTTTTCCGTGGGTGTGGTGACGGGCGGGCGCAGCAGCTATCTGTCCGGCGATACCTGGCGCGAGCTTGCGGCCGGCGCTACGGTGCTGATGAACCCCGGTGTGGTACATGCGTGCAATCCGATCGAGGGTGAGGTCTGGTCGTACCTGATGTTGTACGTCGACCTGCCCTGGCTTGAGGCGCAGGGCTTCGTCCTGCCCCAGGCAACCTACAGCGAGTCGCCAGCGCTCTATGCGCGTCTGTTGCAGCTCTTCGCCGGGCTGTTCGATGGCGATACCGACGTCAGTGAAACGATGCTGAAGGCGTTCTTCAAGGCACTGCCGGGATACCTAGAGGCAGCGCCCGGCGTGCATTCGCAGGCACATCCGCGTCTGGAGACGGCAGCGGCCTTCATTCGTGCCCATCGCCTCGACCCTTTGAGCCTTGACGATATCTGCGCCGCCGCGGGGTTGTCGCGGGCGTATCTGATTCGCGCGTTCCGTCGACGCTTTGGCTTGACGCCCCATGGGTATCTGGTCGACCAGCGGGTACAGCACGCCCGGGCGCAATTGCGTCGCGGACGCGGGATCGCCGAGGTGGCGCTGGAGGCGGGCTTTGCCGATCAGGCGCATCTGCAGCGGGCTTTCAAGCAGCATCTGGCCGCCACGCCAGGGCATTACCGCAGCGGCGGTTGAGCGCGTTAGCCCAGTACCAGGTACACCGCGCTGGCGACCAGCAGTACCGCCAACCCGCGATTGAACAGACGCATGCGACGTGGGTTACCCAGGTACTGACTGATCACGCTGCCAGCCCACGCCCAGCTGGCCACTGAGACGAAGCAGATGGGTGCATACAGCCAGGTGAACAGCCACAGCAGTTGCTGGTCGCCGCCGGTATAGGCGCCGATTCCGGCCACTGAAGCCAGCCAGGCCTTGGGGTTGAGCCACTGCATCACAGCACCGTGCCAGAACGAGGGCGCCTGCGTCTGATGGCTGGCGTTCAGCTGGCCGTTGTCGCTGGACAGCTTCCAGGCCATGTACAACAGGAACAGCACCCCACCCCAATGCAGCAGGCGGCTTAACACTGGCCAGCGCAGCAGCACTTCATGCAGCCCCAGGCCGATCAGTACCAGCAGCAGGCAGAACCCCAGGCTGGCGCCGGCAGCATGGCCCAGGCTGGCACGCAGCCCATGACGTGCACCACTGCCGAGGGCGACTATATTCACAGGGCCAGGAGAAATCGAGGCCGCCAAGGCGAAGGCGGCCATGGACAGTGACAGGCTCATGAAAGGCTTCCTTGATGTCGAATGAGGTCACGCATCCTGGCTCACCTTTGAGGCCCTGGTATTGAACGAAAGTGCTCAAACGGAGCTGTTACAGCTTTTGTAATAGTTTCACACTGTCAGGAAAACCTGCTTCGATTGTAGGATCACCTTCCCAAATTTCTATCAAGGTATTTATGAGCACCTTCGCGGAGCCCCCCAGTCTTCGGCCGTCCTGGCCATCCTTTCCGCGTCTTCGTGACGTTTCTCCCGAGAGTACCCGCTAATGGAATGGCTAGCTGACCCCACGGCCTGGCTAGGCCTGTTGACGCTTATCGTCCTCGAGCTGGTGCTGGGTATCGACAACCTGGTGTTCATCGCAATCCTCGCCGACAAGTTGCCGCCGCATCAGCGCGACCGTGCCCGGGTGATCGGGTTGACCTTGGCACTGCTGATGCGCCTGGGCTTGTTGGCCTCCATCTCGTGGATGGTGACCCTGACCGCGCCGTTGTTCGAGGTCTGGGGCAAGAGCTTCTCTGGCCGTGACCTGATCATGCTGTTCGGTGGTGTGTTCCTGTTGTTCAAGGCCACCATGGAGTTGCACGAGCGCCTGGAAGGGCATGTGGCCCAGAGCACCGGCGCTGTGCGTCACGCTGCCTTCTGGCCCATCGTCGCGCAGATCGTCGTACTCGATGCGGTGTTCTCGCTGGATGCGGTTATCACGGCCGTTGGCATGGTCGAGCAGCTCTCGGTGATGATGATCGCAGTGATCTTCTCCATCGGTATCATGATCGTTGCCAGCAAGCCGCTGACCCGTTTCGTCAACGCCCACCCGACGGTGATCATGCTGTGCCTGGGCTTCCTGATGATGATCGGTTTCAGCCTGACTGCCGAAGGCCTGGGCTTCCATATCCCTAAAGGCTATCTGTATGCGGCTATCGGTTTCTCGATCCTGATCGAGCTGTTCAACCAGGTGGCACGGGCCCGCCGCAAACGCAGCCTGCAGCAGCACAAGCCGCTGCGCGAGCGCACCGCGCATGCTGTACTGCGCTTGCTGGGTGGGCGACGCATCGAGGCCGATGAAGTGGGCGAGGAGATCGCCGACCTGGTCGAAGGGGGGGAAGAGCAGGTGCTGTTCGACCGCCGCGAGCGGGTGATGATCAGCGGTGTGCTGAACCTGGCAGAGCGACCGATACGCACCGTGATGACCGTCCGTGCCGAGGTGGATGCCATTGATCTGGCGCTGTCGGATGAAGCCATTACGCAGGTCTTGGTCAACTCGCCATACTCGCGACTGCCGTTGATTCGTGACGGTCGTATCGACGAGCCACTGGGCTTTGTGCACAAGAAGGAGTTGCTCAAGGAATTGCTCTCGGGCAATCAGCCAGACCTTGAAAGCATGGTGCGTACACCGCTGAACCTGCTGGAGAGTTTCAGTATTCTCAACGCGCTGGAGCAGATGCGTGGTCAGTCCACCCACATTGCCTTCGTGGTCAACGAATTTGGTGACTTCACCGGCGTACTGACCATGACCGACATCCTCGAGTCCATTGCTGGCGAATTACCAGACGCCAGTGAGGTGGAAGGACCGGGGATCGTCGAGGAGTCGGGCGGTTTCGTGGTCAGTGGTGCCCTGAACCTGAGCCAGGTTCAGGCGCGTACCGGCTTCGTCGCCCGCGCCACCGAGGATTACCAGACCCTGGCGGGCTTGGTGATGAGCCTGCTGGATCGCCTGCCGGTGGTAGGCGATCAACTGGCCTGGAACGGCTGGACCATGACGGTGGTGGCGGTGGAGGAGAGGCGGGTGCGCCAGGTGCGTCTTACACCGACCGACGACGCTGACGCAGCAGGTGCTTGATGCCTTCGAGCACCAGCACCAGCACCGCAGCCCAGATCGGCAGGTAGGTCAGCCACTGGTCAGGCGCGATGCTCTCGCCCAGTAGCAGGGCTACGCCGACCAGCAGCACCGGTTCGACGTAGCTGAGCAGGCCGAACAGACCGAACGGCAGCAGGCGACTGGCGAGCACGTAGACGATCAGCGCCGAAGCGCTGATCGCTCCCAGCAGCGGGATCAGGGCGTACAGGCCTGGATGTGCAGCCAGGTCGGCACTCGACAGCGGGCCTTGGATCACGAAGTACAAGGCCCATGGCAGCAACAGGCACATGTCGCACCACAAGCCGCCCAGGTGGTCGGTGCGGCAGCGTCGGCGCAGCACGAAATAGATCGGATAGCCGATCACAACCACCAGCGTCTCCCAGGCGAAACTGCCATGCTGGTACAGCTCGTGACCAACGCCAAGCGCGGCGCAGCCTACCGCCAGCTTCTGCAAGCGTGACAGGCGCTCGCCATAGGCCACTCTGCCGGTCAGGACCATGGCTAGCGGCAGCAGGAAATACCCCATCGACACCTCAAGGCTACGCCCGTGCAGCGGCGCCCAGAGGAACAGCCATAGCTGGACACCCAGCAGCCATGACGTGCCGACCATGCCCAGTAACAGGCGAGGGGTCTGGCGAACGCGCGCCAGCAGCTCGCCGACATGCTTCCAGTCCTTGCTGAGCAGCATGAACAGGGTGAGGCACGGGAGGGTCAGCAGGGTGCGCCAGCCGAAGATCTCCTCGCCGTCGAGCGGTGCGAGCATGGAGGTATAGAAGTACATCACGGCGAACAGACAGGATGCCATGACAGACGAGATGATGCCTTTTGACACGAAAGCCTCGGTTGCAGAAAGTAAACGGACGAATCAGCCGGGCATGATCTCAGGGGGGACGCCCTGGGGCAACCGCAAGCTGGCAGGCTGTGCAGCGAGCGCCTGAAGGAATTCTTCCAGCGGCATTGGCCGGGCGTAAAGGTAGCCTTGCTGGAAATCCACCTGTTGTCGCGCAAGGTAATCACGCTGAATGTCGGTTTCCACGCCCTCGGCGACAATGCCCAGCCCCAGCTTGGTCGACAGGTCGATGATGGTGTCGAGGATGTGCTGTGACAGTGCATCGCTGCCGATCATGGCGACGAAACTCTGGTCGATCTTCAGGTAGTCGATCTTGAACTGCCGCAGGTAGTTGAGGCTGGACTGGCCGGTGCCGAAGTCGTCCAGGGCAATCATCACGCCCATCTGGTGAAGCTTTTCGAACAGCTCCAGGGTGATCGGCGTCGCTTCGATCAGTTTGCGTTCGGTCAACTCCAGGGTCAGGATCACTCGGCCAGGTGGAAAGTGCTGGAGAAAGGTGCGGCAATCGTCAAGCAGTCCCAGGTCGCGGCAGTGGTCGGCGGTGATGTTGATGCCGATGTGGAAGCCGTCCTCCATCAGCGCCGAATAGGGCGCCAGGCCTTGGGCGGTAAGCAGCATCAGAGCACGGGTCATGGGCACGATCTGCCCACTGTGCTCGGCGTAGGGGATGAACAGGTCGGGGCGCACCAATCCCTCGTGCGGGTGTTGCCAGCGCATCAGTATCTCGGCGCCGGCCCAGCGGTAGTCACCCTTGCGCACCACCGGCTGAAAGTATGGGATGAACTCGTTCGCCTCCAGCGCCCGGTTCAACTCGGCCCTTGACGACGAGGCACGTCGCAGTTGCCAACGACAGGCCAGACCGATCAACGCGCCAATGACCAATAGAAGGCCCAGCAGCGCCGGGTACTGGCTGCGCAGCACTTCCATCGGTTTGTCCGGACCATAGCCACCGTGGACGCTGAACGGGTAGCGTGCCGAGTATTGAGAGACGTGTGCGCTGGCGGCTGTCGGAGGGGTGCCGGTATGCACGAGGCCGTCGGCACCCAACCAGTGCCTGCCGATCTGAACCCCTAGCGTTTCGTCATCGGCAATCAAGCGCAGGGCCGTGAGCAGGTGGTCGCCATCGACCGTGGCGATGGCTCCGCGGCCCTCCTGACCGGTGCGATACACCAATAGGGGATGGCCGGGCGTGATCGAATTGCCATCCATCAGCCACAGCTGACCTTCGGTGTAGTCGAGGGGGTTGACCGGTTCGTCGTAATCGCCCAACAGCGAGGAGCAATACAGGGTGTCGTGGTCAAACAGGTTGGTGGAGCGTACGAACGCATTGCGCGTCACTTGCTCGCGCAAAGCCAGTGTGACTTCGCTACACGGGCGTCCGGCCAGAGGCAACAGCGCTTGCGCCGCCTTGGAGACACCATCCAGGATACGCTCCACATGGTTGACGACCTGCTGGACGGTGGCCTGGCTGTTGTCTCGCAGATCGCGTTCGATCTGCCAGTGCATGATCGCCAGGCCGCACAGTATTGGCAGTGTGCCGACCGCCCAGGGCAGCAGGCGGCGCCAGCTCCAGCGAGCAGTGCGTTTAACCGTAAGAGGCATGCGGGTCTAGACTTGTATGACTGGTGGTTGCACAAGGATAGCTCGGACCTTCGGCGGAGTACCGAACTAATGCGCGACAAAGGAAATTACGCACTGTAGAATCAGTTTACGAATACAAGAATAAGGTCTTTCCCTTCTGGAAAGCCGACCCAGCCGAGACCAGGTCCATATGGCATATCACGGGTTCAAGCTTCTCTATGGCGATTTCCTCTCCCGCAGCGTGAGGGGTATTCCCTGCTCACCACCTCATCTGTCCGACATCCCAAGCGTTTGACACCGTTTTTTTTGCTGTAGATGAGGACACGAACATGGCTGATATCTTCGACAACCCGATGGGCCTGATGGGCTTTGAGTTCATCGAGTTCGCTTCGCCCACTCCTGGCGTGCTGGAACCGGTATTCCAGGCATTGGGCTTCACAAAGGTGGCCACTCACCGCTCCAAGGATGTCCACCTCTATCGCCAGGGTGGCATCAACCTGATCCTGAACAACGAGCCCAAGAGCATCGCTTCCTACTTTGCTGCCGAGCATGGTCCGTCCGTTTGCGGTATGGCATTCCGCGTGCGCAATGCGCATGAAGCCTATGCCCGCGCGCTGGAGTTGGGGGCTCAGCCGGTCGAAATCGAAACGGGCCCGATGGAGCTGCGGCTGCCAGCGATCAAGGGCATCGGCGGTGCGCCGCTGTACCTGATCGATCGTTTCGAGGAAGGCAGCTCGATCTATGACATCGACTTCAACTTTATCGAAGGCGTTGACCGCAATCCGGCAGGCGCGGGGCTGAAGATCATCGATCACCTCACGCACAACGTCTACCGTGGGCGAATGAGCTATTGGGCAGGCTTTTACGAGAAGTTGTTCAATTTCCGCGAGATCCGCTATTTCGACATCAAGGGCGAGTACACCGGGCTGACCTCGCGCGCCATGACTGCGCCGGACGGCATGATCCGTATTCCGCTGAACGAGGAATCGTCCAAGGGCTCGGGCCAGATCGAAGAGTTCCTGATGCAGTTCAATGGAGAAGGTATTCAGCACGTGGCCTTCCTGACCGACGACCTGCTCAAGACCTGGGATGCTCTCAAGGCCATCGGCACGCGTTTCATGACCCCGCCGCCACAGACCTACTACGAGATGCTCGAAGAGCGCCTGCCGGGGCATGGCGAGCCCGTCGATCAGCTACAGGCTCGGGGTATTCTGCTCGATGGTGCGTCCGCGCCTGGCGACAAACGCCTGTTGCTGCAGATCTTCTCGGAAACCCTGCTGGGGCCGGTATTCTTCGAGTTCATCCAGCGCAAGGGCGATGATGGCTTTGGCGAAGGTAATTTCAAGGCGCTGTTCGAGTCCATTGAGCGCGATCAGGTTCGGCGCGGCGTGCTTAACGTCGACTAGCCTTGTGAACAGGGTGTTACCGGTCAGTGACCGGCAACACCCCTTTGACAGGGTATCGTTTACGCAAGAGGCTCCAAAGTACGAGCACCGAGGTGAACAGGCCGATAAGTACGAGGGAGGGCATGATATTTGTCCTGATATAGTGTGACTCGCGAGCCGTAAAACCATCAGGATAACCCGCTCTGACGAGGTAACCGTACTTTTCCGATACGCCGCTCTGCGAGAACTCCGACAGCGAGGGGCGTACTTCGTTACGGCTGTCACCTTTGGCCGAGATGTAAAGGTCGCCAAACTCAAGTTCCAACACGACCCCGTCCTTGAAGCCGCGCAGTTCGTTCCGTAGCTCGAGCCCGTAGGTGCTGGCGATAACTGAATGGTTATCGGCGACCAAGCGGTACTCCACGAGAATACCGTTGGGGATGGTCGGTGAATTCATGTTGAGTTGCAGGTATTCGCCCTTTGCGAAGTGAGGCGTGTACAAAGGCTTTGTGCCCAGGCTACTGCAAAATCCGATGTCGTTGCGGGTCAACACCAACGAGTGAATCCGCGGGTTACGCCTGGCCTGGTTCTCCAGTTCTTGTTGAACTTCACTGCATGGCTGGGTACTCAGCGGCTGCGCCTGCAGTGCCGCGCTATGTAGGCTATCGAGTACACGATCGATAGCGAACACGGCTTCTTCGATGGAGACCTTCGATTTTTTCTCAAGCTGTCTGTGCATTTGGTAGTCCATGACCACCAATCCCGAGATCACGGGGGTTGTGCCGATCAATACGGAGAGCATGAGATTGGTCACGCGGTGGTTCAGATACCTGGAAATGCTCATTGACTTCTCCCTATCGTTTCGATGAATGAAGAAGCTTGCTCTTGTGTATCCAGTGACGCTGTAAGTCATGTCGTGAATGGGGGGAGACAAACCACCCCTTGCCTGTGCGATTGATTACGGTTGATGGAGTCGCTAGATCATTTGCTCCTTGACCCGTGCCTTGAAAAAGCCTGCTGGCCGATAAAGGTGCAGGCTGATCAGTGCAATCGTGTTCGGGCTGTTCTCTATAGCAATGTGCTAGCCTTCAGGTATTTCATGATCTTCAGGAGTTGCCATGGATTCGGAAACCCTGCCAGCCAACGTGCTCATGCCACTTGGTGCCTTTGCCGGGAGCATTGTTCTTGGCTGCCGATGAACAGGCGCGAAAGGGCGCCACACAAGTCATACATCTGGTTTCGCCGTCACCCTCGGTCGAGGTGCGCGCTGAACATATTCTCCACTTCGATTGGGGCAGCACTCCGCTGGGCCCATTGTCGCAGTGGCCTCCCTCGCTACGTATCGCGGTGGATATCATGCTTTTGTCGCCCTTTCCCTGCGCACTGGCCTGGGGCAAGGAACTGACTCTGATTCCCAGCCAGAGCTACCTGGCGTTGCTGGCTGACGACCAGCGCCAGGTAGGGGAACGTTTTGATCAGCTGTGGCATGTTGAATGGGAGCGAATGGGCCCACGGGTCTTCCAGGCGCTGGAGGGGAGGGCCAGTTTTGTCGACGAGTCGCCCATCCAGGTGCGTTATCGTGAGAGCGGTGAACATGCCTGGTTCGCGTTCGGTTACGCCCCCGTGCGCGATGAGGAAGGTACGGTTGCCGGGTTTTTGCACACCGCGATCGATACCACTGCCAGCTTGGAGCAAATCCGCCAGTGGCGTGAACTGGCGCAGAGCTTCGAGCAACAGGTCGGGTGTCATCTACCCAACAGTGATCCTCTCTGGCGCCTGTCACGGGATGCGATGATCATCGTCAGCCGCGATCTCGAACTGCTGGCCGCGAACGACGCATGGCATCGGGTGCTGGGATGGGAACAGCAGTCACTGAACGCGATTGCGCTCGTCGATCTTGTGCATCCCGCTGATCGTGCGGAGGTCCGCCTGGCGATCAATGATCTGCTGCTGGGCAAGGTGATCGAACAGGTGGAGTCGCGGCTCAGGCACAAGGATGGGTACTACCGTTGGATGAGTTGGAGTGCGCGGCCCGAGGGCGACGTGCTGATTGCAGTAGGGCGGGATATTACCGAGGAGCGCACCACGATCTTGCGCGAGGCCCAAAGCCTGCTGCGTGATAGGCAGCGAATGGAAACCGTTGGCCAATTGGCGGGCGGCATGGCGCATGAGATGAACAATCTATTGGCGGGCATTGGCGGTAGCCTCGAGTTGCTCCAGCGTCGCTTGGGCCAGGGACGCTTGGAGCGCATCGATGAGTACGTCCATGTGGCGCGCGAGTCGGTACAGCGTGCGATGGCGCTGACCCATCGGTTGCTGGCATTTTCCAGCAGCCAACCATTGCGACCGCGACTACTCGATGTGAACGGCCTGTTGCAAGATCTTGAGCCATTGATCCATCAGGCTCTCGGGCCAGAATTCGCATTGAACTGGCAACTGGACGTAGCGCCCTGGCCAGTGCAGGTCGATCCTGGGCAGTTGGAGGTTGCGATTCTCAACCTGTGCAGCAATGCCCAGGATGCGGTGGTTGAAAGGGGTTGCTTGACTATTCGGACGGCCAACGAACGATTTGAGAATGGGGTGGAGCACGATGAGAGCATCCCTGCCGGGGATTATGTCGCCATTCACGTCCAGGATGATGGGCAGGGCATGCCCGCAGACGCGGTGAGCCGTGCTTTCGAGCCGTTCTTCACCACCAAGCCCAAAGGTCGTGGCGCCGGGCTTGGGCTGCCGATGATCTACGGATTTGCTCGCCAGTCTGGGGGTTATGTGTGGATCGAGTCGACGCCAGGGAAGGGTACTCAGGTCACACTCCTGTTCCCGCGCCACCCAGGCGAGTTGCCTGTAGTCAATGAAGAGGGAGAGGTGCCTGCGTTGAAGCAGGGCAGGACTGAGCGAATACTGTTGGTCGACGACGAGGGGAATTTACGGTCATTGATGAAGGAGGTGCTGGTAGAGCATGGTTTTGACGTCATCGAAGCCAGTGATTCCGGTATGGCGCTGGAGCACTATCGTGAGAGTGGTGTATTCGATCTGGTGATCACCGATATCGGTTTGCCAGGTGGTATGAGCGGACGCCAGGTGGGCAAGACGATTCGCCAGGCCAAACCCCTTCAGAAAATCCTGTTCATTACCGGATACACCGCGCAGCCTCTCGAACGCAGCCTTCTCGACCAGCCAGGCACCGCACTCATGCTCAAGCCGTTCTCGCTGGAAAGCCTCGCGGTCCAGGTTCAGCGGATGCTCGAGCCCTGACGGCGATCATGCTTCGCCGAGCATCTGTGCCACGCGCTGGCTCAGCTGGTTCAGCTCGAAGGGTTTGCAGATCAGTTGCATGCCAGGGGCGAGGAAGCCTTCGCGGGACATGGCCGTTTCCGCGTAACCGGTAATGAACAGGACAGGCAGGTTCGGTCGTAGTGTGCGAGCAATCTCGGCCAGCTGTCGACCATTCATGCCTGGCAGTCCGACATCGCTGATAAGCAGTGCGATGGGCTGGGGGGAACGCAGAAGGTGCAGCGCCTGCGTAGCGTTGCAGGCGCTTTGGCAGGGGAAGCCGTCATCACACAGAGCCTGGCAGAGCAGCTCGCGCACTTCGCGATCGTCCTCGACGATCAACACCTCGCGGCAGTTCCCTGCCGTCGGCGTACTTGCAGCCTCCAAGGCCTGCGGCGGGATGCCCAGGCAGCGCGGCAGGTAGAGATCCACCCGCGTGCCCCGGCCAATCTGGCTGTCCACCGTGACATGGCCGTGGGACTGTTTGCTGAACCCATAGACCATCGACAAGCCCAGGCCTATGCCCTGGCCCACGGGCTTGGTACTGAAAAAGGGTTCGAAGGCATGTTCCAGGGTGCCTTGCGACATGCCCTGGCCAGTGTCGCTGATGGTCAGTTGCAGGTAGTCGCCGCTGCTCAAGCCAGCATCTTGGAACTGTGCAGCGTCGATGTGCTGGTTGCTGGCTTCGATAGACAGCCGCCCCCCGCTGGGCATGGCTTCCCGGGCGTTGAGCAGCAGGTTGTTCAACGATTCGCGTAACTGCTTGTCGTCTGCCTCGACTGGCCAGAGTTCATCCGACACGCGCAAGGACAGTTTCACCGAACTGCCCAATATAGCCTGCAACCGCGCAGGCTGGAGCAGGGCATGCAGGTCCACCGCCTGGCTCTGCAGCGATTGACGGGAAGAAAAGGCCAGCAGCCTGTGAGTCAGCGTCGCCCCGCGGGCTACGGCGTCTTGCCCCATGCGCAGGACTTTGTCGAGCCCTTCGGTGCGTCCTTGCTGCAGACGCCTGTCGATCAATTCGAAGCTACCGCCGATGCTGGTCAGCAGATTGTTGAAGTCATGGGCAACGCCGCCGGCCAACTGGCCAATAGCTTCCATCTTGCGAGTCTGGTGTCGGACCTGGTCGCCAGTCTGTAGGCTTTCCAGGCGCTGGTGCAGCGCGCTCAACGCGTTGCGCGCCATGTACTGTCGACGCCGAGCGCGCAGAGCTTGGTTCGTCGCGCCCAAAAGTTGCTGTTCGTCGAACGGGTAACTCAGGTACGACAGATTACCCAACCCTTGCAACATCGACACATTAACGGTCGTCGCATGGGTGTTGAGCAGCAATACCGGCAGGTCGGACCATTCGGGTTGACCCTCGATGAACAGGTGCAGGGGTGACTGCGGGTTGTCGGACAAAGCCTGCGAGTCGACGATTACCACGGCAACACCCTCTGCCAGCCATAGGCCAAAGCGCTGCTTGTCGCTTGTACACAGGCAGGCGATACCGCTGCCAGACAACAGGTTGGCGACAGTCGCTGCAACCTGCTCGGGTGCGAGGATCAGGGTGCGTTCGTCCAACGACAACGAACCGGACAAGACGAATCTCCCAGGGCAGTGGCCTGGCCGGAAATGGCCGTGCGTTCAGCGTGCTACTACCCACTGGACCACCAGCGTTCCGCCGAGGTTCAAACCGGTTCTACAAACCTTGTTGCAAATAGGGATCGTCTGGGTTCTGTCGCTCAAGTTCGGCGAGCAAGACTTGTACATTCTGTATCTGCCCGGTTTCCTTCCAGTAGCGAATCAGCAGTACCCGAGCTCGACGATTGGCGGGCTGGCGGTCGAGCAGGGTTTCCAGCTGTTTTTGTGCTGCTTCGACCTGTTCAAGGTCATGCAGGGTGACGGCCAACGTGTAGCGGTAGTCGGCATTGTCCGGCTCGAGTTCAACGGCTCGGGAAAAAGCCAGCAAGGCGTATTCCTGTTGATCATGGCGGGTGAGCCACAGGCCCAGTTCATATTGCAGAAACGCAGAGTCCGGGCGCAGCGCCAGGGCTTTGCCCAGCACCTCGCGGGAGGCGTCGTGCTGGCCTTGGCGCTCCAGCAGGCGTACCCGCGTTGCAAGCGCTTGCAGATCCTGCGGTGCCAGAGCAAGGCTGCGCTGAAGCGCCGCTTCGGCCTGTGGGTAATCCTGTTCGTGAAGGTACAGCCGCGCCAGGTGGACTTGTGCCTCGGCATCGTCGGGTCGCTGTTGGAGTGCTTGTTGGTATTGCTCCAAGGCCGCCTGCAGCGGTCGGAAATACAGGCCGATGGCATCGGGGTCCAGGCCCAGCAATGCATCCACCACGGCGAACCGTACGTTCTGGTCGTCATCCTCGAGCAAAGGGCCGAGGACCAGACTGCGTTGGGCTGGTGGCAGCAGGCGCCGGATGCTGGTGATCGCCGCACGGCGTACAAGGGGATCACCGTGGTCGAGGTCCTGCTGGGCCAGTTTCAGCGCCTGGGGGGAGGGGTAGTGAGGGAGTTCGGCGTAGAGCGCAGCGCGCCGGATCGGCGGCAGGTCCTTGCGTTGCAACTGTTGGTAGAGCACCCGGGCTGCCCCCGGAAGACCTTCGTGCGCCTGGCGCAGTGCCTTGGCATAGCTCTGCGGCGGCAGGCTGGAGGGCACCGGTTTCGGCGCGCGCCACAAATAACCGATCACCCCTGGGATCGCCAGGATGAGCAGCAGTGCGATCAGGTAGCGGCTACGTTTGGGCATTAGTGGTACCGGGGTCAGGAAGGGCTGAGCTTGGGGCAGCCGGCGGCTAAATGCAACGGGGCCGGGCAAGCCTTCGGATTGGAAGGTGCAGGGAAGGATTGTCCTGCATATGAGACAAATAAAGCTATTTTGTCCGCCTAATGCATCATTGTGTTCATCGGTAGAATACTTGCCAGCCAAGAGAGGAGATATCTCGTGAAAAAGATTCTGGGTATTCACCGTAGTCCTCACGCCCATTGGGTTGGGGATGGTTTCCCCGTGCGCAGTCTGTTCACTTACGATCAACTGGCACGCCATATCAGCCCGTTCCTGATGCTGGACTACGCTGGCCCTCACACGTTCCCGCCGACCAACGCCCGTCGCGGAGTCGGCCAGCACCCGCATCGCGGCTTCGAGACCGTGACCATTGTCTACCAGGGAGAACTCCAACACCGAGACTCCACCGGCGCCGGCGGCTTGATCGGCCCTGGCGACGTGCAGTGGATGACCGCAGCCAATGGCATCATCCATGAAGAATTCCATTCGCCGGCCTTTGCCCGCAGCGGTGGCGTGCTTGAGATGGTGCAGCTGTGGGTCAACTTGCCTGCCCGCGACAAACTGACTCCGGCGGGTTACCAGACGCTACTGGATGCTGAGATTCCCCGAGTAGCGCTAGGCGAGGGTATCGGCAGCCTGCGGGTGATCGCAGGCGATTACCGTGGACACCGGGGACCTGCCCGGACGTTCACGTCCATGGATGTGTGGGACGTGCGTTTGCAGGCTGGGGCAACGCTGCATTTGCCGATTGCGCTGGGGCGTAATGCCGCGCTGGTTGCACTGCGCGGGTCGATACGGGTTAACGACCAGCAGGACGTCAGCCCGGCCAGCCTGGTGTTGCTGGAGCGCGATGGCGAACATGCCGGCGTGACTGCGCTGGAAGACGCCACCTTGTTATTGCTCAGTGGCGAACCGATCGATGAGCCGATCGTTGGTTATGGCCCGTTCGTGATGAACTCCCAGGCTCAAATCGCCGAAGCATTCGACGACTTCCACGCAGGGCGTTTTGGGCAGATGGTGAAATCCTGAACGCACGTCATGCGGGGTATCTGGCGCTGCCACAAGCCAATTTCAGCCAGAGGCGCGCCAGCTCACCTCGCTGATGCCATAGCGCTCGGCCATGGGTCTACTGACTTTCTTGATCTTTTCTCGGCCATAGCGGCCGATTTTGCCGACGCCGGCATCGCAACTTGCCCAATGCCAGGCCTCGGCATTATCCATACGTTCGGCGCGAATGATGAACGACTTGTGCTCGCCGTGCAGCGCATAGTCGATCACGAACAGTTTTGCATCAATCATCGCTACCCGATTCCTCAGCGCAACGCGCAACACGACGGTCCATGGCTTGATGCTGTGAAATCGAGCCAGACGGTAAAGTTTGCAAAATCTTCGTTGCACACGACGAACGGTACTTTTGCTGCCGTTTGTCGCATCGCCCAGGCAACCAATCGAACGAGCCATCGCGCCATGGTTCCACTCACTAGAGTGGATAAGGCTTTTGCGCGTTGGACATTGCCAGGATGAATGGGCTGCCGGCGGGGACATGAGCACTATCAATTGGCGCTACACCTGCACAACGTGTAGTCCCATCAAAGGCAATCCGTTGAAGAGAGGGTCATGACATGTCGTTGATCGGCGTTTCGATGCTGGAGATGCGTCAGTTGATCGAGCAGGCCTGTCTGCCCGATCGGTGCGAAGTGAGTAGCCCCGATGGCGTCAGCCTGACCATTCGCCTGGGACGGGGTGAGAGCCTGGAGGATGGCTACACTCTGACAGGCATACCGCTCGATAGCCTTAACAGTTGTCGTGACCTGGTCGGTTTGGTCGGGCAGTTGCGTGGCGCGCAACGAGTGGGGCATGCACCTGACCTCAAGGTGACTACCCAGAAGGCTCTTATATAGCCTGATCCCGGGCGGCCGATCGCTTCACTGCAGCTCAAGCAGCAGATTCAAACCACCGTCGCCGCATTTGCCGCAGTCGCGCACTACCCCCCGATAACGGCGTCCCTGCCAGACGAATGCAACACTATGAGCACGTTCAACCTTGTCCGGAAGTGGCGGGTGAATGTGCAAACGCAGCGCAGGGTGCCCTTGCAAATTAAGCGCGGCCAGTTGGGCATGGCATTCGACACTCTGCGCCACTGGGCCGAACAGTGTGTCGCGAACATAGTCGAGCTGCAGGCAGGAGCTGGGCGCGCGGCCGGGCATCTTCATGGCTGTTGCCAGAACGGCCGGTGATGCCGGTGATCGTGCGTACTCAAGGGCAATGACATGGCTAAGTCTCCGAAGGACGTAGGCATGTTGAGGGCGCCAGCCGGACTATGTTCCATTGGAATTTTCTACCAACGTCGAGGTTCATCATCCGACTGCTGGCGCCAGGCTGACAGACGCCGCTCCAGCCTGGCGAGCAGGGCATCGAAGAGCAGGGCGCAGCAGGTGAGAACGATGATGCCCGCCAGCACGGTGTTGACGTCGAAGGTGGCCTCGGCTTGCAGGATGAGGTAGCCAATTCCGCGTGTCGATCCCAGGTATTCACCGACCACGACCCCGACGAATGCCAGGCCGATGACGGTGTTCAGGCTGGAAAACACCCAACCCAGGGCGGCAGGCAGATAGACGATACGAATGAGTTGCCAGCGGTTGGCGCCAAGCAATCTTACGTTGGCCAACAGCGCAGGACTTACCTCGCGCACGCCCTGGTAGACGTTGAAGAAGACCGCAAAGAATACCAATGTGATGCCCAGCGCGACCTTCGAGGCGATGCCCAGCCCCAGCCACATCACCAACAAGGGCGCCAGCACCACCCTGGGGACCGCATTGGCAGCCTTGATGAACGGCGACAATACCCGCGCCAGCGTGGGCGTGAGCCCTAACCAGAGACCGAGTGCCAGGCCTGAGGTGAGCCCTAGCAAAAAGGCCAGGAGCGTTTCGGTCAGTGTGACCAGCAAGTGAGGGTAGAGCGTGCCGGGAAAGTTCAGCGTAGTCAGCAGATGATCTTGCCAATACAGCTCCAGCGAACCGTTGCCCGTGCTCAGCCAGCGCCAGAGTTGCTGCAAGACTGCGTGTGGGTGACCGACAAAGAACGCCAGCTCTTCGTCGGCAGCCAGCCATGACCAGAAGGAGAACAGTGCGAGCAGGAGGGCGGCGCGTAGTAGCCAGAGGATGGTCCACGACATGTCAGTCTCGGGCGATTGTAGTGGCGGGAGGCAGGTGCCCCAGGGTGTGCCATAGACGCTGGTACAGAGCTGCGGACTCGGGATTCTTGCGTAGTGACATCGTGTCGCGTGGGCGTGGCAGGGGTATTCGAATGTCTTCGATGCACCGGGATGCAGGTCCGGCGTTGAAAACCAGTACGCGGTCGGCGAGGGTGATGGCTTCGTCGAGATCGTGGGTGACGAACAAGACCGACTTGCGTTGTTCGTCCCACAATTCGAGCAGCAATTGCTGCATCGCTTGACGCGTTTGGGCATCCAGCGCGGCGAAGGGCTCATCCATGAGCAGCAGCGAAGTGTCGTGGATCAGCGCCTGGGCAAGGGCGACACGTTTGCGCATGCCGCCAGACAATTGGTGAGGGTAGCGATCGGGAACGTCGGTCAGCCCGACTCGCCTCAACCAACACGCGGCGTGTTGGTTGGCGTGTTGCTTGTTCACACCACGCAGTTGCAGGGGAAGGCTCACATTGTCGAGCGCTGTGCGCCACGGCAACAGCGCATCGTGTTGAAACATGTAGGAAGCGTGGTGGTTCAACCCGACCAAGGGCTTGCCATGGCAGCGGATCTGCCCGCTGTAGGCCGGTTTGAGGCCTGCGGCGAGGTCGAGCAGGGTCGACTTGCCGCAACCGGTAGGGCCCAATACGCAGACGAATTCACCTTCACGTACAGTCAGGTCGACCCGTGCCAATGCCAGCAAGTGATCGTGACGCGCTTCCACGTCGAGCATTTCCAGAGCGAGTGTGGAGGTCATGGTTGCGTGGCTTGGTCAACGAACTGATTGGTCCATGTCGCCTGGAGGTTGATCTGGCGTTGGGCCATGACCGGGTCGAAACTCTGCAGCGCCTGCAAAGCGTTGCGTGCCCCCTCTGCAGGGAAGCGACCGTTCACGCTGAGGGATGGTTGGATGTTGCGAAACGCCTGGCGATAAAGCTCTGCATCACCCATCAGGTAGGGTGTCGGCACTAGGTCGGCGACTTCCGCATCCGTGGCGTCGTGCAGCCAGGTCAGCGCCTTGAGCATGGCATTGGTCAGGGCCTGAACGGTCTGTGGGTTGTTCTGGATATAGGTGCTTTTGGCATAGAGGGTGTTAGCCGGCATGGGGCCGCCGAACAGCGCCGCGGTGCCGGCGGGGGTGCGCGCATCTGCGATCAGGCGTATCGCCTGTTGTTGCTCCAGCAGGCTGATCAAGGGTTCGGCGTTGACCAGCGCATCGATCTTGCCGCTCAGCATCGCCTGTACTGCTGTCGCACCAGTGCCGACGGTGGCAAAGGCAACGTCCTCGGTGCTGAGCCCTCCTTGTGCCAGCACGCGGTTGGCGAGCATCTGGGTCGAGGAGCCGGGCGCGCTGATGCCGATGGTCTTGCCTCGCAAGTCTGCGATCGAGCTGTAGTTCGCCAGGGTTCTGGTGGAGATGCCCATGGCGAGCTGCGGGCTCTCGCTTGCCAGCACGAAGGCCTGAAGTGCCTGGCCGCGAGCCTGCAGACGCAAGGTGTGCTCGTAGGCGCCACTGACTACCTGCACGGCATCGGCCACCAGCGCCTGTGCCGCTTTGCCGCCACCAGTGAAGTCGATGACCTTCACATCGAGACCTTCATCGCGGAAATAGCCCTGTTCCAGTGCGACGGTCAGCGGCAGGTTGTAGATGACGGCCTGGCCACCGACGCCCAGGTGGACAGGGGTCAGATCAGGGGGTTGCTCTTTGGCCGTGGCAGGGGCTGCAACCAGCAGCATGAAGCAACTGAGAACAAATGCGCGCATGGCACCTCCTTGTTGGAAAGGTCCACAGGGTAGGGCATCAAGGATGGGTGATGGGCGCAGACGCTCCGAAGTGCGTGTAGGAACGCTCCTAAACCGCTTCAGCCAGGAGCGTCAGGGTTGGCGCTCGGCCACCGCTCTGAGTGTTTTCAGCGTGACCATTGGCGCATCGACCACAAAACGATTGGCCAGCCAGCCCGGTACATCACCGGCAGGATCGGCCTGCAGCCTATAGGTGACCTCGGTATCACGTTCGGCCAGCGGGTGCATGATCCACTCACCTTGCAATTGGCGCACGCGAATGAAGCCGGGGGCCTCCGGCACCTTGTCCGGGTCAGCGCCGAGCCTGCGGATCAGTGAGCCGTCGTCGAGCCGCTCGGTACGTACGCGCAGGACCATGTCCCGGGGTTGCGCCGGCCAGGGCAGCTCGGTGGTGAGGTAGACCCAGGTGCTGTCGCCATCCACTTCCAGCAGGCGCATCTGTGCGCAGGCGTACAACCACTTGCAGGCGACACGCAGGTTTTCCTGAAGATCGCTCAGGGTGCGGACACTGGCCTTGATCCGGACAACGCCGCGAAATTGCTGGTAGGGCGAACCCTGGACGTCGCCAAGATAAATGTCGATGCCGCTTTCCTGGTGCGTGAGGCGCCAGTTGTCGGCAGACAACGCAAGCGTCGGCAGGACAAGTGCGCAGAGCATGGCGAGGCGAATTCGGGTCAGGAGCTGCGGCATGTTCAGGCTCCACGCAGAGGGTCACCCTAGTATGCGCGGGAACAGGCAGAACGATCATGAAGATGATGTTGCGCCGATCAGGGCCGTGGCCGACCCCGATCGGTTGATGCGGGTGGGCGCCTCAGCGCTGCGGATTGAGCGTCAGGTGCACGTGACGGTTCACGTCCTTGTACAGCAGGTAGCTGAACGGCCCTGGACCACCCGAGTAGCAGGCTTGTGGGCAGAACGCACGCAGCCACATGAAGTCACCGGCTTCCACTTCCACCCAGTCCTGGTTGAGGCGATATACCGCCTTGCCTTCGAGCACGTACAAGCCGTGTTCCATGACGTGGGTTTCAGCAAACGGAATCACGCCGCCTGGCTGGAAGGTCACAATGTTGACGTGCATGTCGTGACGCATGTCGGCCATGTCGACGAAGCGAGTGGTGACCCAGCGCCCTTCGGTGCCCGGCATCTCGATGACCGTGGCGTTATCGCGGTGCGTGACGAACGATTCGGGAACCGCCAGGCCTTCGACTTTCTGGTAGTGCTTGCGTAGCCAGTGGAAGGTGACGTTAGCCTTGCTGTTATTGCGCAGGCTCCACTCGGCCCCTGGTGCGAGGAAGGCGTAGCCACCGGGCACCAAGGTGTGGTGCTTGCCTTCGACGGTGATGTCGATCTCGCCTTCGACGACGAACACTACGGCTTCGGCATTCGGGTCCAGCTCAGGGCGTTCGCTGCCGCCTTCA
Source organism: Pseudomonas sp. S44 (assembly GCF_016624805.1). Taxonomy (NCBI): domain Bacteria; kingdom Pseudomonadati; phylum Pseudomonadota; class Gammaproteobacteria; order Pseudomonadales; family Pseudomonadaceae; genus Pseudomonas; species Pseudomonas sp. S44. Next base: position 103,331 of record NZ_JACVTY010000001.1, read on the forward strand.
GGGGCGACTTCGACGATGTACTGCGAGAAGGTTTCGGCAAAACCAGTCAGTGGGCGGGCGATGACCCACATGCGCATCTTGTCCCAGAACGGCAAGTGGCTGGTGACGATGTCACGCATCACGCCCTTGGGAATGACGGCATAGGCCTCGGTGAACATGGCACGGTCAGTCAGCAGCTCGGTTTGAGCCGGGTGCCCACCGTGGGGGGCGAAGTAGGAGTGATTCGACATGGACAGTCTCGACTTGTTGTTCTCTCCCCGTGCCGTGAACCGCACCGTCCGGTGCGGCGCAGGGGATGCACGGACAGCATAGGGGCGAGGCCCTGGCATCCACAAATTAAATGTTGGAATACCCGGTATTTGCCGGCTGAATGCTCAGCGGTCGTGCGGTCAGCGATTGCTGGTCAGCCGCTGCTGGGCCGCCGCGCAACCGTTGATCTCCACCGCCTTCTGCAGAAAAGCCTGACGCCGTTGCGGGTCGAGCTCGCCGAGCAGGCGGTAGACCTCGGCCTGGTAGTCGCGCTGACGCCCCCATTGAAGTTCCAGGCCTTGCGGGCGACTGCGGTTGCAAGCCAGTCGAGTGGCGGGTTGCGGATAGTAGGCGGCGTAAAGGGTCGCCATGCTCGGAATGGCTTCCAGCGCCTCGCGGTAGGCGAGAGTATGGTTGTAGGACGGGCACCAGTTAGCAATTGCTGTCGCTGGCGGGGCGAAGCCCTGGCGCAGGCTGGCTTCGAGCAATGGGCAGGCAGCGTCGGCAATTTTCCCGGCAGGCAGGTAAGTCATGTAATACAGAGCCAAGCGGTACTGCGCTACGGGATGGCCCAAGGCAACCGACTTTTCCAGTAGCGCTACCGCCGTTGGCAATGTGCGGGCCATGGCCTGGCCCTGGCGGCTGAGCTCCGGATCATTGGTCTCGGCTGTGCGCAGTGGGCTGGGGCTGTCATCCTCGGTGTCGGCCTGCTCGAGCAATGGCAATGCCTGGCGGTAGAGAAGATCGGCATGGGGATCGATGCGAACGTCGAGCGCCTGGGCGGCAAGCGGCGTCAGCGCTGCGAACAAGCCCGAAAGGAAGACGGCTGGACTCACGAGTGGGCCTCGCAGGCTGGCGCCCAAGTGGGACGAACCAGAAGCGTTTGGGCAGCAGGGGTGTTCATGACGAATTCGCGTTTGCCTCGGGCGACCGGGAGCGGTGAAGGGCTATTCTAGCCATCCCGAGGTGCTGTCGAAAGAGGCTTTGTCGACTGTCAGACGAGCTTGAAAGGCGTGACCTTGCGGTTGGCGTACTTTTCCTGGGCCAACCCCAGCTTCGCGGTGATTACCTTGGCCAGGGCATTGTTGCCCAGGTCGTTGAAATGCAGGCGATCGATGAACAGATGTTCGTTGAACACCGGTGAGCTGCTGAGCATACCGTTCATGTCATAGCAGGGTACGCTCTGCGCCTGGCTCTTGATGCGCCGGAAGAAGGTTGAATGCAGTTCGCTGTCGTAGACACCCTCCAGCAGCCGGTCGAAGTTGCCCGGCTGACGGTCCAGCGCCGAGAGCATGGCCTGCTCGCCGACGGGCAACTGCTCGCGGCACCAGGGCAGCAGTGGCTGCAGGATGAACGTCAGGGAGGTGTGGCTGTCGGCCAGTAATCGCTCCCATTGGCACAGGGTACGGCCGATGCAATCGGCGGCGCGAAGCAGGCGCTTTTCCGGCGCTGACAGCGGCCAGGCCCAGGGCGCTGGCGCCGAACGACGGGGCGCCAGGCTTTGCCCCAGACGCTGCCAGAACGAGGCCCGTCCGGGTTTGGCCAGTTGCACGCCCTCGTTGAAGCTGTTGAGAAAACGCTGGTATGGCCGGGCCGCTTCAGGTTCCTGGTCACCTGAAAGAATTTCGCCAAGCCCTTCCTGGGCCAAGGTGTTGAGGCCGCTGAGTACCACGACATGGCCGATCTGGCCAAGGCGATGCTGGTGGCTGAGGAACATCAGCAGCTCCTGGGTGGCGTTCAGGCCGCAGCCGGCCAGGTTCAACCAGATCTCGCCAGTGAGCATCGACAGGTAGGAGGCCACGGTGTGTTCATCGGAGCTGGCGCCGATACCCAGCGCAGTAGAGCCGCCCACCAGCAGGTTGATGCGCGCCGCGCCGCCGCGCTCGGCCAGTGAAAAGCGCTTGCCGGCGCAGTGGCTGTAGCGCAGGCCCAAGGCATCGGTATTGATGGTGTCGGAGCGGTAGCCGCGCTCGTGCACGTAAAGGGTATGCGGCGCGCGGCGTCCGCCGAGCAGCAGGAAGCGCTGGTAGTCTTCTCGCAGGGGAATGGCGCTGCCCACGTCCGGGGTGATGTCGATCGGTGTCATGGGCGCTCCTGGGAGTCGGGCGGGCTCAGGCGGCCAGCTCCTTGAGGTTGTAGAGCAGGCCGCCCGCGGCGATCAGCAGCAGGGCGACGCCAGAGGCCAGGCTGATCAGGCGGTTGCTGCGCTGCGAAGCGATCTTGCCGATGGCGAAGATGTAGAGGCTCAGCACCGCGAAGTCGATGGCGATCCACAGCAGCGACAGCACCACCATGCTCTTCTCGAAGGATTCAGTGACCTGGATGAACTGCGGGAAGAAGGCGATGAAGAAGATGATGTCCTTGGGGTTGGAAATGCCCACCATGAAACCTTGCAGCAGGCCGCCTCGGCCGGCGCTGCGCGGCGTTTCGACGGTTTCGGCGGTGTGCTTCGGCGGTTGCGGCTGCAGTGCTTCGCGCAGCGTGCCCACGGCGATGTAGCCGATGAACAGGCAGCCCAGCAGGCTCATGCTGCTGAGCCAGGCTTTGTCGATGGCGGCGCTGGTCATGATGATCCAGGCGGCAGCACCAATCAGCACCAGTGACGCCCAGTTGGTGCCGACGGCGGTGAACAGGGCCTTGCGCGAACCGGAGGCGGCAGCGGTGTTGACGATCAGCGCCACTACCGGGCCTGGCGTGGCGATCAGCAGCAGGACGGTGAGGGCGTAGGTAGCAGTCAGTGCGGTATTCACATTCAGTTCTCGATCTGGTTTTCAGGCGTTGCAGCGGCATGGAAGGGGCAGCGCGACGGTTTGAGCGAGCCGGCTTCCTGGAGTTGGTACTGCTTCCATTCGAAGTTGTCGTCCTGGCCGAAGAACCCCAGGCTGTCGGGGATGACCCCGTCGTTGTACTGCGCAACCCGCTCACGTATCCGAGCGCGGATGCGCTGACCACTTTCGGTGCCTGCACTGGCCACCTCGTCGAAGCTTTCCCGTGGGTTGATGACGAAGGCGATGCTGTTGCCCAGGTTGCGGCTTTTCATCTGGCGATGGGCGGGAAAGCTCATGTTGATGAACAGTGGCATGCCGGCAAAGCAGAACGACCACTGAGTGTCATGCGGGTCGCGTGGCACATCCTGTGGCCAAGGCTGAGGATCGCGGGCGTGGACTTGCTGGAGGATCTTCCAGGCCAGGGCCTGCTGTTCGGCCAGCGTTGCGTCGGTGGTCGTTTCCAGAAACACCAGCAGCGGGTTGCCGATGCGCTGCTTGAGCGGGATCGGCGCGATGGTACTGACGTAGTCGGCGAGACCGCGGGCGATATCATTGGCCGGATCATCGGCGCGGGCGAAAATGATGTGGCAGGTGGCGGCAGCGACTGCCTTGCGTCCGAAGAGGCAGGGAAAGCCGGGGTTGCCGAGGATTTCCTTGAAGTGCTCTATGGTCTTGTACGTCCAATGCTGCCTGTTCCGAACATGTTCATCGGCCAGCTCTAGCGCATCCAGGCGATAGCAGTTTCCATAACCCGTAAACATGGTTTCCCCAGGAAGTTTCTATAAGGTGGTTTTTCTGCCTTATCGCGGCGTGTTGGTTAGCTGTAATTGTTATTTAACGGCATTTTCGAAGAACCTCCCAAGGTTGTAAAACGCCTGGAACTATGACCTACTATTAGTTTCACTCATGCTTTGGACGGCGACGATGTCAGAACGGATTCCAGCCCTGCACGCCTTGCGTGCCTTCGAAGTGGCTTCTCGTTACGGCTCTTTCACCCGCGCAGCGGAAGAACTGGCCCTGACCCAAGGGGCGGTAAGCCACCACATCAAGACCCTCGAAGCCATGTTCGGTTGCGACCTGTTCGAGCGCCGTGGCCCCAAGCTGCGCTTGACCGAGCACGGTCGGTTGCTGGCCCAGGAGCTCAAGGTCGGCTTCAAGATCATCGAGAATGCTTGCGCATTGTTGCGCCAGGACCGTTACGGCCTGCGCCTGAAAGCCGCCTCCACGCTCACCGTGCGCTGGCTGCTCAAGGCACTGGACGGTTTCAAGAAGATCGACGACAGCTGCAGCGTACAACTGTCGAGCGTGTGGATGGACATCGACACGGTGGATTTCTATTCCGAGCCCTACGATTGCGCCATCCTGCTGGGCAGCGGCAATTTCCCTGCCGATGTGGAGAGCTTGAAGCTGTTCGATGAATGGCTGATTCCGGTCTGCCACCCCGACTACCTCAAGGATCCTGAGCCAGACCTGTCGGTGCTACGCGACTGTGAATTCCTGCATCCCTCGTCCGACCGCCGTGATTGGCGGCGCTGGTTGGCGCGGGTCGATGCCCTGGACATCAGCATCGATCAAGGGCAGGTGTTCGACACCCTTGACCAAGGGATCTCCGCGGCCCAGCAGGGGCTGGGCATTTCGGTGGTCGATCTGGCATTGGCCAGTGCCGACCTGGCCGCAGGCCGCCTGATCACACCCTTCAAGCAGGCCGTGGCGACTGGCGATGGCTATTACATGACCTGGCTCAAGGCCAGCCCCAAGGCTCGGCAGATGAGCAAGCTGCGTGATTACCTGCTTGGCCAGGTGCCACCGCTGGCGCTCAAGGACATCAACTACCTGTACGGTTGAATACCGTAAAAGCACTTCGCCCAGGCCTGTCACGACAGGCCTGGGCGAATGCGTCTGCAAGATCAGAAGCCGAAGCTGCTCAGCCCCGGATGGTCATCCGGACGACGCCCCAGCGGCCAACGGAACTGGCGTTCTTCTTCCGTGATCGGCATTTCATTGATGCTGGCGTGACGGTTCTGCATCAAACCATCGGCGGCGAACTCCCAGTTCTCGTTGCCATAAGCGCGGTACCACTGGCCGCTGTCATCGCGGTACTCATAGGCATAGCGCACGGCGATGCGGTTTTCGGTGAAGGCCCAGAGCTCCTTGATCAGGCGGTATTCGTGCTCACGATTCCACTTGCGGGTCAGGAAGGCCTGTGCCTCGTCGCGGTTGGTGGCGAAGTCGACCCGGTTACGCCAGCGAGTGTCGAGGGTGTAGGCGAGGGCAACCTTGGCCGCATCGCGGCTGTTCCAGCCATCCTCGGCCAGGCGGACTTTCTCGATAGCGGTTTCGCGGGTGAACGGGGGCAATGGTGGGCGGGACATCGCGGGACTCCTCATGTGCAGGCCCGGAAGAAGTGGCCTGATGGATGAAGCGTAGGCTCAAGCGTGTTCGCTGGGAATAAGTGCAGGCGGCAGTTCATAATTGCGGCAACTGGAATAATCATGGACCAGCCTCAGGTTTCGACTTCGTCCACATAGGCCTCAAAGAACCAGTCCGGGATCTCCTCGGTGCGATACTCCAACTGCGTGCCATCGGTGATCTCTGCGAGCCATAGCGCGCTCTGCTGCGAGTTGTCGAATACATAGGCCCGGTTGCTGGCGGCGATGGCCTCCGGCAACAGGTCGAGCGAACGTCCATAGCGACTGCGCACCAGGTCCGGCCTGACCGGATGCCCGCCCTGGCGGACACGGATGGCCACCCGGTCGAGGTTGATTTCCGGATTCTCCGTCGAGACGAAGTAGAGGTAGGTGCGGTAGCCACTGGCTTGTGCCTGGCGCATGAACTCGATCTTGCTGCCATGGGACATGACGGTTTCGAAGGTGAAGCTGGCCCGGGCTTCGAGCAGGCGCTGGCGGATGAAGTCGGCGATGGCCGAGGCGAAGTAGGCATCCATGCGTACCGCACGGTAGTCGATCCGCTGCGCCTCGAGCCCCAGTCGCCCGACCTGCCCGGCAAGTCGCTTGCTGATGATCAAGGGATGCTCTAGGTGGAACGCCAGCAAGTCAGGCAGCGTGGCCTGGATGCCGAAGAGGGAGAGGTCGATGAAGCCGCTGGCCTTGGCCTGGGTTTCCAGCTCGTCGGCATTGACGAACAGGCGGGTCAGTGCGGCGGGCAGGCTGGCCTTGATGGTGCTCTTGCCGGAGCCGTTCGGACCGGCAAAGACCCGCAGCCTAGGCACGCTCACCGGCGCTGCTGTCGTCGACCTTGCGAACGGTGACAACCTCGCCGAGCTTGACCCTGCGCCGTGGGCCGGCCTTGGCCAGGACGGTCCGGGCGCCATCCGCGCTGACCCTGACCAGTTCGCCGTCGTCAGTGGTCAGCACGCCCTGCTGGCTCATCTGCAGGGCGCGCTGATAGGCGCTGAGTGTCGCCTCACGGGCATGCTCGGGCACGGTTTGCTCAAGAGCGTCGAGCTCAGGTTCGGAGACTTTCCTGGCTTTTGCGGTCATCGTGATGTACCTCCGGTCAGCCACGAAGGGGCTGTGTGCATGAGGAGCATCATAGCGCTGGCCGCGCAGGAAAACATCAGCAGGTGGCATGGCGAAGGTCCTGAAGAGGGGCCATTCGATACTGGCAGAAGACGCGGTTCAGCGTTTCCCCATTACCTGTAGTCCCCCTCCGAAGAGCCCTGTACCGCGCTTACAGCGCTTCGCTGATGGTGCTGTTCGCCACCTTGTTGCGTCCACCCAGCCATACCAGCAGCAGCGCGGCCGCCGACAGCAAACCGCCGGCCATCGGCACCGCGGCGTAGCCCAGGTCCAGGCTGATCACCGCGCCGCCCAGTGCGGCACCGACCGCATTGCCAAGGTTGAATGCACCCACGTTGATCGACGAGGCCAGGCCTGGGGCCTCGGCCGCCGCGATCATCACCCGCATCTGCAGCGGCGGCACCACGGCGAAGGTGAATACTCCCCAGACCAGCAGGGCCAGCGCAGCACCGACATGGCTACCCAGCACCAACGGCATCAGCAGCATGATCACCGCCAGGGTACCGAGGAAGATCCGTGCCGCGCCGTCCAGCGACCAGTCGGCCAGACGACCTCCAAGGCTGTTGCCGAGGGTGAAACCGACACCGATCAGTACCAGGCCCAGTGTGACGAACGCATTGGAGGCACCGGTCAATTCCGCAAGCACCGGGGCCACATAGGTGTACAGCGTGAACATGGCGCCTGCGCCGAGCACCGTGGTGGCCATCGCCAGCAGCACGCTTGGGCGGGCGATCACCGCCAGTTCCTTGCGCACATGCGGCACGCTGCCGCGCTCGCCTTTGGGCAGGGCGTACCACAAGGCACCGATGGCGATCAGACCGAGCACGGCGGTGCCGGCGAAGGCCATGCGCCAGCCGATCTGCTGGCCGATCCAGGTGGCGGCCGGTACGCCGCCGATATTGGCGATGGTCAAGCCCATGAACATGGTGGCAATGGCACTGGCCTGCTTGTCCTTGGGTACCACGCTGGCCGCGACTACCGCGCCCAGGCCGAAGAATGCGCCGTGGTTGAGGCTGGTGATCAGGCGCGATGCCAGCAGGGTGTAATACTCCGGCGACAGCGCCGACAGCAGATTGCCGACGGTGAAGATGCTCATCAGCATCATCAGTGCAGCACGCTTGCCGAAGCGGCTGAACAGCAGGGTCATGATCGGTGCGCCGACCATCACGCCGATGGCGTAGGCGGTGACCAGCATGCCGGCAGTGGGGATGCTGGCGTTGACACCTTCGGCAATGACCGGCAGCAGGCCCATGGGGGCGAATTCGGTGGTGCCGATGCCGAAGGCGCCGATGGCCAGGGCAAACAGGACCCGTTTAGGGGAAAGCGCGCTCATCGGAAACTCCGGGTTATGGCGAATTCAGGAATGTCAGGTGTGGCGTCGACCGCAGTCGACGCCCAAGTGCGGCGAGGGATCAGTCCCAGGCCGGCGCCAGGCCGTCCGGGCTGACTTCGCGACCATTGCGCTCCAGGTCTGCGATCTGCGCCATGTCCTCTTCATCCAGGCGCAGGTCACGGGCAAGCAGGTTGCTGGCCAGGTTCTCGCGCTTGGTGGAGGAGGGGATGACGGCATAGCCCAGTTGCAGCGCCCACGCCAGGGCGACCTGGGCCACCGTGGCCTTGTGCTTGGCAGCGATCTTGGCCAGTACCGGGTCCTTGAGCACCTTGCCGTAGGCCAGGGTCATGTACGACGTGACGGCGATGCCCTGTTCCTTGAGGAAAGCAGTGAGCTTGCGGTTCTGCAGGTAGGGGCTGAGCTCGATCTGGTTGGTGGCGATCTCGCCCTTGCCAACCACATCGATGGCCTGGCGGGTCAGCTCGATGTTGAAGTTGGAGATGCCGATCTGGCGGGTCAGGCCGAGCTTCTTGGCTTCGGCCAGGGCGCCCATGAATTCGCGCAGCTCGACACCGTTGCCTGGGGCGGGCCAGTGGATCAGGGTCAGGTCGACATGATCGGTGCGCAGCTTGGCCAGGCTCTCGCGCAGGCTGGGGATCAGCTTGTCGGCAGCATAGCTGTCGGTCCAGATCTTGGTGGTGATGAACAGCTCTTCACGAGGCACACCGCTTTCGGCGATGGCCTGGCCGACGTCGGCCTCGTTCTTGTAGATCTGCGCGGTGTCGATGACCCGGTAGCCCAGCTCCAGCGCGGACTTGACCGAGTCGATGACGACTTGGCCGGTGAGGCGGAAGGTGCCGAGGCCGAAGGATGGAATGCTCATGGATCTGCTCCTGGTATGGGGGAATTCGGGATCGATCGGGAGGCGCTGGCGCCTGGACACATCGACCATTCGAGTGGGGAGCAGTTTGAAGGTTGCAGCGGGGTTGATTAAGAGGGGCGGGGGGCAAGGTCTTTTGACCTGGAGTCATGAATGGCGGGTGATTGCTTCGTGTGGTGGGCGTTTCGATCGCGCCAGAATGGATCGGGCCTGACTGGCAGGCCCGAGGGTGCAGAGGTTACAGCGTCCACCTCATGGTGACGGTGAAGTTGCGCGGATCGCCGAAGATGTTGGCCCCGGCCGGGTTGCTGATGTTCTGGTAGTAACGCTTGTCGAACACGTTGTTCAGGTTGCCTTGCACGGTGAAGTGCTTGTTGATCCGGTAGGCGGTCATCAGGTCGGTCACGCTGTAGCCGCCCTGTTGCACACCGAAGCTGGTATAGGCCCGGCTCTGGGTACGGAAGCCGCCACCGATGCTCCACTGGTTCAGGTCACCCGGCAACTGGTACACGGTGTTGACCTTGAACAGGTTGTAAGGGGTGTCGCTGTCGAAGCGGTCGCCCTTCTGTTGAGTACCGGTTTCCTTGGCGTACTTGGCGGCGGCATAGGTGTAGCCGACCGACGCCTGCCAGCCCTCGGCGAGCATGCCTTGCACTTCCAGCTCGACGCCCTTGGTCTCGACTTCGCCCGCCGCCTCGTAGCAGCCGTCGGAGAGGTCCGGGCAGGACGACTGTGGCAGGGCCTTGGCGAGGTTTTCCTGGTTCAACTGGAAGTAGGCCAGGCTCACGTTCAGGGCGCCGCCGAAGTATTCGCCCTTGATCCCGGTCTCGTAGTTGGTGCCGGTGACCGGATCGAGGATGGAACCGGTGGCCGAGCGGGATTCCTGTGGCTTGAAGATACGCGTCCAGCTGGCGTACACCGAGTAGGTGTCGTTCAGGTCGTAGACCACGCCGGCATAGGGCGTGAACTCGCGGGTGGCCTTGGAGCTGCCGCCAAAGGCGAAGTCGCCGGACTGGGTCTGCTGTTCGTATTCATACCAGTCCAGACGCGAGCCGAGGGTCAGCTTGAGGTCGTCCTGGATGTTGAAGCGAACGGTGGCGTAGGTGCTGGACTGCTCGACCTTGCCCTTGCGCGACCAGTTGAAGTCGATCTCGGGCTTGGGCACCGAGCCGAAATCGAACGACAGCGGATCGACCGGGTAATCGAAGGTGCCCAGCGGGCCGCCGCCAGGGCCGTCGTCGGTGCGGTCGTGGCGGTAGCTGCCACCGAGCACCAGTTCGTGGGTGCGACCGAACAGGCTGAACGGGCCACTGACATAGCCATCGACGCTCTTCTGGGTGTGCTCGTAGGTGTAGCGGCCTACGTTGAGCTGCAGGGTGTCGGCCGCCTGGTCGAGGCGATAGAAACTGGTACCGAGCATGTCCATCTCACCGCGCAGCCAGGTGGTGTTCAGGCGCAGCTTCCAGTCATTGTCGAAGTGGTGCTCGATCTCGGCGAAGACGCTCTTGTTCTTCTTGTCCCAGTAGGTCCAGGACGGGCTCATGCGGTGTGAGCGGGAGATCGGCAGGAAGTTGCCGTTGGCGTAGGTCGGCAGCCCGGACCAATCGGCGCCAGGGTTGTCCTCGCGGTTGTAGTAGCCGCCCAGGGTGAGGGTGGTGTCCTCGGTCAGGTCGAATTCGGTGATGCCGTACATCAACTGGCGTTTGTTGCTGTAGTCGTCGACGAAGCTGTCCTTGTCCTGCAGCGCGACGACGGCGCGACCCCGTACGCTGCCGCTGTCGTTGAGCTTGCTGCTGGCGTCGAGTTCGGTACGAAAGTTGTTCCACGAGCCTGCGCTGGTGGTGATCGACATCTGCGGCTCGATGGTTGGTCGCTTGCGGATCAGGTTCAACGTCCCCGAGGGGTTGCCGGCACCGACCATCAGGCCGGAGGCGCCGCGCACCACTTCCACGCGATCGAACATCGACAGCATCGAGGTGCCGAGGGTGTCGGTATCGTAGGCCACCGGCAAGCCGTCGATCATGATGTTGTCGACCGAGGTGCCGCGTGAATAGAAGGTCGGACGTTCACCGCCGGTCTTGCGCAGGGTGAGGCCAGGGGTGTACAGCGAGACGTCTTCGAGGGTCTGCATGTTCTGGTCGTTCATGCGCTGGCGGGTCAGCACCGTGACCGACTGCGGCGTGTGGCGCAGCGACGTCGGCAACTTGGTCGCCGTGCTCATCGAGCCTGTGGTGTACGAGCCTGTGCCTTCGGTGGTCTCGCCCAGCACGCCAGCGTTGACGTTGGTCGCCCCCAGTTCCACCGCGCCGCCTTCCCTACGGCCGCTGATGGTCACTGTGGTGCCGTTGATGCTGTAGCCAAGGCCCGTGCCGCCGAGCAATTGGCGCAACGCGGCATCGGGCTCCAGCGAACCCTTGACTGCGGTGCTGCGCAGGCCGCTGATCTGGTCGGGAGAGTACAGCAGTTGCCACTGGCTCTGCTGCCCGAAGGCAATCAACGCGCTACCAAGCGCCTGCTGGGGAATGTTGAAGGCCACTTGCTGGGCCTGGGCAACCATCGGCGCTGCCAGCATCATGCCGACAGCGGTGGCGGGCAAGCCGGACGCCATGAGGCGCCGGACAAGCATGGCCTTTGACAACGGGCGAAGGTTAGGGAAGACGTGCATTGGCAGACTCTATGATTATGTTGTAGATAATGATTTGCATTACATCTAGTGAGACGCACACACACAGCAGAACCGGAAAAATCCGGTTCTGTTTTTTTCAGGCGGGTGTCAGCTCCTCGACGACCTTGCCGGCTTCCAGCCTCACGAGCTGGTCGGCCATGTCGAAGTAGCGGTCATCGTGGGAGATCACGATGATGGTCTTGCCCAGGCGCTTGAGGTCCGGGAGCAGCTCGGTATAGAAGATGCGACGGAAGGTCGGATCCTGGTCGGCGGCCCATTCATCGAAGACCAGCACCGGGCGTTGTTCGATCCAGGCATTGACCAGCGCCAGGCGCTTGCGTTGCCCGGTGGACAGGTCGGTGGTGCTGAACTGGCCGTCACTGACCTTGACCTTGTGGGCGATTTCCAGGCGCTCCAGGTACTGGTTGGCATCCTCGGGAATCGCCTGGTCGCCCTGCACCAGGTCATCGAACAGGTAGTAGTCGGCGAAGACCGTGGTGAACAGTTGGCGGTAATCGTCCCGCGATTCGGCATCCACGGCCTTGCCATTGACCTTGATCTGGCCTTGCTGGGGAGCATAGAGCCCCAGCAGCAGCTTGATCAGAGTGGTCTTGCCGCAGCCGTTCTCGCCGACGATGAACACGATGTCGCCTTGGGCAATCTTCAGGTTGACCGGCCCGAGGGTGAAGGGGCGGGCACCGCCGACCGCCGGGAAGGCAAAGCCGACATCGCTCAGTTCCAGGCTGTGCACCTGTGGTGCGGCTTGACCGGAGTCGGCCAGCAACAGGTGAGGCTCCGGGGTGGCGAAACGCTCCGACAGCTCGGCAATACGCTGGAAGGCAATGCGCGCCCGGCCAATGATCGGCAGGGTGCTGATCAGGTGCTCCAGCGGCCCTTTCATGTACAGCAGCACCAGCACGAAGCCGCTCATGACGCTGGCATCGGCACTGGGCCAGAGCGATTGCAGTACCAGGGCCAGGCCGATGACCACGAAGAACAGCATCGAGCCCAGGCTCTTGGCGACCACGAAGGTGTTGATCGAGCGTGTCTGCAGATCGCGGATCCGTTCGGCCGTGTCGCTGATGCCGTGCTGGAACATGCGCTGGCGGCGCGGGCGGTGGATCCGCAGCTCCTTGGCACCGGCGGCGATTGCACTGTAGTGCTTCTGCAACTGGTCTTCGGCATCGCGCGCCGCCATGAACCCACGAATACCACGGGACTGCGCCACCGACTGGATGGCGATGCCAATGGCCAGCGCAGCCAGCATCATCAGGAACATCGGCCAGGACAGCATCGCCAGGTAGCCCAGGCAGCCCAGGGTGACGGTCAGCGAAATCGCCAGTGGCGCGAAGGCGAAAGCGAAGTCGCTGATGGTGTCCACGTCATGGGTAAGAACCGGGATCAGGCGGTGGCTGCGAAAGCGCTCGATCTGTTCGATCGGTGCCGCCAGCACCTTCTCGCCCAGCTCCTTGCGCAGCTTGGCGATGATGTGCTGGCCCACCTGGTTGGTGCCGATGTCGGAGAGGATGCTGCTGACCAACGCCAGGGCACACAGCCCGACGAAGCCCAGCACCAGCCCCTGGCTCAGCCCGCCTTCGGTGTGCAGCCCGTTGTTGATGGTGGCCAACAGGGCGGTGACGCTCAGGCCACCGACCATGCCCAGGGCAATCGACAGGGCGACCACCGGCCAGAAGGGCCGCAGCAGCGTCAACAGCTCACGCACGGCCCCACGGGGTTGTTTGCTCATCGGAAGGTTCCTGTCTTCAGGCGCTGGTCATGCGCAGCGCGGCGGGGGCGTTGCTGGCCTGCTTGCCCAGATGCTGATAAAGCGACTGACCGATTTCTGCGGCACGTGACGGCAGCACCGACAGCAGGGTGTCGCTGAGCCCATGCGAGGCTTCGCAGAAGCCTTGCAGGTAGACGCTGGCACCGAACTCGGGGCTGGCCAGGGCGCGGTAGTCGCGGTCGACCTCGAAGTCTTTCAGGTGCTGCTGCAGCGGAGCCAGCAGCTCGCGATGGGAGCGGCGCTCGTAGCCGGTGGCGAGGATCACCGCGTCGTAGCGGTGGGTCTGGCGAACGTCGGTGGCCAGGTCGCGCAGGGTCAGCTCGATGCCTTCTGCGGTGTCCACCACCGTTTCGATGGTGCGTCGGCACAGCACGGCATGGCGGTACTGATGGGCGACTTTCTGGCGGTACAGGATGCCGTAGATGCGTTCGAGCAGGTCGAGGTCGACCACCGAGTAGTTGGTGTTGTGGTACTCGCCGATCAGTTTCTCGCGTTCGGCGTGCGGCTGGTTGAACACCAGGTCTGTGTACTCGGGGGCGAAGATTTCGTTGACGAACGGGCTGTCGTCGGCAGGCTTGAGTGCCGAGGCGCGCAGGATCATGTCGACCTTGACCGACGGGTAGCTGTCGTTGAGGTCGATGAAGGCCTCGGCGGCGCTCTGGCCCGACCCGATCACGGCGATGCGCATGGGCTTGCCGCTGTTGCACGGCAGTTGCTGCAGGGCGCTCAGGTACTGGGAGTGGTGGAACACACGCGGGTCGTTCTTGAACGGGCGGAAGGCATCGGGAACCTTGGGCGTGCCGCCGCTTCCGACCACCACCGAGCGGGCCCGGCGCTGGTGCTCCTGGCCGTGCTGGTCACGCGAGACCAGGCGCAGGTGATCGACCCGGCCATCACGCAGTTCCGGTTCGATGCGCAGCACTTCCTCGCCATACACCGCCTGGGTGGCGAAATGTTCGGCGGCCCAGCGCAGGTAGTCGTTGTACTCCAGGCGGCAAGGGTAGAAGGTGCCCAGGTTGATGAAGTCGGCCAGGCGCTGCTTCTGGTGCAGATAATTGACGAAGCTGTAGGGGCTGGTGGGGTTGCGCAGCGAGACCAGGTCCTTGAGGAAGGAGATCTGCAGCTCGCTCTGGGTAGCCAGGGTATTGCCGTGCCAGCGGTAGTCGCTCTGCTTGTCGATGAACAGCGCGTCGAGGGCGTGGCCGTTGGTTTCGGCGAGCTCTTCCAGGGCAATGGCCAGTGCCAGGTTGGAAGGGCCGAAGCCGACGCCGATGAGGTCGTGGATTTTGTCGGGCGAAGAGGTCTGGCTCATGGTTGCGGTTCCTTGGATGGTCGAGTGGGGGCGCCGCGTGGAGCGCCCCGAGTCCTGCGCAAGTACACCGATAGGAACGAGCCGAGGGTGGGAGAATTTACCGCCGCGTGGCGCCTCAGAGCTCGCGGACTACCCGAAAACCAAGCCAGTCGCCACGGTCGTCGCGAACCGTGGTGTTGCGGTTGCCCGAACGCGAGAAGATCGGCGCTTCACCCCAGTCGTTGCCACGGATGGAGATCTGCGTGCAGCCCGCCTCGGTGCGCGCGCTGCCGTCGGCGGGGGCGCCGACATAGCTGTCGTGGTAGCAGTCGGCGACCCATTCGTAGACATTGCCGTGCATGTCGTAGACGCCGAAGGCGTTGGCCGGGAAGCTGCCGACCGGCGAGCTGAAGCTGTAGCCATCCTTGGGGCCGTAGACGTTGGCGTTCTTGCTGATCTCGAGGTTGGCGTCCGGCTCGAACGGGAACATGCCGGTGCTGCCGCCGCGTGCGGCGTATTCGCGCTGGGCTTCGCTGACCATGGCGTAATGCTTGCCGGTCTTCTTCGACAGCCAGGCCACATAGCGCTCGATGTCGTCGTAGCTCATGCACACCGCCGGCTGGCGAGGGCCTTGCGGGTAGCTGGGCTTGCTATTGGTGCAGCGCCGTCCGGGGCGGTCGTCGCCGTCGGCGATGACGACGCCGGTGGCCTTCTGGTAGTCGGCCCATTCACCGGCGGTGATCTGGAAGCGGCTGATGGCGAATGGCTTGGCGAAGGTCACAGGGTGCTGCGGACCTTCGTCATCCTGGCGACCCATCTCGTCGGGCGGGGTGCCCATGGTGAAGGTGCCGGCAGGCAGCACGACCATTTCCGGGCAGGTCCTGGCGCAGTCGCGGAACACTGTGCCGGGCTTGTCCGACGGCTGCGCGGCCAGGGCCGGCAGGCTGCAGGCGGCCAGCACGGCGGCCAGGGTGAGGCGGTGCAGAGGTGTGCTCATGGAAGATGCCTTGTTCAAAGTTGCTGGGTAATCAGGTGCATGACCCGGTCGATCTGCTGTTCGTCGTTGAGCAAACCTGGCGCCAGGCGGATGACGGGGCCAACGTCGCGCTCCACGGCATCGCACATGACCTTGCCCGCGATCAGCTTGGCGGCGAAGGCATCCGGGTCCTTGCCGGGCACGCGGAAGAAGGTGAAGCCTGCCGAGAACTGAGCGCTGCGCGGCGTCACCAGTTCGATGCGGCGGTCTTCGAGCAGGCGCTCCTTGAGCAGGGCATTGAGCTGGTGGATGCGCGCCTGCACATCGGCCTTGCCCAGTTGCAGGTGCAGCTTGAACGCCTCGCCCAGTGACCAGCGGTATTCGAAGGCGTGGTAGCCGCCGGGGGTCATGATGGTGGCGAAGTCTTCATCGCGGGAGAAAGTGGCGACGCTGGGGGTCAGGTGATCCATGCCGGTCGAGGCGGCGCAGATGATGCCGGTGCCGCGCGGGCCGAACATCCACTTGTGGGTGCCGGCGATGAAGTAGTCGCAGTTGAAGTCGGCGAAGCGCTGGTTCTCCACGCCGAAGCCGTGCACGCCGTCGACCACATAGAGGATGCGCTCGGCTTCACTGCGGTCGCGGTTGTGGCGGCGCACCAGTTCGCCGATCTCGCCGACCGGCAGCTTGACGCCGCTGCTCGAGTGCACCCAGGTCATGCCCAGCACGCGGGTCTCTGGGCGGATATTGCGCTCCAGGGTTGTCAGCACCTGGTCGGTGGACACTTCCCATGGGTTGTCGAACAGGCGGATCTTGCGCACCTGCGTACCCTCGCGCTGGGTGCGGAAGGCCAGGGTCTTGTGGGTGGAGTAATGCTCGTGCTCGGTGGTCAGGATCTCCTGCTTCGCGCCGACCTGCAGGCCGCCATAGATCATGGCCAGGCCTTCGGTGGTGCTGCCGGTCAGGGCGATCTGCCGCGGACCGACCTCCAGATAGCGTGCAGCCCAGTCACGCACTTCGTCCTCGCGCTGCCATTCGTACTGGCTTTCCCAGTCCATCAGGGCGGCGGGGTTGCGGTCGAGGTCGGCGCGGTGGCGGTCGATCGCTTCCTGCACCGGCCGCGGGTGGGCGGTGACCAGGAAGTTGGCGAAGTGGGCGATGTCCGGGTCCAGCGGGAACAGCGTGCGCAGGTTGCGCCATTTGTCCGTGCCGGTGAGCGTTGCTGGCGACGAGGTTGCAGCCAGGGCGCCAGGCAGCAGCGGCAGGCTCGCGGCGACCAGGCCGGCCTGCTTGAGAAAGGTACGACGGTTGCTCATGCGGGCAGGCCTTGATCAGTGTTGGGTGGTGGCGACAGGTTGACCGGCTTTTTGCACCTGGTCCCAGACCCGCAGGAAGTTGCCGGCCCAGAGCTTGGCGATATCGGTTTCGCTGTAGCCACGGCTGAGCAGCTCGGCGGTGACGTTGCGAATCTCGCTGACATCCTTCCAGCCATCGAGGCCGCCGCCGTCGTTGAAGTCCGAGCTGAGGCCGACGTGGTCGATACCCACCTTCTTCACCGTGTAGTCGATGGCGTCCGCGTACTGCTTGAGGGTCGCCTTGGGTTCTTCTTCAAGAATTCCGTACAGGCTGCTGGCGTACTCGCCGAAACGTGATTCAGGCCAGATGGCGATCACCGCATCGCCCGGCATCAGGGCATTGGCCAGGCCCTGCAGGGGTTGCAGGTCGAAGCGCGCACGCAGCGCCTCGAGTTTTTCCAGCACCGGCTTGCCCAGGGGCTTGAGGTATTGGCCGAAGCCCACCACCTGGATCACGCCGCCGCTGTCCTTGATCAGCTGCATTTCCTTGTCGGAGAGGTTGCGCGGAATGTCCACCAGCGCCCGCGGCGCCGAATGCGAGGCCACGATCGGCGCGCGGCTCAGGCGCACGACGTCTTCCAGTGCCAGGGTCGACATCTGCGAGACATCGATGATCACGCCCAGGTCGTTGAGGCGCTTGACCGCCTGTTCACCCAAGGGCGACAGGCCGCCCAGGGCGTCGGCGGTGTCGTTGAAGAACGGCAGCGGGCGCGAGGAATCGGCCCAGTCGTTGTTGCCGGTGTAGCTGAAGCCGAACATGCGCATGCCGCGTGCTGCCCACAGGTCGAGCTGCGACAGGTCATGGCCCAGCGGGTAAGCGTTGAGCATGCTGATGAAGATGGCGAACTTGCCTTCGCCGTTCAGGCGCCGGAAGTCGTCGGGGTTATAGGCGATACCGACCTGGTTGGGGAAGTCGCGGACCATGCCGCTGATGATCTTGTAGCGCACTTCCTGCTGCTGGCGCGCCTCGTCGACGAAGCCTGGGGTAGGGCGGTGCGGGGCGTTCGGGCCGTTCCAGATTTCCGGCCAACCGAAGATTGTGAGGGCCGCACCGGAAAGACGACCGCGGTTGGCCTTGACCAGGTCGAACTGCCCCGGGCCGTCCTTGTCGATCTCGTTGCCGGTGCTGCCCAGGTCCAGCGGCACCGTGATGTGGCTGTCGAACGAGAGCATGTGCTCATGCAGTGCGTTGGCCTGTTCGACGATCTTGTGCGGGTAGCCGGCATCCTGGCGTTGCCAGTAGAAATAGCCGGCGGCACTGCCCAGGGCGGCCACCAGGGCCAGAGGCAGGCCTATATACAGGGCTTTGCGGGAACGGGTCTTGGTCATTGCCATCTCGTTGCAGGGCTGATCGCAACCGCCTGGCGGGCGAAGGAGCCGCCGGGCAGGGTTCGGGTATCAGGTGGACGAATGGCATAGGGCGAGATTTACGTGCAGCAGCGGCTTTGCCCGCGAAAAGCGCGCCTGGGTGGGTGGCACAGGCCATGACGCGCTTAGATCGACAGGCGCACCATCCGGTTGTCCAACGGCTGCTCCGGTGCGCGGCGCTTGTTCACCACCAGCTCACCGATGGCGATCAGCCGCGTGCGCGTGACGTTGCGCGACAGCCCCAGCAACTGCGCGGTATGCACCTGGTTGTAATGGCAGAAGTGATAGGCCGAGCGCAGCAAGGCATTCTCCACCTTCTCGTACAGGTCTCCCGGCTGCTCCTCGTACAGCCGGCTGAACGCCTGCTGCAGCAGTTCATCGATGCCGCCGTCCTTGCTGGCAGAGGCCGGCGAAGGCAGATCGTCCTGACGTTCCAGGCGCAGGTTCGACAGGCGCAAGTCGCGGGCATGGATCAAGCCGTCGCCGCAGGTCAGCAGACTGTGATGAATCACGTTCTCCAGCTCGCGGATGTTGCCCGGCCAGCTGTAGGCCACCAGCTTGGCCTGGGCGTCGGCTGCCAGTTCCACCGGGCCGTAGCCCAGGCGCTCGCTGTAGCTGCGGATGAAGTGGCGCGCCAGCGGCAGGATATCGCCCGGCCGCTCGCGCAGCGGGTGCAGCGAGAGGGTGACGACGTTCAGGCGGTAGTACAGGTCTTCGCGAAAGTGCCCGGCGTTGATGGCCTTTTCAAGTTGCACGTTGGTGGCGGCCAGCACGCGCACATTGATCGGGATGCTCTTGCGTGACCCCAGGCGTACCACTTCGCGTTCCTGCAGCACACGCAGCAGCTTGACCTGGATGGGCAGCGGCAGGTCGCCGATTTCATCGAGGAACAACGTGCCGCCGTTCGCCTCCTCGAACCAGCCGGCCTTGGACGCAAGGGCGCCGGTGAAGGCGCCTTTCTCATGGCCGAACAGTTCGGCCTCGACCAGCGACTCGGAAAACGCGCCGCAGTTGACCGCAACGAACGGGCCGTCGCGGCGGGCACTGAGGTTGTGGATGTGGCGTGCGACCAACTCCTTGCCCGTGCCGGTCTCGCCAATGATCAGGACGCTGGCCTCGCTGGGAGCGACCTGTTGCAGGTGGGCGAGCAGCGCCTGCGACCTGGGGTCTTCGAAGACCTGTGCGGTCGCCCTGATCGAGGTAGCCAATGACGGTGAAGGGGGGAGGGTCAGCAATTGCATGGACGTGCCTTTAGGAATAGAAGGACGGGGCAGGGCGTTTGTCGTTCAGCGCCCACTCGCCCAGTTCATGGATGCGATAGTCCACCGGGTCGTGCAGGGTCTGGGTCCTGAGGTTGCGCCAGTGCCGGTCGAAGCGCAGTGAGGCATGGGTGGCGCGGGCGCCGGTGACTTCGAACAGACGGTTGCAGATGTCCAGCCCATGGCGCGTTGCGGCAACCTTGGCGGTGCCGATGGCCAGGGCCAGGTCGCCACGCGCCTCGGCGCTCAGGTTGTGCTCAAGGGCCCAGGCCGCATCGAGCTGGTCGCAGGCGCGGCGGATCAGCAGGCGCACGCTTTCCAGGCCGACCCAGAACTCACCATAGTGGCGCAGCACATAGGGGTCTTCGCGGCTCTCACTGGCGCTGGAGCGGAACCAGGGGCGACTTTCCTTCAGCGTGTACTGGCGCGCTTCGTCGAAGGCGCCTTCGGCGATACCCAGGAACAGGTTGGCGAAGTGCAGTTGCGCGATCAGCGGACGCAAGGCGGCGAACGGCGTGCTCAGCGGGCCGGGATCGAGCAGCAGTTCGTTGTGCTCGACCCGCACCCGTTCGAAGGTGGCGCTGCCGCTGTCGGTCTGGCGTTGACCGATGTTGTCCCAGTCACCGTGCAGGCTGATGCCGGTACGACCACTGGGGATTGCGGCGATCAGCAATTTGCCGCCGGCGCGTTCGTCCACCGCCGAGGCGATGAGCATTTCCGAGTCACTGGCGCCGGAGCAGAAGCTTTTCTTGCCGGAAAACTCGCACCACCCCTCGAAGTGCTTGACCTGGGTGCGCGTGTCCAGCGGGTTGAGGGCATTGCCCCAGAACCAATGCTTGCGCGCAGTCTGTTCGAACCAGGGTTGCCATTGGTCAGGGCGTGAGAACAGGCGCACGGTGGCCAGCATCAGGTGGTGGAAACCGAACACGTGAGCAATGGAGCTGTCGACCCGGGCGAACTCACGCACCACATCGAAGGTTTCACGCCAGGTCGCCCCTTGGCCACCGAAGGCCGTGGGGATGGCCAGTGACAGCAGGCCGCTGTCGCGCAGGGCATCACGCTCGGCCTTGGGGGTGCCGCCGCGTTCGTCGCGTTCGACAGCGGTGAGGGCGAATTGGGCGGCCAGGTCGTGGGCAATGGCCAGTGCCGGGCGCGTGGTGGGTGTCACGGGTGCATTCATGGTGGTCACTCAGGCACTCTTGCGCAGCTGATGGTGAGGGGCGAACAGCGGTACGGCACGCTCGGCGGCCAGACCGATGCGCGCAGCCAGAGCATCACTGGAAACGCGATAGTCCTGCAGCTCGGCCTGGCTGGCATAGACGCCGATGGGCAGGGTCAGTGCCTGCAGGAAACTGAACAACGGGCGCAACTGATGATCCAGCACCAGCGCGTGGCGCTCGCTGCCGCCGGTGGCTGCCAGCAATACCGGGGTGTCCACCAGGGCGTCCTGGCCGATCAGGTCGAACAGGTGCTTGAAGTGCCCCGGGAAGCTGCCCCGGTAGACCGGAGTGGTCACCACCAGCAGGTCGGCCTGTTCGATGTGCTGCAGTTGCTGCTCGACGGTGTCGGGCAGTTCGCTACGCCACAGTGCCGCACCCAGTGGGCGGGCAATATCGCCCAGCTCGATGAGGTGCGGCCGGATGTGCAGATGCTGGCCAAGTTCGGCGAGGATGGCTTCGGTCAATGCCAGGGTGCGCGAAGGGCGGGAAGTACCACCGGAGAGGGCAACGACGTTCAAGGGGGTGCTCATGGCGAGTCTCCTGTTCGGGTGAGCGGGGGACTTTGCTTGAGCAATCGTCGTGCCGAAGTTTCGATTCCTTTTGAATCAACGAGTTGCCGCGATTTCTGCGACAACGGCCGTGTTGCCAGAGCAGCGGGGTGTTGATCGGGTGTTGCGCTGCAAACAGTTGGCCAGTGTTGGCTGCTGTACAGTTCGAAACGTTATAGAGGAAGTTTCAAACGCATAAAAGAAATAAGAATTCATATTCTTATTCCTTTTTCAGCGGCCCGCGCTTTGTCCCCCCTTACCCTGTCACCCCTCGTACCCCCGATCCTTTAGCGTGGCGCCATTTCCGACTGGCAAAAGCAGGATGCTTACCCATGCGCTTCAGCGAACTGATGGCTGTGCTCTCCACCCGTGCGATCCGACTTCAGCGTGACGAGCAGGACCTCGTCGTCCATGGTGACGACGATGCTCTGGATGACGCCCTGTGGGACGCATTGGCCGCACACAAGCCGGCGTTGCTGGAGATGCTCGCCCGGCAGAACGACGACTGGCTGAGCCCGGCGTTCAAGATCACCCCGCAGATGCTGCCGCTGGTGGACCTGGACCAGCAGGCCATCGACCGCATTGTCGCCAGCATTCCCGGCGGCGCTGCAAACGTACAGGACATCTATCCCCTGGCGCCGCTGCAGGAGGGCATGCTCTACCACCACCTGTCCGCCGATGCGGGCGACCCCTATCTCTTGCAGGCACAACTGCGCTTTGCCGACCAGGCACACCTGGATGCCTTCGCCGATGCGCTGGACTGGGTGATCCAGCGCCACGACATCCTGCGTACTTCGATGTACTGGGAGCGCCTGGACGAGCCGGTGCAAGTGGTCTGGCGCGAAGCACTGCTGGTGCGCGAAGCACTGCAACTGCCTGGCCAGGACGAGCCGCTGGCGCAATTGCGCCGGTTGCACGACACCCGCCACTATCGCCTCGACCTGCGCCAGGCACCGCTGCTGCGTCTGGTGCATGCCCGGGGCACAGGCGAGGAGGTCGTCGCCCTGTTGCTGTTCCACCACACGGTGATGGACCACACCGCACTCGACATCGTGCGCCGCGAGATCGGCGCCTGGCTGGCTGGCAATGCCGAGCAGGTTGGGCCGGCGGTGCCGTTTCGTAACCTCCTTGCGCAGGCGCGCCAGGCGCTGGACGTGTCGGCGCATGAAGCGTTCTTCACCGCGATGCTGGCCGATATCGACGAACCTACCCTGGCCTTCGGCGTGGCCGAGGTCGAGGATCAGACGGTGGGGGACGCCCGCCTGACCCTCGAGCGTGGGCTGAGCCTGCGCCTGCGCGCCCAGGCAAGCCGCTTGGGTGTGAGCCCTGCGGCCATCGCTCACCTGGGCCTGGCCCGGGTCCTGGGCCAGTTGTCCGGGCGCGAGGCGGTGGTGTTCGGCACCGTGCTGCTCGGGCGCATGGAGGCCGGCGAGGGCGGCGAACAGGCGCTGGGCATGTTCATCAACACCTTGCCGCTGCGCATTGACGTTGGCGAGCACAGCGTGCGCCAAGGGCTGCAGGCGACTCACACGCGCCTGACCGGCGTGCTCGGCCATGAACAGGCGCCGCTGGCACTGGCCCAGCGCTGCAGTGCGGTGGCGGCGCCTGCGCCGCTGTTCAACACCGTCCTCAACTATCGCCATAGCGATGCCGCCGACGCTGCCGAAGTCATCGACATCGCCCCTGGTATCCAGGTGCTGGGCGCCGAAGAACGCACCAACTACCCGCTGACGATCAATATCGACGACCTTGGCGAAGACCTGCGCATCACCGCCCTGGTCGCTGGCGGGCTAGGCGCCCAGCGTATCGCGGGTTACCTGGCGCGGGCGCTCGAGCAGATCGTCGAGGCCCTGGACAGCGATCCAGACGCGCCGCTGAACGGCATCGATATCCTGCCCGCCGACGAGCGCGAGCAACTGATCCATGGCCAGAACCGCCCCTTGCTCGAATTCGCCCTGACGCCGTTGCTGCACCAGCGTTTCGAGGCCCACGCCCAGGCGCGTCCGCAGGATACGGCGCTGATCTTCGAGCAGCAGAGCCTGAGCTACGGCGAGCTCAACCAGCGTGCCAACCAGCTCGCTCACCGCCTGATCGCACTGGGCATCGGCCCGGATGACCGCGTGGCGATCTGCGTCGAGCGTGGCCTGGGCATGCTGGTCGGCCTGTTGGGCGTGCTCAAGGCCGGTGCGGGCTATGTGCCGATCGACCCGGCCTATCCTGCCGAGCGTATTGCCTTTACCTTGAGCGACAGCGCCCCGCGGGCCATCCTCACCCAAGCGGACAGCCTGGCGCTGTTGGGTGAGGTGACGGCGCCGGTGATCGACCTGGACGACCCGTCGCTGCAGCTACAGCCCACCGGCAATCCGATGCTCGCCGGGCTGCTGCCTTCGCACCTGGCCTATGTGATCTACACCTCCGGCTCCACCGGCCTGCCCAAGGGCGTGATGGTCGAGCATGGCAATGTCTCGCGCCTGTTCTCGGCGACCCACGACTGGTTCGCCTTCAACCGCCAGGACACCTGGGCGCTGTTCCACTCCTTCGCCTTCGATTTCTCGGTCTGGGAAATCTGGGGAGCGCTGGCCTTCGGTGGCCAGTTGCTGATCGTGCCGCAACGCATCAGTCGTTCGCCGGACGAGTGCTACGCCTTGCTTTGCCGCACCGGCGTCAGCGTCCTCAACCAGACTCCCAGCGCCTTCCGCCAACTGATCGCGGCGCAGGAACGCAGCGAACTGCAGCATTCCCTGCGCCAGGTGATCTTCGGCGGTGAGGCGTTGGAGCCCGGGCTGCTCAAGCCCTGGTATGCACGCATCGGCAATGCCGGCACGCGCCTGGTGAACATGTACGGCATTACCGAAACTACCGTGCACGTCACCTACCGCCCGCTGCAGGCGGCCGATGCGCAACTGGTGGGGGTAAGCCCCATCGGTTCGCGTATTCCCGACTTGCAACTGTATGTGCTCGACCCCCGCCGTCAGCCTGTGCCGACCGGTGTCACCGGCGAGCTGTACGTGGGAGGTGCCGGTGTCGCTCGCGGCTATCTGAATCGCGAGGCGCTCAGTGCCGAGCGCTTTATCGCCGACCCGTTCAACCCTGGCGGGCGTCTGTACAAGACCGGCGACCTGGCGCGCTGGGCCGCCGATGGCAGCCTGGATTACCTGGGCCGCAACGACGACCAGGTGAAGATCCGCGGTTTTCGCATCGAGCTGGGCGAGATCGAGGCACGCCTGGCGGCCTGTGAAGGTGTGCGCGAGGCCGTGGTCATGGCGCGTCGCGACAGCGCCGGCGAGCAGCGCCTGGTCGCCTACTGGCTGGCCGCGGCAGGCGCCGAGCCCGATGCGGCGGCACTGCGTGACAGCCTGCTGTGCCACTTGGCCGAGTACATGGTACCGGCGGCCTTCGTGCGCCTGGAGAGCTTCCCGCTGACCGCCAATGGCAAGCTCGACCGCAAGGCCTTGCCCGAGCCCGATGGCGAGGCCTTTGCCCGTCGCGCCTTCGAAGCGCCGCACGGCGAGGTGGAGCAACGCATCGCGGCCATCTGGCAACAGTTGCTGGGCCTGGAGCAGGTCGGTCGGCACGACAACTTCTTCGAGCTGGGCGGCCACTCGCTGCTGGCGGTCAAGCTGGTGGAGCGCATGCGCCAGCAGGAACTGGCAGCCGATGTGCGCGTGCTGTTCGGCCAACCGACCTTGTCGGCACTGGCGGCTGCGGTGAGCGCCGATCTACCGGCGCAGGTGCCGATCAATCGCATTCCGGCGAACTGCCCGCGCATCGAACCGCAGATGCTGCCACTGGCCAACCTCAGCCAGGACGAGATCGACGCATTGACCGCCGGTATCCCGGGCGGTACCGCCAATGTCCAGGACATCTACGGCCTGGCACCACTGCAGCAGGGCATCCTCTACCACCACCTGGCCAGTTCCGGGGCCGACCCTTACGTGCTGCGGGCACGCTTCGCCTTTGCCGGTGAAGTGGAGCTGCAAGGCTTCGTCAAGGCGCTGGATACGGTGATCGCCCGCCACGATATCCTGCGCACCAGCCTGCACTGGGAGGGGCTGCAGGAAGCGGTGCAGGTGGTGCATCGCCACGCGCAGCTGCGCGTGACAGAGCACGCCGACCTGCAGCGCCTGGACCTCACGTGCGCGCCGTTGCTGCAACTGGTGCGCCATGCCCAGGGTGAGCGCCTGGAGGCGACCTTGTTGCTGCACCATATCCTGCTCGACCATACCGCCGTCGAACGGCTGGTGGCCGAGGTGGGTGCTGCACTGCAGGGCCAGCCAGTGCACATCGACAGCGTGCCGTACCGCAACTATGTGGCGCGTGCGCGACTGGATGCCGATCCCGCGGCCGATGAAGCGATGTTCCGCGAGATGCTGGTAGATATCGACGAGCCGACCGAGGTCTTCGGCCTGCGCGATGTGCAGGGCAATGGCGTGGAGGTGATCGACCGCCACCAGGCGCTGGACGGCACACTGGCAGGGCGCCTGCGCGTGCAGGCCCGCGCGCTGGGGGTGAGCGTCGCCAGCCTGGTGCACCAGGCCTGGGGGCAGGTATTGGCGCAACTGAGCGGGCGCAGCGAGGTGGTGTTCGGTACTGTGCTGCTGGGACGCCTGCAGGGTGGCGCCGGGGCAGATCGGGCGCTGGGCATGTTCATCAACACCTTGCCGCTGCGGGTCAGTGTCGATGCCGTTGGCGCCGCCGAGGGTGTGCGCCGCACCCATCAGCGCCTGGCAC
The DNA here is from genome assembly GCF_016624805.1 of Pseudomonas sp. S44. Taxonomy (NCBI): domain Bacteria; kingdom Pseudomonadati; phylum Pseudomonadota; class Gammaproteobacteria; order Pseudomonadales; family Pseudomonadaceae; genus Pseudomonas; species Pseudomonas sp. S44. Next base: position 129,296 of record NZ_JACVTY010000001.1, read on the forward strand.
GCCTGCTCGGTCACGAGCAGGCATCGCTGGCGCAGGCCCAGCGTTGCAGCGGTGTGCCGGCGTCCCAGGCGCTGTTCACCAGTTTGCTCAACTTCCGCCACAGCAGCGCCAAAGGCGCAGGGGACGGCCTGGGTTGGTCGGGTATCGAACTGTTGGCCTCGCGTGAGCGCAGCAACTATCCGCTGGTGGTCAACGTCGACGATCTGGGGCAGGGCCTGGAACTGACCGTGCAGGCTGTGCCACAGGTCGATGGCGCTCAGGTGTGCACCTTGCTCGGCAGCGCCCTGGCGAACTTGGCCGATGCCCTGGAGACTGTTCCGGAAACACCCCTGCATGCGGTGTCCTGCCTGTCGCCCGAGGCGCGCGAGCAGGTGCTGCACGGATTCAACGCCACCGGCCGCGCCTACCCACGCGAACATTCGGTGCAGAGCTTGTTCGAGGCGCACGCCGCCCAGACCCCGGACGCGGTTGCCGTGGTGCACGGTCAGCGCCAGTGGCGTTACGGCGAGCTCGATCAGCACGCCAACCGGCTGGCTCGTCACCTGCTGGAACTGGGCGTGCGCCCGGGGCATTGTGTGGCGCTGCTGCTGCCGCGCTCCTTCGACCTGCTGGCCAGCCAGTTGGCCGTGATCAAGTGCGGCGCGGTCTATGTGCCACTGGATGCCAATGCGCCCGCCGAGCGTCAGGCGTTCATGCTCGAAGACAGCCGCGCCACGCTGTTGCTGACCCAGGCCGATCAGCCGCAGGTCGGCGCAGCGCGCCGGGTAGAGCTGGATACGCTGGAGCTCGCAGCCTATCCCGCCCATGGCCTGGACATTGCCGTGGATGCGCGGGCTGCGGCCTACATCATGTACACCTCCGGCTCTACCGGCCTGCCCAAGGGTGTGCTGGTGGCCCATCGCTCGATCGTGCGGCTGGTCATCAACAACGGCTTCGCCGACCTGCAAGGCGATGACCGCGTAGCCTTTGCTTCCAACCCGGCATTCGACGCCAGCACCCTGGAGGTCTGGGCGCCGCTGCTCAACGGCGGGCGCGTGGTGGTGATCGATCAGCATCAGGTGCTGTCGCACGAGGCCCTGGGCCAGGCATTGCTGGAGCATCAAGTCACGGTGCTGTGGCTGACCGCCGGGTTGTTCCACCAGTACGCCGCGCACCTGCTGCCGGTGTTCCGGTCGCTGCGCTACCTGATGGTGGGCGGGGATGTGCTCGACCCCCAGGTGATTGCCCGTGTACTGCGCGAGGGCGCTCCGGCGCACTTGCTCAACGGTTATGGCCCGACCGAAGCCACGACCTTCAGTACCACCCATGAAATCCTCGCAGTGGGCGAGGGGGCGATCCCGATTGGCCGGCCGATCGGCAACAGCCTTTGCTATGTGCTCGATGCCCGGCGCCAGCCAGTGCCGATCGGTGCCGTCGGTGAGCTGTATATCGGCGGAGATGGGGTGGCACTGGGTTACCTGAATCAGCCCGCCTTGACCGCCGAGCGCTTCTTCGAGGATCCGTTCAGCGAGACGCCGGGGGCACGCCTGTACCGCAGCGGCGACCTGGTCAGTTGGCTGGCTGATGGCACCTTGCGTTACCTGGGCCGTAACGACCAGCAGGTCAAGCTGCGCGGCTTCCGTATCGAGCTGGGTGAAATCGAAGCGCGTCTCGCAGCGTGCGCCGGGGTACAGGAAGCCGTGGTGCTGGTGCGTGAAGAAGGCCCGGGCGACAAGCGCCTGGTGGCCTGGTTCAGCACTGAAGGCCGCGTCCCGCCGATCACCGAGCTGCATGCGCAATTGCAAGGTCAGTTGCCCGACTACATGCTGCCGTCGGCCTATGTCCATGTTGGCCAGTGGCCGTTGACCGCCAACGGCAAGCTGGATCGTCAGGCGTTGCCGCAACCGGGCCAGACCGCGGTGGTGAGTCGTGCCTTCGCCGCGCCTGAGGGCGAGGTGGAGATCGCGCTGGCGGCGATCTGGGCCGATGTGCTCAAGGTCGAGCGTGTTGGCCGGCACGATCACTTCTTCGAGCTGGGTGGCCATTCGCTGCTGGCCGTCAGCCTGATCGAGCGCATGCGCAAGGTCGGCCTGGCCGCCGATGTGCGCGTGCTGTTCGCCCAGCCGACCCTCGCCGCGCTGGCCGCTGCGGTGGGGAGCGGGCGCGAGGTGCGGGTGCCGGATAACCGCGTACCGGCCGGCGCCTCGCAGATCACCCCCGAAATGCTCAGCCTGATCGAGCTGGACCAGGCCACCATCGAGCGCATCGTCGCCACGGTACCGGGCGGGGCTGCCAATGTGCAGGAAATCTACCCCCTTGCCCCGTTGCAGGAAGGCATTCTCTACCACCACCTGAGTGCCGGCCACGGCGACCCCTACCTGCTGCAGTCACGCCTGGCCTTCGATACCCTCGAGCGCCTGCAGACCTGGGCTGATGCCTTGCAGCAGGTCATTGACCGGCACGACATCCTGCGCACCTCACTGATCTGGGAAGGCCTGGCGCAGCCGGTGCAGGTGGTGTGGCGCCAGGCGAAGCTGGCCGTGGTGCCGGTCGAGCTGGAGGGCGAAGGCGAGGTCATCGACCAATTGCAGGCGCGCTTTGACGCCCGTCAGCATCGGATCGACCTGTCCCAGGCACCGTTGATGCGCCTGGTCTACAGCCAGGACCTGCGCAACAGCCAGGTCGTGGCAATCCTGTTGTTCCACCATCTGGCCCTCGACCACACTGCGATGGACGTGGTTGGCGCCGAAATGCACTCCCTGCTGTTCGGCGATGTAGCCAAGCTGAATGCGCCGGTGCCGTACCGCAACTACGTGGCCCAGGCGCGCCTGGGCAGCGATGCGGCGGGCGCCGAGGCGTTCTTCCGCGACATGCTCGGTGATATCGACGAGCCGACCCTGCCATTTGCCCAGCAGGATGTGCAGGGCGAAGGCCACGGTATCGCCGAGGCGCACCAGGCCCTCGATGGCGCGCTCGCCCGACGCCTGCGCGACCAGGCGCGTACCCTGGGCGTGAGCGCCGCGAGCCTGATGCACCTGGCCTGGGCGCGCCTGCTCGGCGTGCTGGCCAATCGCAGCGAGGTGGTCTTCGGCACGGTGCTGATGGGCCGCCTGCAAGGCGGCGAGGGTGCCGACCGGGCACTGGGCGTGTTCATCAACACCTTGCCGCTGCGGGTCGACACCCAGGTGGCGGTGGCCGAAGCGGTGCGTGCCACCCATGCCCGTTTGTCTGCATTGCTGGGCCATGAGCATGCGTCGCTGGCCATGGCCCAGCGTTGCAGTGGCGTACCGGCCGGGCAACCGCTGTTCAGCGCCTTGCTCAACTACCGCCACAGCGCTGCCGATGCGCCACGCGATGGCGAGGGTATCTGGCAGGGCGTTCGCCTTCTGGGCGGCGAGGAGCGCAGCAACTATCCGCTGACCTTGAGCGTCGATGACCTGGGCGAGGGATTCACCCTGAGCGTGCTGGCTGTCGCGGACATCGGCGCCGAGCGTGTCGCGCAGTGGATGGCCAACAGCATCGCGCGACTGGTCGAGGCGCTGGAGCAGGCGCCGGGCACGCGGCTGGATGACCTGTCGGTGCTGGGCGCCGATGAACGTCGCCGCCTGCTGGTCGATTTCAACCCTCCTGCCCGTGATTATCCGCAGGGCCAGACCGTGCATGCGCTGGTCGAGGCCTGCGCGGCTCGCTCACCCCAGGCTCAAGCGGTGGTGCAAGGCGAAGAAGGGCTCAGCTATGGCGAGCTCAATCGTGCCGCCAACCGCCTGGCCCACCACCTGATCGGCCTGGGCGTGCGGCCTGGCGCCCGGGTTGCCTTGTGCCTGCCGCGCACGCCGCAGCGCCTGGTGGCACTGCTGGCGGTGCTCAAGGCCGGCGCCGCCTATGTGCCCGTCGACCCTGGTTACCCTGCCGAGCGTATTGCCTATCTGCTCGAGGACAGCGCCCCGGCACTGGTGCTCGCCGACACGCACCAGCACGGCTTGCCGCCACACGTCGCACGCCTGGACCTGGACCGTGGCGACTGGCAGTCCGCTGCCGAGCATGACCCGCAGGTGCCGGGCCTGGCTGCGGATGCGCTTGCCTATGTGGTCTACACCTCCGGCTCCACCGGCCAGCCCAAGGGCGTGATGGTCGAGCACCGTACCCTGGCCAACCTGGTGCACTGGCACTGCGAGGCCTTTGCCGTGCGCGCCGGTAGCCACACCTCCAGCGTGGCCGGCTTCGGTTTCGACGCCATGGCCTGGGAAGTCTGGCCGGCCTTGTGCGCCGGCGCCGTGGTGCACCTGCCGCCCGCAACCCTTCCCAACGAACAGGTCGATGCCTTGCTCGACTGGTGGTTGCAGCAACCGCTGCAGGTCAGCTTCCTGCCAACCCCGGTAGCCGAGCAGGCCCTGCGCCGCGAGCGTCAGCACGCCAGCCTTCGGACGCTGCTGATCGGCGGTGACCGTCTGCGCCAGTTCGAGCGTGATCCAGGCTTTGCCGTGATCAATAACTACGGCCCGACCGAAACAACCGTGGTCGCCACCTCGGGTCAGGTGCAGGTCGGTGGCGCACTGCACATCGGCACCGCCATCGCCAATACCCAGGTCTATGTGCTCGACGAACGCCGCCAGCCGGTCCCGGTCGGCGCGGCGGGCGAGCTGTACATCGGTGGTGACGGGGTTGCCCGCGGCTACCTGAACCGGCCCGAACTGACCGAGCAACGTTTCGTCGCCGATCCATTCAGCGCGCGGGCTGAGGCGCGGATGTACCGCAGTGGCGACCTGGTGCGCTGGAACGCCGATGGCACCCTCGACTACCTCGGGCGTAACGACGACCAGGTAAAGATACGTGGCGTACGTGTCGAACTTGGCGAGATCGAAGCGGCCGTGGCTGCCCAGCCTGGCGTGCGTGACGCCGTGGTACTGGTACGCGGCGATCGGCTGCTGGCCTGGTACACCGCGAACGCGCCGGTCGATGGCTTGCGCCAGGCCTTGCAGGCCAGCCTGCCGGGCCACCTGGTGCCGTTGGCGTTCATCCGCTTGGAGGCCTTGCCGCTGACCAGTCACGGCAAGCTCGACCGCAGGGCGCTGCCAGACCCGGATCCGGCCGATCTGCCGGTGGCGGCCTATGTAGCACCGCAGGGCGAGACCGAGCAGGTCATGGCGCAGGTCTGGGCCGAGCTGCTGGGCCTGGAGCGGGTAGGGCGGCATGACAACTTCTTTGAACTGGGTGGGCATTCGCTGCTCGCGGTCAGCCTGATCGAGCGCCTGCGCCAGCAAGGCCTGGAGGCCGATGTGCGCTTGCTGTTCAGCCAACCGAGCGTGGCGGCGCTGGCCGCAGCGCTTGGCCAGGGCCGTCAGGTACAGGTGCCGGCCAATCGCATTGCACCCGGCTGTACCCGTATCACCCCCGACCTGCTCAGCCTGATCGAACTGGACCAGGCCGCCATCGACCGTGTGGTGGCAAGCGTACCCGGCGGCGCGGCCAATGTGCAGGACATCTACCCCCTCGCGCCGCTGCAGGAAGGCATTCTCTACCATCACCTGAGCGCCGCCGGAGCCGACCCGTACCTGCTGCAATCGCAGCTGGTATTCGACAGCCCGGCGCGACTGCAGGCGTTTGCCGGCGCGCTGGAAAGCGTCATCGCCCGTCACGATATCCTGCGCACCGCAGTGCTGTGGGAAGGGCTGGCGCAGCCGTTGCAGGTGGTCTGGCGCCATGCCCAACTGCCGGTGATCGACATCGCCAACGAGCCTGCGCAGCGGTTCGACACCCTGGCGCTGAATCAGGCGCCGCTGGTGCGCCTGCTCTATCGCCGTGCAGGGGAGCGCATCGAGGCGACCTTGCAGTTCCATCACCTGGTGCTCGACCACACGGCGCTTGAGGTGGTGCGCGCAGAGATGCTCGGTTATCTCCACGGGCTGCCCGCGCCGAGCGAGCCGGCCGTGCCGTACCGCAACTACGTGGCCCAGGCGCGCCTCGGTGTCAGCGAGGCCGAGCACGAGGCCTTCTTCCGTGAACAACTGGCCGATATCGACGAGCCAACCCTGCCGTTCGGCCTGCGTGACACACAGGGTGACGTGCGCCGTATCGAGCAGGCCCAGGTGCATCTGGACCCTGACCTGAACCAGCGCCTGCGCAGCCAGGCACGCCAGCTCGGCGTGAGCACTGCCAGCCTGCTGCACCTGGCGTGGGCACGTCTGCTGGGCAGTGCCAGTGGTCGCGACAACGTGGTGTTCGGCACGGTGCTGCTGGGACGCATGCAAGGTGGTGCAGGCAGCGGGCACGGCCTGGGCATGTTCATCAACACCTTGCCACTGCGCGTTGACCTGGCGGGGCTCGGCGTACGTGAAGGCGTGCGTGCCACCCACGCACGGCTGAGCGCGCTGCTGACCCACGAGCATGCCTCGCTGGCCCTGGCCCAGCGTTGCAGTGGCGTGGTCGCACCCATGCCGCTGTTCAGCGCCATGCTCAACTACCGGCACAGCGCCGGCGCTGCGCAGACCGAAATCCAGCGTCAGGCCTGGCAGGGTATCGAGACACTGGCCAGCGAAGAACGCACCAACTACCCCTTGAGCCTGAACGTGGATGACCTGGGCGATGGCCTGCGCCTGACCGTGCAGGTACTGCCTGCGGTAGGGGCCGAGCGGGTCTGCGGGCAACTGCAGCAGGTGCTGACGGGCCTGGTGGATGCCCTCGAGCGTCAGCCCGACCTGGCGCTGAACCAACTGCCGGTGCTGGAGCACGAAGAGCGCCAGCGCCTGCTGGTTGGCTTCAACGACACGGCCGTAGGCTACGACCTGGAGCAGACGGTGCACGGGATGATCGAAGCCCAGGTCGAGCGCACGCCTGACCGCATCGCTCTGATCGCCGAGCAACACCAACTGAGCTACCGCACGTTGAACGCCGAGGCCAACCGTCTGGCCCATCACTTGATTGCACTCGGGGTGCAGCCGGACGATCGCGTGGCGATCTGCGTCGAGCGCAGCCCGGCGATGGTCATCGGCTTGCTGGCGATCCTCAAGGCGGGCGGCGCCTACGTGCCGGTCGATCCGGATTATCCGGCCGATCGTATCCGTCATATGCTCACCGACAGCGCGCCAGTGGTGGTGCTGGGGCATGCGGCGACTCGTGAGATGCTGGCGGCGTTCGAGGTGCCGCAGGTCGATCTGGATGTGCCGGTGTGGCAAGCGCTTTCCAGCGACAACCCCCAGGTTGCGGGCCTTACGCCGCAACACCTGGCCTACGTGATCTACACCTCCGGCTCCACCGGCCTGCCCAAAGGCGTGATGAACGAGCACGCCGGGGTGGTCAACCGCCTGCTCTGGACCCAGGACGCCTATGGCCTGGGCGCTGATGACGTAGTGCTGCAGAAAACCCCGTTCAGCTTCGACGTGTCGGTGTGGGAGTTCTTCTGGCCGCTGCAGACCGGCGCACAACTGGTGATGGCGTGCCCGGGCGGCCATCGCGATCCGCAGTACCTGGCCGACGTCATCGCCGAGCGTGGCATCACGACCCTGCACTTCGTGCCGTCGATGCTCGATGTCTTCCTCGCCCACGGCGACCAGCAGGTCGCACGCCTCAAGCGCGTGCTGTGCAGCGGCGAAGCGCTGCCCGGCAGCCTGGTGCGGCGGTTCAAGGTGCAGTTGCCGGGCGTCGAGTTGCACAACCTGTACGGCCCGACCGAAGCGGCAGTTGACGTCAGTGCCTGGCACTGCGCCGAGCCACTGGAGCAGACCCCGGACAACACCCCGATCGGCAAACCGATCGCCAACACCACGCTGTACGTGCTCGACGCCCAGGGCCAGCCAGTGCCGCAGGGCGTTGCCGGTGAGCTATATATTGGCGGCGTACAGGTTGCCCGTGGTTATCTGAACCGCGAGCAACTGAGTGCCGAGCGCTTCATCAAAGACCCGTTCAGCACCCGCCCTGGCGCACGCCTGTACCGCACCGGGGACCTGGCCCGGCACCTGGCCGACGGCACCCTGGAGTACCTGGGGCGCAACGACGACCAGGTGAAGATCCGCGGCCTGCGCATCGAGCTGGGCGAGATCCAGTCCTGCCTGACCCGCATTGCAGGGATCAAGGAGGCGGTAGTGCTGGCGGTGGATCAGCGCCTGGTCGCCTATTACACCGGTGCCGTGCAGCCCGTCGAGGGCCTTCGCCAGCAGTTGTCGGCGCAACTGCCGGAATTCATGGTTCCGGCGCTGTTCATGCACCTGGACGCCTTGCCACTGAGTCCCAACGGCAAGCTCGACCGCAAGGCGCTGCCGGCAGCCACCGTGGCCGATGCGCGCCCCTACGAGGCGCCACAGGGCGACACCGAGCAGTTGCTGGCCGCGCTCTGGGGTGAGCTATTGGGTGTGGAGCGAGTAGGGCGGCACGACAACTTCTTCGAACTGGGTGGCCACTCGCTGCTGGCGGTGACCCTGACCGCCCGCCTGCGCCAGGAGGGCCTGGAGGCCGATGTGCGCGCGCTGTTCGAACAACCGACCTTGGCAGGCTATGCCGCCATCACAGACAGAATGGAGATCGTCCTGTGAGCATCAACGACCTACTGGCGACATTGTCAGCCAACGATATCCAGCTGGCGCTCAAGGATGGCCAGCTGGTGGTCCAGGGCAACCGCCAGGCGCTGACCGATGCGAGCCTGGTGGCGCGCCTGCGTGAACACAAACCGGCGCTGATCGCGCTGCTCGAGCGCGGTGAGTACGTGGCCAGGGCCGGCAATGTCGGCGCTCCGGCCAACGCCATCCCGGCCGACTGCACGCGGATCACCCCGGCACTGCTCAACCTGGTCGAGCTCGACCAGGCGGCCATCGATGCGCTGGTCGGGCAGATTCCCGGCGGCCATGCCAACGTGCAGGACATCTACCCGCTGGCGCCCCTGCAGCAGGGCATTCTCTATCATCACGCCAGCGCAGAGGGCAGCGACCCTTACGTGATGCAGTCGCGCTTCGCCTTTGCCAGCCAGGCCCATCTGCAGGCGTTCGTCGAGGCGCTGCAGGCGGTGATCGACCGCCACGATATCCTGCGCACCTCGGTGCACTGGCAGGGGCTCGAGTCGCCGCTGCAGGTGGTCTGGCGCGAGGCCCGGCTGCAGGTGTCCCGCGGCCTGCCCCTGGACGAGCGTATCGACCTCGGCCAGGCACCGCTGATCCGCCTGCACTGCGAGCCTGCGGCCAGCGACGGTCGCGTGCAGGCCACGCTGCAGTTCCACCATATCGCCATGGACCACAGCGCCCTCGAGGTGGTGCGTCACGAAATGCAGGCCGTGTTACGCGGCGATGGCCACCTGTTGGGCGCGGCAGTACCGTTTCGCAATTACGTCGGCCAGGCCCTGCTGGGCGTCAGCCAGGCGCAGCACGAGGCGTTTTTCCGCGAGCAACTGGGGGATATCGTCGAGCCGACGCTGGCCTACGGCCTGCAGGACGTGCAGGGTGACGGCAGCGCGCCGCACGAAGAAAGCCTGAGCCTGGCGCCGGCCCTGTGCGACGGCCTGCGCAGCCAGGCACGGGCGCTGGGCGTGAGCCTGGCAAGCCTGTTCCACCTGGCCTGGGCGCGGGTGCTGGGTGGCCTGACCGGGCGCGAGCAGGTGGTGTTCGGCACGGTTTTGATGGGCCGCCTGATGGGCGCGGAGGCCAACGACCGTGCACTGGGCATTTTCATCAATACCTTGCCACTGCGGGTGGACCTGGCTGGCCTGGACCTGATCACGGCAGTCAAGGCCACTCACCAGCGCCTGACCACCCTGATGCGCCACGAGCACGCGCCGCTGGCCCTGGCCCAGCGTTGCAGCGGCGTGGCCGCGCCGACGCCATTGTTCAACGCCTTGCTCAACTACCGGCACAGTGCGCCGGTTGCCGATGGCCAGGCCCGTGCGGCGTGGGAGGGCATCGACGTACTGACCAGCGAAGAGCGCACCAACTATCCGCTGACCCTGAGTGTCGACGACCTGGGCGATGCCCTGCGCCTGACCTTGCTGGCAGCGGCCGAGGTGCCGAAACAGCGGGTCTGCGCCTATCTCGAGAAAACCCTCGAAAGCCTGGTACAGGCCCTGGCACAGAACCCAGGGCTGAATGTCGATCGGCTGGCCATGCTGCCCGCTGTCGAGCGCGTTCGAGTGCTCGAGACCTTCAATGACCGCCCGGGTGACACCGAAACCGTGCTCACGGTGCACCAGCGCATCCAGCTCCAGGCCCGCCAGCAGCCCGATGCCGTAGCCGCCACCTGCGCAGGCATCGCGCTGAGCTACGGTGAGCTGGAACTGCGTGCCAATGCACTGGCTCAACGCCTGGTCATGCTCGGTGTGCAGACTGAAGACCGCGTGGCGATTCTGGCCCGGCGAGGTCTGGACACCCTGGTCGGCCTGGTGGCGATCCTCAAGGCCGGCGCGGGTTACGTGCCGATCGACCCCGCGCATCCCGACGAGCGTATCGCCTACCTGCTCGATGACAGCGCCCCGAGGGTGGTGCTGACCCAGCACGATCTGCGCGCACGCCTGGGCCAATGCCCGGCACCGGTGGTCGAACTCGACCGCGCGGACTGGCCGTCGAGCGAGCACGCCCCGCAGGTCAATGGCCTGGCTGTTAGCAACCTTGCCTACGTGATCTACACCTCCGGTTCCACCGGTCTGCCCAAGGGCGTGATGGTCGAACATCGGACCCTCAACAACCTGATCGACTGGCATTGCCGCGCCTTCGACCTGTGCCAGGGGCGCCACACCTCGAGCCTGGCCGGCTTCGGCTTCGATGCCATGGCCTGGGAAGTCTGGCCGGCCCTGTGCGCCGGCGCGACCCTGCATATCGCGCCGCCAAGCGAACAGGGCGAGGACATCGACGCCTTGCTCGCCTGGTGGCGCGGCTGCCCGCTGGATGTCAGTTTCCTGCCGACGCCGGTGGCCGAATACGCCTTCAGCCACCAGATCGATCACCCGACCCTGCGCACCCTGCTGATCGGTGGTGACCGCCTGCGGCAGTTCACCCGTCACCCCGGATTTGCCGTGATCAACAATTACGGGCCCACCGAAGCCACGGTGGTCGCAAGCTCCGGGGCGATGGTGCCTGGCGGCGTGCTGCACATCGGCGCACCGGTCGATAACGCCCGGCTCTACGTGCTCGATGCGCACCACCAGCCGGTGGCGCAGGGGGTGGCCGGCGAGCTGTACATTGGTGGCGCCGGGGTTGCCCGGGGTTACCTGAACCGCGCGCAGATGACGGCCGAGCGTTTTCTCGATGACCCGTTCAGCGCGCAACCGGGCGCCCGCATGTACCGTACTGGCGACCTGGTGCGCTGGCTGGATGACGGCACCCTGGACTACCTCGGGCGCAACGACGACCAGGTGAAGATCCGTGGCGTGCGCATCGAGCTGGGTGAGATCGAAAGCCGCCTGGCAGCCCTGCCAGGCATCAATGAAGCCGTGGTGCTGGCCCGCGAGGACCAGCCGGGGCAGCCGCGGCTGGTGGCCTACTTCACTGGCCAGGACAGCGTCGAGGTGGCCGCGCCTGCACAACTGCGTACACAGCTGCAGGCGCACTTGCCCGATTACATGGTGCCGGTGGCCTTCGTGCGGCTCGAGTCGCTGCCGCTGACGGCCAACGGCAAGCTCGATCGCAGGGCGCTGCCGGCACCCACCCGCGCCGACCTGTTCGAGCGTCGCTTCGAGGCGCCCCAGGGCGAGCTGGAGCAGACCCTGGCGCAGATCTGGCAGGGGTTGCTGCAGGTCGAGCGGGTCGGGCGGCATGACCACTTCTTCGAGCTGGGCGGTCACTCGTTGCTGGCCATGCGCCTGGTTGCCCAGGTTCGTCAGCGACTCGGTGTGGAGCTCACGCTGGGGACACTGTTCGCCCAGGCCGAGCTGGCGGCGATGGCCGAGGTAGTGGCGGGGGCTGCGCGCAGTGAGCTGCCGCCGGTGCTGGCGGTGGCACGCGAGCAGGCGCTGCCGTTGTCGTTCGCCCAGCAGCGCCTGTGGTTCCTGGCACAGATGAACGGAGCCAGCCAGGCCTACAACATTCCCCTGGCACTGGAGCTGTGCGGCGAGCTGGATGCCGACGCCTTGGCGCAGGCCCTGGTGGCACTGGTCGAGCGTCACGAGGCGCTGCGCAGCGAGTTCTTCGAGGTCGATGGCGAGCCGCGGGTGCGGCTGTCGGCGCAGCGCCTGGTGGTGCAGCGCGAGCAGGTGCCGGGGGCCGATGAACAGCGCCTGCGTGCGCTGGTGCGTGAAGAAGCTGCACGGCCGTTCGCGCTCGGCGAGGCATTGCCGCTTCGCGCTCGCCTGCTGCAGGTGGCGCCACAGCATCATGTACTGCTGCTGACACTGCACCATATCGTCGCCGATGGCTGGTCGATGGGCGTGCTGACCCGTGAGCTGAGCGCGCTGTACCAGGCCTTGCGTGAAGGCCGCGAGGCGCGGCTTGCGCCGTTGCCGATCCAGTATGGCGATTACGCGATGTGGCAGCACCGTTGGCTGCAGGGCGAGGCGCTGCAGCGCCAAGGCGAGTTCTGGCGCAACAACCTGGCCGGTGCACCTGCGCTGCTGAGCCTGCCGACCGACCGACCGCGTCCGGTGCGCCAGGATTACGCAGGCGACAGCGTGCGTATACGGCTCGACGCCCGACTGGCAGACGATCTCAAGGCCCTGTGCAAGCGCCACCAGGTCACGCCGTTCATGCTGTTCATGGGCGCCTGGTCGGTGCTGCTGGCTCGTTTGTCGGGGCAGGGCGAGGTGGTGATCGGTACGCCGGTGGCCGGGCGTCGGCAGGCTGAGGTCGAAGGGGTGATCGGCCTGTTCGTGAACTCCCTGGCCATCCGCCTGGACCTGGCCGATGCGCCGGATGTCGGCACCTTGCTGGCGCGGGTCAAGGCCCAGGTACTGGCCGCACAGGAGCATCAGGACCTGCCGTTCGAGCAGGTGGTGGACCTGATCAAACCATCGCGCAGCCTGGCCCACACGCCGCTGTACCAGGTGTCGCTGGAGTGGGAGGGCGGTCATGATTTCGCCGCCGGGCTGGACGGCTTGAGCCTGCGCAACCTCGGCCAAGGGCAGGGCTTTGCCAAGTTCGACCTGAGCCTGAGCCTGGGCGAGACCGCAGATGGCTTCGGCGGCGCATTGAACTATGCCACCGCGTTGTTCGACCGGGCCACGATAGAGCGCTACTGCGGCTATCTGGAGCAACTGCTGTGGGCCATGGCCGGCAGCGACGGCGCGGTGCTGGCAAGCGTTGCCCTGCCGGATGCGCAGGAGCGTCGTCGACTGTTGGTCGACTACAACGACACCGCCGTAGGCTACGACCTGGAGCAGACGGTGCACGGGATGATCGAGGCCCAGGTCGAACGCACGCCCGAGCGCATCGCCCTGCGTGCCGAAACCGGACAGTTGACCTATCGTGCACTGAACGCCGAGGCCAACCGTCTGGCCCATCACCTGATTGCACTCGGGGTGCAGCCGGACGATCGCGTGGCGATCTGCGTAGAGCGCAGCGCTTCGATGGTCATCGGCTTGCTGGCGATCCTCAAGGCGGGCGGCGCCTATGTGCCGGTCGACCCGGATTACCCGGCCGATCGTATCCGCCATATGCTCACCGACAGCGCGCCGGTGGCGGTGTTGGGGCATGCGGCCACTCGCGAGATGCTGGCGGCGTTCGACGTGCCGCAGGTCGATCTGGATGAGCCGGTGTGGCAAGCGCTTTCCAGCGACAACCCCCAGGTTGCGGGCCTTACCCCGCAACATCTGGCCTACGTGATCTACACCTCCGGCTCCACCGGCCTGCCCAAAGGCGTGATGAACGAGCACGCCGGGGTGGTCAATCGCCTGCTCTGGACCCAGGACGCCTATGGCCTGGGCGCTGATGACGTAGTGCTGCAGAAAACCCCGTTCAGCTTCGACGTGTCGGTATGGGAGTTCTTCTGGCCTTTGCAGACCGGTGCACAACTGATGATGGCCCGCCCAGGCGGGCACCGTGACCCGGGCTACCTGCGCCAGGTGATCGCAGCCGAATCGGTAACGACCCTGCATTTCGTCCCTTCGATGCTCGATGTGTTCCTCGCCTATGGTGATGCCGAGCCTGCAGCGCTACGCCGGGTGCTGTGCAGCGGCGAAGCGTTGCCCGGCAGCCTGGTGCGGCGCTTCAAGGCGCAGTTGCCCAGCGTCGAGCTGCACAACTTGTATGGCCCGACCGAAGCGGCAGTGGACGTCAGTGCCTGGTATTGCGCCGAGCCACTGGAACAGACCCCGGACAGCACCCCGATCGGCAAACCGATCGCCAACACTACGCTGTACGTGCTCGACGCCCAGGGCCAGCCAATGCCGCAGGGCGTTGCCGGTGAGCTGTACATCGGCGGCGTGCAGGTTGCTCGTGGCTATCTGAACCGCGAGCAGCTGAGTGCCGAGCGCTTCATCGACGATCCGTTCAGCACCCGTCCCGGCGCACGCCTGTACCGCACCGGGGATCTGGCCCGGCACCTGGCCGACGGCACCCTGGAGTACCTGGGGCGCAACGACGACCAGGTGAAGATCCGCGGCCTGCGCATCGAACTGGGCGAGATCCAGGCCTGCCTGACCCGCATAGAAGGCATCAAGGAGGCCGCTGTGCTGGCCCTGGACTTGCCGCCCGCCGGCAAGCGTCTGGTGGCGTACTACACCGGAGCTGTGCACACGGCAGACACATTGAAGGGGCAGTTGCTGGCTCAACTACCTGAGTTCATGGTGCCTGCACAGTTCGTGCATCTGCCTGCACTGCCGCTGAGCCCCAACGGCAAGCTGGACCGCAAGGCCCTGCCGATTCCCGCCGTCGAAGCCTTGCAAGGCCAGGCCTACCAGGGCCCCGAAGGTGATAACGAGCGCCTGCTGGCCGAGTTGTGGGGCGAGTTGCTGGGTGTGGAGCGGGTAGGGCGACACGACAACTTCTTCGAATTGGGCGGCCATTCGCTGCTGGCCGTGACCCTGGTCGCTCGCCTGCGCGCCCGCGGGTTGGCCTTGGATATCCAGGGGCTGTTCACCGAGCCGAACCTGGCGGCCCTGGCCGCGACGGTCGAGACCCTCGACCAGGTGCAGGTGCCTGCCAACCGCATCACCGCCGACTGCCCGCACATCACGCCTGAGCTGCTGCCGCTGGTGACGCTGACGCAAGAGGCGATCGATCGTATCGTCGGCCAGGTGGCTGGCGGTACCGCCAATGTCCAGGACATCTACCCGCTAGGGCCGCTGCAGGCGGGCATGCTCTATCACCATCTGGCCGGTGAAGGTGAGGCGGCCTACGTGCTGGAGGTGCGTTTCCTGCTCGCCGATCGTGGTCGTTTGCAGGCGCTGCACCGCGCCTTGGATCAGGTGATCGCGCGCAACGATATCCTGCGCAGCGCCTTCCACTGGGATGGCCTGGCTGAGCCTGTGCAGGTGGTCTGGCGCCGTGCTCCGCTGGATGTCGTGCAGGAGGGGGATGCCATCGAGCCTCGCCGCTTCGACCTGGCCCGCGCACCGCTGTTGCGCCTGGTACACCGTACCGAGCCGAGTACCGGCCGAATCAGCGCCACGCTGCTGTTCCACCATCTGGTCATGGATCACGTGGCGCTCGAGGTGTTGCGCAGCGAACTGCAAGCCTGCCTGCTAGAGCAGGCCCATGCCCTGCCAGCGGCGGTGCCTTACCGCAACTACATCGCCCAACTGCAGCGCGGGGCGGGCGAGGCGGCCCATGAAGCCTTCTTCCGCGAGCAACTGGCCGACATCGACGAACCGACCCTGCCTTACGGCGGTTATGCAACGCCACACCAGGATGCCGTGGCGCAGCACCATCAGCGCCTCGACCATGCGCTGAACCTGCGGATCCGCGAACAGGCGCGACGCCATAACGTCAGCGCTGCAAGTCTGATGCACTTGGCCTGGGCCCAGGTGCTCGGGCAACTGAGCGGGCGCGACAGCGTGGTATTCGGCACCGTGCTGCTCGGTCGGCTGCAGGGTGGCGAGGGCGCCGAGCGCGCCTTGGGCGTCTACATCAATACCTTGCCACTGCGCCTGGACCTTGCCGGACAGCCCGTGTTGGCAGCCTTGCAGCAAGCCCACCAACGCCTGACCGGCCTGCTGGCCCATGAGCACGCTCGCCTGGCGCTAGCCCAGCGCTGCAGTGGCTTGCCTACGGGGGCTGCGCTGTTCAATGCATTGCTCAACTATCGCCATGGCTCGCTGGCCGGGCAGGGCGAGGCGGCGCGCCAGGCCTGGGAGGGCATCGAGCTGGTCGAGGCGCACGAGCGCAGCAATTACCCGCTGGCGTTGAGCGTCGATGACCTGGGCCTGGCGTTCGAGCTGACCGCGCAAACCGCACAGGGCATCGACGCCCGGCGGATCTGCAGCTACGTGGAGCATGCCCTGCAACTGCTGCTGCAGGCGCTTGAGACCGGCGCCTGCGAAGGGCTCGAGCGCCTGAGCGTGGTGCCGCTGGCCGAGGCTCGGCAGTTGCACGAGGCCTTCAACGCGACCACCCGCGACTACCCGCGCGACTTGCCAGTGCATCGCCTGTTCGAACAACAGGTAGCACGGCATCCATTGTCCATCGCCGCCCGTGACGGGGCGCACAGCCTGACCTACGGCGAGCTCAACGAGCAGGCCAACCGCCTGGCTCATTACCTGATCGAGCAAGGCGTAGCGCCGGGCGATCATGTGGCGATCCTGCTGCCGCGTTCGTTGGCACTGCTCCAGGCTCAGCTGGCCGTCGCCAAATGCGGTGCGGCCTACGTGCCGCTGGACATCCATGCGCCGGCCGAGCGACAGGGCTTCATGGTGCAGGACTGCCAGGCCGTAGCGCTGATCTGCGACAGCTCGGCGACCCTGAGCTACCGCGCGCGCCGCATCGACCTCGATCGCCTGGACCTGAACCGTCAGCCCGGTCATAACCCAGGGCTGGCCCAGGGTGGGGATACGGTCGCCTACGTGATGTACACCTCCGGCTCCACCGGCACGCCCAAGGGCGTGCGCGTGCCCCATCGTGGCATCGCTCGCCTGGTGTTCAACGATGGCTACGCCGACTTCAGCGCCCAGGACCGTATCGCTTTCGCCTCCAACCCCGCGTTCGACGCCAGCACCATGGATGTCTGGGGTGCGCTGCTCAATGGCGGCCAGGTGTTGGTGATCGACCATGACACCTTGCTCGACCCTGTGCGTCTGGGCGTGGCCCTGCGTGAGGGGGGCGCGACAGTGCTGTTCGTCACCACGGCGTTGTTCAACCAGTACGTGCAGATGATCCCTGACGTGCTGGCAGGGTTGCGCGTGCTGCTATGCGGTGGCGAGCGAGCCGATCCGGCGGCGTTCCGCAGCTTGCTGGCGCAGGCACCGGACTTGCGCCTGGTGCACTGCTATGGGCCGACCGAAACCACCACCTATGCCACCGCCGGGCAGGTTCGCCATGTGCCGGCCGACGCCGAGCTGGTGCCGATCGGGGGACCGGTCGGCAGTACCCAGGTGCATGTGCTGGACGCGCACCTGCGCCCGCTGCCGCTGGGGGCGGTAGGTGAGTTGTACATCGGTGGCGACGGCGTGGCGCTGGGCTACCTCAATCGCCCGGAACTCACCGCCGAGCGCTTTATCGACGACCCGTTCAGCCCGCAGCCTGGCGCACGCCTGTACCGTACCGGCGATCTGGGCCGCTGGCGCGACGACGGCCAGCTGGAGTGCCTGGGGCGCAACGACGACCAGGTGAAGATCCGCGGTTTCCGTATCGAGCTGGGCGAAGTCGAGCAGCACCTGGCGCTGTGCCCGGGCATTGGCGAAGTGGTGGTCATGGCGCTGACCCTGACGCAGGGGCCGGCTCGGCTGGTGGCCTGGTTCACCCGCACAGACCCGACCCTCGATGCCGTCGCTGTGCGGGGTTGGCTACAGGGACGGTTGCCACCGTACATGGTGCCGTCGGCCTGCATCGTGCTCGATGCGCTGCCGCTGACCAACAATGGCAAGATCGACCGCAAGGCGCTGCCGCGTCCGGCGATGCAGGACCTTGCCGAGAGCCGTTACGAGGCACCAGCCACCGCGCTGGAACAACAGCTCGCGGCGCTCTGGGCGCAGGTGCTGGAGATCGGGCAGGTGGGGCGGCATGACAGCTTTTTCGCCTTGGGCGGTCATTCGCTATTGGCCATCCGCCTGGTGGGCCTGTTGCGCGAACAGGGGCTGCAGGTCTCGCTCGCCGAGCTGTTCCAGCATGCCAGCGTGGCGGCATTGGCCGAGCATCTGCAGGTGGCGACACCGCAGACGGACCTGGTGTGCGTGCGCGCCGAGGGCGACGCACCGGCACTGTTCCTGATCCACGAGTTCAGCGGCATGGACTTCTACTTCCCGGTACTGGGCCAGCAACTGGAGGGGGACTTCCCGATCTATGGCGTGCCGGGCCTTGCCCTGGGCGAGGCGCAGCCGGACACCCTCGAGGCCCTGGCCCGGGCGCAACTGGAGCGCATCCGCCGGGTTCAGCCGCACGGGCCTTACCGGCTTGCCGGCTGGTCGTTCGGCGGCGTGCTGGCCTATGAGATCGCCGCGCAACTGCTGGGGGCGGACGAGCAGGTGGAGTTCCTGGGCTTGATCGACACCTGGCAGCCGCGTCTGGTCGACCAGGGCAAGGCACGCTGGCAAGGCGCGCGCCTGTTGCAACAGCAACTGCTGCTGCACTGTGCCGGACACTGGCAGGGGCTCGGCGCGGCAGGCGCGCAGCAACTGGCCAGGGTCAATGCCCTGGACGATGGCCAGGCCGACTTCACCACCTTGCTCGCGGCCTGCCGTGAACAGGGCTTGCTGTATGCGGAACTTGCCGCTGCAAGCGATGAGGAGCTGAAGCTGTTCTTCGAACGCGAAATTGCCCACGGCCATGCCATGGCCCATTACCGTCCCGAACCGCTGGGCATCGCCATCCACTTGTTGCGCGCCGAACAAGGCGCGCAGCGTCACGGTGATCAGCCATTGCTTGGTTGGGAGCGCACGGTGCCGGCCGGTCTGGTGCAGTGCATCGAGGTGCCGGGCGATCACCTGAGCATGATGCAGGCGCCGCACGTGCAGGTGCTGGGCCGCGCGCTCGGCACGGCGCTGCAGGCGGCCCGCGCGGGTATCGGCGAGAAACCGCAGGCGGCGTATCAGCCGCTGGTGGCGATCCAGAGCGGGCAGGGCGGTCATGCGCCGCTGTTCTGCGTGCCGGGGGCCGGCGATAGCGTGACCAGCTTCATCGGCCTGGCCGAGGCCCTGGGCACCGACTGGCCGGTGTACGGCCTGCAAGCGCGTGGCCTGGATGGCACCGCCACACCGCACAGCAGCATCGACGCCGCGGCGGCCTGCCATGTCCAGGCCATCGAAGCGCTGTACCCGCAGGGGCCGTTGAACCTGGTCGGGCATTCCTTTGGCGGCTGGGTGGCGCATGCCATGGCGGTGCGTTTGCAGGCACTGGGGCGGGAGGTGCGCTCACTGACCTTGATCGACAGCGAGTCACCCGGTGGCAACAGCGTCTGCGGTCGGCCCTACACCGCAGGAGCAGCGCTGGACCGGCTGATCGAATCGTTGCAGCTGGCCAGTGGGCGCTCGCTGGAAATCGACCGCCAGGCCTTTGCCGCACTGGACGATGAGCAGCAACTCGAACGCTTGCACCAGGCCATGGTTCGCGGCGGGCTGATGCCGGCGCGTTCGTCTGTCAGAGCGTTGCACGGGATCGCCCGCACCTTCTCCAGCGCGCTGCGTACGCCGTACCCGGCGCAGGCCGGCTACAGCGGCCCGGCCAGCCTGGTGCTGGTGGCCGATGCGACTCTGGATGCGGCCGGCAACCAGCGCGAACAGGCGGCGATGCTTGCCGGTTGGCAGCGCCTGTTGCCGCAACTGGCGGTGTGGCATGGGCCTGGCAACCACTTCAGCATCCTCAAAGCCCCGGATGTGTTCAGCCTCGCGGCCTGGTGGCACGACGGGCAGGCGCTGCAGCGGGTCACTCATTGATTTGGCGCGAACCTTGTGGGTGCGAGCTGGGCCCGCAATTGCAGCACCGCAGTATCTGGCACCGGCTTGACCGGTGATTGCGAGGCCAGCCCGCCCCCACAAGGGGCGGTGTGGCACGCAGGCCTTTGGAACGGATGAACGAGCATTTATGGACAAGAGCAGATTTCGCAAGATAAGCCTGGGCTGTGCCCTGGCGCTGGTAGCAGGGATCACGTTGTACGCGGTACAGGCCCCGGCTACGCCGCCACGCTACATCACTGCCACGGTCGAGCGTGGTGATATCGAGAACGCGGTGCTGGCCACCGGCGTGCTCGAGGGTATCCGCCAGGTCGATGTCGGTGCCCAGGTTTCCGGTCAGTTGCGCTCGCTGAAGGTCAAGCTGGGCGACAAGGTGACCAAGGGCCAGTGGCTCGCCGAGATCGATCCACTGGTGCTGCGCAACACGCTACGCCAGGCCCAGGTCGATGAAGAAAAGCTGCAGGCCGAGCGGCGCTCGACCCTGGCCCGGGTCAATCAGACCCGCCGGGTCTACGAGCGCTACAGTGCGTTGCAGGACGACGAGTCGATCTCGCGCCAGGACTTCGAGAACGCCGAGTCCGAGTACCAAGTGCAGCAGGCGACCCTGCACTCGCTGGACGCGCAGATCAAGAGCGCCCAGGTGCAGATCGACACGGCCAAGGTCAACCTCGACTACACGCGCATCAGTGCACCCATCGACGGCGATGTGGTGGGTATCGTCACCCAGGAAGGGCAAACCGTGATCGCCCAGCAACTGGCGCCGGTGATCCTCAAGCTCGCCGACCTGGATACCATGACGGTCAAGGCGCAGGTCTCCGAAGCCGACGTGATCCATATCAGCCCCGGCCAGCAGGTGTACTTCACCATCCTGGGCGAAGACAAACGCTACTACGCGACCTTGCGCGGCACGGAGCCTGCGCCGCAGAACTACCTGGAGAGCACCGACAAGAGCGGCGCCGCGGCGCCAAAGCAGAACACCGCGGTGTTCTACAACGCCTTGTTCGAGGTGCCCAACCCAGACCACCGCCTGCGCATTTCCATGACCGCTCAGGTACGCATCGTGCTGGCCACCGCCGAGGCGGTGCTCAGTGTGCCGGTGGCGGCGCTCGGGCCGCGCAGTGGCGACGGCAGCTTCCCGGTGCGGGTAGTCGACGCCAAGGGCTTTGCCCAGGTGCGCCAGGTGCAGGCCGGGATCAACAACAATGTCAGGGTCGAGATCAGGCAGGGGCTGGACGAGGGCGACCGGGTAGTGATCGGTGAGCCCATCGGCGATGCGGCGGGGGCATGAGCATGAACATGAACGTCGAACTGGCCTCGCAGCGCACCACCGCCGTCGAAGCCGGCCAGCCGCTGCTGCGCCTGGAGGGCGTGAGCCGCAGTTTCATGGCGGGAGACCGCGAGTTTCTCGCCCTGCGCCATATCGATCTGGAAATCGACGCGGGCGAGTTGGTGGCGATCATTGGCGCGTCGGGCTCGGGCAAATCGACGCTGATGAACATCCTTGGCTGCCTGGACCACGCCAGCGCCGGTTCCTATCAGGTGGGCGGCCAGGAAACCCGCGACATGGACGATGAGGCGCTGGCAGCGCTGCGCCGCGACCATTTCGGCTTCATCTTCCAGCGCTATCACCTGCTGCCGCACCTGGACGCCCTGCGCAATGTCGAGATCCCGGCGGTGTATGCGGGCACGCCCCAGGCCCAGCGCCACGAGCGGGCCCAGGAACTGCTCAAGCGCCTCGGCCTGGCCGGGCACCTGACGCATCGCCCCAGCCAACTGTCGGGCGGCCAGCAGCAGCGGGTGAGTATCTGCCGGGCCTTGATGAACGGCGGCGAGGTGATCCTCGCGGACGAGCCTACCGGCGCCCTCGACACGGCCAGCGGCAAGGAAGTGATGGCCATCCTGCTGGAGCTGCACGCCGCCGGGCACACCGTGATCCTGGTGACCCACGATCCCAAGGTCGCAGCCCATGCCGAGCGCATCATCGAGGTCAGCGACGGGCAGATCGTCAGCGATCAGCGCAACATGCCGCAGGCCGCGCCCGACGCAGCGATCCCCGAGCCGCAACGCAAGGCCCGGCCGCCACGGCGCCTGGTGGCCAGCCTGGGGTTGTTCCGTGAAGCGTTCAACATGGCCTGGATCGCGTTGATCTCGCACCGCATGCGCACATTGCTGACCATGCTCGGCATCGTCATCGGCATCACCTCGGTGGTGTCGATCTCGGCGATCGGCGAGGGCGCCAAAGGCTATGTGCTCAAGGATATTCAGGCGATCGGCAGCAACACCATCGACATCTATTCGGGCAGCAACTTCGGTGACAGCCGGGCAAAGGCCATCGAAACCCTGGTGCTGGCCGACGTCACTGCGCTCAACCAACTGTATTACGTCGACAGTGCAACGCCGGTGATCGGCCGCAGCATGCTGGTGCGCTACCGCAACCTGGACCTGGACGTACAGCTCAATGGCGTCAGCGAACGCTACTTCCAGGTACGCAACATCAACCTGGCCGCCGGCATCGCCTTCAGCGAAAGCGATGCCCGGCGCCAGGCGCAAGTGGTGGTGATCGACCACAACACGCGCTTGCGGCTGTTCGGCGAGGGGGTAGACCCGCTCGGGCAGGTGATCCTGATCGGCAATCTGCCGTGCACGGTGATCGGCGTGACCACCGAGAACAAGAACCTGTTCGCTGCCAGCAACGCGCTGAACGTCTGGGTGCCCTACGAAACCGCTGCCGGGCGCCTGCTGGGGCAGCGCCACCTGGACAGCATCAGCGTGCGGATCAAGGACGGCATGCCAAGCAAGCGGGTGGAGCAAGAGGTCAACACCTTGATGCTGCAGCGCCACGGCACCAAGGACTTCTTCACCAATAACCTCGACAGCATCATGCAGACGGTGCAGAAGACCAGTCGTTCGCTGACCCTGCTGCTGTCGTTGATCGCGGTGATTTCATTGGTGGTGGGGGGGATCGGGGTGATGAACATCATGCTGGTGTCGGTCACCGAACGTACCCGTGAGATCGGCATTCGCATGGCCGTGGGTGCCCGGCAGTCGGACATTCGCCAGCAGTTCCTGGTGGAGGCGGTGATGGTCTGCCTGTTCGGCGGGCTGGTGGGGATCGCGTTGTCGTACGGGATCGGCTATCTGTTCACACTGTTCGTCAAACAGTGGGAGATGGTGTTCTCGCCGGCCTCGATTGCCACCGCGTTCGCCTGTTCGACGTTGATCGGCATCGTGTTCGGCTTCGTGCCCGCACGAAACGCCGCACGACTGGACCCGATCGAAGCCTTGGCGCGGGATTGAACGGAACGGCAGTCGCTGACGCACGGGGTGTGAGTCAGCGACAGGTTCATCGAGCGCGGGGCGCTGCGCCGAGGAACTCCTGTATCGGCGCAGAACCCGGTCAGCCGTGCAGCTTGAGCACCCGTTCCAAGAAATAGAGGTCGGAGTTAGGGAACAGCGTCAGGATGTGTATGCCGTGCTCACTGACAAATACCTTGTTCGCCGTCCTGAAGTCAGGGCCGCCGTCAAAGAGACCCTCGTTGCCGAATGCGCTGTCGAACTCTCCCGACGGTGTCAGGCGATACACATGCAAACGACCGACGTTGACGGCGGTCAGCAGGGCGCCACCGAGCACGATGCGATCCTGGCCATCGATATGAAGCTCGCCCAGCGCCAGGCCATGGCCGTCGCTGCCGAGCGTCAAAGGTTGGCCGCGATTGAAGGTTGTGTCGTTCGTACCGGACTCGGTCAGCATGAACACTGTCGTGGGTTGTTGGAGCTGGAATTCCACGCCCCGGGAAACAGCGATCCGACCGTTCCTTGCGGACATGCCGAGGCGCATGCTTGCTTGAACGGCGAACAGGTCCCGCTGGCCCTTGCCATCATTGAAGCGTTCATCGGCGATGGCGTGCCGGTCGTAACGCCTCACGATGACTCGCTGGCTGGCGTTTTCTGCCAGCACCAGGAAACTACCGTCGGCGAAGAAGTGCGCACGCAAGACCCGCAACGATAAACCGGCCTTGTCGGTCAGTGGCAACATGCCGAGATCACGCGCCTCGCCGAGCTCAGGTGCCAGCTCGCCAGTCACGGGGTTGAAGACCGCCAACCAGCTTTCGGTGTGCTCGTCGTTCCCGTCGCCGAGGGTGTAGGGGAAGATGGCTCGCAACAAGCCGCTCGCTAATACCAGTGGGCGCTCCTCGGACGACAGAAGCGCTTTCGTCGAGTGCTTCACCCGATGCTTTCTGGTGTCGCCCACGTCACCCTTCTGCCAACCTTCGCCCGGGTCTGGTAAAGCATGACCGTTTTCGCCAAAGGACGTTACCGGTTGGAAGCTTTCATCAAAACGGCTGATACCGACGAAGTTCAGATAGCGTTCGAAGTCAGCATCGAAATAGGTGGGCACGCCAACGGCGAAATAGGTCTGCTGGCCATTGATCGTGGCGCCGACAAGCCCTTTGAAGTCCAGTGCCTCATCGGGCAGATTCGCAGCGTCTACGACCACATGGCCGGTGCTTTCGTCCCAGTGGCCATCGGCGTTGAGCCGGGTGAGCAATCCTGGGCTGGAGTCTGCGGGGTTACGGCCGAATACCACCAGCCGCCCTTTGGCGTCGAGGGTTGATGGCCCGACTTGGAGAGAGGCCACGTCCGGGTTATAGGGAGGTTCGGCCGGAATATTGGCCACTCCTTGCGTGCCGTAGGCATGGTCAGGCGTGCCGGAAGATTGCACGGACATGGTGGTGAGCTCCATCGTGTCAGGATGGCGTCGAAACTAGCGCAGTCGATGTGCTGCTCCAACTGGCAAAAATGATAGGTCGCTACTGCGCCACATCGACTGCGGGGGTTGAATGCCCCGGTAGCGGGGCGCTCAGGGGTGTATCGAGGAATGGGCGCCATACATCCAGCGCATCAACGAATGCCGCCCGCTGATCCCCAGCTTGATCGCCGCGCGACGCAGGTAGCTTTCCACCGTATTGACCTTCAACTGCAGCCGTTCGGCCTGTTGCGGTGCGGTGTGACCGGCCAGCAGGCCGAGGCAGACCTGCATTTCCCGTTCTGACAGGGCAAGGCCCGTCTGGCTCAGGCGCTCGCGGAAACGCTCCTGCAGGGTATCGATTGTCGGGCGCTCGCTGATGCTGGGCTGCAAGGCATCCAGGTGCTTTTGCAGCATGGGCAGCAGCAGCGGCGAGATGTCCTGCAGGCAGTCGCGCTCGCGCGGCGAGAAGCTCGCGCGATCAGCGCGCAGGACATGCAGTTCGTAGTGATAATCGGCAGTGCGGCGCACCAGGTGCAGACGGGCCGGGTCGAGGAACTCGTCGCAGGCGGGTTCTCTGGCGCTGAACACGGTTTCACTGAGCAGGGTGGTGCTGCCGTGCAAACCGGGTGAGGCCAGGCGCACCTGGCGGATATGCGTGGCATCGATGCTCAGGTGGGTCTGGATCAGGTCATGCAGCAGGCGCGGGAATTGGCGGCTGCCGGTGCTGGCAATGACTTTGCCGATCTGCGGAAAGAGCAGGTGCGAATTCATCGTATCGTCCATGAGTAGCGGTCATCCGAAAGTCGCGATATGGCTTTTAGCCAGTATTTGGGCGCGACTGCTTGCTATCCTAGTACAACGATTCAGCTACCGCTTGATGAAATGGTCATAACCCCATGCCCGAAAGTGAGGTGCCTGTGCGCCTGCGACGCCGTGCTGGGGTATCATGGCCGCCTTTTCCCTACGAGGCCGGTCCCATGTCCCTGAACGCTGAGCAGATCGCAGAGTTTCGTGCTTTTGCCGAGCAATTGGCCGACGCCGCTGCGCTGGCGATCCAGCCGTATTTTCGCGCGAGCCTGGAGGTCGAGGACAAGGGCGGGCGCCTCTACGATCCGGTGACCGTGGCGGACAAAGCCGCAGAAGACGCCATGCGTGCGTTGATCCAGGCGCGATATCCGACGCATGGCATCCTGGGCGAGGAGCAGGGCGTGGCGAAAGGCAGCAGCCCGTTGACCTGGGTGCTGGACCCGATCGATGGCACCCGGGCCTTCATTACCGGCCTGCCGCTGTGGGGCACGCTGATTGCCCTGAATGATGGCCAGCAGCCAGTGGTGGGGGTGATGAACCAACCCTTTACCGGCGAGCGTTTCGTCGGTACGCCCGAGGGCGCCTGGCGTAGCGGTGCGCCGCTGAAGACCCGCACCTGTGGGTCGCTCGAGGCGGCCACGCTGATGTGTACCACACCGGACATGTTCGACACCCCGGCGCGCAAGGCGGCCTTCGAGCACGTGGCCGGGCGGGCGCGGCTGATGCGTTATGGCGGCGACTGCTACGCCTATTGCATGCTGGCGTCGGGGTTTGTCGATGTGATCGTCGAGGCGAGCCTGCAGCCCTACGACGTGCAGGCGCTGATGCCGATCATCGAAGGGGCGGGCGGTGTGATCACCGCGTGGGATGGCACCTCGGCGCAGAACGGTGGCTGCATCGTGGCCTGCGGCGACCCAGCGCTTCATGCCCAGGTGGTGGAGATGTTGCGCGCAGCGATGTAACGCTCAGTCGCGGTAGAACACCTGCACCAGGTGATAACCGAACTTGGTCTTGATCGGCCCATGCACCACGCGCAGGGCCTTCTTGAAGATCACCTGGTCGATGGCCCCGACCAACTGGCCAGGACGCACCTCCCCCAGATCACCACCGCGCTTGCCTGACGGGCAGGTCGAGAACTTCTTCGCCAGCACGTCGAACGCCTCGCCCTTGGCCAGGCGTTGCTTGAGTTGTTCGGCCTCATCGGCGGTCTTGACCAGGATATGGCGCGCTTGTGCTTTCATGTGACACCTGTGCTTCGGGCAAAAAAGGGCGCCATTATGCCTGATCCCGCAGCTCGGCGCGGTCACGGAAATGCGCCAGCGCCTCGGGGTTGGCCAGGGCATCGGTGTTCTTTACCGCCAGCCCGTGCACCACGTTGCGCACCGCCAGCTCCACCAGTTTGCCGCTGACGGTGCGTGGGATGTCTGGCACCTGGGCAATCACCGCTGGCACATGGCGCGGCGTGGTGTATTGGCGTATCACCTGGCGGATACGCTGGCACAGGTCGTCGTCCAGTTGCAGCCCCTCGCGCAGACGCACGAACAGCACCACACGCACGTCGCCTTGCCAGTCCTGGCCGATGGCGATGCTCTCGACCACCTCCTCGACCTTCTCCACCTGACGATAGATCTCTGCCGTACCGATGCGCACGCCGCCGGGGTTGAGCACTGCGTCGGAGCGCCCGTGGATCACCAGGCCGCCGCTGGCGGTCTCTTCGGCGTAGTCACCCTGCGCCCATACGCCAGGAAACAGGCTGAAGTAAGCCTCGTGATAGCGGCTGCCGTCGTTGTCGCCCCAGAACCCCAACGGCATCGACGGGAAATGACGGGTGCAGACCAGCTCACCTTTCTCACCCACCACCGCCTCGCGTCGTTCGTTCCACACCTGCACGGCCATGCCCAGGCCCCGGCATTGCATCTCCCCACGCCGTATTGGCAAGGTCGGGTTACCCAGCACGAAGCATGAAACGATGTCGGTACCGCCGGACATCGACACCAGGCGCACATCACGCTTGATCTGGTAGTAGACGTAGTCGTAGCTGTGCGGCGACAGCGGCGAACCGGTGGAAAGCAACAGGCGCAGGCTGTCGAGACGATGGCTGCGCATCGGCACCAGGCCTTGCTGTTCCAGGGTGGCCAGGTACTTGGCGCTGGTTCCGAATACCTGGATGCCTTCGGCGTCGATCAGGTCGAGCAGGCGTTCGGGGCCCGGGTGCAGCGGCGAGCCGTCGTACAGCACCAGGGTGGCACCGACCGCCAGGCCGCTGGCCAACCAGTTCCACATCATCCAGCCACAGGTGGTGTAGTAGAACATCACGTCATCGGCCTTCAGATCGTTGTGCAGGCCATGTTCTTTCAGATGCTGCAGCACTACGCCTCCTGCACCGTGGACGATGCACTTGGGTACGCCTGTGGTGCCGCTGGAGTAGAGGATGTACAGCGGGTGGTCGAAAGGCAGGGCGGTGAACTCAGGTTCGCCGCCGGCCTGATAGACGTCCTGCCAGAGGCTGACCTCGAGGCCGACGAACTCATCGGTGCGCGTCTGCTCGCGGGTGTAGGGCACGACCAGCAGGTGCTCCAGCGCCGGCAACTGGGCGCAGACCTGGTTGATCTTCTCCACCTGGTCGATCACCTTGCCGGCATAGTGATAACCGGCACAAGCGATCAGCAGTTTGGGCGCGATCTGGCCAAAACGATCGATGATGCCGTGCAGCCCGAACTCGGGGGAGGCGTTGGACCAGACCGCCCCCAGGCTGGCGCTGGCAAGCATGGCCACCAGCGTTTGCCAGGTGTTGGGCATGATCGCGGCGATACGATCGCCTGGCTGGATGCCGAGGGCCTTGAAGGCGCGTTGCAGGCCGGCGACCTCGGCGGCCAGTTGACGGTGGCTGAGTACCTCGCGTGTGCCGTCCTCACGCACGGCGATCAGCGCCGGATGCGTGTCGCGCCGGCGCAACAAGTGTTCTGCATAGTTGAGCGTGCCACCTGCGAACCAGCGCGCGTCCGGCATCTGCGCGCCTTCGCTGAGCACCTGCGAGGGCAGACTGTGCCAGCGCACTTCGAAGAACGCGCAGAGGCTCTGCCAGAACGCTTCGCGCTGCTCGATGCTCCAGCGGTGCAGGTCTGCATAGTTGGCGAGCTGCAGCCCAAGGTCCTGGTTCACCTGGCGGCGGAAGTGGTCCATTCGGCTGGCCTGGACCTGCGCGGGGCTGGGGCGCCACAGTACGTCGCTCATGCGAAACTCCTCGGTCGGTGGGGCATCGACACGGCCTGCCAGGCGCCGTCTTGAAGGTACATTCAAGACGGTCCCTGATTGAACTCTAGACGTTACTGCGCCAACCAGCCGCCATCCACGTTCCAGGCGGCGCCACGCACCTGGCTGCCGGCCTCGCTGCACAGGAACAGCGCCAGCTCGCCCAGGTGCTCGGGGGTGACGAAGGCCAGCGAGGGCTGTTTCTCGGCCAGCAGGTCATGCTGGGCCTGCCGAGGGTCGCCGCCTGCCGCTGCGCGGTCGTCGATCTGCTTCTGCACCAGCGGGGTCAGCACCCAGCCGGGGCAGATGGCATTGCAGGTCACGTTGCTGGTCGCGGTTTCCAGCGCCACCACCTTGGTCAAGCCGATCACTCCGTGTTTTGCCGCCACGTAGGCGGCTTTGCCGGTGGAGCCCACCAGGCCGTGCACCGAGGCAATGTTGATGATGCGCCCCCAGCCGCGTTCGCGCATGCCCGGCAGGGCCAGGCGGGTGCCGTGGAACACGGCCGAGAGGTTCAAGGCGATGATCTTGTCCCAGCTCTGCACCGGGAAGGCTTCCACCGGCGCGACGTGCTGGATGCCGGCGTTGTTGACGAGGATGTCGACGCCGCCGAACTCGCGCTCGGCCAGGTCGAACAGGGCCTCGATCTGCGTCACCTCGGACAGGTCGGCCGGATGGTGGGCGACCTTCACGCTGTGGCGGGCGATCTCGGCGAGCGCCGGTTGTGGATCGCCAAAGCCGTTGAGCAGGATGTTGGCACCCGCCCGGGCCAGTACCTTGGCGATGCCCAGGCCGATACCGCTGGTGGATCCGGTGATGAGTGCCGTCTTGCCGTCTAGAGTCATGTGCCGCTCCTTACACGATGCCGATAGCGTTGAAACGATCAGTGTGTCTTTCAGTCGAGGGCCGAATCAGCGCCGCGGGTCGAACGCCTCCCGCAGCGCATCGCCGATGAATACCAGCAGCGACAGGATCACCGCCAGCGCGAAGAATGCGGTGAAGCCCAGCCAGGGGGCTTGCAGGTGCTGCTTGCCCTGGGTCACCAGCTCACCCAGCGACGCGGTGCCGGCCGGCATGCCGAAGCCGAGGAAGTCCAGTGCTGTCAGGGTGGTGATGGCACCGGTCATCATGAACGGAATGTAGGTCAGTGTGGCGTTCATGGCATTGGGCAGGATATGCCGCAGCATCACCTGGGTGTCAGGCAGGCCCAGTGCACGGGCGGCCTTGACGTACTCCAGGTTGCGCCCGCGCAGGAACTCGGCGCGTACCACGTCGACCAGGGTCAGCCAGGAGAACAGCGCCATGATCCCCAGCAACCACCAGAAATTCGGTTCGACGAAGCCGGACAGGATGATCAGCAGATACAGCACCGGCAACCCCGACCAAACCTCCAGCAGGCGCTGGCCGAGCAGGTCGACCCAGCCGCCGTGGTAGCCCTGCAGCGCGCCGGCGGCGACGCCGATCAGCACGCTGACCAGGGTCAGGGCGAAGGCGAACAGCAAGGAAATACGTGTGCCATACAGCACCCGCGCGAGCACGTCGCGGCCCTGATCGTCGGTGCCCAGCCAATTGCTCGCGCTGGGCGGGCTGGGGGTGGGCACGTGCAGGTCGTAGTTGGGCGTGTCGGCACTGAAGGGGATGGGGGCAAACAGCATCCAGCCGCCCTGGCCTTCGATCAATTGGCGCACATAGGCGCTGCGGTAGTCGGGCTGGAAAGGCAGCTCACCGCCAAACTGCTGCTCGGTGTAGCGCTTGAGTGCGGGGGTGTACAGCTCGCCCTTGTACGACAGCAGCAGCGGCTTGTCGTTGGCCACCAGCTCTGCACCCAGGCTCAGCAGCAGGAGGGCGGCGAACAGCCACAGCGAAACCCAGCCCAGGCGGTTATGGCGAAAACGCTGCAGGCGGCGCCGGGCGACAGGCGAGAGCATCAGTGCGCCCTCGTGTCGAAGTCGATGCGCGGGTCGAGCAAGGTGTACGACAGGTCGCCGACCAGACGAATCAGCAAGCCTGCCAGGGTGAAGATGAACAGGGTGCCGAACACCACCGGGTAGTCCCGTGAGACGGCCGCCTCGTAGCTCATGCGCCCGAGGCCGTCGAGCGAGAAGATCACTTCGATCAGCAACGAACCAGCGAAGAACACCGTGATCAACGCCTGCGGCACCCCGGCCACCACCAGCAGCATGGCATTGCGCAGCACATGGCCGTACAGCACCCGGCGTTGGCTCAAGCCCTTGGCCCGGGCGGTGACCACATACTGGCGCGAGATCTCGTCGAGGAAGGCGTTCTTGGTCAGCAGGGTGAGGGTGGCGAACCCACCGATCACCAAGGCCCCGACCGGCAGCACCAGGTGCCAGAAATAATCGGCGACCTTGCCCAGCAGGCTCAGCTGGTCGAAGTCTTCCGAGACCAGCCCGCGCACCGGGAACCAGTTCAACGACGTGCCGCCGGCGAACAGTACGATCAGCAGCAGGGCGAAGAGGAACGAGGGCAGTGCGTAGCCAACCACGATCAGCGCGCTGCTCCAGGCATCGAAGCGGCTGCCGTGGCGCACAGCCTTGCGGATGCCCAACGGGATCGAGACCAGGTAGGTGATCAGCGTCGCCCAGAAGCCCAGTGACAGGGTGACGGGCAACTTGTCGAGAATCAGGTCGGTGACCTTGGCGCCACGGAAGAAACTCTGGCCAAAATCGAGCCGGGCATACTGGCCGAGCATCAGCCACAGGCGCTCCGGGGCGCTCTTGTCGAAGCCGTACTGGCGCTTGATCTCTTCGATCAGCTTGGGGTCGAGCCCGCGACTGGCGCGAGACTCGCCCTGCATCACCTCGACCCGCGCGCCGGGGGCGCCGCCGCCAATGCCTTGCAGGCGCGCCACGGCCTGCTCCACAGGGCCGCCGGGGGCCGCCTGGACGATGGCGAAGTTGACCAGCAGGATCGCCAGCAAGGTCGGAATGATCAGCAGCAGGCGCCGCAGGATATAGGCGGTCATGGGGCAACCTTCGTACGTTCAGCCATCTGCTGATTGGTCAGCGCCGTGGGGCTGAGCTCCCACCAGGTATCCAGGCCTTCGTCGTAGGCGGCCTGCACCTTGGGCAGGCCGAAGCGGTTCCACCAGACGGTCGAGCTGCCGGGCGGGTAATAGTTTGGAATCCAGTAGTAGTTCCACTGCAGCACCCGGTCCAGGGCGTGGGCGTGGCGCAGCATGTCGGCCTGGGTCGAGGCGCGTACCAGGCCATCGAGCAGGTGGTCGACCGCCGGGTCCTTGAGCACCATGAGGTTGTTCGAACCAGGGTCGTTGGCGGCGGCGGAACCAAAGTAGTTGTATTGCTCCGAGCCGGGTGACAGCGTCACCGGGTAGCCGGTCACGACCATGTCGTAGTCGCGCGCCATCAGCCGGTTGATGTATTGCGCCGAGTCGACGTTGCGGATATTCAGCTCGATGCCGATTTGCGCCAGGTTGCGCTTCCATGGCAAGAGCAGGCGCTCGAGGCCCGATTGCCCGTTGAGGAAGGTGAAGCTCAGCGCGGTGCCATCGGCGTTTACCAGCCGATCGCCTTCAGGGCGCCAGCCAGCAGCCTGGAGCAGTTCCAGTGCCTGCA
The DNA here is from genome assembly GCF_016624805.1 of Pseudomonas sp. S44. Classification (NCBI taxonomy): domain Bacteria; kingdom Pseudomonadati; phylum Pseudomonadota; class Gammaproteobacteria; order Pseudomonadales; family Pseudomonadaceae; genus Pseudomonas; species Pseudomonas sp. S44. Next base: position 161,622 of record NZ_JACVTY010000001.1, read on the forward strand.
ACTGCTGTTTGCGGACGATGCCCGTGCCATCGGTCACCGGTGCCGTGAACACTTGGCTGAAGACCTCGTCGGGGATCTGGCCGCGTAGCGGTTCGAGCAGTTTGAGTTCCTCGGCGTCGGGCAGCTCGCGTGCTGCGAGCGGGGTGTTGGAGTACAGGCTTTGCTGGCGGATGTAGAGGTTGCGCATCATCTGCCGGTTGCTCCACTCGAAGTCCCAGAGCATGGCCAGCGCCTGGCGTACACGGCGGTCGCGAAACACCGGCTTGTCGAGGTTGAACACGAAACCCTGGGCGTTCTGGGGCTTGGCAGGGCCCAGGTGGGCGCGCTGCAGGCGGCCGTCGTCGAGCTGGGCGCCGTTGTAGCCCAGGGTGTAGGCGGTGGCGGAGAACTCGCGGTTGTAATCGTAGCCGCCGCCCTTGAGTACCTGGCGGGCCACCTCGGTGTCGCCGAAGTACTCGACGCGCAAGCGCTGGAAGTTGAAGCGCCCGCGGTTGACTGGCAGGTCCTTGGCCCACCAGTCGGAGTCGCGCTCGAAGGTGATGCTGCGGCCGTTGTCGATCCGGCTGATGCGGTAGGGGCCACTGCCTACCGGTTTCTCGAACCCGGCGCCATTGGCAAAGTCGCGTGCCTGCCAGTCGTGTTCCGGCAGTACCGGCAGGCTTGCCAGGTCCAGCGGCAGGGTGCGGCCATGGGGTTGCTTGAAGTCGAAGCGAACGCTGCGCGGGCCTTCCACGGTGACCCCGGCAACCTCGGCGAACTGCGTGCGGTATTTGAGGCTGCCCTTGCTCATCAGCAGCTCGAAGGTGAAACGCACATCCTCGGCGCGCACTGGTGTGCCGTCGGCAAAGGTGGCACGCGGGTCGATTTCGAAACGCAACCAGGCGTCGTCCGGACCACGCTCCATCCGGCGGGCGATCAAGCCATAGACCGTGTACGGCTCATCGAACGAGCGGACTGCCAGCGGTGCATACAGCCAGCCATCGACCTCGCTGACGCCGGTGCCCTTGTCGATATACGGCAGGATATGGTCGAACTGGCCAATCTCGATGGCCGAGCGCCGCAAGCTGCCGCCCTTGGGGGCGTGCGGGTCGACGTAGTCGAAGTGCGAGAAGTTGGCGGGGTAGCGCGGCGCTTCACCGTAGACGGTGAGGGCGTGGGAGGGCGCGGCCTGGGTGGTCAATGCCAGGCATGACAGCAAGCATCCGACCAACAGACGACTCAGCCCCCGGCAAGAGCGGGCTTGCCCCGCGATCGGGAGCTGCGAGACGCAGGAGGTGACGGTACTGGCCCTGTCGCGGGACAAACCCGCTCCTACAAGGGCGCTGCAGGGGCGGGCGGACAAGACCGAATCAGTCCTGGCGGCTGGTCACTTCCAGCAGGTGGTAGCCGAACTGGGTCTTGACCGGGCCCTGCACGGTGTTGACTGGCGCGCTGAACACCACGGTGTCGAATTCCTTGACCATCTGGCCTGGACCGAAGGAGCCCAGGTCACCGCCCTGGCGGCTGGACGGGCAGGTGGAGTTGGCCTTGGCGATTTCGCCGAAGTCGGCACCGGCTTCGATCTGAGCCTTGAGTTCGTTGCACTTCTCTTCGCTGCTGACGAGGATGTGGCGGGCGGTGGCACGTGCCATGGGAACTGCTCCTTGATGTGAAACGGCAAGCCTAGCGCAATTGGCGGCGAAATGTCTCGCAAGGCTTGCCGTTAGCCTCCTACAACTGATCTGCCGCCCGGCGCAGCAAGGCGTCGGTCGAATCCCAGCCCAGGCAGCCATCGGTGATCGACACGCCGTATTTCAACGCGCCCTTGCCCAGCGCCTGACAGCCGTCGAACAGGTGCCCCTCGAGCATCACGCCGACGATCGAGGTGTCACCGGCCAGGCGCTGGCTCAGCACATCCTCGAATACCGCGGGCTGACGCGCCGGATCCTTGCCGCTGTTGGCGTGGCTGCAATCGACCATGATCCGCGCCGCAAGCCCGGCCTTGGCCAGCCCCTGGCGGGCCAGGGCGATGCTGTCGGCATCGTAGTTCGGGCCCTTGTGGCCGCCGCGCAGCACCAGGTGGGTATCCGGGTTGCCGAAGGTCTCGATGATCGCCGGGTAGCCTTGCGCATCCATGCCGAAGTGGCGGTGCGGCGCCGCGGCGCTGCGCATGGCGTCGGTAGCGATGGCAACCCCACCGTCGGTGCCGTTCTTGAAGCCGACCGGCAGTTCCAGGCCGCTGACCATCTCGCGGTGAATCTGTGATTCAGTCGTACGCGCACCGATGGCCGCCCAGCTCAGCAGGTCATCGAAATAGCCCGCTGCCATCGGTTGGAGCAGTTCGGTGGCGATCGGCAAGCCGCGTTCGAGCATGCCCAGCATCAGGCCTCGGGACAGGGCGATACCGGCATGCATGTCGTCGCTGCCGTCCAGGTGCGGGTCGTAGGCCAGGCCTTTCCAGCCGACGGTGGTGCGCGGTTTTTCCACGTAGGCCCGCATCACCAGCAGCAGCTTGTCATCGACTTCGCGGCTCAGGGCCGCCAGGCGGTCGGCGTACTCCAGGGCCGAGCGTGGGTCGTGGATCGAGCAGGGGCCGACGATCACCAGCAGCCGTGTGTCGCGGCCTTCGAGAATGGCGCGCACGGCCTGGCGATGGGCGTGGACTTGCTGGGCGAGTTCGCTGGAAAGCGGCATCTGCTGCTTGAGCAGGTGGGGGCTGGGCAGGCGCTGGCTGACGGAGGCGTTGGCAGCGGCAGGTTGGGTCAGGGGCAGAGCGAGATTCGAAGCTTGCATGGCGTTGTTTCCCTGGGCGGACGGCGGGTGCTTCCCGCGCGGTCGGCCCTATCGAGGTGTTCGACAGGTATTCGGATGATTACTGTGTGCAGCGTCGCCACCAGTGATGGACCGTACGGAGGCGGCAGGCTGGCCCGAACGGGATTGGCTAAATCGCCAGGCGTAGGTGTCTGCGTAGGGGTAGCTGGTGTAGTTCATGAATCTGTCCTCGGAACGAATGAATGTTTTTCAGGGCCTGGAAACGCAAAACCCCCGGTCGGGGAGCCGACCGGGGGTTTGAGTATTCTCATGTTCGGCGGCCCCTCGAAGGTGGGCGCCGTGTGGGTATCGGCGCCTAGTGGCTAAACCAATACCCAAAATAGGAGCAGGCGACGGTACGACCGGCAACGGCCAGCACAGGGCGCGAGATGCGACCGGTGGTGTTGGCGTGATTGCAGGTATGTTTCGACATGTTGCTCTCCAGTGAGTGGGGTCGAGCTTACTGCACCTGCAACGCTGTGTTCAATGGATAAATGCTATCGCGATGATAATCCGGGGCAGCGACGCGGCCCCGGCGCGGTGCGATCACAGCGGGTAGTGCTTGAGTTCTCGCGCAATCAGCATCCGCTGAATCTCGCTCGAGCCCTCGTAGATCTGCGTGATGCGCGCATCGCGGTAGTACTTCTCCACCGGATAGTCCTCTAGATACCCATAGCCGCCATGCACCTGGATGGCCATGGAGCACACCCGTTCGGCCATTTCCGAGGCGAACAGCTTGGCCTGCGAGGCTTCCGACAGGCATGGCTTGCCGGCCGTGCGCAGGCGCGCGGCGTGGAGGATCAGCAGGCGTGCGGCGTTGACCTGCACCTGCATGTCGGCCAGCAGGTTGGCGATGCTCTGGTGCTCGTTGATCGGTTTGCCGAACTGGATACGCTCGCGCGAATAGGTCAGCGCGGCCTCGAACGCGGCACGGGCAATGCCCAGGGCCTGGGCGGCGATGCCGATGCGTCCGCCTTCGAGGTTGGACAGGGCAATGGCCAGGCCCTTGCCGCGCTCACCCAGCAGATTGGCGGCCGGGATGCGGCAGTTGTCGAGGGTGACTGCGCAGGTGTCAGAGGCGCGGATGCCCATCTTGTGTTCGCTGCGATCGACCTTGAAGCCTGGGTTGTCGGTCTCTACCAGGAACGCCGACAGGCCCTTCTTGCCCAGCTCCGGATCGGTGACGGCAAAGACGATGGCCAGCCCCGCACGGCGGGCGTTGCTGACGAACTGCTTGGCGCCGCTGATGACCCAGTGGCCGTCCACCAGCTCGGCGCGTGTGCGCAGGTTATGGGCTTCGGAGCCGGCCTGCGGCTCGGTCAGGCAGAAGCAGCCAATCACTTCGCCACTGGCCAGGCGCGGCAGCCATTGCTGCTGTTGCTCAGCGCTGCCATAAGCCAGCAGAGGGCCGCAGCCGACCGAGTTGTGGATGCTCATCATCGCACCGGTCGCGCCGTCGCCAGCCGAGATTTCTTCTACTGCCAGGGCATAGGCGACGTAGTCGGTGTAGCTGCCGCCGAAGGTGTCGGGCACGACCATGCCCAGCAGGCCCAGCTCGCCCATGGCGCGGACCACGTCATCGTCGATCCAGCCAGCCTTCTCCCAGGCCTGGGCATGGGGCGCGATCTCGCCACGGGCAAAGTCCCGGGCCATGTCGCGGATCATGATCTGTTCTTCGCTCAGTTCCAGGTCTTGCATGCTGTGTACTCCCGGGCTCACAGGCCTTCGAAGAATTGATCGACCCGCTGGCGCGACAGCGCGGCGAGTGTGGGCGGGTTCCAGCGGGGCTGCTTGTCCTTGTCGACGATCAGCGCACGCACGCCCTCGATGATATCGCCATGGGCGAACCACTGGCGGTCCAGGTGCAGTTCCATGGCGAAGCATTCTTCCAGGCTCAGGCGGCGACCGCGACGCAACATCTCCAGGGTAACCGCCATCGCCAGCGGTGAGCGGGTTTCCAGCTGATCGGCGGTGGCCAGTGCCCAGGGGCGGCTGTCGCCGATGCTCACGGCGCGCAGTTGCTCGATGATGCTGGCCAGGTCGGGCAGGGCGAAGAAGTGATCGATGGCCGGGCGCAGTTTGGCCAGTGGCGCGTCGTCCAGCCTCTGGGAGCCAAGTTTGGCAAGCAGACCTTGCAGATCCTTGAGTGGCTGGTCGCCGAAGTTCAGATGGTTCAGGCCTTCGTCCAGCGCGGCCAGCTTTGCGCTGTCCACGTACCAGTCCGCCAGCCCGCAGTACAGGGCATCGGCGGCCTGGATCTGCGCGCCGCTGACACCCAGGTAGATGCCCAGCTCGCCGGGGATGCGCGACAGGAAGTAGCTGCCGCCGACATCGGGGAAGTAGCCGATACCGACTTCGGGCATCCCTAGACGACTGCGTTCGGTGACGATGCGCAGGTCCGCGCCCTGGGCCAGGCCCATGCCGCCACCGAGGGTGAAGCCGTCCATCAGTACCAGGATGGGTTTGCGGTAATGATGGATGCACAGGTCGAGGGCATATTCCTCGACGAAGAAGCGTTCATGCAGGTCGCTGCCGGACTTGAAGCTGTCGTGCAGCGAGCGGATGTCGCCCCCTGCGCAGAAGCCCTTGGGGCCTTCGCCGCGCAGCACAACGGCCTTGACTTGCGGATCCTGCGCCCAGGCGTCGAGGTGATGCTGCAGGCTGCGCACCATGTCGAGGGTCAGGGCGTTGAGGCCGGAGGGACGGTTGAGTGTCAGGTGGCCGATGTGATTGCGGGTGTCGGCCAGAACATGATCCGTGGCCGTTGGTCGAGCGTGCGCGGTCATCGCGGTCTCCCTGCTTTGTTATTGATTTTCCAAGGTAAGTCTGGAAGTACGCTGGAGGATCAACGGATCCTGCCATGCGTATTTGCCTGACACAATTGGTAAATCTGCAGGGGAAGGGTGCATTTTTGTGGCAGATGATCAGGCATCTGCCGTGTGGGTGCTGGCCCTTTCGCGGGCAAGCCCGCTCCCACAAGCTCTGGTGTGATCCTTGGTGGGAGCGGGCTTGCCCGCGAAAAGAGCGACGCGCACTCGCCTCAGTTACGGTCCAGCCACACCGTCTGCACGTTGCAGAACTCACGCACACCAAAGTGCGACAGCTCACGCCCGAAACCGCTCTTCTTGACGCCGCCGAACGCTACGCGGGGGTCGGAGGCGCAGTAGCCGTTGATGAACACACCGCCGGTGTCCAGCGCCGAGGTCATACGCTCGGCCTGGGCCAGGTCGGCGGTATAGATCGTCGCCGCCAGGCCGAACTCGCTGTCGTTGGCCAGTTCGACCGCGTGTTCGGCGTCACGGGCGCTGATGATCGCCGCCACCGGGCCGAACAGCTCCTGCTTGAAGGCAGTCATGTCGCGGGTCACGTTGGCGAACACGGTCGGCTCGTAGAAGTTGGCGCTGCCTTCGACTTTCTTGCCGCCCAGCAGCAACGTGGCGCCTTCGGCGAGGGTCGCCTGGACCTGGCCATCGAGCTCGTCGCGCAGGTCGAAGCGGGCCATCGGGCCGATGTACGTGTCGTCCTGCAGTGGGTTGCCGATTTTCAGGGCGCGGGTCGCTTCCACGAACTTCTGCGTGAAGGCCTCGACGATGCTGTCTTCCACGATGAAGCGTTTGGCCGCAGCGCAGACCTGGCCGGTGTTCTGGTAGCGGCCGATCACTGCAGCCTTGACGGCGGCATCGAGGTCGGCATCGGCCAGCACGATGAACGGATCGGAACCGCCCAGTTCGAGCACGCACTTCTTCAGCGCCGCGCCCGCTTGGGCACCGATGGCCATGCCGGCACGCACGCTGCCGGTGAGGGTAATGGCGGCGATGCGCGGGTCATTGATCGCGCGGGTGACGCCATCCGGAGTGACGTTGACCACCTCGAACACGCCTTGCGGCAAGCCAGCCTGCTTGAACAGCTCGGCCAGCAGGTAGGCGCTGCCCATCACGTTCGGCGCGTGCTTGAGCACATAGGTGTTGCCGGCCAGCAGGGCAGGGACGGCGCCACGCAGCACTTGCCAGATCGGGAAGTTCCACGGCATCACCGCGAGGATAGGGCCGAGCGGGCGGTATTCGATACGTGCTTTTTCGATCTGGGTGGCCTCGGGGGCGAGCATGGCCGGGCCGTGTTCGGCGTACCACTGGCACAGGCCGATGCACTTGGTCACTTCGCCACGGGCCTGGGCGATCGGCTTGCCGATTTCGCGGGTGATCATCACCGCGAAGGCCTCGTGGTTGGCCTGCAGTGCGTTGGCCAGAGCGATCAGGTATTCGCTGCGCTGACCCAGCGACACCTGGCGCCACTGGGCGTAGCCGGCCTTGGCGCGTTGCAGGGCTGCGTCCAGTGCGGCATCGGTGTCGTAGGGGTAGGCGCCAATCTGTTCGCCGCTGTATGGGTCGACGGAAATGGCATGGGTCAGGCTGCTGATCTCGCTCATGGCGGGTCCTCTTGTTGTCTTGGCGGTGTCGTATTCGACTGAAGGCCAGACTAGTGACGTGCGCCTTTAATGAAAACTGAATAATAATGAGCGAAACATTCACGAATGGAGAAAGACTGTGGACCTGGTGCAACTGGAGATGTTCAAGGCCGTGGCCGAACACGGCAGCATCAGCGCTGCCGCCCAACACATCCATCGGGTGCCATCGAACCTGACCACCCGTATCAAGCAGCTCGAAGAAGACCTGGGGGTGGAGCTGTTCATCCGCGAAAAGAGCCGCCTGCGCCTGTCTCCGGCGGGCTGGAACTTTCTGGAGTACACCCGGCGCATCCTGGAGCTGGTGCAGGAGGCGCGCTCGACCGTGGCCGGCGAAGACCCGCAGGGCACCTTTGCCCTCGGCTCGCTGGAGAGCACCGCGGCGGTGCGCATTCCTACGGTGCTGGCGGCCTATAACCAGCGTTATCCGAAGGTCGACCTGGACCTCTCCACTGGCCCGTCGGGGACCATGCTCGAAGGGGTGCTGTCCGGGCGGCTGGTGGCAGCCTTCGTCGACGGCCCGGTGCTGCATCCAACACTTGAGGGCATGCCGGTGTTCGAGGAGGAGATGATGGTCATCGCACCCTTGAACCACGCCCCGGTCAGTCGCGCCCAGGATGTCAACGGCGAAAGCATCTACGCCTTCCGTGCCAACTGCTCGTACCGGCATCATTTCGAGAGCTGGTTCGTCAAGGACAAGGCCGTTCCGGGCAAGATCCACGAGATGGAGTCGTACCACGGCATGCTCGCCTGTGTCAGCGCTGGTGCAGGCCTGGCACTGATGCCCCGCAGCATGCTCGACAGCATGCCCGGCGCCAGTACGGTCAGCGCCTGGCCGTTGTCCGAGGACTTTCGTTACCTCAAGACCTGGCTGGTGTGGCGTCGCGGTACGGTGTCACGCAGCCTGAGCATGTTCATCCGCCTGCTGGAGGAGCAGGCCGGCTGAGGAGTTCGAGGCGAAAAAAACGATACCTTGCTAACTTTTTTCCTATTCGATAGTGGCAAATGACTTTCATCTTTTATCGCGGCTGACGATAATCAGAAAAGTATTACTACTTGTGACCCCAGGTGGGATGGCCTGGGGCGCAAGCGAATAACGAGAGGCCAAGCCTCCACTTGCTGCAGGCACGACCCACCAGGGCACCTGCCCGTGAAGACCTTCTGGAGTAGTCATTGATGAAAACCCGTCTTGCCACCTCGCTGGCCGCCGCAGTACTGGCTCTGGCCGGTGCCAACCTGGCCCAGGCCGCGCAAATCTCCGGTGCCGTGGGCGCCACCAGTCAGGGCGACATGACCTATCGCATCGGCCTGTCGTTCGACTGGGACAAGAAGTGGCTGCAGAGCAGCACCGGCCACCTGACCGGTTACTGGGATGGCGCCTACACCTACTGGGAGGGTGGCGACTACAGCGGCGCCCACTCCCTGTCGTTCAGCCCGGTATTCGTCTATGAGTTCGGCGATTCGGGCTACGTCCCGTTCATCGAGGCCGGTATCGGCCTGGCCGCCTTCTCCAAGACCGACGTCGGTGATCAGAAGCTGGGCTCGTCGGTCAACTTCGAAGACCGCATCGGCTTCGGCCTGAAGCTGCCGGGTCAGCAGAAGATCGGTATTCGCGCCACGCATTACTCCAACGCCGGCATCAAGCAGCCGAACGACGGCATCGAGTCGTACGCGCTGTTCTACAGCGCCGGCTTCTAAGCGCTGCCTGTGCACCGTCGGTATCGGTCCGACGGTGCATCACGCCGCGCCATGCTAGCCCTGGCTAAAGGCGTGGCTTGACGAGCCCTTTACCAGCTCAGGGCCGGCGAGCAGTACGCAGGTATCGTTCATCTCAGGCCTTGCGTCGCAGCAAGAGGATGAAGAACAGCCCGCCGATGGCTGCCGTGGCGATGCCGATCGGCAGATCCTGCGGGGCGATCAACGTGCGTGCGCCGACATCGACCCAGATCATGAACAGCGCCCCGAGCAAGGCACAAGCCGGCAGCAGCCGGCGATGTTCGGCACCCACCAGGCGGCGAGCGACGTGGGGCAGCATCAGGCCGACGAAACCGATGGCGCCCGACAGCGACACCAGCACACCGGTCAGCAACGCTGTGCCGACGAACACCTTGGCCCGCACGCGCCGGGTGTCGAAGCCCAGGCTGACAGCGGTCTGCTCGCCACTCATCAGCGCGTTCAGCGCCCGCGCCAGGCTCATCAACAGCACGAAGCCCGCCAGTACGCAAACGGTCGGCAGCCACAGCAGCGACCACTGTGCCAGGCCCAGGCCGCCAAGCATCCAGAACATCACCGAGGCGGCAGCATGCGGGTCGCCGGTGTAGAGCAGCAGGTTGGCGGCGGCCATCACCACGAACGACACCGCCACCCCGGCCAGCAGCAGGCGATCGCTTTCCAGGCGCCCACCACGACTGGCCACGCCGAGCACCAGCAGCATGCTGCCCAACGCGCCGATGAACGCGGCCAGGGGCAGGCTGAAGGCCCCGGCGAACGGGCCGAGGAACAGCACCACCAGCACTGCACCGAATACCGCCCCGGAACTGACCCCCAGCAGGTGCGGGTCGGCCAGGGGGTTACGGGTCACCGCCTGCAAGGCGCCGCCGACCAGCGCCAACCCTGCACCGACCAGCGCCCCCAGCAGCACGCGCGGCGCGCGGATCTGCCAGATGATCTGCGCCTGGCCGCGGCTCCAGTCGCCGCCTGGCCCCAGCCCCACCTGCTGCAAAACAATGCCAACCACCTTGCCCAGTTCGACCTGCGCCGAGCCGAACCCCAGTGACAGCAGGCACGACAGCAGCAAGGCCAGCAGCAGCGAAACGATCAGCAGGCGATAGCCCGCAGGGCTGCGAATCGGCATCAGCGGCGGGTCTCGGCGAACGGCTGCGGATGCAAGGCCGTGGCCAGGGTCTCGATGGCCTGGGCGTTCTCCACCGACGGTGTCACCTCCAGGTACGACAGCACCACGAAACGCTGCTTGCGGATCGCCTCGACACTGCCCAGGGCCGGGTGCTGTAGAAGGAAGTCGCGTTTCTGCTGCCAACTGGTGGGCCCGTAGTCGACGATGACGATCACCTGCGGATCGCGTTCCACCACGCTTTCCCAGTTCACCTGGGTCCAGCTGGCGGCGACATCACTCATGACGTTATCGCCCCCCGCAGCGCTGATCAGCGCCTGTGGCATCCCCAGGCGCCCGGAGGTGGTGGGGCGGTCTTCGCCGCTGTCATAGAGGAATACCCGCGGCCGTTGCTTGACCTCGGCCATCTGCGCAGCGACGCGCTCCACGCGTTGGCGCAACTGGCTGACCAGCGCCGTGGCGCGCTCGTGCACATCGAAGATGCGGCCAAGGTTGTCCAGGTCGCGGTAGAGATCGTCGAGGCTGGCCTGGCGTTGCGGCATGATCCAGGAGCACGACTCGCTCAGTTCGTACACCGGGATATCGAAGGGCGCGAGGGTCTGTGGGGTGACCGGCCCGCCGATTCGCATACCGTAGCTCCAGCCGGCGAGGAAGAAGTCGGCGTTGGCATCGAGCAGGTTTTCCACCGACACGTAGCGCGGCGCCAGCTCTGGCAGCCCGTCGAGTGCTTCACGCAGGCTTGGGTCGAGGGTTTTCCAGCCGCTGATACCGCTGTAGCCGGCCATGTGGTCGCGCAGGCCGAGCGCGAGGAGCATACCGGTGAGATTGATATCGTGGCTGACGGCATGCTGCGGCGCATGAGTGAAGGTGACGTCGCGTTCGCAACTGCGCACGGTCAGTGGATAGTTGTCGGCCTCGGCGGCCAGCGGCAGGGCGGCCAGCAGGGCCAGGCTGGTGAGCAGCGATTTCATGCGGGGCTGATCCAGGTAATGCGTGGATGGGAGGCCAGCGGGTGGCGGTCGACCAGGGCCTGCACGCCGAACACCTCCGCCAGGCACTGCTCGGTGAGCACCTGCCCTGGCGTGCCGTGGGCGACGATGCGCCCGGAATCGATCACGTACAGCCGATCGCAGAAGGCGGCGGCCAGGTTCAGATCGTGGAAGCTGGCCAGCAGGCTCAGGCCGGTGTTGCGCAATTGCTGAAGTAGCGCCAGCTGGAAGCGTGGGTCGAGGTGATTGGTCGGTTCGTCGAGGATCAGCAGCCGAGGTTGCTGGACCAGTGCCCGGGCCAGCAGCACGCGCTGTTTTTCTCCGCCCGACAGGCAGATGAAGGCATCGAGGGCGCGCGGCAGCAGGTCGAGCCTGGCCAGGGTGTCGTCGATCAGACTCGCGTCGCCATCACCGTCGAACCAGCCCAGGTGTGGGGTACGGCCCATGGCTACGACGTCACGCACGCTCAAGCCGAAGTCTTCGGGAAACTCCTGCAGCATCACCGCGATGCGCTGGGCGACCCAGCGTGGGTTGCGCTGCCAGATATCCTCGCCATCGAGGTGCACTTGGCCTGCGCAGGGGCGATTGAAGCGGTAGGCGCAGCGCAGCAGGCTGGTCTTGCCGCTGCCGTTGGGGCCGATCAGGCCGACGAATTCACCGGTGCCGATCTGCAGGTCGATGCCCTTCAGTAGCGGCTGCCCACCGCTGTGCGGTGACCAGTGCAGGCCTTGGATATGCAGGGTAGGGCATGACATGGATGAACCAACCGTCGCAGGGTGAGTGATACCCGTACGGTGGAGGTGCGCGCAGCTGTCGCGGGCGTGCGGCTGCCGCGAGAACCGGCCTGCGCCCGCCCACCGCGGGAGTTGCCAACTGCTGTGACAGGCCGGTCTCCGGGCTTGCGAGGGGCATGAGGCATTCACCTTCCCATGCCGTTGGCACAGTGGTGTATCGAATGCATCGCTCGCTTACCGTTGCGGGGGCAGCGCCGGACTGCTCGCAGGGGCGAGGCACCGGCTTCCCGTTTAATCCCCGGCTCGGCGGCAGGGGACACCTGAAACAAGGGGCGCATCTGAGCATTTATGGGGTGGGGAGTCAACCGGCCCTGTCGCGGGGCACGCCCGCGCCAGGGCCGACACGTTCAGGCCGGCAATGATCAGCTGCGCTTGAGCACCAGCGTCAGGATGTCGTAACTGGCCACCAGTTCACCGAGCTGGTTGGTCACCTCCACATCCCAGGCCACCACCCCTTGCGGCTGCCCCAACGGGCTGGTCTTGCCCTGGTCGATCTTGCGCTTGCAGGTCAGGCGCGCCTGGATCGTGTCACCGATCCCCACCGGGTTGATGAAGCGCAGGGTGTCCAGCCCGTAGTTGGCCAGTACCGGCCCTTCGCCTGGCGATACGAACAGCCCGGCCGCCGCTGACAGCACGAAGTAGCCATGGGCGATGCGCTTGCCGAACTGCGACTGCTTGGCGGCGATCTCGTCGAAGTGCATGTAGAAGTGGTCGCCCGACAGGCAGCCGAAGTTCACCAGGTCCGCTTCGGTGACGGTACGTCGGTGAGTCAGCAGCGATTCGCCGATGCGCAGTTCATCGAAGTAGCGACGGAACGGGTGCACCTCGGTCTCGATCACTTCGGCGCCGCGCACGTGCTCGCCGGTCACCGCCGCCAGCATGCTTGGCGAGCCCTGGATCGCGGCACGCTGCAGGTAGTGCTTGACCGCCCGCAGGCCGCCGAGCTCTTCGCCGCCCCCCGCACGCCCGGGGCCGCCGTGCTTGAGCTGTGGCAGCGGCGAGCCGTGCCCGGTGGACTCCGGCGCGGCTTCGCGATCGAGCACCAGCAGGCGGCCGTGCCAGGCGGCGGCCGCGGGAATGGCCTTGGCGGCGATGGCACGGTCGCGGGTCACCAGGGTCGCCACCAGGCTGCCCTTGCCACGCGCGGCCAGGACCAGGGCTTCGTCCAGGTCCTCGTAGGCCATCAAAGTGCTGACCGGGCCGAACGCCTCGATATCGTGTGCGCCGCCTTCGGCGTGTGGGTCGCGTGCGTGCAGCAGGGTCGGGGCAAAGAACGCACCTTCGGTTACACCTTCGCCCACCGGCGAGAAGCCGTCGTCGGCGCCGAACAGCTGGTCGCAGCTTTGCAGCAGGCTGCGCACGCGCTCACCGACGTCACGCTGCTGGTCATGGGAGGCCAGCGCGCCCATGCGCACGCCTTCGACCGACGGATCGCCCACCACCACCTTGGCCAGGCGCTCGCGCAGGCGGCTGGCGACGGCATCCAGGTGCCTGGCCGGCACGATGGCGCGGCGAATGGCGGTGCATTTCTGGCCCGCCTTGGTGGTCATCTCGCGTACCACTTCCTTGACGTACAGGTCGAACTCCTCGTCGTCGGGGGTCACATCCGGCCCGAGGATGGCGCAGTTCAGCGAGTCGGCCTCAGCGGTGAAGGGCACCGAGTTGCGCACCAGGTTCGGTGTCATGCGCAGCTTGGCAGCGGTGTCGGCGGAGCCGGTGAAGGTCACCAGATCCTGGCCCTGCAGGCGCTCGAGCAGATCGCCGGTGCTGCCGATCACCAGTTGCAGGCTGCCGGGCGGCAGCAGGCCTGATTCGTCGATCAGGCGCACCACCGCTTCGGTCAGGTAGCTGGTAGAGGTCGCGGGCTTGACGATGCACGGCATGCCGGCGAGGAAGGTCGGTGCGAACTTCTCCAGCATGCCCCAGATCGGGAAGTTGAAGGCGTTGATGTGCACCGCCACGCCTGCCCGTGGCACCAGGATATGGCTGCCGGCAAAGCGCCCTTGCTTGCCCAGTGGGATGGCCGGGCCTTCGTGCAGCAGGTTGCCCGAGGGCAACTCGCGGGTGCCGATGCCGGAGTAGGAAAACAGCGTGGCATTGCCGCCTTCGATGTCGATCCAGCTGTCGGCACGGGTCGCGCCGCTGTGGTGGGAGAGCGCGTAGAGCTGTTCCTTGCGCTCGGCCAGGTACAGCGCCAGGGCCTTCAGGCGGGCGGCGCGCTGTTGGAAGTCCAGGGCCATGAGCCCGCCAAGGCCCTGGCGGCGGCCGAAGTCCAGCGCTTCGGCGAAGTCCGGGCGTTCCTCATGGCTATAGGCCAGGACCTGCCCATCGAGGGCGCTGCGCAGGGCCTGGGCGCCGTGCTGGCCAATCCAGCGACCGGCGATGAAGCTCTGCAGGGTGTGGGCTTCAGACATGCTGTTCTCCTGTGAGGGGCGCGGTTACCACAGCGCCAGGGTGTAGCCGATGATCAGGCGGTTCTCGTCCACGGCGTTGGTCAGGCCATTGCCGGAACGGAAGGTGACGTTGCGCCAGCGCAGGCTGATGTCCTTGAACGGGCCGCTCTGGATGACGTAGGTGATGTCGGTGTCGCGCTCGCGTTCGCGGCCATTGCTGAGGGTCGCGGTTTCGGCGTGGCGACCGTCGGTGTAGCGAGTCATGAAGCTCAGGCCCGGAATGCCCATCGCGACGAAGTCGTAGTCGTAGCGCACTTGCCAGGAGTCGAGACCTGCGCGGGTGAAGGTGTTGTAGGTGACCAGGTTGACGGTGTAGGGGTCGCCACCGTTGAGAAACGGAAACGCGCTGTCGCCGGACATCTGCTGCCAGGTGGCGGTGAACTTGTGGGCCTTCACGCCCAGGGTGAACATGGCGTTGAAATTGCGGTTGTCGATGTTGCCTGCGCGTTCGGCGCCGTCGCCGCGGCTGTCGAAGTAGCGCAAGTCGCTGCGCAGGCTCATCCCTTCGCCCAGCGGCTGGGTGTGCAACAGGCCCAGGTACTGCTGGCGATAGATCTCGTCGAGCTTGGCGTAGTAGTAGCTGACGCTGGTCTGCGGGGTGATCGCGTAACTGCCGCCGCCGAAGTCGAAGTGGTCGCTGCTGGCCGCGCCGTAGCCGATGTCGTCGCGCCCGGAGGAGTCGCGCAGGTTGGCCTTGGTCAGGCGTCCGGCGTTGACGGTCAGGCCCTCGAGCTCCTGGCTGGTCAGCAGGCCACCCTGGAAGGTCGATGACAGCAGGCGGGTGTCGTTGTACACCACTACGGGCAAAATCGGCTGCAGGGTGCCCAGGCGCAGGGTGCTCTTCGATACGCGCAGCTTGCCGGTCAGCCCCAGCTCACTGTAATCGTCCACTGGTTCCAGGCTGTGCGGGCCGAAGGGCAGCAGGCCGGTGTTGCGCCGGTCGCGGCTGGAGTCGAGCTTGATCCCCAGTTGCCCCATGGCGTCCACGCCCAGGCCTATGGGGCCTTCGCTGAAGCCCGACTCGAAGCGCGCGGTGAAACCCTGGGCCCATTCCTCGGCCTTGGCTTGCGGCGCATTGGACTGGCGGAAGTCGCGATTGATGTAGTGGTTGCGCAGCTCGACGCGGGCGTGGCTGTCAGCGATGAAATCCGCCATGGCCGGCAAGGGCAGGGCGAGGGTGGCCAGCCAGGCGGCCGACTTGAGACGAGTGTGGTTCATTGTTGTTATATCCGACATTCGAGGTTCAAGGGTTCAGTGCTTGCTGGCGCCGGCAGCGCCGATCCCGGTCATGGAGCGGATGAACTGGCCCATGTAGCGACCACGCTCTTCGCTGGCCCGTTGCGAGCTGTCGGTGACCGAGAAGGCCCAGGCACCGAGGAAGGCCAGGCTCATGGAGAAGAGTGCCGGGTTGCTGTAGGGGAACAGCGCGCGCTCGTTGTGCAGCACGTTGACCCACACCGCCGGGCCCAGCACCACCAGCACGATGGCCGAGACCAGCCCGGCCATGCTGCCGGCTACCGCGCCGCGGGTGGTCAGGCCTTTCCAGAACATCGAGAGCAGCAGCACCGGGAAGTTGACCGAGGCGGCAATCGCCAGCACCAGACCCGAGAGGAAGGCGATGTTCTGCGATTCGAACAGCAACCCCAACAGCACCGCGAGCAGGCCGATCAGCAGGGTGGCGATGCGCGACATGCGCATTTCTTCCTGCTCGCTGGCCTGGCCCTTGCGCACGACGCAGGCATAGAGGTCGTGGGAGATCGCCGAGGCACCGGACAGCGCCAGGCCTGCGACCACGGCAAGAATCGTGGCGAAGGCCACTGCCGAGATGAAGCCCAGGAACAGGTTGCCCCCCACGGCCTGGGCCAGGTGCACGGCAACCATGTTGCCGCCGCCGATGATCGCGCCGCTGGCGTCGCGGTAGGCCGGCTCGGTCCCCACCATGACGATGGCGCCGAAACCGATGACGATCAGCAGCAGGTAGAAGTAGCCGATGAAACCCGTGGCGTAGAACACGCTCTTGCGGGCTTCCTTGGCGTCACTGACAGTGAAGAACCGCATGAGGATGTGCGGCAGCCCGGCGGTGCCGAACATCATGCCCAGCCCCAGCGAGATGGCGTCGATGGGATTGGACAGCAGTGCGCCGGGGGCCATGATCGCCTGGCCCTTGGCATGCACCGCTACGGCGCTGGCGAACATCGCCTCGGTGCTGAAGCCGAAATGCTTGAGCACCATGAACGCCATGAAGGTGGTGCCCGACAACAGCATCACCGCCTTGATGATCTGCACCCAGGTGGTGGCCAGCATGCCGCCGAAGGTCACGTACAGCACCATCAGTACGCCCACCAGGGTGACGGCGTAGAGGTAGCTGATACCGAACAGCAACTCGATCAGCTTGCCGGCGCCGACCATCTGCGCCACCAGGTACAACAGCGCGACGGTCAGCGTGCCGAACGCGGCGCTCAGGCGTACCGGGGCCTGTGCCAGACGGTAGGAAACCACGTCGGCGAAGGTGTACTTGCCCAGGTTGCGCAGGCGCTCGGCGATCAGGAACAGGATGATCGGCCAGCCGGCGAGTACGCCCAAGGCATAGAGCAGGCCGTCGTAGCCGTTCATGAACATCATCGCCGAGATGCCGAGGAAGGACGCAGCGCTGATCATGTCCCCGGCGATCGCCAGGCCATTCTGCATCCCAGTGAGGCCACCGCCTGCGGTGTAGAAGTCACTGGTCGAGCGGGTGCGGGCCGCGGCCCAGCGGGTCACCAGCAGGGTGAAGCAGACGAACACCATGAACATCGAGATGGCAGTCCAGTTCATTGCGCGCACTCCTGGCGAACCTTGTCGTTGAGTGGATCGATGACGCTGTTGGCGCGGTGCATGTAGATGCCGGTCAGGGCGAACGACAGCAGCACCATCAGCACACCCACCAGCATGCCGACGCTGGTGACGCCGCCATTGAGCGACTGGCCGAGCAGGCCGGGGGCGAAGGCCACCAGCAGCACGAAGCCGTAGTAGGCGGCAAGCATGGTCAGGGTGAGGCTGCCGTTGAGACGGCGCTTGCGGCGGATCAGTTGCTGGAAGTCGGGGTGCTTGCTGATGGAGTCGATGTGCTCGGGTGTCATGGGAAGCGGTCCTCTGTCTTGTAATTGTTTTTTCAGGTCACGCAGGGTGTTGCAGGGTTGCTGGCGGCCTCATCGCGGGACGAGCCCGCTCCCACAGGTACAGCGGTGACCATCGGTCTTGTGGGAGCAACGGTCTTGCTCAAAATTTGAAGTCCAGCCCAGTTCCTGCGGGAGCAGGCTTGTCCCTTTAAAGTCCAGCCCAGTCCCTGTTGGGGGCAGGCTTGTCCCTTTAAAGTCCAGCCCAATCCCTGTGGGAGCGGGCTTGTCCCGCGATGAGGGCGCCGCGGTCTCAAAGTTGATCGAAATCCAGCACCACGCGGTCGCTCAGCGGATACGTCTGGCACGACAGCACATACCCCGCCGCCACCTCGTAATCCTCCAGCGCATGGTTGCTGTCCATTTCCACCTCGCCCTGGATCACCCGGCACTTGCAGGTCGAGCACACGCCGGCCTTGCACGAATAGGGCAGCTCGGCGCCAATGGCGTTGCCGGCATCGAGAATGTTCTGACTGTTGCGCGGCAGGTCGAAGGCCAGGGCACGGCCATCGCTGATCACGGTGATATGGCTCAGCGCCGAGTCCAGTTGGTGCGCCGCCTCGCGGGCTTCGCGCCTAGCCTCGTTGCCAGCGGCGGCAAACAGTTCGAAATGGATGCGTTCGCGCGGCACGCCGTTGTCTTCGAGGCTGGCCCGCACGGTTTCGGTCATCGCCTGCGGCCCGCAGATAAAGGCGGCATCGAGGGCTTGCACGTCGAGCCAGCGAGAGAACAACTGGCCGCACTTGTCAGCATCGATTCGGCCGTTGTACAGGTCGACATCCTGCTGTTCGCGGCTGAACACGAAAATCAGGTTCAGGCGGTCCAGGTAACGGTTCTTCAGGTCTTCCAGGCGATCGCGAAACAGTGCGCTGTTGCTGGCGCGGTTGCCGTACAACAGGGTGAAGCGGCTGTTGGGCTCGCAGGCCAGGGTGGTGGCGATGATCGACAGGATCGGGGTGATACCGCTGCCGGCGGCGACCCCCAGGTAATGGCCATGGCGTTCGGCCTGCAGTGGAACGAAGAAGCTGCCGCTGGGCGGCATCACGTCCAGTTGCTGGCCGACCGCGAGCACATCGTTGGCGAATGCCGAGAAACGCCCGCCCGGCACGCGCTTGACCGCTACGCGCAGCTCGCCGTCCTGCACGGCACTGCAAATCGAGTAGGAGCGGCGCACTTCCTCATCGTCGAGAAAGGTGCGCATCACCAGGTACTGGCCCTGGGTGAAGCGGAACGCGTCCTGCAGATGGGCGGGCACGTCGAAGGCGATCGACACGGCGTCGCGTGTCTCGTGACGCACTTGCTTGATGGTCAGGCTGTGAAACTGGCTCATGGTCGTCTCCACGGCTCAAATGCATTTGAAATAGTCGAACGGCTCCAGGCACTCGCGGCAGCGATAAAGCGCCTTGCAGGCCGTGGAACCGAACTGGCTGAGCAGTTCGGTGTGGGCGCTGCCGCATTGCGGACAGCACACCTGGGGGGCTTCGCCGAGCAGGCTGCGCTTGCTGGCACTGCCCTGTGGCGGGGCGATGCCATAGACACGCAAGCGTTCGCGGCCCTGATCGCTGATCCAGTCGGTGCTCCAGGCCGGGGTCAGGCGGCGTTCCAGCGCTGGCTGGGCAAAACCGGCCTGTTCCAGGGCCTGGCGGATATCCCCCTCGATCACCTCGGTGGCCGGGCAGCCGGAGTAGGTAGGGGTCACCACCAGGTGCAGATGGCCGGCGCGCCAGTCCAGGTCGCGCACGATTCCCAGGTCGACCACGCTGACCACCGGCACTTCCGGGTCCATGACCTGCTCCAGCACCGCCCAGGCCCGCGCCAGCTCGCCCTCGCGCAGGCTGCGGGCGCCCCGGTCGCCAGCGATCAGCTCACCAGATCGCATCGGGGTAGGCCCGTGGCAGGAACTGCATCTCGGCCAGCAGCAGGCCCAGGTGTTCGGTGTGCAAGCCCTTGCGACCGCTCAGGTAGAAATGGCTGGCAGGCTTGGGTTGCGGCAGCTCGACCGAGGCGAAGATGGCGCTGACCTGGGCGAGCCAGGCTTGCCCAACTTGCCCCGGGTCGGCGGCAATACCCGCGGCGGCCAGGCGCGTCTCGCTTTCACTGCCCTGGCTCAGCTCCACGGTGAAACGCCACAGTGCCGGGATTGCTGCGAGCATGCGGCGACGGCTCTCGTCGGTGCCGCCGCCCAGGCGCTGCACCCATTCACCGGAGCGCCTCAGATGGTAGGTGACCTCCTTGAGCGCTTTGGCTGCGATGCCGGCGACGCGCGGATCGCTGGAGGCGCACAGGCCTTGGAGCATCGCCAGGTGCCAGGCGTCGTAGAGGAACTGCTTGGTCATGGTCACGGCAAAGTCGCCGTTGGGTTGCTCGACCAGCAGCAGGTTGTGGAAGGCGCGTTCGTCGCGGCGAAACGCCAGGGCGTCGGCATCGCGACCGTCGTCGAGCAGTTCGGCGGCGTACTCCAGCCAGTTGCGCGCCTGGCCGATCAGGTCGAGGCCGACATTCATCAGTGCCAGCTCTTCTTCCAGTGCCGGGGCGTGGCCACACCACTGGCACAGGCGCTGGCCCTGGATCAGGGCGCTGTCGCCGAGCAGCAAGAGGTAGGGGATCAGATCGTCGTTGTGCATGGCGGGCCTCACATGTGTCCGACTTCGTCAGGCAGCTCGTAGAAGCTGGCATGGCGGTAGACCTTGTCGTCCGAAGGGGCGAACAGCGGGTCTTTTTCATCAGGCGAGGAGGCGGTGATCAGCGCCGAAGGCACGACCCACAGGCTCACGCCTTCGCTGCGCCGGGTGTACAGCTCACGGGCGTTCTCGATGGCCATGGCCGCGTCGGCGGCATGCACGCTGCCCACGTGCTTGTGGTTCAGGCCGTGCTTGCTGCGCACGAATACTTCGTAGAGGGTCCAGACAGACATGTTCGATCTCCGCATCGGTCGCCGCTTCAGGCGGCGTTCTTGTTCTGTTGCTTGCGCGCATAGGCCACGGCGGCCTCGCGTACCCAGGCCCCGTCTTCGATGGCCTGGCGACGGGTGGCGACCCGCTCCTGGTTGCAGGGGCCGTTGCCCTTGATCACTTCGTAGAATTCGTCCCACTGGATTTCACCGAAGTCGTAGTGACCGCGCTCGGCGTTCCACTTCAGTTCCGGGTCCGGGGCGGTGCAACCGAGCAGCTCGAGCTGCGGCACGGTCTGGTCGATGAAGCGCTGGCGCAGTTCGTCGTTGGTCTGGCGCTTGATCTTCCAGGCCATCGACTGGGCGCTGTTGGGGGAGTGTTCGTCACTGGGGCCGAACATCATCAGCGAGGGCCACCACAGGCGATTGATTGCGTCCTGGACCATGTCCTTCTGCGCCTGGGTGCCGTGGCGCATCATGGTCAGCAGCAGCTCGTAGCCCTGGCGCTGATGAAAACTCTCTTCCTTGCAGATACGGATCATCGCGCGCGAGTAGGGGCCGTAGGAGGTGCGTTGCAGTACCACCTGGTTGACGATCGCCGCGCCGTCGACCAGCCAGCCCACCGCGCCCATGTCGGCCCAGCTCAGGGTCGGGTAGTTGAAGATGCTTGAGTACTTGGCCTTGCCGCTGTGCAGCTTGGCGATCTCTTCGTCGCGGTCGGCGCCGAGGGTTTCCATGGCGCTGTACAGGTACAGGCCATGGCCGGCTTCGTCCTGGATCTTGGCCATCAACTGCAGCTTGCGCTTGAGGCTCGGCGCGCGGGTGACCCAGTTGCCCTCGGGAAGCATGCCGACGATTTCCGAATGGGCGTGCTGGGAGATCTGGCGGATGAGGGTCTGGCGGTAGGCCTCGGGCATCCAGTTTTTCGGTTCGATCTTGATCTCGGCGTCGATCTTCTCCTGGAAGTGGCGCTCTTCGGGCGACATCTCTTCCAGTGACTTGACACGTTTGACGCCGGTTTCGACTAGCTGTGCGTACATGTTCGGGCTCCCGCCTCAGGGGTGGTTGGGGCATGGAGTCTTTTATAAGCGATACGTGATCCAACATCAAACACAAAATCATGTATCAGATAAAATTGTGTATCACATTACGCCTCATCGTGGGGCTGTGGGAGCGGGCTCGTCCCGCGATAGGGCCGGCAAATCCGGCGCAAAAAAAAAGCCCCGGACCAGGCCGGGGCCGAAAAAGGCAGCCGAATCGAAAGTCAGCTGGCCAACCGTTTGTCGTAGACGTGGCAAGCCTTGCCCTCTGAGCGCTTCAGCGTTCCGCAGGGCTGCAGGCGAATCTGCGTGCTGATGCCGATGTAGGTCTTGATCTGCTTGCTCAGCTCACCCACAAGCGCCTTGCGCGTAGCGTCGTCCAGGTACTGGCTGTCGGCGCGCAACTCCACGTGCACTTCCACGCTGTCGAGATTGCCATTGCGATACAGATGGATCTCGTAAAGCTCGGAAAGCTGTTTTATTTTCAGTACCTGCTCTTCGATCTGCGTAGGGAACACGTTGACCCCGCGGATGATCAGCATGTCGTCGCTACGGCCGGTGATCTTGCCAATGCGCCGCATCGGCCGTGCCGTGCCGGGCAGCAGACGGGTCAGGTCGCGGGTGCGGTAGCGCACCATCGGCAGCGCCTCCTTGCTCAGCGAGGTGAACACCAGCTCGCCCAGTTGCCCGTCCGGCAGGACCTCGCCGGACACCGGGTCGATGATCTCGGGGTAGAAATGGTCTTCCCAGATGGTCGGGCCGTCCTTGGTCTCGATGCACTCCATGGCCACGCCTGGCCCCATGATTTCCGACAGGCCATAGATGTCCAGGGCGTTGATGCCCAGGCGTTGCTCGATGGAGCGGCGCAGCTCGTCGGTCCAGGGCTCGGCACCGAAGATGCCCAGGCGCAGCTTGAGGTCGTTGGGGTCGATGCCCTGGCGCTCGATCTCATCGGCCAGGTTGAGCATGTACGAGGGCGTGACCATGATGATGTCGGGCTGGAAGTCGCGGATCAGTTGCACCTGCTTCTCGGTCTGACCGCCTGACATGGGGATCACCGTGCAGCCCAGGCGCTCGGCGCCATAGTGAGCGCCCAGGCCACCGGTGAACAGGCCGTAGCCATAGGAAACATGCACCTTGTCGCCCTTGCGTCCGCCTGCGGCGCGGATCGAGCGGGCGACCACGTTGGCCCAGGTGTCGATGTCGTTCTGGGTATACCCGACCACCGTTGGCTTGCCCGTGGTGCCGCTGGAGGCGTGCAGGCGTACCACTTCTTCCTGGGGGACGGCAAACATGCCGTAGGGGTAGTTGTCGCGCAGGTCGCTCTTGCCGGTGAAGGGGAAGCGCGACAGGTCTTCGAGCGACTTCAGGTCGTCCGGGTGGGCGCCGCAGGCGTCGAAGCGCTGACGGTACAGTGCCACCTTGTCGTAGGCGTGGCGCAGGCTCCAGCGCAGACGTTCGAGCTGGTGCTGGCGCAGCGCATCGACACTGGCAGTTTCCATGGGGTCAAGCAGGGCGCGTTCGGCATCGTGGTACATGTTCATGGCTTCACTCGAGTTGTTCTTGTACGCCGGCCCGTCGAGGGGCCGTGAGTGTCATGGTGGGCAGCATACTGCCCGTTGCAGCGTGGGTCGCGGTCCGTTGGTCGAAGTGCCTCAAAGGCGTTCGATCACCATGGCGATGCCCTGGCCGACGCCGATGCACATGGTGCACAGCGCGTAGCGGCCGCCGGTCAGTTCCAGCTCATGCAGCGCGGTGGTGACCAGCCGCGCGCCGCTCATGCCCAGCGGATGCCCCAGGGCGATGGCGCCACCGTTGGGGTTGACCCGTGGATCGTCGTCGGCAACACCCAGCTCGCGCAGCACTGCCAGCCCTTG
Source organism: Pseudomonas sp. S44 (assembly GCF_016624805.1). NCBI lineage: Bacteria > Pseudomonadati > Pseudomonadota > Gammaproteobacteria > Pseudomonadales > Pseudomonadaceae > Pseudomonas > Pseudomonas sp. S44. The sequence goes on from NZ_JACVTY010000001.1 coordinate 184,923, forward strand.
GGCCGCGAAAGCTTCGTTGAGCTCGATCACGGCCATGTCGGCCAGGGCAAGACCGGTCAGCTCCAGCACCTTGCGCGTCGCAGGCACCGGGCCGATGCCCATGATGCGTGGCTCGACACCTGCTGCGGCCATGCCGACGATTCGCCCGCGGGGCTTCAGGCCGTGGCGGCGGGCTGCGCTGCTGCTGGCCAGCAACAGTGCGCACGCACCGTCGTTGACCCCCGACGCGTTGCCGGCAGTGACGCTGCCACCTTCGCGAAACGGCGTACCAAGGCGCGCCAGCTGCTCCAGGGTGGTGTCGCCGCGCGGGTGTTCGTCTTGCTCGACCAGCTTGGGCGGGCCCTTGCGCTGGGCGATCTCGACCGGGACGATTTCCCGCGCCAGGCGGCCATTGGTCTGGGCGGCGGCGGCCTTGTGCTGGCTGCGCAAGGCAAAGGCATCCTGGTCGGCGCGCGAGATGCCGAACTGCTCGGCGACGTTCTCGGCGGTCTCGGGCATCGAGTCGATGCCGTATTGGGCTTTCATCAGGGGATTGACGAAGCGCCAGCCGATGGTGGTGTCGAACAGTTCCGCACTGCGGCCGAAGGCCTGTTCGGCCTTGCCCATGACGAAGGGCGCGCGGGACATGGATTCGACGCCGCCGGCCAGCATCAGCCCGGCCTCGCCACAGCGCAGGGCGCGGGCGGCGTTGCCGATGGCGTCCAGGCCGGAGCCGCACAGGCGGTTGAGGGTGGTGCCCGGCACCTCGACAGGCAGCGCGGCCAGCAGCGTGGCCATATGCGCAACGTTGCGATTGTCTTCGCCGGCCTGGTTGGCGCAGCCGAGGATCACATCGTCGATGGCGTGCCAGTCCAGTGTCGGGTGGCGGGCGATCAAGGCTTTGATCGGGATCGCCGCCAGGTCGTCGGCACGCACGCTGCTCAGGGCGCCGCCGTAGCGGCCGATGGGCGTGCGCACGGCGTCGATGATCAGGGCGTCGTTGAGGGTCGGTTCAGTCATCTTGCATCTCCTGCGTCAGCACGCTGCCGCGCAACTTGTAGGACTTGCCATGGAACAGCGCCACCAGCTCGCCACGCTGGTTTTCCAGGCGCACGTCGTAGAGGCCGGTGCGGCTCTTGCGCACCAGCTCGTGGGCGGTGGCGGTCAACTGGTCGCCGAGCAGCGCCGGGGCCACATAATCGATGCTGCAGCCCAGGGCCACAGTGGCCTCGTCGTGGCTGTTGCAGGCAAAGGCGAACGCCGAATCGGCCAGGGCGAAGAGAAAGCCGCCGTGGCAGGTGCCGTGGCCCTGGATCATGTCGGCGCGTACGGTCATGCGCACGGCAGCGCTGCCGGGGCCGGCCTCGAGCAGTTCGATGCCCATGCCTTGAGTGGCCCGGTCACGGGCGTACATGGCGTCGGCACAGGCGCGGGCCAGCACTTCGGGCGTGCGAGGTGTGTCAGTCATGCAGGCGGCCTCCTTCGGCATGGGTGCGGCGCAGCAGCAGGGAAGGGCGATAGCGTTCTTCGCCGTAGGCCTGCTGCAGGTGTTCGAGGGTGCGCAACGTGTGGGCAAGGCCGATGCGTTCGGCCCAGGCCAGAGGCCCCAACGGATAATTGACCCCGGCGCACATGGCCAGGTCGATGTCGGCCGCCGACGCGACACCTTGCAGCACCGCATCGGCGGCATCGTTGGCGAGCATGACCACCGTGCGCAGCACGGCCAGGCCCGGCAGGTCGGCCAGGGCGCTGACGTTGAAACCGGCACGCTGGAGCAGCGCGACAACCTGATCGCGGGCTTCGATCGTGGTGTTCCTGGCCCAGGTAATCGCGATGCGTGTCGCGCTGCTGTAATCCAGGGCAAGGTCGATCAGGACCAGGTTCTGCAGACCGTCGTCGCGGGCGCGCTGGCTGGCCAGGCGACCGTCGGACAGGGCCAGGGTGGCATCACCAATGCGCAACAAGCCCTGGCCGGCGCGTTGGGTCAGTTTGACGCCGCTGGCGCTCAGGCGCTGCAGCAGCGGCTGCATGACACCGAGGTCGCCCTCGACCACGCAGCGTGTAACTTCGGCAGAGCTGCGCAATTCGGCAGGCTGCGGGCGTTCGGCGCCTTCGCGGTAGTCATAGAAACCTTGGCCGCTCTTGCGCCCCAGGCGCCCGGCGGCCACCAGTTCCTTTTGTACCTGCGAGGGCTGGAAGCGCAAATCCCCGTAATAGGCGTCGAACACCGAACAGGTGACGGCGTAGTTGACGTCATGGCCGATCAGGTCGGTGAGTTCGAACGCGCCCATGCGGAATCCGCCAGCCTCGCGCAACAGCGCGTCGAGGCTGGCGCAATCGGCGGCACCTTCCTGCAGCAGGCGCAGGCTCTCGGCATAGAACGGACGGGCCACGCGGTTGACGATGAAACCGGGGGTGGAGCGTGCATGCACGGGCTGCTTGCCCCAGGCCTTGGCGGTGTCGTACAGCGTATCGGCCACCGCCGGTTCGGTCGCAACCCCCGACACGACCTCGACCAACGCCATCAAGGGGGCAGGATTGAAGAAATGCATGCCGATCACGCGCTCGGGTCGGGCCAGCCCCGCTGCCAGGCGGGTAATCGACAACGACGATGTATTGCTGGCGAGGATGCAGGTTTCAGCGCAGAGGGCTTCAAGCTGGCGCAGCAGTTGCTGCTTGATATCGAGGTCTTCCACGATCGCCTCGATCACCAGCGCCGCATCGGCCAGGGCCTCGAGCGACTCGGCAGGCTGCAGGCGGGCTATGGTCGACTCGCGCTCGCAGGCGTTCAGCTTGCCTTTGTCCACCAGGCGCGCCAATTGCCGAGCAATGCCGTCGATGGCCTGCGCTGCGGCGCCCGGGCGATTGTCATAAAGCCGGACCGCATGCCCGGTCTGGGCTGCAACCTGGGCAATGCCGGCCCCCATGGCGCCAGCGCCGATCACCGCAACCTGAGCTTCAATGTGCAGGGCACTCATCTCAGCACCCCTTGAACACGGGCGTACGCTTTTCCATGAAGGCGCTGACGCCTTCGCGGTAGTCGTCGCTGCGCCCGGCCAGGCGTTGCAGGTCGCGCTCGAGCGTCAGTTGCTGGTCGAAACTGTTGTCGAAGCTTGCGTTGAGGCTGCGCTTGATCAGCGCCAGGCCGTAGGTGGGCTGAGCGGCCAGGTGCCGGGCCAGGCGCAGTGCTTCGTCGCGCAACTCGGTGTCGTCGACCACGCGGTGAATCAGCCCCCATTGCTCGGCCTGTTCGGCGCTCAGGCGCTCGCCCAGCATCACCAGGGCCTTCGCGCGGGCCATGCCGACCAGGCGCGGCAGCAGCCAGGTGCCGCCAGAGTCCGGGATCAGCCCGATGCGGCAGAACGCCTGGATGAAGCTGGCCGAGCGCGCGGCCAGCACCAGGTCGCAAGCCAGGGGAATATTGGCGCCGGCGCCGGCAGCCACGCCGTTGACCGCACAGATCACCGGCATCGGCAAGTCGCGCAGGCTACGGATCAGCGGGTTGTAGAACTGCTCGATCGACAGGCCCAGGTCGGGCCGCTCGGCACCGGGCGCAACGTTGCGGTCGGAGAGGTCCTGGCCGGCGCAGAAACCGCGGCCTTCCCCGGTCAGCAGCAGGACCCGCGCCTGTTCGCTCTGGCGTACCTGCTTGAGAGCCTCGCGCACCTCCTGGTGCATGGCGGTATTGAAGCTGTTGAGTTGCTCGGGGCGGTTGAGCGAGAGGAGGGCGATGCCGTCCTCGATGGAAAACAGGATGTGCTGGAAGCTCATGGCAAGCGCGCTCCGTCAGTCGGTGGAATCGGGTGGGTCAGCGGCCGATGAAGCTGGCCGGGCGTTTTTCCTGGAAAGCGCGGATGCCCTCGGCGCGGTCGGCCGTGCCGGCCAGCAGGGTGAAGGCATGTCGCTCGAAGCGCAGGCCGCTGGCGAGGTCGGTATCCTGGGCCTTTAGCAGCGCCTCTTTGGCCAGGCGCACGGCCAGGGGCGCCTTTTGCGCGATGCTGCGCGCCACCTGCAGGGCGCGTTCGACGGTCAATTCGGGCTGGGTCATTTCGCTGATCAGCCCGGCTTGCAGGGCATGGCGGGCATCGAGGGTTTCGCCGGTAAGCACCAGCTGCATCGCCAGTGGCTTGCCGACTGCGCGAAGCAGGCGCTGGGTGCCACCGGCGCCGGGAATGATGCCGAGGTTGATCTCTGGCTGGCCGAAGCGTGCGTCGGACCCGGCGATAACAATATCGGCGCACATCACCAACTCGCAGCCGCCGCCGAGGGCGAAACCGTTGACGGCGGCGATCAGAGGCTTGGGAAAAGCCGCGATGCGCTGCCAGTGGGCGACACGGGGATCGTTGAGGATACCGACCAGGTCGCGCTCGGCCATCTCGTTGATGTCCGCGCCTGCAGCAAAGGCCTTGCGATTGCCGGTGATGACCACCGTACGGGTGTGCTCGTCATGGGCGGCAGCGTCGAGTTCGTCGGCGAGCTCTGCCAGCAGCTCGGTATTCAGGGCGTTGAGGGCTTGCGGGCGGTGCAGGGTGATCAGGCGGACACCGTCCGCCTGGGCCTGCACAACGAGGTTGCTTGGCATGGTGGTACCTCAGGCTGCACGTTTGGCGCCGGTCAGGGCCGGCCAGTTCTTGGAGTCGGTTGCAGTGGTGGCGCAAGTATAGGCGCAAAGCGATACGAAATATCAACATTAAAATTAATATGATGTATCTAAACGTCTACTGCTGATCGCCGGGATCGCTGAAGTTTCTTGTGCGCATAGGTTCCGAGCAACCAGTCGATGAGAATGACGATTCAAGAAAGCGATACAGCAATTACAAAATTGACTGATCTATTTGAAGTGATACATGATCCTTGACCTTCATGAATCACATTGAGTCGCTCCCATGCCCTGCTATCGCCTCGACGGCCTGACCCCAGTGGTCCATCCCACCGCCTACGTCCACCCCAGTGCCGTCCTGATCGGCGATGTGATCGTCGGCCCCGGCTGTTATGTCGGGCCTCTCGCGGCGTTGCGGGGCGACTTTGGGCGCATCGTCCTGGAGGAGGGCGCCAATCTGCAGGACACCTGCGTGATGCATGGCTTTCCGGGCGGCGACACGGTCATCGAGCGCAACGGTCATGTTGGGCATGGCGCGGTGCTGCACGGGTGCCGAGTAGGGGCGGATGCGCTTGTGGGCATGAATGCGGTGGTGATGGATGGTGCGCATATCGCGCCACGCTGCATCGTGGCGGCCACGGCATTCGTCAAGGCGGGGTTCACCTGCGAGGCGCAGAGCCTGGTGGTGGGCTCGCCGGCCCAGGCCAAGCGTACGCTGAGCGATGAGGAAGTCGCCTGGAAGCAGCGCGGCACGCAGGAGTACCAGGCGCTCGCCAGACGCTGCATGGCGTCGATGGTGGAGTGTTCACCGCTGAGTGCGGTCGAGCCCGCACGCCCGCGCATGGGCGATACCGGCCTGCGGCCGAAGACGGGGCATGGCGCATGAGCATTGCCGTGTCGCGCCATGGCCAGGCGGGGCGGGGTAAAGGTATAGTCGGGGCTTTCTCCGCGCCCAGTTCCCCCATGAGCAGCCTCGCACCCCTGAATCACCTGATCACCCGCTTCCAGGAGCAGACGCCAATCCGCGCCAGCTCGCTGATCATCACGCTGTATGGCGATGCCGTCGAGCCCCACGGTGGCACGGTGTGGCTGGGTAGCCTGATCGGTTTGCTGGAGCCCTTCGGCATTAACGAGCGACTGATTCGCACGTCGATCTTCCGCCTGACAAAAGAAGGCTGGCTGACCGCTGAAAAGGTTGGTCGCCGTAGCTACTACAGCCTGACCGGCACCGGCCGACGGCGTTTCGAGAAGGCATTCAAACGGGTCTACAGTGCCAGCCTGCCAGCCTGGGACGGCGCCTGGACGCTGGTGCTGCTCTCGCAGTTGGACGTAGCCAAGCGCAAGTCGGTACGTGAAGAGCTGGAGTGGCAAGGATTCGGAGCCATCGCCCCTAACGTGATGGGTTGCCCGCGTGCTGATCGTGCGGATCTGGCGGCGACCCTTCGCGAGCTGGAGGCCGAGGAAGACAGTATCGTCTTCGAGACCCATGCCCAGGAAATTCTCGCCTCCAAGGCCATGCGCGCGCAGGTCAGGGAGAGCTGGGGGATCGACGAGCTGGGCCATCATTACAGCGAGTTCATTCGCCTGTTCCGTCCGCTGTGGCAGGCACTGCGCGAACAGGAAACGCTGGAGGCGCAGGATTGCTTCCTGGCGCGCACCTTGCTGATCCACGAATACCGGCGTTTGCTGCTGCGCGATCCGCAGCTGCCTGATGAACTGCTGCCTGGCGACTGGGAGGGCCGTGCAGCGCGCCAGTTGTGCCGCAATCTCTATCGTCTGGTGTCGCCCAAGGCTGAAGCCTGGCTCAATGACATGCTGGAGACGGCGGACGGACCGCTGCCGGATGCCAGCGAGAGTTTCTACCGTCGATTTGGTGGTTTGAGCTGAAGCATACGTGGTACGTATCACGGTATGTTATGGCGACTGAGGTCGACCATACTTCTATGGCCACCCCTGAAAGCTGAAGCGCCCTGCAGGGCGCGCCAGCCAAAGAGTCGTGCTCAACTCCGCTCGACCAACCCCGCCAATACCGTCTGCAGATCGGTGCGCGCCTGGCGCGGCGCCCCTTCGAAGTCGATCCAGCCCGCATTGAAGCCATCGAGCATTTGCATGCGCGGTACCGGATTCTCCATCCCTTGCTCAAGGAATAGTGCCTCCCAGCTATCGCGCGGGACTGCTTGCGCCTTCACTTCACGCCCGAGCACCTGGCCAAGCGTGGCAGCGAGCTGCAGCGGGGAGATCGCTTGAGGGCCGGTCAGCTCCACCACCCGCACGCCCTCCCAAGGCTCCTGCAGCAACTGCGCTGCAACGCGCCCGACATCGGCCGTGGCGACCATGTGCACCGGCTTGTCCAGCGGTTGCAGGAAGCTGTACAGGACGCCATGTTCCCGAGCAGGGGCAATGTCCCACAGGCTGTTCTCCATGAACCAGGCAGCGCGCAGAAACGTTATCGGCATGGGCAGCTGCCCCAGCACATGTTCCATTTCACCCAGCTGCGATAGCAGGTTAGGGTGGCTGGCCTGCGCGCCAACGGTGGAGAGGCACACTACGCGTTCCGGTTGGCTGGCCAGCAGTGCTGCGTGCAGGTTGGCGAGTATCGCGCGGGTTTCGGGGAAATCAGGGCGAGGGTCGAAGTTCGGCGGCAGCAGCACGAACACAGCGGTGGCGCCTTGGAACGCACGAGTCAGGGCGACACGGTCCTGCATGTCGGCTACCGCGACGCTGCACCCCTGGGCCTGCCAGGTTTCGCCCTTGGCGGCATCGCGCACCACAGCGCGCACCTCCTTGCCTGCGGCCAGCAGGTTGCGCGCCAGGGCGCTGGCGACTTGGCCGGTGATGCCAGTGATAACGTACATGGTATGTAACTCCTGAGTGGGAGGCGGCACAGCGCCGCGTTCGGGAGCCAGTCTGTGGTGCGTCGATTGATTAATCGATAACATGAAGCTCATTTCAATAATGACTGATTGGCATCAATATGAGTTTCGATGAGCGCAGCCTCAGTGGCATGAGTGTGTTCGTCGCCATCGTCGACAGTGGCAGCTTTGCCGCTGCAGGCGAGGTGATGGACATGTCTCAGCCAGGTGTCAGCCGGGCGTTGGCGCGCCTGGAGAAACGCCTGGGGATTCGCTTGTTTGACCGCACCACACGCTCGGTCACCCTGACCGACGAGGGGCGCCGCCTGTACGAACAGGTGGTGCCGTTGCTGGCAGCGCTGGACGAGGCGGCCAGCTCGGTGACCGAGGGGGCAGCGGTGGTCAGGGGGCGGCTGCGGGTCAATGTCGATCCGTTTTTCGCTCGCCTGATACTTGGTCCGCGCCTGGGCGGGTTTCTCGAGGCGCACCCACAACTGAACCTGGAACTGATCACTCGCGATCGCCTGGGCGACATGGTCGCCGAAGGTTTCGATCTGGCCGTGCGTTTCGGCGAGCCCCGTACGTCCAGCCTGGTGGCGCGCAAGCTGCTGGACACTCGCATCCTCACCGTGGCTGCACCGGCCTACCTCAAGCGTTTTGGCCGCCCGGCACAGCCGCAGGCCCTCAGCGAACATCGCTGCATCCAGTTCCGCGATCCGCAGAGTGGTCAGCCTTTTGCCTGGGAGTTTCACCGCGGTGCCGAGCGCTTGACCGTGGACACGCGCGGGCAATTGCTGGTCAACGATGTGGGCAGTCTGCACAGCACCTGCCTTGCCGGCTACGGAGTTGCGCAGGTGATGGCTTTGGGTAGCGAGCTGCTACTGGCCGAGGGCCGCCTGGTCGAGCTGTTCGACGACTGGCCGGACGAGCGTTTTCCGCTGTATGCACTGTACCCTTCGCGGCATCACCCGCCGGCCAAGGTGCGCGCATTTCTCGACTTCGTCCTGGAGTTGCTCAATGCACCTCAGGTGTGAGGGCAGGGCGTAGCTAAGTGCGCGTGAGCTTGTCGGCTTGCGTGCTGTCGGCGAGGGATCTGGGGGCGGACATAATGCGTGGTAAGCATAACTCAACTAAATAACTATTTAGCGTAGCTATAATTTAGATGCCTATTAATCAGACAGGCGACGCCCAAGCCAAACCGTCTGGCCACCGCATTCCGCGTCCTCTGCGATGTGCTCCAGCAGCTCAAAGTCGTGGTTGGCAAGCAGTGCAGTGTATTCCTGAGGGTCGAGGCTCGCATGGTACAGCGTTTCACCCTCGAACACGCCCAAGGCTTCGCCATGAGAAGGCCCACTGGTGAACATCAGCAGCGCTCCAGGTGCGGCATGACGCTGAAATATCGGGAACATCTTGCGCTGATCGTCGGGCTTGAGATGAAAAAAGCTGTTCCAGGCGAGGATGGCCGCGAACTGGCGATCGAGCGCCAATGTGCGCATGTCCGCGTGAATCCATTCCTGCGTTGGAAATTGCGCGCTGCACAGTGCGAGCATCTGCTCAGACGAATCTACACCGATGACAGACGCGCCGGCGTCGATCAGATAAGTGCCACGGGTTGGCCGGAGCCGCAGCCCAGATCCAGAACGGTCGCAGACGGCGGTAGCAATGAACGGAAGCGTTCGATCCATTTGCGGTCGATGAAATGGTTGACGCGCAGATCGCTCCACGTAGCGGCGTGGCGGTCGTAGAGACTGATGATCTGATCTGCGGATGGATGGTGAGACATGAACTGGAGCATCCTTGATCGGCTTTGAAGGGTGAAGGCTCATGAGGGGCTTGCTGAGAGTCGAATGTACCTTGGGTGTGGCTCGTATGGGAAATACAGAAATACGCATAATGTATATTATGTTAAATTTAGTATTGTGAGAGTTGACCTCGATCAGTGTCCAATCCCACATACCTCCGGTCAAATCCCCACACCCCCCGTGTGGACGTTGAAACCAAAACGGAACTCTGTCGCTTCACCGGAAACAACACCTTCCCAATGCATTGCCCGCCAAAGCTCAGGTAAAACAAGAACTGCAGCTGGCCACTGTCGAACCCAAAACGGAATGCCCCAGCGGCGTGAGCTCGTTTTTTTGCCTACTGGCCTGCCGGAGCCAAAACGGAAAAATGTTTCGACCTCCATCTCCGGCGCACTTAAGCAACTGAAATCTATTAGTTTCTCGGAGCCGCTTTGCCCTGGCATGGTCATCGCTGTTGGAACCAAAACGGAAAAATGGTGCGTTGCGCCATTCGTTTGTCTTGCAGAATTGCTAAAGCTAGAGACTTGGCTACATTGTGCCGAAGCATCGACCTAACCGGCCCCATGAAGGACGTCAAGGTGACCCCGAGATCAATTCTCACACACCGCGGTGAAACAGCATGCCGTACTAAAGACTCTGTCAACGACAGTATCGAAGCCGATGGGCGCACCGCATACCAATCTGCCCTGATTTATGGCTACCTGGCGTCGTTCCCGGCAAACATCGCCGCAGTCGAAACCTATGATCATTTTTGCCGCTACGCCCAGAGCCTTCCGTCCGGCCTAAGAAGCAAATCTCGCATCGTGGGGTTCCTCGAAAAGTTTGTGCTTTGGGCGATTTGTATTGCGAGGAAGCCATTGGATGAGTTTATGGCATCAGATATCAGGGACTTCAGCGCCTTCTGTGCAACGCCGCCAGAGCCTTGGATTGGTGCTCGTAAAGCTCGATTTGTTACCAACGGAGGCGCCGAGTGCCATGCCGGGGACTGGAAACCATTTGGACAGTCGATTACAGAGCCTGAACTGGGGTACGTGATTAACCGGTTTTTCAAATTCTTGAGCCCGGAATTGGGGATGCAACCCAGGCTGTCGACCTCAGATCTGTACAAACCACCAAGAGCGCCTTTCAGTGATCTTGACGATTCTCAGGCCGTGGACTATCTCCAATATCTCGCCAACCTGACACCATGCACTAAGGTTTCTGAGCGTAGTCTGTTTGTGTTTTCGGTCTGCTATCACCTTCGCCTGAGTTTCAAAGAATGGCGCGCAGAGCGCAGCCACTTTTCGATGGCCTGTTTTTCATCAATCGTCACCAGAAATCCGCGCTTTATCATGCGAGGTCATCTACGGGACTATAACATCCCCGTACCTCAAGCCCTCGTAGATGCGATTATTAGATACAGGCGGAGCCTGGGCATAACTGCCATCCCATCTCCGGGCGAAATCGACCCAATACTTACCCAAGCCTTGCTAGACAAGCTCATGTATAGGCTTCCCAAAATGCCTGGCTTGAAGTGTTCTCCAAGCAGGTTGCTTGATCGAGCTGTAGGTTTTCATCGAAGCCAGCTCGATCCGCCAGCCTCCATTCCTAACTCGAAGAGCGAAAACTCGCGCCAGTACCGATTGGGCTGGAAGCGTAAGCAGCTTGCTATGGCCCGTGAGGACGTTCAGCACCAAGCCCCTGCGGATCTAGACGCCGGCTATCACATTCAGGAATGCCCTCCTCCATTATTCGGGATGAGACGTAGGGAAGTACTCGTTTTTTCCAAGTCCCAAGGACAGGCCTATATTAAGAGCTACTTTCCAAGACGTTTTTTCAAGATTGCGATGGAGTCGCTTGAGATCCTTCGAATTTATCGTTCATGCAGTGCCGATCGGTTAAAGCTGGTGGCACTTGAGAAGCTACTACTGTGGTCAATTTACATAAAATGCAAGAGCTTTTATTCGCTAACCCCGCTTGATGCGCATGAGTTTTACGCGTTTTGTCTTGCTCCGCCGGCGAGCTGGACAGGTAATTACTCTCGGGCCAGGTTGAACGCGGGAGCCATGGGTGTGCAGCCAAATCCCAGTTGGACTCCATTTATCCACATTTCGGGTGGCGATCAAGAAAGGATCTTGCGTGCGGCTCGAATCATGGACTGGTGTGATAACGTCAGTAACTCACTACTGGTTATTGAGTCGATCAAAATTAATATTTTTTCTGGGCTGACGGATTAGGGATGCAGATATGCCACGCGATAAGGGTCAAAAGCCCAATTACAAATACGGCCACAGAAACCGCCCTGAAAATCGAGCAGTTAACGTTCAGCCAAGTGCGTCGGTCGACGCGTGCCTTTACGATTAGGTGAGCGAGTGATTGCACCATCGCCTCCCTCCTCCTCTTAGCTTTCCTCCACAAAAAGAGCTTGTATGAGCGTGGCTCTAGGAGCACGGCTGTCGTGAATCAAGCCGCCCGCTGAGCGTGCGTCTTGCCCCTGGCGGGCTTCCATCCTCACGCCTGCGCGCTCCACTTGCCTTGGTTGCTCAGGTCACTCAATCTCCCCAACGAGTCTATTACGCGCAGGGATACATCACCGCTGCGCGGCAAGGCGGATCGTTAAGGAGGATGGTTGAAATAGACACTCAAGACTGATCTTGCAACCTCAGATTACTGGCGGGCCTGGCTCCGGCTAACTCCACGGAGGAAGACGGTCAGGCTCTCCCAAAGGCGTTGCCGCAGACTTTGCTTCGCTGCTTGGCCCAGTTTCTCCAGTCGCTCAACCCTTGCAATCATCCGTGCGATGGCAAGTCTTGCCCGGCGTCGGCGTCCATTCCTTCTCATCCACTGGTCTCCCAAAAATGACCTGGCTACAGCGTAGCGTGATCGAAAGAATGGTTACCGTACACGACGTAAAAAACTACGGCTACCTACCAAAGCTTGCGTTTGATGTGGGTATCAATACCCGCGGCCCGATATACTGTATGTATATACAGTATAATGCTAAAGCCCGAAAAACCGATAACCTGCCTCCTCTGCGAGGCATCAAGCCAAAGGTCATTAAGCTCCTAGTGCTCGGAATATAGGGCTCCCAGTCCTCTTCATTGAACGGATGTGTGGTCGCTTAGGGTTATTGGCGCCCTACCCTTGGATGCTAAAAAGGTCAGCAAAACTCGGGGGGCGCAAGATGGCTGTATACATATACAGCTACCAAAGCTCATCCTAGCTATCCTCGATAGCGAGCTTTCACCTCACCTCGCCGGCGCCGGGCGAAGCCCAGGGGCATTCCGGATCTCGATGCCAGTCCACTCCACCTAATCACCAGATGATAAGATGGCCAGCATCTCGTTTGCGCGAACCAGGTATGGCACGGCCTCCAAGGACAAAGGCAGCAAAAGCTCCCGCTTCTAAATCGAATAGCCGGCAGAAACAGGTCGCAAGCCCTATTTCTACGGGTGCACGAGGCGTTGCGTTCGAACATCGTGTTCAGGCGGTGCGCCTACTCGCTATGTGCCTTGGCGATCACTGTGCAGGATTGCGCGAGGGCTTTTTCATCGAGGGCTTGCTGTTCCAAGGCAGGACGTTCGGCCATAACACCGACGATCTGGTGATCCAGGCTGTATCTCCTGGCACCGGCCAGAAAGCAACCATCAGGATGCAGATGAAGCGCTCGCCCAGGGCGACCGCCAGCAACGAAGCATTCAGAGAATCCGTGGGGCTCGCCTGGCTCGACTTCAAAGCGCCGACATTCCAACGAAGTGTCGACGACAACCTGATCGTTTATCACGTAGCCAGCTCATCGCACATGGAGAGCGCTGTGGAGGTTGTGAGGCTTGCGCTTGGCTCGTTGTCACACGATACCTGGTACACCCGCGTTCATGCTGAAGGGAGCAATGATCGAAACAGGGCTGCGTACGCGGCCATTAAAGCCGCAGCTGAGCACTACAATGAAGCGCCTGTCGCAGACGACGACTTGCTACAGTTTGCGCTTCACCTGAAGTTCTTCCCTCACGACCTGGATTCGGATCGTAGCCAAGACGTTGGATTGCAGAAGCAACTGATCCAGTACGCGTTGCCGCATAAGGACAGTGGCGCTGTGTGGGCGAAGCTGGTCGGCGTTTGTGCTGAGCTGAATGGTAGTGGCGCAGAAATCGACCTGACCTCAATCCATTTGCACTTGGAAGGGCTAGCTCAAGATTTTCACAGGTCGCGGCTTATGCGTGACGCCATCAAAGACCTGAGCTTGGGCACCGTAGTTGTCAGCCAAGAGCGTCGCACACAGCTTGCCCCGCTAGCGGAGTACTTGGAGCCCCTGTTTTCAAGCAGCCGCCCTGCCACAAGTACCCTCCTCGCAGATAAACTTCCGCCGGTGAGCCCGGCCTCAGATAACACCCTCGCCTCTCGCCAGCTTGATCGCGTCAGCCAACTCCACAACGATCATCGGTACCGAGATGCGCTTGCGCAGTTGGAGGTGCTCGAAGACGGTCTCCCTACTTACGATGCGCACCAACAGGCCCGCTGGTATTTCCTGCGAGGGATGTGCTTCTGGCACTTGGCGGAGGACGTGAAAGCCGCGGCAGACCTCGAAATGGCTGCCAGCCTTTACCAGGATGATGAGCGTATCGCAGCCGGCCTTGTCCGGGCGTCGATGCTCAAGGATGACGTGCAGAATGCGATCCAGGTTGGACAGGAGGCCATCGCGCGTTTCCCGGACTCATACTCGGTCTGGGTTGCGCTGACCAATGCAAGGCTTCTGAACAGAGAGCAGCTGACGACCGAGGAGATACCTGAGGCATTCCGTGACAAGTCGGGAGCTTGGCAGTTGCTCGCCAGTTCAATGGTTGGAGCCGGAGATGATGAAGGCGCTGTGGATGCCATCCGGACAGCAATGGAGCAGTCAGACAGTTCCATTTTCATACTCGAAAACTATCTCCGGTTTGTCCTTCGATTGGCCACTGCCAACCCCTTCCACGTGAACACGCGATCGCAGCCCCAAGATAGGCGTGCGCTGATCCTCGACGCCATGTCGAAGTTCGATGACCGCGAGGGTGTGTTATGGGCTGAGCAGAGCCCCAGGACAAAATCCGTAATCGTCTTCCACCTGGCTTACGCGCATTTGTTACTGGGGGAGCCAGCTGATGCGCTGAGCATGATTGAAGCTGGCAGACAGCGTGGCGTTCCCGAGGATGAATTAACGGTCAGGGTGGAGTTGGAGGCGCTCTGCGATCTCCAGCGTCACAGTGATGCTGTTGCATGCTGCGCTGATCAAATCCAACAGCTCCCGAATGAAGCGCGGGTGATCTTTGGGCAAGCCTGCCTGATCGCCAACAATCCGGAGATGCTAGCCGCGGCTTACAGTGCTCAGATCAGTCAGCCTGATTCGGATGACTCTCGCAAAGCGACCCGCATGCTGCGGCATATGCACTGGGAGTTGCTCCTACGCCAAGACCAGCACGAGGCTGTACGTGGTGAGCTCGCCCATCTGGGTATCACCCCGCAAAACAGCAGCATCTGTGATGGCGTGTTTGCTGCCCGGGCGTATGCGGGTAACGAGGCGATGCGTCAGGCATACGAGGATCGCATCGTTGGGCTCGCGCCGCATAGCAATGACCTTCTGGATCTATCCATGGCATCCCAATGGATGCTTCATGTGCGACGTTACCGTGACGCCATCGCGATGTTTGAACGCCTCCTTCCAAGAGACTCGTTCAGTCCCATGCACGTTGATTTGCTGCACTGCTACGCGCTCAGTGGTCAGAGAGCGAAGGTTCGAGACCTTTTGGAATCGCTTCCAGGGGAATGGCGACACTCAGCAGATGCACGCCAGGTGGCATTGAGTGTTTACGGCGAGGCCTGTGACTGGCCAAGAATGCACGAAATGGCTGAGTTGCTCGTCGCTGAAAGCCCTGGTGAGGCCGCCGGTTGGCTACTGCTCATTCAGGTTCTGGCGAACGAGAGCCCTGGCAGAATGGATGAAGCTCTGGCCAGATTACCTGCACAGCTAACCGGCTCCGCTCAAGAACACTTGAAGCTGGCCAACGCAGAGCTCAGCAGAGGTCTGCAGGAGCGTGGTCTTGACCGTATCTACCGTGCGATGCGATTGAGTGGGGAGGACGTTGAAGCCGCAGCCGGCCACATTTCTCTCATGTTCCTCGCATCGAAAGAGATTGAGGCCGTTCATGCCCTTCCCTCCACAGTTGAGGAAGGTACCGCTGTCGAACTTGAAGACAGCGCTGGCAAAACTGGATATGTCTCAATCGATTTTTCCTCCGAGCAGCCGCTGGCAACTGCGGGTGAGTTCGTTGCTGCGGACTCGCCACGGGCCGCTCAGCTGCTTGGTTTGAAAGTTGGTGATACCACAACCGTCGGCAGTGTGGTGGGTGAGCAGACGCTAACGGTGAAGCGGATCATCACCCTCCATCGACGCCTGATCGACCTCTCTTACGAGCGTGTGTCCAATTCGGTTGTCCCGAGCAAGACAGTCGTGGCGATGAGTATTCCAACGCGAGAAGACGGCGAGATCGATGCATCTTTCTTCGTCGATCAACTAGAGCAAAAGAAATCTCAGACCCTCAATACCATCAGCCTGTACGGTCAGCATCATGCCACCCTGGCCCTGCTCGCCCGTCTCCTGGGCACGGATGTCATTGAACTGGTGAGGGGCTGGCCTGATGAAGGGGCGCTTCTCCAGGTTTCGACGGGGTTAGGCCCCCACGATGCCTTCCCAACTGGCACGTCCCAGGATCAGGCATGGCTCATTGACCTGTCGATGCTGGTGGAACTTGCTACTCTCGGGTTGCTCGATGTCCTGGAGCTTTTCCCTCGTTTGTACGTCACAGCTGCCACCAAGCAGCTCCTGGACGTAAAGTTAGAGAAATCGGCCCACTATCGAAAGAGCGGTACGCTCTTTTCCCACGATGGCCAGCTTGCCATGCAGGAGCTTACTGAGGACGCCTGGCGCAAGGATCGTGAGTATCTCGAATCAATCGAGACGGCTATCGAAGCATTCTGCCAGGTGGTGCCGGCATACGGGCCACTAGAGGCGTCCGAGCAGTTGCAGATGCTTGAGGACATCCTGGGCGATGAAGACCATGCAGCTCTGCTCGCTTGCCAAGAGTATGGTGCAGGGCTTTTGTCGATCGATGCGCGGTTACGCGATCTTGCCGGCATGCTGGGTATCGTTGGCGCGTCCACTCAAATGTTGCTGAGGGAAGCTCTACGGGCAGACGGGCTGACGCAGGAGGAGTATTCACGAGCCGTAATGCGACTTGTCATGACCAGGCGAAGCTTTGTTTCGGTTCGAGCGGTGGATCTCATCATCATGATGAATCAGGGGGAGACATTTGCGAATTTCGGCATCAACCGCCTGCGTAGCTACCTAGCTGAAGAACACCTCGCGTTCCACACTGCAGTACCCGTGCTCTTAGATTTTGTGTGCGGAATGTTCATGCAGGGTCGCTGCAACCTAGGTGTGATGCTCCAATTGATTGAGTTCTGCTTCGAGCCGCTGTTCAGGCACCCGCACTGTCCAGAAGGGTTCCGTCAGTTGGCCATTGAGCAGGTCTTCCTAAAATTCCACACATACAGAATCAGTCCCGCGGCTCGTCGAGCCATAGAGCGAAGCCTGCAAGCGGCTGAACAGCGAGCGGAGCGTCCTTGCAAGCTGGTCAAGCTGAATGCGGAGATCACCTACGCCTTCGTAGTCCCATTCTGGTCAGAAGTAGCCCCATCGCTGTTGACTGCCACCCAGGTAGAGACCGGAAGTGAGGTGCCTGCGTTAGGCTCGGATGGGCAGCAAACTGAGGAGCGTGGCGCATGACCAGCTCTCGGCATGCGCCCTGTTAGCCTCAATGGACGCTCGGTGTCGTCCAGCCATGCCGTTCCTGTTTGATGCTTCAAGTGGGAGCAGCTCTGAAGGTTCAGATCGGATTGTGTTGTAAGTGACAGAAGACTTGGCGTGTCAGTTTTTGCCACTAAGGGCGTCATAAAACTGAGCTCACCGCTGACCCGGCGTAAGGCCGCGTCGCTCGCTGTCGGAATCGTTATAGCGTTCAATTTTAGCCGTCAGCAATCGCATAAATTCCTCCATCGTGACGACGCAATTTTCATCCTGCCAGTAAAAATTGAGCCTACGGTGGAAAGGATTGGTGCTGAGAGACCCGAATAAGCGCTCTACCAAGCCACCAGCCTTAGGCCCGCGGGATGGCTGCACCGCCAAGTTCAGTCGCTCGCAACATTGCTTGAATGATTCGTTCCCACCTAACTCGCTCGCGTCAACGAAGTACTGTTGAGCTTGGCCTCGGTGTACATACGAAGTGCTATGCACTTGCACTGGTCGACCGAGTGATTGTTCCAAAGCCTTTAATGCCAACTCCGTGGTGTCTTCAGTGTCACCAACCGCGCTTCCTAAAATCCTCATGCTTGTGTTATCACAAATCAATGTCACCCTGGGGCGACAAACCGACCCATCTTCAGCCAAGACTTGAATATCCGGCACGAATACCTCAAGCGAGACATATAAGGTTTCGAGCAGGCTAAAATTGGACTCGAAGGCTTCGAAAATAAGGCCGGCCCGACCAGCTTTTGCGTACCTAACGCTGCAAGTGGTGGCGAGTGTGTTTCCGTCTCCGTCTTTGCATGTGCCGTGGCACGCCAGTACCCAGTGATCAGACGTAGTCCATAACGCTGAAGGCTCGTCGTCATCGGTAGGATGTAACATGCTGAGGGTGCTTTCTTCCCACCCTTCTTCGATCAAACGGCGGCGGACATCGTCATGCACATGCCGGAGATAAAAGTCCTTGAAGCCACGATAGACAGACATCTGAGACATTTTGCACTCCCGCATGATCATCTTCGCCGCTTGCTCAAGACCCTCTAGGCATGCCGTCAGGAAGGGTTCTGAGGCGCCATAAATGTTCACTGCCCGTTCAGCACCCAGTTTAATGTTGAGCACCAGTGCTTCGGCATCTCCGAGACTATGACAGGGCTCAGCAACACCCTCCTCCTCAATTGATAAAGCAAAGGTTTCATACCCCAGACAGCCCGCTATCACTTCATTTAGCGCGGAGTAGTCCACTTGTGCATCTCGTAGGGCGAGAATGGTTGCGGCGTGATCAGTTGCCAGAGCCATAAGGGTCGTCATAGCTGCCTCTGTCTAAAAAAACGGTACCGATGTGGTTGTTTACACTGCCGCCCTCACATGACTCATAAAGCAGCTATTTGGGGGGCTGCCCATTCTCATCCGTCTCGCTCAGATCGTATGGACTCCTGGGTTCCAGGCTATAATCAAGGATGACGCCTGTTTTGGAGTCTTGATAAGTAATCAGTTTGCATTTCTGCTCTGCCGCAGAGGAATCTGCGTCGGCGAACAGAACATCTATGGCTGTGAAGTCTATCTCCACAACTATGGGATCATTTTTCATCTGACCTACTCCATGCACTCATTGAAGCCATGTAGCAGACTTGCTCATTGGGCGTCGTGGGGTTGAGAGTAGGCCGTCCGCCAAGCCTGTCAAGGTGACTTTCATTGTTCGTCAATGCATAGCCATTGCAACTAAAGGCGCGGCACGAAACTATGTAATAACAATATAGTGCTAATGCGCCATCAATTTTATTAATAGTATGCTAAGTGTATTTAATAGATGGGGCTTCAATCCTCTTTCAGAATCAATGCATTGCAAATGCGAGCCCCAGAAACAGCAAGAGTTAGTCAACTAAGTGTATTTAATTCTTACTGAGCGCATATCTCTCCGACGGGTTTACTGGTGCTATAGTGAAAATCTTTTATGGTTGGCATGTGAATTGAAGAAAACAATAAGCGCAGTCTATGCTTGATGTCGCGTGCAGACAACAAACCTTAATAGATGACCGAGCCGTCGATTGCCATGATGGATCTGAACGCCACGCCATGAGCCTCGAACCCCAGCTTTGTCCATTCTGACCTGTAATCTAGGCAATCATGATGATGTCCATGCACGACCATTTTTGCACCCATTCCCTGGGCGAGCTCTGAATCGCCCCTTGTTTTGTAGACTTATCTAACGACAGCAATGGGTCGATAGCTGTCTTAGGGCTGGGCGTCTGCATCACGAATTGGCTTGAGCACTACGCTCCCGCCTATCAACTCAAGGGTCAGGGAATCACCGATTTGCAGGCCCATGCGTTCGAGGACATCGTCGGGTAGGTCAATGATTACATCCCCAGAACCATCACCTGGATCTTGGCATTTCACTGTCCGCACGGATTCTTTCATAAGGAGCGGCTCTTGTTGGGCTGATGGGGAGCCTCCATCCTACGCCCACATGCCTACAACTGGTAGCAGAGGGCACCCAGGCCCAGCCTGGCAGGGCTAGTCGACCATTGGCGACGGTTGCGTTGCGCTAATCTGCAGCATCCTGTCGTTCCGAAGAGCTCATGGTGGACTGCTTCGGGTCGGCAGCGTTCTGAGCCGCACGATTTAGCGCCAACTGCTCTTGCATCCACTGCCCGGCCAACTTGAATTCTTGCATCATGTCGATGAACTCTTTTTCAGTCAGAGCTCTGGGAATATCTGCCCTCAAAGTGCCCCTCCAAGCAGCGAACCGGTTGGGAGCAGAATACGTGATTTTCAGACCGGCATCGCGTCCGCTGCGGGACATCGCCTTGGTAGAGTCGGCGGAAAACTAAGCTATAGCTTAGATTTTCTAGCCAGCCGAGACATAAACCGCAAAAACTAAGGTAAACCTTAGATTTTAGATCCCGATCCTATGCAGTGGGTTGCCCAACAGAATTGACGTTTGCTCGGTCGTGGGGAGCCCTTCAAAACCGCAGCTGGAGTCCAGGGCCCAATCGATAACCGCGGTTCTACCCGCATCGTTATCACCAACAAAAGCAGTCACCCATTCGTTGAACTGGATTTTCAACGCATGACCGCCTTGGCCGAACTGGCGGAAGTTTCGATTTTCAACGCCGAAAGACGGCCGCGTAACCCGCCCAAGTCGTCAAGTTTCATTTACCATGCTGTCGACCCAGGCTAGGTACGAGCAGGCCTAAAGCCCCAAAACACAGAGGTACCTTTCGTTTGGCAGCAAAATCACTAACCGCCCGGGAGGCCTATCAAATCCTGCGCGACATTGCCCTAGGGGTTCGAACCATACGGCGCATTGGCCAGCAGTCGTGGGTTGAGATCTACTGTGGTTTGATGACCATTGAGAGCGATGGCTGGGTGCTCACGTTCTATAACGACTGCGACACGCTGGACTACTGTGACAGCTGTTACAGCCCAGACGGCCGCGCCTACGTTTTCGATTCGATGCAGTCTACAGCACCGATCCTATTGAGCTTATGAGTACCTGGGAGCGCGCGCAGTTGGAAAAGATGCTGAGCGATGCCTAGGCAGCCACAGCACAATTAGCTGGGATCTACGTGGGCTATTAAAGCGCTCGCCATGAGCGTCATCCCTATGGGCAACTGGCCCGACATCTGATGTAGCTCAAGGTGCCACCCACGGCGAGTCACGCCCCAAACCCATGCTCAACGCGTCTGGCAAAATCGATAACCGTGTCAGTTTCAATTCTGGTTGTGATCATGCTGGCAGGCGCCTTTCCGCCAAACGCTCGGCACGGACATGTCATCCAACGCTGCGCTGCTTCAGGGTCGCCCTTATAAAGGCGTTGTGCTGCGTCGAGCACTTCAAGATAACGGGCCTGGTGGTCAGGTGGCATGGTAGTCATGCGTAAAATCCTTCCGCGCTTTACGTAGTTAGGAGCACACCCCATTCAGCTTACACCCGGCCAGGAGGATCAAGAACGTGATTCGAATGCCCTGGATGATCTGAAACCCCAAGCCTTAGGCAACGGGGCGTCCTAGGGCCACCGCACCAAGTCCAGCTCTTTGATACGGATGGCCATGGCCGAATCCGAGACACCGAATTGCTGGGCCAATGACACCAGGTTTTGGTTGTTGAACCGGGTGCACCGCGCCAGCGCCAGCTCGCGCTCACCGGAATCTTTCGACGCGTAAAGCAGTCGATCAGGATTGATGGGATCGAGGTGATACGCGATCACGTCGCTGAAGCGCAATTGCCCCTTGCAGCAGAACATGAACTCGAACCGTTCCCTCAACAGCTTCTGAGGCATGAGGAAGCAGGCGGCAAAGCGATCTGCTTGCCGCTCTGCTGGTGCACGTGGTGTTTGCAGAGGACTGCCGTCAAAAGCGCGGTCGCGGTGCATGACAGTGTCTTCGTGGAGCACAAGATGGCCGACCTCATGCGCGCCGGTGAAGAGCTGGACTTTGTCACCAAACTCAGTCGCGACGGCGATCTTGTTCGATTGACGATCAATCAGGCCTGCGATGCGAGTGCCGGTGTTGTGTCGGTTGAACTGGGTATCTCCCAGAGTGGGATGCTCATGATAGTCGTAGCCACAAACCATGGCAGCGATCCGGGGGCTGCGCATCATCATCGGCGGAATATCTTGATCCGGCCACAGGTACCGGCGATCACGGTAAATCTGCATGAGCAGGTCAGTCGCTGCTTTCTCGATATGCGCTTCATTCATGGCAAAACACCAGATATAGGCTCTCAAGCACAATCTAGACCAATATGTAGTGCTTTCAATATCTGGCTAACCCAACATATAGGTTTTGCCGATGAACGGTTGAATGAGCCTTCTAAGTCGAAATCCAGCTGATTGCATTTTGCCACCGCTACAGATCGCCGAGCTTCACATAGTGTGCGAGGATTCGGTCACGGCGATGGTCGTTGAGGTGGCTAGACCGTGGTTGGATGCCCCGTAGTGACGATGGATGGATTACAGGAGGTTTACTGGAAACATGGCTTTGGATGTTGCGTTTAGCGTTGAGGCTGGAGATTTTGTCGATCCTGACCGAGCTTATGACCTGTTCTGGGCGGGTGTCATCACCAATAAACGAGCTTTCGTTTGCCCTGGTGCGGACTGCTCAGCCCAGGTGACCTGTGCGAATCTGGATAAGGACGTGCAGAGCATGCGGGTGGTGCCACACTTCAAGGTCTACGGAGACCATAGTGAGGCATGCGGGATCGTGAACGGTAAGGGGATTGACCTGGAGGTTGAGGCGAACGGCCCTGACGGGCAGGAGCGCAGAACGGTCGATCAGTCCATCGTGGACGTGTTCAAGCTTGAGCGTCCTGACTCGTACTATGACGAACCTACCCAGGATCCCGCGGCCGATGTACATGTAGCGAAAAAGCGCGCCAAGAGCACGAGGCCTTACACCGCCAAGCTGGGTGAGTCGGGGTTGGTAGGCCCCATCTACTCCGTCCGCTCGGTGGTCAGTCGGTACATTCGCTACCGATCCGACAACACCTTGGAGTTTCGCCGCATCAACATTGCCGGGCAGGACGTGGCGTACGACAGCATTTTCAAATGCATTTGGGAGCAGGATCTGAATGACCTCCCCGACCACCCTGTCATCTACTATGGCTGGGCCTACATTGACCGCACCAGAAAAAACGATGCATACCGGATCAAGTTCAAGAAATGCTTGATGCGCGGAGCCGAAAGCCTGACGACCTCAAGCTTCGTTTCGGACAAGCTCGTTGAGCGCTACAAGCTCAAGAACCTCATGGCGACCAGGCTTTCAAAGATCTCCCAGGAGTCCAAGCCGACCGCGTTCGTGTTTGTGTACGGGCAGCCCAAAGTCCGTACGTCAAATGGAACAAGCTATGCCAATTTCGAGTTGCAGAACTTGGACATGATTGACGTCAATTACGACTGCCCATTGCCTACCAAGTACGACAAGTAGCGAGAAGCTCAGCCCGCTCCCGAGCATTCGGTTGAAAGTGTTCGGGGCTGTGCTGCTAAGCCAGCCCCAACGCGCTCAAGGCACACCGGTAAGCGCTACCTGCAAGGCGCACCTGTCGTGGTGTTCAGGCTAGCCGCCCTTCCCCGTCAGCTTGGTGATCCAGTCATACGCAGCAACCGCCTTGCTCACTACATCTCCCGAGGTATTCACAAATTCCAGGACTGACTTGAGCCGGGTCAGCTGGCTGCGGTTGATCCGGGTAGTGGCTACCTGCTTAGCTGGTAGAAGGCCTTGCAGTTCTTCGAACAGCTTGTCACGGCTTTCAACCCAATGCTGGGCCAGCTCCGCCACTGATGGGATAAAAAGCCCACCATTTTGAAGCTCAATGATCGGTGCTCGCAGAGTGTCTAATTCGGTTGCCAGCTTCAACAAGCGCGCAATCTGCTCGTCTCTGAGAAATTTTTCAGAATCTTTGAAAGAAAACCGCGAGAGGACGTCTTCTAGGATAACGCGCCCCTGACAGCCTTGGCCCACGTATGAGGTCACCATCCGATGATCGTCTTCGTTCCCATTGTACCGGCGAAGCATCTGATCCAAGATTTTGGATATCTGGCCTGCCTTTGCACCAATGCTAGTGACCAGATCTTGGAGTCTCTCCAACGGCTTGGGCAGCTGGGCCGCCATAGCCGAGATTTGTTCTTTGAAATTCGGGGTGCCATCCACAATCTTGCGGATTGTCACTAGAACCTCTTTGAGTTCTTTTACAGTCCAGTCCTCTCTTAGAGAGAGGACAATGGATTCGTCCACTCCGTGCACCACCAAGCTTAGGCAAGGCAGATCCTCCGGCCCTACCCCGAAAATCTCCATGAACTCCGGGACAAACCTAGCCAAACCTCGTGCTGATGTCTGCGCCACATGTTCTCTATGGTGTGCCCAGTCATCTGTCAGATCTCGAAAGCCCGTGGTGTCGCGCAGCGGAAAAGCGGTGCCTGAAAACGCCCCTACCTCCCCCATGCCACGGTTGAGCCCCACAGCTGAATCTCCGTTGGGATCAAGCAAGATGAAGGCTACTTCGCTGCCAAGCCAAGCGTCTGCCGCTGCAAAGCGGAGAGTCAACTCCTTCAGCTTCTGCTGGTCTTCCAATTCCGGCGCCAGCATGACGCACATGATCCGCTGGTCTTCTTGCCTGGTGTGGAACCAGTCTACGAGCTCTTGGGGCGTTGCGGAGGTGATCAGCATTAGTCTTCCTTTCTAGTGCACAGTCAGATCTGTAAGTATTTGTTCCATGGTGTTCGCGCTACAAAGCGCGTAACCGCGGTGCGGTGTTTTGCTTCAGGTCGCAAGCTCCAGAATCGACCATCCTGCGGCCTCTAGCGCAGCCCTTCGTTTTTCTCCCGTTGTCCCCTCGCCCATGCTGCTTTTGCGGACAGCCAGGCACAGCATTTGAGATGGTCGAGTCATCCCCACATACATCAGCATCATGTCCTTCTTGGCGCTGTCCGGTGGTCGCTTGGCCGCTGCCTTTTGACATTCGAGCCATGGCATGAGCTTCTGAATAAAGTGGGTCTTCCGGAAGGTCTCCAGGATCAGCGTGGCCGCGTGAGTTTTGCCCTTTTCCGAATGGATGGACGACATACGAATGTCGACGCCATCGGTACCATCCTGGAACCGGTAGGTGTTGATCAGTGAGCCACCACTTTCGCTGGCCTCATTGGCAACTGGGGCTGTCACCCAAGCAAGATACTGGTGACCCTCCAGATCTACAGTCACGCCTTCGGCATCATGAAGCGCGGTTGCCACCAGCAGCACTCTCGGAGCAATGATCGTGAGCCAGTCCTGTTCGGTCATTTCAGCCGGCCCGAATAGGATCAACTGAAGGCACTCTCGATACTGTGCGAATGCATGCGGCTTCGCGGTAAGCTTCTCCTCCACTGCAGCGTGGTGTCGACCTCTCAGTTGCATCAGGCTGCCCGGGAACGCCAATGTGCCAAGGTTTATCAGGCAAGAAGCCAACAACTCAACCGCGGAAGCCGCTGTGGCTTCTCTCATCGCGGTACGCCTGGCAACGTGTGCGCCTTCCGCGAATGTGCGAGGCTTGAACGATGTCTTCGTCGTGTCAGACCGGTAGGAAGGCCAGTAATGCTCCAGGGCTTTCGGGTACTGGTTTGCCTTGAAGTTTTCAAGCCGGTGCACCGCCCCCACCGCGAATACACCATCCTTGCGGAAATCCTTCGGCAAGTGCTTCAGCACCAGCTTCCCGAATTCGTCCAATACACCCGTTGCATCGCTATCAGGGAAGACGATGATCGTGTTGGGGATACTGCCTGGCTCCCGCGGAGCACGAAGTCCGATCAGTCCATTCGTGATTGGGACATACGCGAACGGATTGGCGATCGATGCGATGCCCTGATCAAACCGGAAGCTGCTGGAAATCTCCAACTGACGCCCTGGATCAGGGAAGGGATCCTGCAAGGGCGTCTTTTTCTCGAAGATCTCTTGGTTGGGATCGCCGACACGAATGACACGCACATCTGGGTCATCATGAGGAAAGACCCGTTGAAGAACACCCGCCTGGTCAGGTTGGGTGTCCTGCATTTCATCGATCAACACGCATGGGAAGCGCAGGCGCAATGCACCGCCCACGGCCGGCTCCTGGTCGAGTAAGGCGTGCCCTAAAACGAATACCTCATCGAAGCAGAAGTAACCGGCCTTCGCCGCACCGCTCAATGATTTCACCACACTCTTGTAGGTTGCCGTGTGTGGCGCAAAACCAATGTCTTCATCGCCGAGTGGATCATCGAAATCGGCAGACCGGACTCGCAAGTTGTGAAGGCTTTTAAATTTTTTCTCGAAGGCCGCCTGTGCACCTACGTGTTCACGATATGTCAGCTCCCTTCGGCGAGCTTTGTGAGTGGCCTCATCATCGATGGCCTGCAGTGCAATGCCCTGCGAGCGTAACCATGGTGACGCTAGAAATCTGCCGGTGAAGCCATGGATAGTATCGATGTAGTGAGGAAAGCGCAGCAGTCGTTGGCCCACCTCGGTGCCACCAAGGCGTTTCTCGATCTCTTCCCTGGCCGCGTTGGTGTGCGAAAGCACGCAAATACCCTGCATACGGCTCTTCCAATGGCGAGCCAGGATGGCAAGCTTGGCGACGACCAGGGTCGTCTTCCCGCTCCCAGGACAGGCTGCCACATCGACAGTGTCCATGGACTTCAAGAAATCACGGCGGGGCTCGTCCAGCGTATCTAGCCCCATAAGCTCGATGACCCAGTCCACATCTGCGTCAGTAATGGGGGCAACCAGTTGCCTGAGAGTCATTCGGCGGCCTCTTCCAGCGGATCAGTAGAACTTGCCGGTGCTGCAGGCGCCATGAGCGGGTGAGCCGGGCTGGGGGTTGTAGCCAGGGCTGCACCTCCGGTTGCGTACTCGATCGCATGGACAACATAGGTTGGCAACAATCCCCGCAATTTCGTGGCATCTAAGGAACCGTTTTCGAAACCTTGGTCAATGAAGTCGATCAGGTGCTGGGCTGCGATCGCTTTTGACGCCCGATAGAACAGTTTGTAGATCGCTGAGCAACGGGCTTCCTCGGAGGTATGGGTGGTTTGGATCTTTTCGAAGGCTGTCTGCGCCTTCTTCAGCAGGCTGGCCTTGGTTTCCGTGCCGTCGTCGATCTTTTCCTCATAAATGGCCAGGTATGCGGCGTGATGGACTTCCTTCGAGAGCCCCTTGAACGCCAGGTCGTATTCTAGCGTCCAGTGATCGGCAACGAACGTCCGCACACACTGTCCATCACTCTCTCCGCGCTTCTCGCGATGTTCCTTCAGGCCCTTTGCAATGTCCTCCGGTGTGGAGCCGAAGTCTTTTTCAGCGCGCCAGCGCCGCTTGGCGATGTCTGGCCACACCGTCCCCTTGACCCCCTTCAGGCCCCGAATCTCAGGCGCGCAATCGGGCATGACGTCCATGTCGGTAATGCAGGCCGTGGGCACGGTGATCTCGCCCTTGGACGTGTCCTTGCGCTGCAGGATTTTCGAATAGCGCCGCAGGCCAACACCACCCACGTTGATGATCGAAACCCCGTGCTTGGTGAGATCCTTGCCCAACCGACGTGCCAGTGACGGCAGGAGGATCGCTTCCGCATCACCCTCAACGACGAGCAAGCCCTTCGCGAAGAACAGCCCCGCCTTGGTCACATCAAGGAACCGGCTGAGGAAGCGATAATCATCCGGTGCCAGGCAGGTTTCACTCTCGGCGAGCGAGAACGCTCGTTGCCGCTGCATCAGCACCAGGTTCTGCAGCGGTATCTTCGAACTCAGGTTCGGGCTATGGGTGCTCAGGATGACCTGCACCGGTCTCAAGCCCGTGGAGGGCTTTGCCGCAGCTTCGAGGAACTCCATCAATTGGAGCTGACGTTGCGGGTGCAGGTGGGCCTCCGGCTCTTCGATGAGGAGCAGCGGAAGTCCGTCAGGTTCCTTGCCTAGAAGCAGGAGTTCACAAGCCATGAACAACACGTTGTTGGAACCCAGCCCGTAGATACCGCGCGCCTCTCCGGTGGCATGATCCAGCAGTCCGAGCTCCAGTCGTTCCAGGATTTGCTTGAGCTTGGCGGGATCAGTTCCTGCTTCCCCGAAGCCGATGCGACTCGCTAGGGGCTGTCCAGCCAGCGATAGCGGCCGAAGGTACGTATCGTTGATCTCTTTCTGCGCGGAGACGATAGCGCCGTGACGGTTCACCAAGTGGCGAAGGAAATCACCCATGCCGGCAATGCTGAGGGCTTCTGCATCGGTGAGGTCGGTCGGGAGTGCCGCGGGATCAAACGCGTTACCCGCATCAATATTAGGGAAACTGCTCAATACCTGGGACAGCCGGGAATTCCTGCCTGGTGACATTTCTCGCTCGGCATCGCGCAGCGGTTTCAGGTATGCAGTGGCAAGCAGCTGTCGTACGCCCACGTCCAGAGATGGCCCCTCTCCCTGTTCACCCGAGCGAACCGAAATGTCGACCCATTTGCGGGTTGAGGCTGAGGCAACAACGCGGCGAGCTGACCAGTGTACATAGAGGCGCCCCACGCCACCGGTGTAGGTCACATACTCGGCGAAAGCACCCATTTCCGCAGGGCTAAGTCCTTCCAGGGTGCACCTGAGCGTGATGTTTTCCGCCTGGGTGCCGCTGCTGGTGATGTGAAAATCCTCGATCTGCAAGCGAAGGTATTCAGCATCCCGGGTTTGCAGCACGTAACGGATCGCGTCGATCACCGCGGTCTTGCCAGCATCGTTTTCCCCGACGAGAGCGGTCACGCCTTCGTTGAAGCGGATGTTCAACGCATGGTCGCCATGGCCGAATTGGCGGAAATTTTCGATTTTCAAAGCCGAAAGGTACACAGCGCTGCCCCTATCCTGGTTCAGTGGCAGGGAGAGGCTTCGTCCAGCGCCAGCCTGGCTACAATCATCCCTCCCTGGGTATGGTAGCTATATGCCACGAAAGCCTGCCTAAGGCTACTCGATGTGGATGAACTGCAAAGCCCGGCCGTTAAATACCTTCATACCCCGACTCCAGCCATTTATCGGAACCTGGCCCGGGTCATATGGAGGCAAAACAACGCAGCAAGCCAGGTTGTATGGGCGTTCCACCGAAGCGCCGGCACCAGCATGCAGTGATTAACCCGACCAGTTGTCTTGCGGTAATCGATATATTGAACCAGCCTCTTTGATCCGGTGAATCGACGTGCAGAGCACGATGCTCCGCAGAGACACATGCTTCCGACTAAAGGGGGGGGCTTATGGACTCGGTGGATAGCGACGCCCAACACCTACTTGGCCTGATCGTAAGGGCCGCTCAGCTCGATGCCCATCAACATACCGAGCGGCACGATCTTTTACGACAGGCCAGTGCTTTGCTCTGGTGGCTGGAGCCTGGATCTCCTCCCCGCACAATCGCCAACCTGCTCTCCTGCCTCAGCCTGCCGCTGGAGCAGTGGCTGGATAACCGTTTCAGGCAGGGGTATCAAGGCGCGCTCCAGTTCGCCGACGAGCCCACGATGCTGTGTAACGCCATAGCGCTGGAGACGAATCCTCGTGCTGGATGGGAGCGTGTTCAGCAAATAGTGAAGAACGTCCGAGACCTCTGCCGAACGCGCTTACGCGGGGATGATGAGTACCGGTTGTTTCGGATGTTTCTGATTGAGCATGGTGTGGTTGATGCTGACCGAAGCCTCGACTTTCTGATTCCGCTGCAAGTGAGCTTCAACTCGCTGTACGAGCCTATTCCACAGCACCTGATCCGTATGGGACAGGTCTACCTGTGCCCGAGTTGCGGATGGCCAATGGAGATTCACCGTCGGGCTGTGTCTTGTGGCGCGCACTGGTGTGAGCAGACGGTTGGCATATTCCAGTGGATGGAGCATGAGCTGGTGAGTGTCAGAACTGCCAAGGTAATCCAGCCTCACCCCGCCAAAAACAAGTACCGCCTTACCCCGCCTCTGTGGACATTTACCTTGATCCCGGGGCTGCTGGAAATGCGTTTGCTTGATGGCATCAGTCGGATGGGCGTCTCTGCAGAGCTTTGGCCCGAGGTTGATCAGGCTGACCTGCGGTTCACCCTCGTTGATCGAACCTATTCGCTTGATGCCAAAGTTTGGCATTCGACCAAGAACCTTGGGCTGCACTTGGCCAGCACTCCACATGCGGACACGGTCGTTGTCATCCCGGATTACCAGGCGCAGTTCCTGGACACTCTGAATGAGCAGTGCTGGCCCAAGCAGATCATGTCTGAGTCCCAGTGCCTGCGTTGGGTGAAAAAACTATGCCAACGCTAACTGAAAATGCGGCCGCTCTGGCGCTTGGGCTGGCTATCAAGTACATCAGCAAGGAGCCCACTCTTGCTGATGCGGAAGTGTTCCTGGTGGGGAGGCCTCATCTCTGGATGGGCTGGGAAGGCGCTTCTGACAAGGTTCGCGAACAAATTATCACGCTCATCAAGTATCGCCCGGTAGATCTGAATCAGACAGGGCGATTTCTTGAGGAGGCAGGACGAATCATGTTCGGTGGTGGCGAGCCGTTCAGGGTAGCGGGTGATGATCTTCTGACGGAGCTGGGTGCCACGCCACGCCTCAAGGAGACTGATGTCTACTATCTGCAGCCAGGCTTCGACCTGGATGGGCTGATTGAGGAAAAGCTCTGCGCTGTCAAAAGCGATCCGACCCTTGCGTCATGCACCAAATGGCCCGCAGAAGGGCAGATTCTCCTCCGTGAAACTCAGCCTGATGGCTACCGCACTTTCGTGATTTCCGAGGAACAGCGATCCAGGCTGGTGTTGGACGATACCCCTCTGCCCCTGTTGGAGGCACCAAACACCCCGATTTTTTCCTGGGAGAAGGCTTCGCTTCACGAGATCGCCAAGGCACTGGACGAGGCTGGACGAGATCCCGACAACCATTTGCACCAAAGCCATTGCAGCTCCTTGAACTCGATCGTGCGCAACGACGGTTGCGTCGACGCTCAGGCTGGGAAGTTCTATCGGGTCAACGCTCCGACGGGAACGGGCAAAACCGTGGTGATGGAGTTGATGGGCATCCATACGGCCTTGCAAGGGCACCGCGTGGTGATCGCCGTACCCAACCTCACTGACGTACGCAACATGGTGGAGGCATTGAAGCGCGCGGTTGGTATCGTGGCTCCTCACTTGAATATCGCCCCACTGCATTCCCAACGCCGGATAGCTAAAGCGGGCGATTACTACATCGCACGTGGACGCGAGGATCATCCTTACGACTATCGATGCCTGCTGGATGCCTGTGCTACTGACGGGAGCGTGAGCCAGCGCGATGTAGAACCCTGCTTCAATCTGCAAATTCCAGGAGAGCGCCGGGGGCGGGAGACGTTCAAGCGCATTCGTAGTTGCCCGTTTCTGAATCAGTGTGGGAAACGCACCATGCTTGAACAGGCCCTGGCGGCCGACATTGTGGTGGTCAATCACCATGCCCTGATATCCGGAACCACCCGTATCGCTGTCGAAGGGGGTGGCGGTGAATCGAGGAGTCTGCTTGAGCTACTGCTCCGATCGGCTTCGCTGTTTATGGTGGACGAGATCGATGGGCTACTGCTGAGTGCGGTTGATACCAGCGTCTTCGAGCTTCCGTTGAGTAACCACATTGAGCACAGTAGCCTTGCCGAGCTGCATATGGAGATTTTCGGGCGGGACTCCATTCCAGACGTCGATGCCTCGACCTTGTACCGTGCTCAACGAGCCTGCAATGCGGTGATCCTTCATACCACACGCCTCCTCCAGTTAGCCCTCAAGCACCTGACATGGCCCGATCGCGAGACTGTGTGGGAACGTGCTGAAGACAAGATGATTGCTGAGTACCTGGGCCTCGACCCATTGGTGCTCGACGGCGTCTGCGGCTACGGTGAACAGGCTATCCCTCCTCACCTGGTACCGCTTCGAGAGCTCCTGCAGGCTTTCTCGCACAACGACCCGCTGCCGAGTTCGACGGAGGTAGTGGTCAGCATCGGTTCGCTGCTCGATAGCCTGGCGAGACGGAAAAAGTTGGGGCTACGGCTCAATGAGAAGAAGAGCGAGAAGAACGACAAGAAACTCGAAAAGCTCAAGTCGTCATTGGTCATCAGAACGAGTTTGCATTTTATTGAGGCCAGCCTTCGCACCCTTTATGCAGATGTCCCTGTTCTTGCGCGCGCCAAGGTCGCCGCCGCATTGAGGGTACAGCAGGATCTCGCAGGCTCTGCACCCTTCAGCCCTACCCCACTTGGGCCGCTTCAGCGCGTCGTTTACGGCTTCAAACGCAAGCACGAGGGACGTGATACGTGGTCGCTCCAGGTCGTAGCGATGTCCGGCGACCCTCACCGGACGCTTCAATATCTGCCTAACCTCACGTCGAAGATCCACGCCGGGGTGAATCGAACCTTCATCGGCTTCAGTGCCACAGCATTTTTCCCTGGCGCTAGCTGCTTCGACTTGAGTGCCAAGACGCTGATCGATGTGCCGGATGCCAAGGGAAACATCCGCTTCGAGAATGTGAATGTCTCTGTCCATGTATCGGGGGCTGCCCTCGATTCTCGCCTAATCCACGTAAGGGATCTGGCGTATGAACTATAGCCATGGCTTGTCAGTCGCCTGGCAGCGTTGGAGCAAGATCAGGACACGTGTCATCGAGCACGCTTGCTGCTGGTGACGGGAAGCGATGCCGAGGCAGAGCAACTTGCTTCGACGCTCTATGAAATTTCAGGGGGGCAACGGAAGGTTGCCTGGATTCGTGGAGGCAAGAAATCGGATCGGCAGGAACGGTTGCCACTGGCGAACAGGCTCACCTACGACGATCTCGTCGAGTTCGCTGACGGCCCCAATGCGGATGTGCAGTTGCTGGTGAGCTCCATCTATCCAATGGCGCGTGGTCACAACATAGTGACTGCGGACGGTAAGTCAGCGCTGGGTGGTGTGGTTGTATGCGTGCGGCCACTGCCCTCTTCCGATCAGCCAGGTAACAACCTTGCACATCTTTGCTACAGCGTTGGCGAGAGTATTGAACCGTCTGCAACGCCAGGTCTGGCACTCCTGAAAGAGCGTGCCAAGGCAAACCGCATACTCAATGGCATTCGGCTGGCTCCCCCCTACTTTTACAGCCAGCCCAAAGATATCCGGTTCTACACCATCATGAACGTCCTGGTCACACTCACCCAACTGGTGGGCCGTGCCAGGCGTGGCGGCACGCCAGTCACCTGTTACCTGGCAGACGCGGCATTCTTTGACACCCGTTTCACGTGGGCGATGCTTTTGGAGCGGACGATCGAGAAGCTGAAGCAAGATGGCCACTGGAACGAGTTTTCAACGCACCATGCGGGACTCGTGGAGGCTATGACGCTGTATATCGAAGCGGCAGGCCCGCAGACCACCGCAGGCACTCAAGAGAATGAGGGGCTACCTGATGACGATTTCCCTGAGGACTAACCTGTTCCGCTTTGATCCAGATGAGCTGCCTTCCGTCATGCAGTATCGCGCATCGCGAGAGTTTTTAAATGGATGGCAGTTGCTCGCCAATCATTTCGGTAAGCCTTATCTGCCGACTGAGTCACTCGAAGAGATCCTCAGCTACCTCTCAGGTGGCCCGGTATGGGTAAACGCGCAACTGCTCAAAAACCAGCAAACGCCGGTCATTGTGGCGCTGAATCCAATCGAGCCAGACAAACTGAACCGAGCAATCAACGTCTGGGCCCAGCACATCCTGCGTAAAGCAGCGCCGGGCCAACAGGACTTCATCGATCTGCTCGTCCCCGAGGGCCCTGCTCCTCTCTATGCCTCTGACGTCATGCACGATCCTCGACAGTCCGTAGTGGCGTACAAGGTCGTCCCTTGGATGCTCGCGCAGCAATTATCGAGCAAACCGATGGAGTCATCTGTCCCGTTGAACCTCTCGGTTTGCAGTGACGGCTCCCTGCTTGCGTGGGACAGCCCGTTGTTCTACGAACGTGGTGATCGACGCGCAGTGGCCATGCATTCTGTCTCGACGGGTTTGCTGCTGTTGCACAAGGTACCCAGCCAGTACGCCTCAGTTACAGTTCACCTGAGCCATATCCTGTCCGAGTGGCGCCACACCACACACGCCACCTGGATCAAAACAGAACGTGGGATTTCAAAATTCCAGATCCGCACCCTGCGTACGGACGAAGGGCAATTCCAAACCGTGTACACCAGTCCGGCTGCTGAACTCATCCAGCACATGGGCGAAGGTCATTTGCCGGCGCTGGGTGGGGACGAGGTTTCGCTAGCTGGGCCTGTTCGACCAATCCATGCCCATACACCGATTGGCTCACCTATCGGGAGCGGTGTCGGTACGGTCATCCTCGACCAGGCAAGCTTCCACGTCCAGAAAACCGTGACCTCTGCCAAGCCCATGCTGACTCGCTATGTCGGCCGGCTCATCGGTCAGCGGGATAGAACGCCGCAAGAGCCGGCTCGGCCGATTAGGATCGCCGTAGTTACTGCGCACACAGACGTCATGATGCGCATCAACAAGGCCTACGAGAATCTCGAATCAGCGTCTCCAGTATTCAAGGAGAAACCGAAACCCGAAGTGCTGCTGCAACAGATCCAATGCAAAGATGCCCAGCGGGTGCTGACTACCAAGACATCCTCGGCCGATATTCAGAGCTGGTTTTCTCACGAATTGCTGCCACGGCTGAGCGCCTTGGCGCCGGATGCGGCAATCATCGAGACCACCCCAGAGGTGGCCACCAAGGACGATGATGATCCGAAACATGTCTTGCGGGCACTTTGCGCCAAGCACGGAATCTCTACCCAGTTCATTTTTCATCTGCCGCCTCAAGGCGATGGCGCGCCCTCTAAGGGCATTGCTGCTGGACTGAAGGGCCGTCTGCGGAAGGCTAAGATGGAGGAGTCTGATCCGCCTGAGGATTACCCTGCCATCAATGGACTCATCGATGCGATCCGAGGTACCGGATTTGTACCGTTACCGCTGGAGCGCACGGCAGGTATCCCCGTTGGCACCACCGTGGTTTCGATTTATGTCGATTACCTCAGCAGGCTCAACGTCTTTCTGCCCGTGATCACGCGTACCTTGGTGAGCACGCGCGAGATGCAGGTCTACGTGGATGGGCACGGAGGTCAACCGGGGCAGTGGAAAACTTACAGCGAAGGGCTCTGCGCTATCCATGCAAGCCCGAAACTGTTGGATGGGGATGCTGCGAAGCTGATGATCAGGCAGGCACTCCTGGCCCCGACCGCGGTGGCTGACAGCCCGTTGATTGTCTATATCAACGCCGGTGCGAAGCGACTGTACCCCGGCATGAATGACGGCGCCGGCGACGGCTTGCCCCCTGTACCGAAGAACGCCTGGTTGATCCGTACGCGCTCTGATTACCAAACGGCTCAAATGACAGGCGTACATTCCCTCTCGCCTCTGGCACCGATGTACATAGGTAACCGCATCGGCGTGCATCAGGCCGAGCACCAGGATCTGGTGTACTACTTCACGTCGTACTCCAAGACCTTCAACAAAGTGCGGTCTCATCGCTACCACACGCGCTACGACGTCAGTCAGGCGCAGCTCAAGGATTCGTGGCAGCAATTGGGCGTGACGGAGTTTGTGATGATCCAGGAAGGAAACTTTGCGAACAAAGATCAGGTGGCGCTGCAGGCTGGGTACTGGTGCAAGAATGCGCCACTGTGGGACGGCTATTTGCGGCTTCCCTCCCCGCTTCATGCCGCCCGCCAGATCGCAGAGGATCATCCGGTTGCCGAGAAACTGAGGAAAGGTAGGTTTTGA
Organism: Pseudomonas sp. S44; assembly: GCF_016624805.1. NCBI lineage: Bacteria > Pseudomonadati > Pseudomonadota > Gammaproteobacteria > Pseudomonadales > Pseudomonadaceae > Pseudomonas > Pseudomonas sp. S44. Next base: position 220,194 of record NZ_JACVTY010000001.1, read on the forward strand.
TAGCGATGCTTCTGAGTAGGTAGACTTGGCCATCGGATAAGTTGAGCTTCAAGGCGTTACACGGATGGCCAAGAGAACCCGCTACTACGCAGTTGTGTCCGGCAAACCAACCGGGATTTTCAACACATGGGAAGGTGGTGCTGCACAAGCGACCCAAGGGATTCCTGGTGCCGACCACGCATCTTTCGCGACCTTGGAGCTTGCCCTGGAATGGTACCGGCAGAGGGTACCTGATGGGGCACGCTACGCCTCCCCCGTCATTCATTTCGAAACAAGCGATATTGTGCCTGAGGCGCCGCACCAGGCGCTCCAGACATCGCTAGACGGCATGGCATTTGGTCAGCATGTCGTCTTCACCATATGCCACCCTGAGACCAATGAGCCTTTCTATGTCGGCGAAACCATAGACCTTGAGCGCCGTGAAGCCCACTACCTGGGTTCCGTCAGCCGAAAACCCAAAGGTGTCTGCGTGAAAATTGCAGAACTCCTCGCCCAAGGGATTACCCCAGTGTTCCAGGTAGTTGAACGTGTCGACTCTAAAGAGGCTGCGTTGGACGCCAAGAGTAGGCTGTACAAGCTCTACGTCCAGAGGGGGCTGACGCTGTACAACCGGACGCTGGAGCACCGAGAGATACATCAGTTGTACCACGCGCCGGCAGTCCCGTTGACGGCCCCCATTGGCGATGCCCCCGTCTACCTAGGCCCTCACCTTCAGCCGTCCCGTGAACATTTGAAGCGTCGCGTGAAGGATCACTTGAGCCTCAAAGCACCTGGGCTGGTGTCGAATTCGCAAGCCAAGGAATACCTAGATCTCCTCTGGGCGGCAACCCATGCCGACCTCGAAGCTCTCAGCTTCTATGCGGTGGCGACGGAAGACGGCCCACGACTGCAAGCCAACTTAGTCAGCGGCACCAGCATTGATTTCGATTACGCCAACGCGATTGATCGGCTGCCTTGAGCACCAAATTGGTTGCGTCGGAGTTGAGGAAAGGTCGGTTTTGACTGTGCCGAAGATGATGGGGCAGTAATAGCCCCAAGTGCGATCTGAGCTGCTCCCGGACATGGATAAAACTGCCGTCTGAGCATGGCATTCCCGTTTTGGGTATAGCGAGGTCAAGTATCGCAAATGTCGGCGCGCCGACATCCGCCTTGTGGATCCGGGTCAACACATCCAGGCCGGGAACCCGGCGAAAGCTTTTCAGTGCACCATTCACGATAGAGATGAGAGACTCACCATAATGTGCAGCAGCGCAATGCCAGATCTGCGTCTCCTGCTCAACCTTCACCACTAGACTCCAGACTCTCCGAACCGGGCGCAATATTCGGCTAAAGCGTGTTTGGATACCAGTAGCTTCGCTGCCCTCTCTCCCTTTTGGACGTCTTATGTACGTAGAGCTGGATCTGAACCACAACGACCTCGACGCCCTGCTCCGGCATTGCCGGGAGTTTGCGCCAAGCAGCGGGGACGCGCGGGAGGATGGTCGTTTGGCCGACGCCTTGGAGACACTCGCTAACGCCCTGGAGCATGCCTCGAAACCTGATTCCACTCAGGCCCAGTCATGAGCGCAATGGCCTAGGGGTACATTTGTACTCTTACGGCTCATAGCCCAAAAGCGGCAATAGGGATGACCAGGCTAGGGCCACCCTTCCAGTTCACTTGAACAGCACAAATGGCTTGATAGGAGATACTTCATGCCAGTCAATTCCGTTGCAGAGCGGTTGCGCCAGGCGAACCATGTGACCGTCTTCACCGGCGCTGGCGTATCAGCCGAGAGCGGTATCCCCACCTTCCGTGACGCGTTAACCGGACTATGGGAGCGCTTCGATCCTCCCGACTGGCGACTGCAGAAGCGTATCGAACCGATCCGAGCCTCTGCTGGGGATGGTACGAATGGCGCCGAGCGAAGGTTCTTCAGGCCATCCCGAATGCGGCACACCTGGCTATCGCTGAGCTTGCGAATCACGTTCCAAAGCTGACTATCGTTACTCAAAATGTCGACGGTCTTCACGAGCGTGCCGGAAGTGAGGGCGTGATCCACCTTCATGGGAGTCTGCATACTCCACGATGTATCGACTGCGCCGTCGCTTACGGCCCTATCCTGCCTGACCAGGATCTGTCCCATGACGGGTGCCGCATCGAGCCTCCGCGGTGCGGCGCATGTAACGGCCTTATTCGCCCTGGTGTCGTGTGGTTCGGTGAGATGCTCCCTGAACACGCCTGGAGTGCAGGGCTTGCGGCTGCTGAGGGCTGCGACCTGTTCCTGTCTATAGGCACGTCCGGTATGGTATTCCCCGCGGCGGAGCTTCCGCTGCGAGCACTGAGCAAAGGGTCGACGGTGGTGCACATAAACCCCAGTGCGTTTGAAGTCAGTGCCGATGAGTACTTCTTGCAGGGCCCGGCCACCCACATCATGCAGTCGTTGCTGACAGATGCGTTTGGCTGATCGAATCTATTTCGACCAATTGCACCGCTGGCCCGGGCTCATCGTTGAGTAACCAGGCCACGCAGTATCTGCTCGGGTGCAAAATCCTACTCTGCACACCTGCGTATGTAAGCTTCGCTTAACCGGTGAGTCAGTTCTGTCAGTCGCTTCAGCTTTTGCTCCAGCTCTTCAGTAAGCCAGGGAGAAACGAGATTGCCGTGCATGACGCTGTTGCGCACTCGATGCCAGACATCGAGGTGATCCTTACTTATAACACCCCTTTCTACCAGTGGTTTCAGTCGCTGTATCACCCCTTTCTCTCGTGCGGATTGCAGTGAGGTCATCAGTCTCTGGCGTAGTTTGCTTTCTCCTTCCCATTCTAGGACGTGTGCCTCCAGGCTTCTAATTGATTTTTCCCAAGCATCGGCTTCATCATCAGCACCCCGTATGAGCTTAGATGCGGGAAACATTAAATTGGCCATACCTTCGATCACGCTGGCCAGGGTCATGCACAATACCCAATGTGATCCTGTCGTCGCTTGAGCGATCTCTTGGTAGTAGTGAGTCAGCTGGTGGACTGCAAGATCCGGCTCAGCTTTATCCTGAGTTTCTCTGATGATCATAGACATAATCAGTCGATACATTTCCCAGAATCGATCGCCCTGCACCTGCAGGGGGCTGCAGAGCAAGGATGAAACTCGCGAGTCGGCAGCGTGCTCAGATACATTTCTCAGTGATACCAGTGAAGTACCATCCCCCATATTTCTTGCGATCAGCCGCGGATAAACCAATTGTCCCAACAAAATGTTAAGTGGCTCTCCGATCCAGTTTTCCAGGAAGACACCAAGCGAGGGCTTGAACCCGGAAGCCATGACCCAGAGCCTTTTCTCACTCCAGCTATTACTAAAGGCCATCCGCCCGCCTTCGACCTCAACTACGTGCTGTTGTCCTATACCAGTTCCTGAAGGAAGATTGGACTCAGCACGCTGGTGTAGCTCTTTGCGGCTGAGCAGTGGAATTGGAATATCCAGCGAGGCGTCATAGACCACCTCGATGCTAGCCTCGGGTTGTACCCGCGTCCCCGAGGCTTTTGTCATGATCACCTGTATGTTTCCGGAGAGACGCCATATGCCTTGCGCGGTATCCCCCATCCGTACATCTACCCATCCACAGTTCCACTCAACGCCCTCGTAATCGACTGCCATTACCCTGAGCTGATCCAGGTTGACGAATGGATTTTCAAAGGCGCGAAAAAGGCGCTCGTGGGCTTTTTTCTCGTCGATTGGTTTCCCATGCATGACAAATTCCATCCCTGTACGGGAAGTGATGGAAATATGGCCAGGCCCGACGAAGAGCGGTTCCTCATGGTCATAGCCGATGACCTGCATGGAAGGACATTCGATGAGCAGTGGTACCTGCAAAAGCCGATGAGCCCAATTGTCAAGTGTTCGCATTCTCTGTCCTTGCGCTGTAGCGCTTGAGAAAAACGGATTGAATTTTAATGAATATGATTATGCGGCCCTAGTATCTCCCGGAGAGGAAGCATCACTGTTTCAAGTGAATACTTGTCAGCGGCCCTTTTTCTTCCATCAGTCGCAGTGGCCAGGATTTGGGGGCCGCACGTCCCGGGAGCCGGCGTTAGTATGTGTAGCGTTGATGGTTTTTTCAAACTCAGCGGAATATCCCTGCGTGCTGTAGATGGGTATGGTGCCTCTGTCGAACAGCATCCTGTCAAATTTATGACTAACCACATCACGCGCGACAAGTTTTGACGCAGTGCGTCGCTGAAGTAATTTCCTTGCGACGCCTAATACTTTGGTCGTAGTCGAATTCATCATTACAAATGATTATCTGGGCTGAAAGGCTCGCCCCATGGGGAAATCTTCCTGCCGCAACTTCGAGACTCAACCGTTGATGGCAAATTTTCCTACCATGGGTTGGCTTGAGCCGGTTGCGGAAAGCTGGCATTTTGCCCTCCAAATGCCAGGGAAGCCAAAATGCCGATTCGCCAGTCAGACTTGCTCACTAGAAGCTTTAGCCGTTCAGCCCAGGGCCAATTCCGGCCGCGGCCAGGGCAACCTACCGCTTTCCTCAGCCACAGCCACCAGGACGCAACGCTTGCTCTCGGGCTACAGGAAATGCTGAAGCGAGAAGGCTGGGACGTCTACATCGACTGGCAGGACAGCAGGATGCCTGCCACGCCTGATGGCGAAACGGCGTTCAACATCAAAGTCGCTATTGTCCGAGCCGACTGGTTTCTCTTCCTGGCTACTGAAAATTCCATGTCGTCTCGCTGGTGTCCGTGGGAGATCGGCTTCGCCGATGGCAAAAAAGCTCACGATCGCATTGCCATCATTCCGACCTCGGACAACCAGGGCCATTTCTATGGCAACGAATACCTGAATCTCTACAACAAAATTGACGTCCCCACCAACGCCGCCGGCCTCGCGCTGTTTGACACGCGTGGCAACGGCACATGGGTGCGTAACCTCTAACTCCGAATTTTTGGGCAGTGCAAGAGTATGAAAAGGGAACATACACGGCTGGTAGAAACCCTCTCGAAGGAGATGGCTGAGGGGAACCTGGCAATTTTTGCGGGTGCGGGCTTCTCCCAGGGGGCTGGCTTCGTGAACTGGAAGACGCTGCTTAAGCCGATTGCCGATGAGTTAGATCTGGACATCGACAAGGAGACGGATCTGGTGGCATTGGCGCAGTACCACGCCAACGCCAATGGTGCCAACCGTTCGAAGCTAGATCAGATGCTCGTGACCGAATTCTCTACCAAGGTCAAACTCACGGATAACCATAAAATTCTGGCCCGGCTACCGATCCAGACCTACTGGACGACTAACTACGACAAGCTCATTGAGACCGCGCTTGAGGACAACGAAAAGGTTGCTGACGTCAAACACACCGTTAAGCAACTGGCCACTACCAAGCCCAAGCGCGATGCGGTCGTGTACAAAATGCACGGTGACGTCGAGCACGCGTCTGAGGCAGTCCTGATCCGTGATGACTACGAGCGCTATCACGTCAAGATGCAGCCGTACATCACCGCGCTCAGTGGCGATCTCATTGCCAAGACGTTCCTATTTCTGGGCTTCAGCTTTACCGATCCAAACCTTGACTACATCCTGAGCCGGGTACGCATCCAGTACGCGAAGCACCAGCGTCAGCACTACTGCATTTTGCGAAAGGTCAGCCAGGGGAAAGACGAGGATCAGGCCGAGTTTGAATATAAGGTGCGTAAGGAGGAGCTGTTCAAGCAGGAGCTGCTTCGCTTCGGCATCAAGGCAGTCTACGTCGATGATTTCAGTGAGATCACTGCAATCCTGCAGGAGATTGAACACCGGCATAAGCGCAAAACCATCTTCATCTCTGGTGCGGCCCACGACTATAGCCCCTGGACTGAGGCCGAATCCGAGCACTTCGTTTACAAGCTCAGCAAGGCCATCAGCAAAGATCAATACCGTGTCATCTCCGGATTCGGATTGGGTATCGGCAGCGCGGTGATTTCAGGCGTCATCGAGCAGACCATCATGAATGGCCACCGTCTGGACAGTGACCAATTGATTTTGCGGCCATTCCCGCAGAGTCAGTCCGGTGAACGCCCCTTGAAGGATCTCTGGACTGAGTACCGGCGCGACATGTTGGCTCATGCCGGGACTGCGATCTTCCTCTTTGGTAACAAGCTCAACCAGGACGGTGATGTTGTGCTGTCGAATGGTATGCGCGAAGAATTCGATCTCGCAGTCGCCGGCGGCGTCTTTGTCATCCCGGTAGGCATCACCGGCTCGATCTCGGCTGACCTCTGGAAAGAGGTAATGGCGACCTATGACGAGACGAAGTACGAGCATGGCAAGAAAATCACCCCCCTGCTGCAGGAGCTGGGCGCGGAAGGTACCGACCTCACGCGGGCGCACGACGTCATCCTGAACCTGCTGCCACTCATCTAAAGGAAGATCACCATGGCAAGAAAGGTATTTTTCAGCTTTCAGTACGAGGACGTGCATCGTGCGATGAACGTGCGTAACAGCAACGTTATCGCCTCGGATCAGAAGGTGGGTTTCATCGACAAGGCTGACTTCGAAGAAGTCGAGCGTCAGGGTGATGCCGCCATTAAGAAGTGGATCAACGATCAGTTGCATGGCACCAGCGTGACCGTTGTCCTCGTCGGGGCAACCACGGACAAGAGCAAATGGGTGAAGTACGAGATCGAGCAGAGCATTGCCCGTGGCAATGGCATCTTGACCATCGACATCAGCCAAATTTCCGATCTCAACGGCAAGACGACGACTTGCTGCAGCCTGCGTGTCCCGGGCGCCACTCACTATCTTTGGAACAAAGATAACGGGCGTGAAAACCTTGGCAAGTGGGTTGAGGCAGCTGCAAAGGCAGCAGGCAAGCAGTAATACCGATTAGGCGCCAACTGGCGCCTTTTCCTTCTGAAAAGGACTATCTGATGTACGTTGGCTTCGAGATTGACCAGTACCAACCGACCAATCCCTATTCCAAGATTGACACCTACATCTACGATGCCAAGAAGCGCATCGACAATCTCGCACGATTCATTATCGGGTCTTACCATCAGCCCAGCGTCCTGGATGCTGAAGCCCTGTCGGCAGAGATCTTCCCGGAGTCGGACTACCACGTATTCCTCTCTCATTCCCATGCTGATCAGCGAAATGCCATTGATCTGGCTTTGGAGCTTGGCAAGCATGGCCTGAAGGTATTCGTTGACTCGACCGTGTGGGGGTTCTTTGGCGACCTGGTGAGTAAAATCATCGCCGATACTCGGCCATTGGACGGTGAGACGAGGGAGGCCCACGTTCATCGCATCCATGCTGATGTTCACATGATGCTGGCTGGCGCCCTTCACCGCACGATTGCTCGGGCTGAAACGTTCGTATTTGTTCGGTCTGAGAAGTCTGTTCCTTTGAACTTCGGCGACAAGGCGAGAACGTTCTCACCTTGGCTGTACTCCGAACTGCAGTTCAGCTTCCAGGTGCAGCATGTCGTACCGCCGCGAGTTGTAGAGAGGCAACGGGAGGTTTTGCTGGATGACGTGAAAGGCTTCAACAACTACGGCCTAGAAAGCTTGCAGCATCTCACCGCGTTTAGGGTCTTCAATGAGCACCTGCCCCCAGTTGCCGGGAGTCAGTTGCGTGACTGGCTTGTTCAGCAGCCGACAAGCGTCCAGGGCCACGCAATGCTAGATGCACTCTACAAGCGCTTTGACGTGCCAGGCCAATATCAGCGCAAGCGTGAATTGCTGAAGGTCTAGTGACCGGAGCGACGCGTTTCTTCCCATACATCCTGTTTGCACGAGGATGCTCCTTGCCAACCGGCAGGGCCGAGCAAAATTGCTCGGCCTATCAAGGAGTCGCTCTCTGGTCGCCGCCATTGCCATGGTGACGGTCATCAGGCTCCAGGCGCCGTGGCCACGAGGCTCATTCGATGGAGCGGTGGTTATCCATCAGTTGTGACACCAACTCAATGAACCATTGGGTCACCGGATCCTTATCAAGCGCGCGCTGCCAAGACAAGCCCACGTCAAACTCCACGGACTCAAAAGGCAGGGCTTTGACACTGAGCCCATGCGAGACGTGCCTCCTGCGGATTGGGGTGTCTTCGGCGACACCATTACGCTGGATGCGCTTCGAAATCCGCCACTGGATGCGAAGCCAGTCTGATCGGCAACTCCCCTGGAGTGGAGGTTGGTCGAAGCGCTCCGGCCGACCTCCCCTGGCACCATAAGCAAAGGCGAGATTCTCTAGGCGCCTTTCCTAACCGGCCAGGATGTGCTCAGCTATCTGTCCATACTCTTTCTGTGGATGCGTCCGCCGTGAAATCTTTCATCGACCGAAACCCAAAGGAAAAGGCTGTAGAGGAAGCTTTCACCACCCTGGCGCGCAATGGCTACGAGAGTGCACGACCAGATCCGGCAGACAACGTGTTTGCAGTTGTTGAACGATTGAAAATGCAGCAAGGCCTAACCGAAGCGGCGCCCGAATTACGTAAAGTTTGATCGTGCCTCGCGGCGTCACGGCAAGTCCTTCACCGGCACCCCTGTGGTCATGATTCGCCAGTCATATCAGGCTGTTCACCGCGGCAAATCTTCAGTGCTTTGGTTGTATCAGCTAGCTCCTGGCTAAGTTTCACGACATTGGCTCGTAGCGAGGAAATTTCAGACGAGAGCCCCTCGTTGGTATTTTTGACGGTCACCAATTGCTCCTGGAGCATCTCTTTAGCGCCTTCAGCCCTGGCTGTGGCCATGTGTGCGAGCCCCAGATCCCCCTCTAGTCGCTTCATCGCATCCTGATTCTGGTGAGCAAGCTTGCTGTGCTGGCGCGCTTCACTCAGCAGGCGCTCGTTGTCACGATTTAGGCGCGTCAATTCATCCTGACGAACCATCAGGGCCTGTTGTAGTTGCAGGAGTTCCTGCTGGACTTGCTGAAGCTGGGTTTCATGGCGGCGCTGATCTTGTTCTCGCTGCTCCTTGATGGCGGTGCGGTAGTGCTCCAGCGCATCCCGGGCATGCGTGTGCTTCTCCTCTAGCGAGCGCACATGCCCATCCTTCTCTTGCATTCGTAGCTCCAGGTCTGCACAGCTTTGGCTGAGGCGCGCGTTCCGGGTTATCTCGGCCTGCAAAGAGGATTGGCATATTCGCAGCTCTTCGGCTTGGGCGATCAATGCCGCATCACGGCTCGCGGTGATTTGTTTGCTGTTTTTGAGTTCCGCATCTAGGTCACTGATGCGCTGATTCAGGGCTGCGACGCTCTGCTCGTGGCTGACTCGCTCCTGCGCCAAGGCTTCGTTGCCCTCCTCCAAAACACGCTTCAAAAGCTGGCTGACCATCGCTGTCAGCTCATCACTCAGTCGATCCGGGTGGGCCTGGGGGCGCACGTCTGCCGACTCCAACTCCTGCATATACCGCGAAATTGTGGTTTTGGATCCCGTATTTCCTAGCTCGATTCGCACCGCGTCAATGCTCGGATTGACGCCGCGGGCGATCAGCGCCGCGCGTGCCTTCTGCACCAAAGCCTTGTTAATGCCGCCGCGAGCCATGACCTCTCCTACGATTTCGTAATGTGTTACATAACACGTTCATACGTGACATTGTAGATCATTTTATGACCAATAAATACCCCGAAAGCCAAGAGTAAATAATAGGGTGTTATATATTCTTATGGACTGAAATGGCTCAGAATCGTGCCTAGGTGGGGTACGAATGGCAGGTTTGGAAGATGGACAAGGCGCAGCGGTACCTGAAGGCGGGTACGCGGGATAACACCCGCAAAAGCTATAGAGCAGCCGTAGAGCACTACGAAACGACGTGGGGCGGCTTTCTGCCGGCGACATCCGAAGGGATCGTTCGTTATCTGGCGGAGTATGCGGAGACGCTTGCCCTCAGCACACTAAGGCAGCGGCTTGCGGCTCTGGCGCAATGGCACATCACCCAGGGTTTCCCCGACCCAACCAAGGCGCCTCAGGTTCGGCAGATGCTCAAAGGCATCCGCGTTGTTCATCCTACGCAGCAGAAGCAAGCCGCCCCTCTACAGCTGCGCCATCTGCAGAAAGCGGTCGGCTGGCTTGATAAGCAGGCCGGCCTGGCGATTGAGGCGGGTGATTACCGCGGCCTGATGCGGCACCGGCGCGATACCGCATTGCTGCTGATTGGGTTTTGGCGGGGGTTTCGTAGCGATGAGCTGGCACGGCTGCGGGTGGAGACGACCCAGGCAGAAGCCGGCGTGGGGATTACGTTCTACCTGCCCTATTCCAAAACCGATCGTGATCACCACGGCAGCACCTTCCATGCACCGGCGCTGAAGCAGCTCTGTCCAGTCGAGGCCTATATCCACTGGGTCACTGTTGCAGGCATTGCGGATGGGCCCGTGTTCCGCAAGCTCGATCGCTGGGGAAACCTCTCCGATACAGGCTTCCGGGCCAGTAGCATGATCCCGCTGTTACGACGCATTCTGGAAGCAGCAGGCATCCCCGCCGCGACCTACAGCAGCCACTCGATGCGCAGGGGCTTTGCGACCTGGGCATCAGCGAACGGCTGGGACATCAAAGGCTTAATGAGCTATGTGGGATGGCGGGATATGAAATCTGCTTTGAAGTATGTGGATGCCACCAACTCTTTTGGCAGCCTGGCTGCTCAATCACAAGGGATCGATACCCTTACGAAGCTCTAAGCGCCCGCTCAAGTACGTTACGCCTAGATAAAAGGCAGGTGGAAAACACCGTGTTAGACTCTCTGCTCACGGCAACGCTTTGACGGGATAGCCCCACACCAAGGAGCCTAAACAGCTGTGCGGCCTGAAGATGCAAAGAATAGGACGATTTCATGAGCCTGAAAGCCTCCTTCGCCACTGTGTTGCGTGCGGTACGCGGCCAGCGCAATGTTTCCCAGAGGGATTTCGCGGACACGATCAGTCGTACCTACCTCTCCAAGCTAGAAACCGGCCGATCGAGTGTCACATTAGACAAACTTGAGCAACTGAGTGAGCGGTTAGGTCTCAGCCCGTTGACCTTGCTTGCGTTGACCATCAGTGAAAGCACTGGCCAGTCGAGCGCCGAACTGATCGAAAAACTCTGCTCGGAAATTCGGGGCCTTGCTGGAAAGGATGGAGTGCGGCCGCTGAATTCCTCGACACCTCCCCGCCTAACGGCAGCATCGCCTCAACCTACCACTCAAATGCGACACCTGACGTGCAAAAGTCGCACTGCTGCTGTACCCGCTGAGCAAGCGGAGCTGGTATTCGTTGATTAAGTGGCGCTTTCATGTCGAGCTAAAAACCAAGTGACTTAGCCGCCTCTTGGATGAGGCCGGCTGTGCACTGGTGGCTCGAAGACAAATTTGAAATGGCGGCCATCAGGGCGCTTCAACTGAAATTCTGATAGCAACTTTCGCGGCCCTGTAGCTGGGAAACAGCACCTAGCTCTTAGCCACCCGGGCAAAAAAAGGGGCCGTGAGTTCGGCCCCTTTGCATCCTCAACAGTCTATGCGCGGCCATCAGTAAGCGTCCGGCGAATACACCTTCAGAATCCCCAAATTAAGGGCGATGGTGTCCACCTAAAAATACGTGGACACCATCGCCCTTAACGCAAGGAATCTCATGCGCCAGCGCACCTCTTATCCCAAGCTGTTCAAAGCCCAGATCGTTCAGGAATGCCTACTCCCCGACGTATCCATCGCGAGCGTTGCCCTGCGTCATGGCATCAACACCAATCTGGTTCGGAAGTGGATTCCCATTTTTCGTGACCAGATGCCATCCACTCTCCCGGCGTTCGTGCCATTAAAATTAGAGACCCCCTCGGTGCCAGCCCAGCAGGCATTAGCCAATATCAAAATCAGTTTCGGCAAACAAACACTCATGGTGAGCTGGCCAACTTCAGATCCTGTCGGTTGCGCACGTTTCATCCGTGGCCTGACTCAATGATTCGTATCGACGCCATCTGGCTCGCCACTGAACCCATGGACATGCGCGCCGGCACAGACACTGCGTTGGCTTGTGTGGTCGCCGTATTCGGTGCTGCGAAGCCGCACTGCGCTTATCTATTCGCCAACCGTCGCGCTAATCGGATGAAAGTGCTCGTCCATGACGGAGTTGGGATCTGGCTGGCCGCGCGGCGCTTGAACCAAGGAAAATTCAACTGACCGGCACCCACCGGGGCCTGGAAGTCGAACTTGATGCTGAGCAACTTCAAGCGCTGGTGCTGGGCCTGCCTTGGCAGCGAGTGGGCGCTAACGGCGCAATTACGTTGCTCTGAATCGCGGTGTTGTAGCTGTGGCAGGTAGGTTGCTTTGGTAAAATCCACAGCATGACTTTAGGTAAGGAGATCGGTTCGATTAGCGTTGGCAAACGTGCCGACTTATCGCTGATCAATACACGAAATCTAGGGATGTTCCCGGTGAATGACCCTGTAGCGCAGGTTGTTCAGTCAGCGACCCCGTCTGACGTAGACACCGTGATTGCAGATGGTCAGATACTCAAACGAAATGGGCGCTTAGTCACTGTTGATGTTGCTCAATTGAGCGCTCAGGCAACCGCTGGCGTTCACCAGCTGCTCTGAGTGGCACTGAAGGCGGACTAGGAGCAGTACAGGTGGTGAGCCGAACACACGTCATATCGCTCCCCTTGTGCAGGTTCCGCACCTTAACGATGCGATCATCACGTTCCAGGGACTTTTCTTTCACTCAATTTTCACGGTGCGCGAGTGAATCTAAAGTCATCCCTACGTGTGATAGACCTTGCCCGACTAGCAGCGGGCTTTCTTTTGCCCTCAAACTCTTGCTGGCCAAGTTGTTCACGGACTGCACTGCCCTGGTCAATCGACCGAGGTTTAATGTGAGCGAGTCGCGACTGGGATGGCGTGCCGACATCTTGAAAGCGCCGACACCCAGTTCACAGGATTGCGCCTGCATTCAGCGGGGAAACGTCCAGGCCGCTCCTGCCCAATCGAGGTTTTCAGGTATCAGGAACTGGTTGCTTAGCTCGGCCAGTCTTTTGTTGGCCGCGTCATTTGCTGCATCAAAAAGAGCTTTCGATAAGGGTGCTGATGTCGTTTGTGCACTGAAATGAGCGGGCGTCATCAGCCAATCACTGGCCTTTGGAGAGTTAACCTTGACTCCCCCCTGCCCGGCCAAAATAGTCACAAACTCCTGGCGCACACGATTCCCCTGCGGGCCTTGCCAGCGCAGCATCGCCCCTAACAGCGCGCCATTCTCCTTCCCGAAGCTCGATGCACATACAGATCCTGCCAGGCCATCAAAATCATACAAACATGCTTTGGCAAGCAGGTACTGCATCAATTGCGAGGTCAAATCCAACATCTGGATTTCTGGGCGACGAGCAGCGAGCTCCCTGTCAACGGTGACATCCATACGCGACGAAGTTTTTCTGCTGCGTCCAAGCTCTTGCATGACCAGGTCAGGCAAGCGAATTCGCAAAAGCCGCGGCTCGTTGCTAGGAACAGAAATTTCGACACCAAGCTGGCCGAACATGCCGGTGACGAAGCTTTGGAGATGATCGATGGTAATTGCCACTTGATCCCCCAATTCGTTGACGTCATTTGTCGCGGCGTGGGCGAAGATTTCCCTCTGTTTCTCAGCAGCCCGCTTGGCCTCCTCCAGGGCAGCGTCAATGCGTTCACTGGTACGCACGATACCTAGCTTCGTTGCTTGCTGAAGAATGTCATCCACATCAATGAGATCCACCAATTCGCCGAGGATTTCGTCCTTCAGACCTTCGTTGAATTCATGATGCTGAACCTCGGCCAAGTCATCAACAACGCTATCGATCCGCTGGTACATCAGGTCAACGATCTCCTGATCAAGGCTATCGGACTGCTGGATGTTGAACACAACGACCTTCATCTTCTGCCCGTAGCGATACAACCTACCAATCCGCTGGACAAGGCGCATGGGGTTCCAGGGCAAGTCATAGTTCACCATCATGTGGCACTGTCTCTGTAGGTTGATACCCTCACCACCCGCCTCGGTGGAAATAAGGAACCGACCCTGCGTCTCAAATTGAGCGATCGCCTCTCGACGCTCCACGTGCTGCATGGAACCATTTATGAGCGCGACTTTATCCTCACCAAACCGGGCGGCGAGCGCATCCCTGAGATAGCGCTGTGTGGTTCGGTACTCAGTGAAGATCAACACCTTCTCTTCAGGGTTCTTCGCATTGATTGCCCCGATGACCTTGTCGAGAAACTCCGTGAGTTTCAAATCATTCGCCATGAGCAGCGCAGCGTCATCGATGAGCTGCTTGAGAAGCTGAATCTCCCCTGCGAAGAACTCTTCTGCCTCACCGCTGACCTGCTCTTCCCACTCACCCACATAGCGCTGATCATTCGGTGCACTGGGCATCGTGTCGCCACCAAAGGCGTCTAGCAGTCGCTGAAGCCGATTGCGAAGAGCCTGGTGGATCGCGGCGGCACTAGACACTGCGAGTTTGCGGTACACCGTCATCACAAAGCCAATAGCGTTACCTGTCTGACCTAAAGCCTCGCCGGCGGCGTACCCTTTGCGCAGGTAGTGCTGCAGGGTCTGGTCGAAGTCAATCGATTGCTGGCTGCTGGATACCCGCAGCGCAGAAGTAATTTTCCCTTCAAAAATGAAGCGTCCATCAGCATCGGTGACGTCTGCCTTGTGATTGCGGTAAACCATGTCACGCAGGATTTCGGGCTTGAGGCTGAGCATTTCAAGCTCCTCCCGCCGCTCCGGACGCAGCAACTCAAGCAACGCTACGAACTTGTCCTGCATACCCTGGTGAGGAGTCGCACTGAGTAGCAGCATGTGCTCTGTGCGGCTCCGAAGTGCTTTGGCAAGATCGTAGCGCTCAGAGCTCTCGTACTTCAGGCCGTACTGGCGACGACTGAGTCGGTGACCTTCATCGAAGATGACCAAATCCCAAGGCTCGGCCTGGAGCAGACTTTCGAGGTGATCTGGCTGCTTGAGGCGATCCAACGACCCAATCACGCAGTCATGCATCTTCCACTGGCGTGGCTCGTTGACGAAGAAATCCTCATGATAGATTTCAAAATCTTCGAGCTTGAATTTGTAGTACAGCTCATCTTGCCACTGCTTGGTTAACCCCGCGGGCGTGATTAGAAGGATGCGCTTCACACGCTTTCGCTGGATCAGCGCGTGGAGCAGCATGCCCGTTTCAATCGTTTTGCCCAAACCAACATCATCGGCGATCAACCAGCTCAGATTGTTCGACGCGAGGATGTGATGCACCAAGTTGATTTGATGCGGCAGCGGGTCAATTTCCAGGTGAGACAGGGATCCCGTGTTCTCATTCCATACTTTGATGGCGTGAGCGAGCAACCGCAGTCGCACACGCTCAGCGTCCGCCTCGCACCCCATCTGAGCGGTCACAAACCGATGCCTGACCCCCTTAACCTGACGTAGGTATTGGTACGGCAGCCAGTGTCGCTCTCCCTTTTCCGGGAAATCCACGAGCGCCTGCTCGCTGCCAGCTAGGTCTCTGAGCTGCATGATCGCGCCCTGGCCTAGCGAGCGAACACCTGTCCCGGGCGTCGCGTCGAGGACGTCTTGGCCATTCACAAAGCCCGATTTCAGGGCATCAGAATCAACGAAGCTCGCACTACCCGCTCGAATCCAGTGAACTTGGGTCTTCCCAGTCTCGGGGATTGCCATCTTGACGACGCCAATCTCCTCTTCGCCACCGGGACGTAAGCGCTTAACCCAGCAACCCTGTACGTGAGTAAGTTCAAGCGGGTTCATGCAGTACTCCCTGTGAGTCCAATTTTCGAGTAGTTGGGCAGGACAAGCCTGTATCGTCTGTTTGCGTAGCGCAGCTGACCATTGCTGTCCTGGTCATCCGCGAATGTCTTGCCCGGCCGGCTCCGAAGTAGGAGTGTCTACCAGTGCATCGGAGCGAACCTCGCTGGCATTCAGTTCAGCTGGCTGATCGCTTTGCTGTTTCGTCGACGCGACGTCTTCACCTTCCTCCGCCTCAACGGGGAGATCGCTGAAGTAGCAGCTTGGTGCTTGTGGATCTTTGATCTGAGGTACGCCATATGCCTGAAGCTTCCGGAGACTTGCTGTGTCAAGATCATTCGGAATCCCAAGGTCGCTGTACTCTTCTCCAGGGCGCTGATAGGGTGAGTCAAAATCGCCCATCTGACGTGCGGGAAGGGCACCATCGATATCACCAAACCGGTACCACAGGTACCTCGCGAAGGCTTTGAATACCCGCCTAAGCGTAGCGTTCTCGTACCAGTACTCAAAAAGCTGTTCCAGGAGGACATCGATCTCCTCCACCTGTGGTATCGACTCAAATGAACGAACAATCATTAGCGCCGTACGCCAAGACAGCGCATGGTAGGACAAGCGGGTGCTGCCAGTACTATCGAATGCGATCCAGTACAAGTCGTTGTCAGCCCAGATGACCTTGATGTGCGCCGCGAGCACGAGCTCTTCGGGAGTCAGCCCTTCATCGATCGCTCGTTCCAATGCCACCCGGGTCGCGCCCCAGCCGCTCATGACGTAAATCTGTTGAATCAGGGGAAGCGTTCCATGCGGCCAATCGTACCTGTACACAAGCTCTACGGCCTTTTGCTTCGCACGCTCCTCACGCGTTATCCGATTCTCTGAATCGCCCCCAGCGGGCTCGACCTGATACTTGTCATTGTCGAACACAGTGTCTGGATCGAATGCATAGAAAGCGAACTCGTCATCAGCGTCCTTCAGGTACTCACTGTCCCTTTGGGATTTGTCTTCACGCGCTTTCGTGGTGCCGTACAGTTCTAGCTCGGCCAACTCCGCTGCGAGGTTTGGGTCGATGTCGGCATCCTCGGAGTACGGTATTTCCCCCACTCCTATAGAGCCATCATCTTCAATCTGGTCGAGGTAGAACGCATCAACGTCGCGGGAATCAGACAACGCACCAGACACCGGTTCGTCGGCGAGGAAACGGCTTAATGGTTTTGCGAAGACGTCTACCTCGACCTCCGGGGCTGGCTCCGCAGCGAGATCTATATGTGCTTTTTGGCTGCTGTCGACTGGTGAAGTCGACCACGGGGAAGGATCCGGCGTGCCGAGAGTATGAGCTTGCTTATTCCCATCATTACCGGGTGATTTAACCGTCGAATCCACCCGGACGCCCGCGTTGTGGGTTTGTGTACTGGCATCGCTTTTAGGCGAGTTGACCCCCGCTGGATTTAAGCTGAGCCGGCGCTTGGGTTCCTTCGTGCCAGTTGCTCGATGAAGCTGTTGTGTGTTGTCGGCCCTATCTACCTCACGGCCATTTGGTCGAATGGCCGAGTCCATCCGGACGCTTGCGTTGTGGGTCTGTGTACTGGCATCGCAATTAGGCGAGTTAACCCCCGCTGGGTTTAAGCTGAGCCGGCGTTTGGGTTCCTTCGTGCCATTCGCTCGATGCGGCTGTTCCCCGCTGCCGGCACCATCCGCAACACGATCACTCGGTCTGGCGGTCGGTTCCACCCGGACACTCGCGCTGTCAGTCTGAAAATGCCGAAACTCAAAGGTCTCGTCTTCCAGAGGAGCGAATTGGCGCGCATTCTCCTGTATGAAATCTAAATCGGCTGCGCTTGGGTTGTGATGGCCTGGGCTCATAGTGCGATCAAGGACGAACGCACCTTGCTGACGCCGAATTGCATCAGCTGATTGTATGGCCCTTGCCCCATCTACGGGACGGTGCTGGAGTGTGTAGACCCGCCCCAACAAGGTCAAATAATCCGGGTCTTGCCCCTCTTCCAGCGCAGTCAGAAGCAAGCGCTCCGCGGCTTGCAGATCAGCAGCGGCGACAAGGGTGGTGAGTTCTCTCAAAAGCGAGCCCTTGTTCTTGCCTGGCCGCGTTGGTGCCACCTGGCTAACCTGTCGCTCGTTGCGCAGCTTCCGGAGGCGCTCCTGGAGCCGATTCATTACGCCCTGTCGCGCAGAGATTTCTCTGATCACTGACTTTAAGGCCGTATCGTCAGACAATTGAAGGTGTCCGGCGAGCCCTACTAGCTCACTGTCTCTAACAAGCCCTTCGAATAGCGACTGGATTGCAGCCTCGCGAGAACCTTGCTCAGAAGCCATGTAGTCCCGGAGGTCGTTTACCAGTTGATCGCAATCCATTGCTCAATTCCCACTCTATCGCAGTACAAAGCTGTGACGCATGACTCACTTTAGCCGATCTTAGCGGATCAAGTTAAGCGAATATTACACTCGGATACCATAAGGATCCGGCCACCCTCTCACTCGCCTCAAGGCTAATCTATTAATGCAGAGTCAACTGCCCTTTCGGAAAACGCTTCCTCAAGCTCGTATTGGTAATAGAGTGAGTCAAGATAAAAACTTCCTCGATAATGCGTATGCAGGAAGTGCTCCCTCAACTCTTCACCTGTGATCGTGGGAAGATGACCGGAGTCTGCGTCGAATCCAAAGACAGCAGATCTCGCAAGATGAAATACACTCTGCATGCAATCTTCAGCAACACGAAACTTACTGGGCTTCGACAACCGTTTTCTAGAGGGCTTTCTACTACGCACCCGCGCACTGAAAGACAGTTCCGAATAGATCCAAGGAGACAGTGTCAGCATTCTGCCATTCTCCTGCCCTTGCTGCCTTATCGGAACAGATTGCTTCGTATTCAAAAAAACGAAGCACTCGGTATCATCGATCATTCTATTAAGCTCAGTCGTCAGCAGTATATGCACAGCTGCTGACGCCAAATCACACTTTCTGTGCGAGAAATATTTCTGATCGCCAACGACTTCGGAGTCAGAGTATTTCTCATTCACAACGTCTAAAACAGCGTCCACAGATCCCCACACGCATGAGTCAATGAAGACCTTCACGTCTCGCCTTTCCATCGCGATAGCGAACTTTATCGCGTTGTCTTCATCCCTATGGGAATGAGAGAGAAAAATGTGAGCCTGCTTCGCTGGAAATAGAATGTCCGCGAGTCCCTTGGCATCGAGAACATCATGGCCTTGTAGTCGAGTCACTACGAATTCTGCCAGATCCTGGATATTGAGGTTGCGTGCGCGCGCTTTGTATTCATCTACCTCCTTTTGCGACACGCGCTCCAGTGGCTTGTAGTTTTCGAGCTCAAATCCGAGGTACATGATATTCCTTGACCATATTGATTACACGCCTTGACCCATTCGCGACTTTCGGAGGTCAATCCTCCTCCGTTTCGACTAAACTGGCAAACAACGATTGAAGAGTGTGGCAAACTACGCGGTACGGGGAGCATCAAGCAGTTTTGAGTCGACCCCCAACTCCCTATATAGCAAGTCCAGATGCTCAAGCCCTTTGATATGTTTGTAACTAGGGCGCACGCCGGAGGAGTCAGCTTTATTTAGCCAGTGTGAAAACTCCGAAAAATCGATCGAAAGGGATGATTCAGGCAAAGGAAACCTAAACTCAGCCCCCTTCTTATGATCGATCGCTCTGCCGTGCTCAAGGCTTATAACTCTCTGCTTCCGAGGCGTACGTTTAACATTCTTAACGAACGTCAGCTCGGAAAAAATCCATGGCGAGGAGAGCTGCTTATGCTTACTAACGTGCTCATCAAACCTGACCGAATTCTCCGTCCCCAAAAATACGAACAGCTCTGATTCGTTAATCATCTGTTGAAGTGCAGCATTCAGAATCAAATGAACGTTGGTTGTGGTTCTATTTCTAAGCTCATAGCTATACGAAGTCCAACCTTCAGGCTTAGAAAATTTCTCGTCAATTTTGCGAAGCAATTCATCTGCGTACCCCCATGTGCAGGAATCTACAAATGGCTTTAACCCAATCGACTCAAGACTTAACGCCAAACCAATGGCTTGATTTTCGTCTGCATGCGAGTGCGAGATGAAAACATCAATATCACTTTTCGGAAAAATTTTTTCCTGAATCTTGGCAGCATCTAACACATTGCCCCCGTCAAGAAGGTACTCTTCCAAGCGCATCGAAATTTTATTATTCCGTTCTTTATACGAGACAATATCAGAGGAGTTCCACTCAAGCGTGGCACCAGCAACATTATTAATTCTTAAATCGATGAACATTAGCACCTCGAAATTATAAAAATGCGGTGAGTCGAGCGCCAGAGAACCGAAGCGCCCGCGCCTACTCAGATCAGAAGCGCTCCCACGCGTCGACATGCTGGCCGTCAAAGAATCTGGAGCGCACCTCGGCGAAGTGCTCCATGGCCGCTTCATTTCCGCGTTGCGCCATCTCCTGGATAGCCTCGGCGTCATCCATCTTGATTTCGTCAGGAGTCTGCTGGTTGACACGCACATGACGTGTCGGCCCCAGGAAGCTCTGCGCGAGTACTAGGGCGCCATGTTCTTGTGCGGCAAAAAAGAGATCTACGCTGTGGGGTGCCCAACCCGCCTTCCCTTTTCCGAGCTGGTCGGTGAAGTCGCTTTCGCTGCTGAGTGTGCCAATGCTCAGCACATCAATCCTTTCCAGAGGGATCTTAAGGTATCGAACCGCTTCTGCCAGTGCCGGAAGGATGGGGTTATTGGCCCAGACGCCACCATCGAGGAACGTCTCCAACGCGACAGGCCCATCGAAGGTAACTTCATCAAAATAGGTAGGTGCAGCGGAGGACGCCAGTGCAGCGTCAACGGCTGAGATATCCCGGTAAGCGGTGCGATCTGGGCTATGTGGGGTGACAATTGCCTCTGCCTGACCTTGCTTGGCCCTGACAGTCGGAATCACCAGGCGGCAGCGTGAATCTGCGGCCAGCGTTTTGTCCCCGTACACCTCAGTCAACAGACTGCGAAGCGTTGCTGAGTCATGTTTTGACTTGAGCCAATGCCGAAGCTTCCGATCCTTCGGGAAAATCTGAGGGCCCTTTTTCTCGTAGAATTCTAGGATTTCACGTGGCTTCAAACCCATGGCGAGCCCAATGGCCAGAATCGCGCCCGTGGACGTACCGGCCACCAGGTCGAAGTGCGAAACGAGGTCATTGCCACCGCCCGCCTTCAGCATGTCATCCCACTTGGCCAATACTGCCGCGGTGAAGGTGCCCCTGAGCCCTCCACCGTCGAGCGCCAAAATGCGAAAATTCCGGCCGCGAGAAACGTTACGCCGAGTAAGCGGTAGATTCATCAACTGGTCGACAACCAGCTTTACGATCTGGTCAACTGACGTGCTCTCGGCAATAGTCCGGTTCACATCTTCAGACAGGCCATTTCGCAGGCGGGACAACAGCGAAGGATTGTCTTCGAGATAACCGGCGATAGCCCCGCCAAAGCCCGCGACTACAAACCCTGGCTTGCCAAGCTCAAGCATCGTAACTAGTTCATTGGGAACGCCCGCCTTTGCTTTGTGGACATCCCACCAGGCACCACCCACGCAGACGACAACGTCGGAACGATCAGCCATCCAGTCACGCATCGGAGTCAGGCCGTCTCCGGCTAAGCCATCGCTATTATCGGCTGGTACGATCTCTACAGAGGCAAATGTCCTCTGCTCTTCGATTTCAGCCGTGTACTGCTCGGTGGAGTAGCTCTTAGCCCTCACCAGGGTCAGCGCCCCTTTGCTACCACCTGCCTGAATGAAATTTTCAGCAGCTTTGCGCAGCGGCTCGGAAAATGACGGGTGACTTCCATGGACAATAGAGCCCCCCTCACTGAAGACCTTCGCTGCAAATTTCTGCACAAACTCGGCGATGTCCGCTAGCAGTTCTTTGTTTGAACCGGACAGGTGAATTCTGACTCCGGCCAGGCGCTGGGTGGCTGCCATATGTAAATCCTGAATGCACTGAGATAAGAACTGTTGCGGGCAGCAGGCTTAATGCCGTGCTTTCAACGACCAGCTAGGCCGGCTGCAGTTTCGATCCAGCCCGCGATGTTTTCACGGCCATTTTGAGCCGCAAAGTCGTATCTCATGCAGTGTTTGGACAGCTTAATAACCGAATTGCTTGTAGGAGCGTCAAACCACAGATCAGAGGCAGGAATGGCGGAGACGTAGTCTGAGTACTTCACCCACTCACCGTCTTTTCGCTCTGCGAAGTAAATCTTGTCGTTGGCGAGGTAGACACCCACTTCATCCAGTGGGTTTGTGCCTTTCACGCCAAGCTCCTGTGCTTTATTCCTCAGACCATGGATGTCAACCGTGAGCAACCCATTGCCCTTCAAGACGCTGCGCACGATCTCGTAACGTACCCATCGCCTGCTAGCGGTGTACCGACCGGCAAGCACGCACGTCACAGAGGTGTTCTTCAGACCATCTCGGAGAAAGGATTTAAGCGCGTCGTCGCTTTCCTTTTTGGAAGCTTCAAACACACTGCCGTCAAAGAATCCATCCGCCTCACGATCCTTACCGATGGCCCAGCATTTCCTGACGTTAAAGACTCGCCACACGTCTTCCTGGTAGTGGAAGGAGAAAAACGTTCTACGCGCCATCCTTTGCTCCGATTCGTTGAGATCCCTCCATACCCACCTCTGGAGCGATTGCGCTCGCTCTGGCGGAAAATGCCGATGATTGACCTGTAAGGCACGTCACTAGGCATTGAGAGGGTTAGAAGCAGGCAAGGTTACACCAAGCGGTAGCGCATGACATCACTATGATGGCAAAAGCGAAGTTGCAAAGGTCGGAGGCAACTCAGACTGACAGGGAAGCGTCAGGGCTTGCTCAGTCGCACCCCACCGCTGACGGTACCATCGCAGCTCTCAATTCAACGTGGCAAAGCGGCCTTTGAGCCTACAGCGCGTTTAGGCGGGCCGCTCTGGTTGTCAGGCGTCGGGCCTCGTAACGGGGACAAGATGACGAGCTACACCTCGGGCTCAGTTGCGTTTGCTCCAAACCAC
This sequence comes from Pseudomonas sp. S44, assembly GCF_016624805.1. NCBI lineage: Bacteria > Pseudomonadati > Pseudomonadota > Gammaproteobacteria > Pseudomonadales > Pseudomonadaceae > Pseudomonas > Pseudomonas sp. S44. The sequence goes on from NZ_JACVTY010000001.1 coordinate 242,921, forward strand.
AATCCGCTTGGCTTCAGGTTTAACGGCCCCCACAAAACCTCTTGCAGCGAGGGCATCGATCAGTCGGCGATCTGCATCATGAGCCGGGAAGTTCACGCGCCGCTTTTTGAGTAAGGCCAGATAATCCTCGCCGGCGAGCGGCAACACGACAACAGCTTCCAGCCAACTGCAGCCCATCGAGAGCGCATGGATCAGCATGTGGATCCTTTGTTCTCTAGAGAGCGCCCCGTCCGGGAGCAGCTTCAGCATCGTCGGGAGGTATGCCGTCGGGAACTTCAATCCGTCTCTCGTCGCGCGATCACACGCTCTAGTCAATGCTTCAACGGCACCTTCGCATGTGTCATAGGCATCTCCGGGAATGCCCGACCACATCTCAATTTCTTCAACTGTTGAGCACACATCTGCGTTGCTCAGCTCAAGGGCCAACGACACCGGTAATGCCGACATGTCCATCTGTTCACGGGCAAGGCTCCATCGGCGGATGAGGTAGGCGCCTAGATACGTGAAAGCATGTTCGGCAATGAACGCCCTGATGTCTGCCCGGTACTCGACCATGTCACTATTGACGAACATGCTCCACCGGTTGCGAGGCGTGCCGGTGTCCATGACAACCCCTGGGCTCAACACGACCTTCGAGAAAAGCGTGCGAAGGGTTGCATTGTCGACTTGCGGCGCGCGGATGAGGAACGTCTGCAAGCCATCGTTGCGCTTCGCGTCCTTCCATAATTCTTCAGCCAGGTCTTGAGCATTGTGCTTCAGAAAATCAACGAATGTAGCCAGTGCCGACTCACCCAAATCGACGAAGCCTTCGGATTCTTTATCAGCTACAAGCGCACGATTGAAGTACGTCCAAGCCGCATCACCAACAGGGTGAACACGTCCCGCCATCAGGATCTTCGCCCATAACGAAGTCGGTACCGCGTCAAGGTCAGCCACGCTGCAAGTTGTCTGTTCGAGCAATACCTCCAGTGTGTAGGGTTCGCTCTGGCAAAGTCCGAACAAGGCCACGAGCGATTCTGGTGTCTCTTCGAGCGCCCCCTCTTGGCTTACGAGTTGCGCCACGAAACCGTCCGGATCCTCCTTGATCATGCTGTCCAGGCCAGTGAGTTCCAGTTTGCTGAGCCGATGGTACGTGACCCTGTCGCTCTGATTCCCTGGATCCAGCGTCTGGCAGAGCAACTGGAGCATTTTAAGGTTCAATGCCAAGCAACCCCATTCCACCATTTGCCGCAGTTCTGCGGCCGTGGCACTCGCATCAAGGCTGGAGAATTGTGCCGGCAGCTCCCTGACCCACCTCCATCCGCTCTGATTACTCGCAAGCTTCGTGGCAATAACCGACGCCTCACGAAGCTCACTGATGGCCTTCCTCAGTACGCGAGGCTTATCGTCGAGCGTTTGCATCTCCTTGGGTGCCAGAACATCCAGAAGCGCAACGAGGTACTGCTGACGCAAGACGGGGGCTTTAAACCGATCATGGTTCAGCAGCAAAGGGATGAGGTCGCGATCTGCGCCATATATGGCTCTCATAAGTGCCGTGGCTTGCCACCGAGGAATAATCGATGCAACGGCCTCGGCGAATCGCTCCGTGTAATCATGACCACTTCGGAGGATCATGCGAAGCTTGTCCTTCCTGGCAACCGGGTCATCCTTGTGCATATGCAAAAGCTCTTGGATGAGATCAACCATGATGCCGCGCCCATCAGCTACCGAATCCAGATCCAGCTTTCTGACCACAAGCTCCGGATTATGTATTGGGGTGGTTACATCGTACTCCTCACCCCGAACCAGTCCCATGATGAGGTTCTTGTCAGATTGGGTGAGTGAGCCCTCATAGAAATAGCCAAGGTAATCGACATAATCAGTGTCGAAAAAACCGCGGTGAACCAAAAAGACTATGAGCTCCAACCCCTTCAGACGCTTCGCCACTTCACTGCCGTACCCCATGGATACTATCTGTCGGAAACCCGCTGTTTTGAGACGCTGCACCTTGCTACGGCACGTTTCAAGTTGCTCATCCAGCTCATTAAGCGAGGTCTGGAAGCGTTTCAGGCGCTCATCGTATCGAGCCTGCTGTAGAGCTTTCTTCGTCTGGATGCCTTGGTTGCCGTCGTGCCAGTGTGATGGCGTCAACGGCAATAGGGTTCTAGACGCCTCAACCTGGGAAAAAGCGGAGTCAGAAACAAAGTCGATTAGCGAAAAAGTGGCACCTGTATCGAGCCGAACCTGGCTTGCAGTGGGCTTATTTCCAAGTTTGAGAAGCTCGTACCACACGCAGGTACGCAGTTGTTGCAGGTTGTCAGCCACCTCGTCCTCGCGCCTCACGCGCTGATCTTTGAGGGTTTTAGCTGCCGTTTCGAGCAGCTTGACTTCGACTGTTACCCACGCCGCATAGCCCTCGATGACCCCATAGATCGCGCCCCTTCGCTTGACCAAGTCAGCATAGGCATTAGGGTGTAGGTTTCGAATAGCAACCATGGCAAAAAGCTTGTTGGGATCTAGCTCCAGTCCGTCCTTGGCCAGTACATTTGCGTAGACGTCATACTCGTTGACGATGTTCTTGATCAGCCGCATTTCGTCGATGTAGTAGCAAACCGTCTCAATGAGCTTGAGGTTCAAGCCATCATCCAGTGGTTTGCCGGCCACCTGGCGCGCCTTCATGAGCTCGACCAGCTTTTCCCTGGAGTTCTCGGAGTTAATCACAGGGATGATAGGAATGATGAGGTCGAAGAATTTCGTCTTGTCCGTGACCGTGAACAGCTCGTCCCGGATGGCGTAGACGAAATGGACAGAACGCCTGACCTGAGGTGATCGCTGGATGATGAAGTTGATCTCTCGCAGCCTGAAGAAGATGTCCTGGATGTCAAAGCGATCCAGGTCTTCAATGACCACTACGTTGATATCACTGCGCTCGAAGCAATAGATGATCTCGTCGACGTTCTTATGAAGCACCGAACCATGGTGAGTCGCCTCAAGCTTGCCTCCCTTGAGAGTCAGGCCATCGATGGTGAACAGGGACATGAACCTCAACCCCGAGTACAAGAGATAGACAGCACCAATGGCCACGCCAGCCAATGCTGCAGACTCGGGAACAACCATCAAGCCCTTGATCAACCATTCCAGTGACACGGTTTTTATCATCGCAAGCTTGGGCACATAGAGCCTCAAGGCGCACACGGCAAGTAGAGTAAGTCCGAGGGTGCGCATGCTGATGCTGAAGGTTGAGGCCTGAGCAATCCGCTTCAGGCGAGTCTTGGGCACTTTCGCTGCGGGCACCGCGTAGAGCAGTTGCTGGACGATGGTCTCTTCAATGCGATTGACCAGGTCGACATCGCCTGGTGTGTGCTCGCCCCCAGTAGCAGCCAGGCCCTCAGGTTCCGAGTCAGGCTCGGAAGGTTGACCACTCGGCTGAGGTGTCAAACCCGAGGTGGGTTTGCTGAAGGTCGCTAGAGACACATAGGTGTGGTTGAACTGTGGATGATTGCTGAAGAATGTCTTCAGCACGCTGCTCTTACCAGCGCCATAGCTACCTGTGAGCGCGATGTTCAGAACATCGGGGTTTTCCAGGGCACGTAGCAGCTCGCGTTCATACCGAGCCGATCGGCCATCCGTGACAATGATGGGGGTCAACGGCTCAAAGAAAGGATCAACGTTGTCCCCCTGGCGCCGAGTAGACAGCACTCTCCACGCAGCTTTCCCTCCAACCACAACTGCTTCCCACGCCAGCCCTAAGCGATTTTTGATAGCTCCCAGCATCTACCCGATTCCATGCAATGGCCTTCCGTGTCCCGCTGAGCAGGCGAATGACCGCTAATAATCCAATCGATGCAGCAGTGACGCTGCGCCAAAATCCAATAGCGGCTATATGCCATATTCGGTGGGTAAACACCACGAAAGCACCGATGGGAGAGATAGGTACGAAGCACCGACACCCCAAGCTCACAGCTCCAGATCTCCACCAGGCACTTAGGGATTTGAAGGGCAGATCCGTGAGTGCATGCTTCTGCGAGCACATCAGACCTTTTGGGCATCGTAGGGCTTTACCCCCCCTTGGCAGCGTTCTAGTCGACAAATTCCCCGGCCGCTGCCCGAGGAGTACGTCGAGAACAAAATGACCATTGGGGTGATTTCGCCAGTAAAGCTACGGTGGCGTGAATTACTTCTGGTGCCATAACTCCTTAACAATGCCAGCATGACGCCGTATTGATCCGATAGGGTTCACCTGCTGTCCTGAGTGATTGCGCTGGTGAACTCGATCAGGCTGCGAAAGCCCCCCCTGCTGTGAGCCTAGGCGGAGAAGCTGTCGATAGGGACTCTGCCGATTTCGCATCTCCAAAAGCGTACCAAAGAGATCAAAAATTACTGCTGATGGCATTCGTTGCTCCTCATCGGCATACCGCCTCAACCCAGCCTCACAGCTGTCCAGACCGGCAGCTACTGGACAGTCACACCATGAGCTGCAAGTTCGTTTATCAGCGTGCTCCTGCGCAACATCCGGGGGATTTTGAAGAGGCTTCGGTATGCATAGAAGAAGCAAACTGGTGCGAACAGGAGGCCGACGCCAAAAGTGGCCGTCGCGATGATCAACGCAGCAGGAATTGCCGCTACCGCGAACACGACCCCTTTCAGAATACTGGATTTAGCAACCAGTCGCAGGTGATCTAGGTCATACTCGACCTTGCCATCTGCCTTCTGGAACGCTACCAGAACGATGCTTTTCTTGCTCAGATGCTTGTAGTACCACGTTCTGGGCTTGTCCGTAACAATTGCTCCATGCCTTTTCAGGTAGTCCAGCATGCACACTTCTTTGAAATAGAAGGTTTTCCCCTCACCGTCTTCGCACCGAACTTGACTGTAGAGCGCATCAATGTCAGCAGTATTTTTAACATTGTAGTTCTTGATAGTAAGTTCAATTTTCTTCAGATCAGACATGCATTTTCCTTAGTGCATTTAATCTTGAGGCTGCTGGTAGCTAAGGCCATGTGAATACCTGCACACACGAAGCCGTCCAGCGGCTTGTGTAGGCTGGATAAAAAACTGTAAACCCGAGGTGTTCGTCGCGCCTGGCCGACCAATACAGTTTGAAAGCACCTTCAGACTGACTGGTGAATCAACCCAAACCAAATGCTCAGCGCGGTTCGCTGAGCTCGCTGGCGATCACGTAATGGTCTTCCCCACTAAGACTGCGCATCAGCTTGAACCCCGCCCTCGTCTCAACCAGCACGAGCGGAGGAGTAGCAACGGTCATTCCATTCGAGCTCACGTTTGACTGATCGCTGTAAACGAGCGCGGCGTAGCTCTGCCCTACTCTCGCAGCGTTGATGAGGTAAGCGTCGACCATCACCCCCCAATCTATTCCCTGTGCTTGAATGACCTCTGAGGGAAGATCCCGCTTGAGCTCTAGCGGGTCGACGGCGTGGTCGAAAAAGTGCTTCATCGCCGGATTGGCCATCAGATTTGGATCTCGAAGTAAGGGTCAAAACCGGTGTTTTCTCCAGGGTAGCCACGGGGGTTTGAGATCACCCGGCAGCCGAAAAGCTCAACATCTGTAGCCTCGTGCGTGTGACCGAATACCCACACAGTGGCCCCCTCAATTAGGTGCGGCCAGTCGTTGGCGTACGCTGCAGTAAGATGCCCTTCATGCTGCTCACCAATCACAGCTGAGGATGGTGAGTGATGTGTCACCACTACCGTTTTGCCGTCAAACGGTCGAGCAAGCTCTTGAGTCAGCCAGTCCTTGGCGATGTGGTTCCGGGTAATCAGGTCTTCCGTTCGAAGTCGCCTGTAGTTGGAGTCACACCGAATGTACTTAAAGTCGTTCATGCACTGCCTGGCGGCATTGCTAGCCGCGACCCAGTTCCCTGTTGACGTGAAGTCAGTCCATGCGGTGCTGCCGAGGATTCTGACATCCCCCAGAATCAGCGATTCGTTTTCCAGAACATGCACGTGGCCGGCCGCAGCATCCTGCATTTTCTGCAAGGTGCGATCGATGTGGCCGTCGTAATATTCGTGGTTGCCTGCGATGTACGCGACCTGACACGCGAAAGTCTCATTGGCCCATTTGACGCCCCTGGCCTTTTTGTTGATATCGCCAGCGAGGATTACCAGGTCAACCCCAGCGTCGAGGGGCGGCGGGTCGAAACGGCTGAACTCGGCGTGTAGATCTGAGTAGATTCTGATTCTCAAAACGCTGACCTTGAGGGTTTAGCTATAAATTGACGCAGACTGGGTTACAGAGCGCACGCGTGCCGGGACTGCCGGCGCAATGGAGCGGAAGCATCCCAGCCTTCACTTCCTCGATCAGAACAGCGCACCAAGCGTGCCTGACAGTTCATTTCGCAGCACTATATTGCATGGAGTCGAACCGCGCAATATGGCTTTATCCTCGGCTTTGGGTACTCCAAATGTCGTTGAGAGAACCGCTGGCCGCCGTCTTGAGGCTGACACGTACCGCCCGGAATCTGTCCCAGGAAGACTTTCATGGCAGGGTCGAGGCGCGTCAGATGAACAATATCGAGCGCGCGAAGAGCAACCCTACTCTGTCCTCGCTCGAAGACATCGCCATCGCATTGGACGTCGATCTTGTAGCGCTCGTGGCCGTGGCCAGCGCTCATGACCGCAACCAGACCCCTAAGGAATTTTTGAAAGACCTGGCCTGCGAGATCACCAAGCTTGAGAAGCTCGGAGTCCTGGACAAGCTCGACGGGGAGTTCACCGACGGCAAGCTGCAATCAGTGCATGGTCGTGTTCGATCAGGCGCCGCCAATCGAGCTGCGGTGCTTCAGTGCAAGGCTGAGGGGAAGACGCAGAAGGAGACTGCGGAGCTGCTGGGGCTTGCGAAGTCGACGGTGAGCAAGCTGTGGAAGGAGGCGAAGATCTAATTTTCGCAGTAATAACCTCATTGAAGTAACCATTTTTCTATGTTTGATTCAGGATAGTATTGCCGAAGTACGAAGCCAAACTTCGTCAACACTGAAGCCCTTCTGTATGGCGCATTGAACACTACGCCAGGGATGCACAAACACCGGAGTTTTGGGGACTGCGGGTTACCTCTGGAGCTGACTTACGGACTTTGTAAGACTTATGATCCTTGTCGGCCCAGCTGGTGGTGTGAATGACCTTCTTAATTGAAAACTATTTTGGGCTATCTGACGATTTACTACGAGGCACAGGTGGGTACAACAAGACACCTTGCAGTGATGCAACAGTGGCTCCTACCTGCTCCGATATTGAAGCGAAAGTGCTTGTGAAAACGTTAGATCGGTTGCTGCATATTTTCGCTGGCCACTGAAAGAACCCAGATAAAAACAAGTCGCAAAAATCACGTGCATTATCGTACTCCTGACCCACGGGCCACGGTGAGTACAATGTTGTATATGTAAAGCTGATCCGACGGTGCTTTGCGATTATCCTAGGTTTTTCCGACCTTACTGCGCTCACAGCTAGCCCCATGCCGGTTCGTACCGAGCTGTGATGGATCGAATACTGAATGACGTATACGCGTGGCAGCGCCACTAGTAAATCAATCCATACTCCGGTACCGCCATATGGGCCGTCTAGGCAGACTAACCCCAAAGGTAGCGTGATTTCGCTGATTAAAGAGAATGTAGTATCCATTCAATAGCCACTCTCTCTTCTAGATGTTATGGCTGTTGGCCGCACTTCACTTTCCAGTTGAGGCAACGAAACCCTCGATGAACATATGAATTCTGCGGGAGGCGGTATGTGCATGCCATTGCATAAGTCGACGTGCGATGACAGCAGCCTGTTCTGGCGTAAAGCCATTGCATGCGTAGCCCACACCATAGGCATCCGAAAACCCAAGCACGCTACCTACTGAACTTAGCAGATCCTCAAGCAACCCCGATGTTTCTTTTGGCAAGACCTCGAAGAGCCAACCAAGCATGAGCAGAGCAGCCCTTCGGTGAGCGACACTGGCTATCAGCGGGCCGTAAGTGAAAGTCTGTTGGAATAGCGGTAGTTGAATGTAAGCAGCGCCGTTACGGATGTGGCGATTGATGAGGCCGAACTTAGGATAAAGCAATAAGCAGATAAAAAATTTCGAAAACGTCCACTTGCTCTTTGGGTGACCACCATTGTTCAGCTGGCCCGCGACGCCTGTAACTTCGAAGCTTTTGAGCATGTTCTGTACGAACATCAAAGACTTGATAGCCCTCACCCCCTCTTCAAAGCGCGATGCTGAAATAAACCTGTCCCTATGTAAGTTATGCATTTCGAAAAACTTCATGGCCATATTCAACTTAGGGCCGAATGTCTCTGCAGCATCGATTAACGGCAACCCATGAAACTCGCAAACTACTGAAGCCACGGCGTACCACTTCTTGAGGGCGGTTGGGAATGCCTGGGTGCGAATATTTTCTGCCAAGCACTGATAGCAAAAAGTGCGTCTGTAGAAACGTGGTATCAGCCAGCTGCTAGGCGGCTGAACGAATTCTGCCCTGAGTTCACGACTCATGCTTACGGCATCACACGCTGCGTTGGCAAAGCTGGAGTTCAGCGAGAAATCGGGATCAAAATCTGAACCTGGGGCGTATGCCAACCAAAGTTGATTAAGCTCCTCACGCCCAAGTGGTGTGTACTTAGAAACCATGCTTTGCCTATACAGCCAGGACGACAGCAGCTCCCCCCCCATCGGTAAGCAATCGACACAAACCATCAATTAATCCCTGCCATTGTAGCGATACGCGGGGTGGAAAAGCCGCAGGAATGTATTGCCAAGATTTCCTTTGGTATCATTGTAAAGCGCCTCCAGCGAAACGTCCGTGAAAGACGTGCGTGGATGTCTTGCAAGGATCGATTCAAAAAAAACCTCGTATTCATTAAAATCTCGAAAGCCCTTTAAGCTGAAAATCTGAGCGCAGTGCAGCGTACAACCGTCGAGACCCTGTAAGACCGATACATCTGAATCCAAACCAGAAACTACAATATTGACTGATGGGAATGCAGTCAGTACGGACTTAATTTGTTGAACAGTACGACGCTTTGCGCCTTCACTGCCGAGAAACATATCAATGTGATCGATAAAGATTGTCGAGACTTCTCTCAGGGCAACAATTTCGACCACAAAGGCAGGTATTTCTTTTTTATTTTGAAATTCAATATCAATATATAGTTCTTGGTACAACTGACCAAGAACATCCAAGCCTGCAAGTTCAGGATGGTCTGCTATGATCAATGCGGGCTTACCCAGGCGCGATCTGACATACTCCATACAAGTAGTCAAACCGAACCCAGGTTCACTTGAGACAATGCAAAATGAACCCCCACGTTTCAGCGCAGTCAAGAGATCGTTAGCCGTGGCGTACTGTGAGTGCGAGAGCATGATCATTTCTTTTGACGTTTGTCGGGATGGTGGATTTTGAAGCCGTACTTCACCGCTAAGGCATCGATATTATGAAATTGATCTTGGTGAATGCGTTCAGTGCCCTGCTCAATAGCATCCATCGCTGTGCACTTAAGAATCTTTACGATATTATCCAGAATGCCATGTGAATTAGAATAAATAAGCGTCCTGAGCTTAGGGGATGATACGTTCGATGCAAGTTTAAGGGGAAGATGCGTTTCGTAAGTGGCTATAAAGTTTACAAAGTCTTGATCCATGCGCCACTTTTGGAGTTCCCATTGAACAAACCTTCGATCCAGAACTCGATCAAGCGCGATGGCTTCGAGAGCTACGGAGTTTCCAAAAGCGATGACACACAATTTGAGCTTTCCTTCCGCAAGGCTGCGCAGCAGTGATAAAATCACTTTTTTATTGACGTTCCCCTCAAGCATCGCATCTGACAGTTCGTCGATTACTATCGCTCCAATTTCTCCTGATTCGATTTTTTTAAGTATAATGTCAATTCTGTTTGCAGCGGTTGTTCTCTTACCGATCTGCACATTGAATTGCTCGCAGATCGCATCATGCAACTTGTACCTATTTATATTTTCGGTCAGGGTAATGAATACCATTTTTTTCCCTGACAGGTGGCCCAGAGCCTGAAGTCGGTGAAACAAAGCCGACTTCCCATCTCCGCCATCGCCATAGATGAATATGCTTGATGCCTGTAGTTGGTTTTCTGTATAGACCATGTGGTTCAGGCAGTTCATCAAAGGCTTCAACCGGGGAGTATCGATCCAAATGTCATGGCGGCAGATCTGAATCCGTTTTTCTGCCGGCAACTCGATTAGGTGCCTTAAGTCCGTCTTGACATGACTGAGGTCGCTCATAACTCACGTCTCCTTAGGATCGATGATCAGCACTGGAATCAGCAAATCTATCTCTTCGGGGTCTGGGATTATCTGTGGTTGAAAAATATCGTCTTCCTCCCAGACATTCTCATCGGTGTGGACATAGATTTTGCTGTCATCGATAAGGTCTTCCTCCACGTCGTGTATATCTACTTTCTCGGTGGAAGGGGGGGGGTGGAGGTGGTGCAGGTAGGACTAACTGCTTTGGCGCATCCATGAAAGCTGTTTTCATCACCTCAGCTTCTTGAATAATTTCTTCCTGACGATCCATGGCGGCGCGTGCGAAATCATCATCGACAGTGCCGCTAGCCTTGTTGATCAGAGCTGGCATACGCTTAGATAACTGCTTGTGATTCGAATAAGACTCCCAATGCATCGATAACCCGGCACGGGTGTACACACAACGAATTTTTAGAAACGCACTAGGCGCCTTGACCCAAATGTAACTGAGGTCGTGCTGTAAGTATTTCACATCCAGCCTTTGGCCAACATATTCCTCTAGAGCATCGCCTGCATATCTGCGGCCGGCGAAATTAATGCCGTAAGAGTGAACCCTATGATTAAAGGAGGTTGGGCAAAAATCGATAAGAAACCTCTCCTCCTCCTCTTTACTAATAACCCTGGAGAAATCATACTTCCCTTCGCTTTTATAATGCGCGAAAGCTTCCCTCGGTGTACAGCCAAGTGTTCTATGGATTTTCCCATGGTAGAGCGTCACTTCTTTCATCATCCACTCCGCACATTGTTTGAAATCCATTTTGGCATTTAGCTCACTTTCAAAGCTCTGTCGCTCTACCACGTTGCTCCCGGTCGACCCAGGAAGAAAGTGCACTCCAGTTGTCATGAATGAGCCAATTACACGCTCTATGATCCCGCCGTACCATTTTTTTCCGATGGGGCGATGCTCCCACTCCATACCCCATTCTTTGCACTGTTGAATAAAAGCCTCGCTCGTAAACTCTGCGGCATTATCGGTAAAAATAACAAAGGGGATACCATGGAATGGATATTCGCCAGGGTGCATCACAAAACAAAACAAACTACTTTCTTTATTCATAATCGCAAAAGCTAATGCCGCAGCAACCGTATTTATATTAGGGGCCTCCATGCTTAGATAAAAACCTAAAATAACCCTCGACCTGTCACAGATGATCATGGTTATCCAAGGCCTACCAATTATCACATTTCTATTAAATTCATCGACCAGCAAGATATCCACGCGCGTATGATCCATTGACACGCGACGCAGCAAACTATCAATAATTAATTTTTTAGGCCTATAGCCGTATTTTTGATTGAACTGATCAGTAGTCAGTATTTTTCGATCACGGTCTTTTTCAGGTATTTCATAGAGAAATCTTCTTGCAGTATGACGACTCACTGGCTTCACACCAGTTTCTTCACAATAACGCCGCGCCCACTTCAACAGTTCACTGATAGAGGCCTTCGGGCCTTCGTAGTGCGATTCAAACGCTTTATTTAACGCAGCCACCTGCCCTGACGTTGATCGATTCCCCCCTTTTGGCGTTCCTCTATGATTCCGAACGATGTCTTTTCCGTTACGATGATCATCAAGCAGCTTGTAGAAGTGGGATTTCTTTAATCCAAGGAGTTCCATGCCCCTCTTAGCAGGCAGTCCTTGATCGACCTGATCGAATACAGATATACGTTCGTTTGCGAGCTGCTCCTCGTATTGGTCAATTATTTTAACCTGATACGGAATGACTTCACTACTTTCTGGAACTCCAGACTCTTTCCAGTCTCTGGGGATACCAGCCTGGGCATTTTTTACTGGAACCAATGTAGCGTTTTTTTCACTTTCCTGAGCTTCATCACCTGGCTCATCGTTATCCATACCGAACCCTACCTGATGTGTGAACAACTGAGCCACATGGCGCCTGGTTGATCATAGTCGCCGAACTAAGACGTGCAACCCCCGACCAGGTTCTGCTGTATGTTCGACTCGGAGACATAAAAACGATTTATTTAAATATTGAGGCTTCAAATTCAAAAAGTAAGTACACTTGGTGTGCAATTCAAAACCTGATAATTTCAATTGGTTAGACCAATGCCTCCCAACAATTGCGACTGGGTATTTGCAATATATATTTAAATGGAAATGGATTTATTATGATCAAAAAAAACAATTCCAAGGTAAAAATGTTATAAAAATTTTTTGCACGGACTCCAATCACGCGAATTTTTCGACACGCATCACAAAGAGCGTGGTTGTCAGAACGCGGCATGAGCATCGGCGATGCAGGCCATCACCGCTTCGAGGGGAGCCAGCTGCCAATCAGGCGTGGACATACCCATTCGACCAAGGCAGGAGGTGAAGAGAGGAAAGCCGTAAAGTCATACCGCCGTAGCAGAATCCAACTGGATGGCCTGTGCGTTTCATTGCAGGAAAAATGATAATCTTGTTTTCATTGCCGGAAAAAAGATTTCTGTTTTCCGGTGATGGGGCGACATTTTTGCTAAACATCTGTAATTCTTGAAAAATCTCGTTATCCGCTTTGTTTTCAACGTTCACACCCCGTTTCCCAGAACTCCAAAAGCTTGGGTTTCATTCATAAGTACCACAGCTGCATTATGGGTCTGGCGAAAATGCTCAATTGGAGCTTTGCTCATGGCCTGTCGCTCGTTGACTGGCGCCGCAAAGACTTTGGGAACTCATTGGGGCCTCCATGCCCTCCTAGCCGAGCTATATCAAAGCCAGGCTTTGATCTGAGCACATACGGCGTCGGTCGATATGCCGTACCGATCATGCAATGTCGGCAAGGCACCGGCATCGAGAAACGCATCGGGCAGCGCGATCTGGCGGAACGTCGGCGTAACGCCGTTGCGCATCAACAATCCGGCAACCGCCTCGCCCAAACCGCCGATGATGCTGCTGTTTTCGGCGGTGACCACCAGCCGTCCGGATTGCTTCGCTTCGGCCAGGATGGTGTGTTCATCCAGAGGCTTGATGGTCGGCACGTGCAACACAGCAACGTCGACACCATCGGCCTGGAGCTTGTTGGCCGCTTCGAGCGAGCGCATCGTCATCAGCCCGGTAGAGATGATGAGCACGTCCCTGCCGGTGCGCAGGGTCTTGGCCTTGCCGATTTCGAATTTGTACCCGTATTCGTCAAGCACTACCGGTACGTTGCCGCGCAGCAGGCGCATGTAGACCGGCCCCTGGTGAGCAGCGATTGCCGGCACTGCCTGTTCGATCTCCACGGCGTCGCAGGGATCGACGATCATCAGGTTTGGCATCGCTCGGAAGATGGCGAGATCGTCAGTCGCCTGGTGGCTTGGGCCATAACCGGTAGTGAGCCCGGGCAGCCCACAGACGATCTTCACGTTCAAATTCTCCTCGGCGATTGCCATACAGATAAAATCGTAGGCGCGCCGCGAGGCAAACACGGCATAGGTGGTGGCGAAGGGTACGAACCCCTCCCTTGCCATGCCCGCAGCCGCGCTCATCAACAGTTGCTCGGCCATGCCCATCTGGTAGAAGCGGTCCGGGTGCGCCTTGGCAAAAATATGCAGGTCGGTGTATTTGGACAGGTCTGCGGACAGCCCGACAATTTCAGGGCGCTGCTCAGCCAGCGCAGCCAGGGCATGGCCAAAGGGCGCCGAGCGGGTCGCTTGGCCCTCAGCGGCGATCGAGGCGATCATGGCCGAAGTGGTCAGGCGCTTTTTGGTTGGCTCGGCAGTCGAAGTAGAACTATTCGGCTTGCTCATCACTGTTTTCCTTCTTCGAGATTGTTGAGCGCCAACGCCCATTCATGTTCTTCCACACGTATGAAGTGGGTCTTTTCCCGCGCTTCGAGGAACGGTACCCCCTTGCCCATCTTCGTATCGCAAATGATCACGCGCGGTTGCGCGCCTGCGTGATTGCGCGCCGCATCGAACGCTGCGACCAGGGCTTCGATGTCATTGCCATCGACTCGCTGGGTGAACCACCCAAACGCCTGCCAACGATCGACGATCGGTTCAAAAGAAAGAATTTCGCTGGAATAACCATCGGCCTGCTGGTTGTTCACATCGACGATGGCGATGAGGTTGTCGAGCTTCCAGTGAGAGGCCGACATGACGGCCTCCCAAGTGGAGCCTTCATTGAGCTCACCATCTGACAAGAGGTTGTAAACGAAAGAAGTCGATTGCTTGCGTTTGAGGCCCAGGCAAGCACCAACCGCAATACCCAACCCCTGCCCCAACGACCCGCCGGTGATTTCCATGCCCGGCGTATAAGCAGCCATGCCGGACATGGGCAGGCGGCTGTCGTCCGAACCATAGGTTTCCAACTCATCGAGCGGGACGATTCGGGCCTCGATCAAGGCGGCATACAGCGCAATGGCATAATGACCGATGGACAGATAGAAGCGGTCGCGCGGTTCCCAGTCAGGATCATCGGACCGATAGCTCAGTGCATGGAAGTAAGAGACTGCCAGCAGGTCCGCAGCGCCCAGGGCCTGCCCCACATAACCTTGACCTTGCACCTGCCCCATGCGCAACGCATGGCGACGGATGTTGTGCGCGCGCTCGGCCAGGCTCAAGGCGGGCTTCAGCATAGTGTTCGTATTCATTACGTAGCTCCGTTAACTCAACGATTGACCGCTGCAGCGGGGATGCGCAGGACCAACGAGGCCCCCGCAAGCAGGACGGCTGTAATCAGATACATGCCGACGGCGCTGGACCCGGTCTGGGTAGTGATCCACCCAATCAGGTAGGGCGAGCAGAAGCCGGCCAGGTTGGCAAAGCTGTTGACGGCGGCGATGCCTGCGGCAGCGGACACACCGCCCAGAAGCGTGGTGGGCAGCATCCAGAACAGCGAGGTGGCCGAGAGGATTCCCGACGCAGCCAGGCACAAGCTGAGGATCGACAGTGTCACGTTGCCGCCCATCAATGCGGCCAGGCTGAGCCCGATGGCGCCGACAATCATCGGTATGATCAGATGCCAGCGGCGCTCGCGGTGCTTGTCGCCGCTGCGGCCGACCAGCAGCATCGCGGCAATGGCGCACAGGTAAGGCAGGCTGGACAGCATGCCGATGTGCAGCGGGTCAGATACACCGGCATTGCGCACCAAGGTCGGTAGCCAGAAGGTAATGGCGTACTGGCCCATGACCACACAGAAGTAGATGCCAGCCAGCAACCACAACCGACGGTCGCGGATGAATTCCCCCACCGAACCATGGCTGACTTTCTGTTGGTTGTCCTCGGCCAGTTCGCGGGTAACCAGGGCCTTTTCTTCGTCGTTCAGCCACGTGGCCTGGTGCACGCCGTCCTTGAGGTAAGCCAGTACCAGCAGGCCAACCAGCACCGTCGGCACCGCTTCGAGCACAAACATCCACTGCCAACCGGCCCAACCGTGCACGCCGGCAAACTGGTTCATGATCCAGCCGGAGAGAGGCCCGCCAACCATGCCCGACAGTGGGATGGCGATGAACCACAACACCGTCATCCGTGCCCGGCGATAGGAAGGGAACCAGTAGGTAAGGTACAGCAGCAGCCCTGGCGCAAGACCTGCCTCGGCGATACCTAGGAGGAATCGAAGGACGTAGAATTGCCACGCTGTTTCGACGAATGCGAACAGCGCGGAAATGATCCCCCAGGTGATCATGATGCGCGCGATCCATACCCGTGCGCCCACTTTGTGAAGGATGATGTTGCTGGGAACCTCGCAGAGAAAATAGCCAATGAAGAACATGCCCGCACCCAGGCCGTAGACTGTCTCGCTCAAGGCGAGATCGTTCATCATCTGCAGCTTGGCGAAACCGACATTGACGCGATCCAGATAGGCGCAGAGGTAGCACAGCATCAGGAACGGCATCAGGCGCCAGGCGGTCTTGCGGTAGGCGGAGGTACGCACGGTCGAAACCGCTTCGAGCGATAAGGTAGTCATGCTGGTCTGATCTCTTGTTGTTATTGGCAGCCAGGCCTGAAACTTGGCTGTCATTGATCCAGAACCGCGCGGGCCGTGGACCGGCCCGCCCACGTGTACTCAGTGAATCAGCATCCCGCCGTTGACATCCAGGGTAATGCCGGTCAGGTAGGTAGAGAGGTCGCTGGCGAGGAACAGTGCAGCGTTGGCGACATCCTGGGCCTGGCCAAGGCGGCCCAGGGGGATGCCTTCGATGATCGCGTGGCGGCGCTCATCCTGCATCAGCCCACCGGTGATGTCCGTGTGGATCAAACCCGGTGCGATGGAGTTGACCCGCACGTTGTCCGGCCCCAGTTCACGCGCCATCGCCTTGGCAAGGCCCAGCACGCCGGCCTTCGCGGCACTGTAGTGCGGGCCGCCAAAAATGCCCCCGCCGCGCTGTGCAGAAACAGAGGACATGCATACGATGCTGCCGCTGCCTTGCTCACGCATTTGCGGGATCACCGCCTGCGACATCAGCAGCGTGCCCCGCAGGCTGACATCCAGCACCTTGTCATAATCAGCGCCACGGATATCCAAGGTCTTCAGCGGCTGGGTAATGCCGGCGTTATTGATCAACACGTCGATGCGGCCGAAATGTTCGACAACCGTGGCAACAGCGCGCTGAACCTGGGCTTCGTCAGCGACGTTCGCCGCCAGGCCCAGATGGCTTTCGCCCAGTGAGGCGGCAGCATCGCGGGCGGCAGATTCGTCAAGATCGAGGATTACCACGCGGGCACCTCGCTGAGCGAACGTTGCGGCCGTGGCACGGCCAATGCCTCGTGCGGACGCTGCGCCGGTGATGATTGCGACTTTACCTTGGAGAAGCATGTGTGAACCCTCTGTTTGTTGTTATGGGCCGATTCAGGAATCGTGGGTTCAGCTTGTGGCCCGCGAGCTACGTGAGCAATAACGTGAAAATCATCCGATGCTGAAAAAAATTCAGCCCTTCTGCGCTATCCTACGGGTTTCCCGGAATAAAAATAACGCTTTGGAGAATCTGTATGCGCTCGGTAAACGACGCGGCATCGCCACTGCCACCGCTCAAAACCATCCAGGCTTTCGAGCAGGCCGCCCGGTTCGGCAACGTTGCCCGAGCTGCCGAGGTGCTGGACTTGACCCCCTCGGCGGTCAGTCATCAGCTTGCGAAACTCGAGGCCATGATCGGCAGACAGCTGTTCGTGCGTGGCGCACGTGGCGTAGCCCTTACCTCAGTTGGCCAGCAGTACTTGAAAGACGTCTCGGGTATCCTGCACAGCCTTGCCATCGCCACCGAACGTGCCAGCAGCGATGTCAGCCTTGACTGCCTGCGCCTGCACTCTTCACCGAGTTTCGGCCTGCTCTGGCTGATGCCGCGTCTCGAGGCGTTTCGCGAGGAGTTCCCGTCCATTCAGATCAATTTGTCATGCTCCTACGAGGCGCTGCATTTCAGCCGTGACAAGATCGACGTGGACATTCGCCATGGCGATCCGAACTGGCCCAGTTACGAAGTCCGCACGGTAAGTAACGAGACCTTCGAGGTGCTGGCGGCACCCAAGCTCCTCTCCCGCCACCCGGTGCATGATGCCAGCGACCTGCTCGATTGCGACCTGATCCTGTCCGAGGCGACCTTGTTGAGGTGGCCGGCGTGGTTTGCCCAGCACGGGCTGGCACGGCCCGAAAAACCCTATGCGCTGAGCTTCGACCGTTCCTATATGAGCCTGGAGGCCGCCAGCCACGGCCTGGGCTTCGCTTTGGAAAGTGGCTTGCTGGCCCAGAAATACCTGGAAGCCGGGACCTTGGTGAAAGTGGCGCCCGAGGCCCTGGGTGCACCGGTCGCTGCGCACCATCTGGTGTTTCCCAAGGCCCACGCAGCCTTTCCCAGGGTGCGGTGTTTTCTGCATTGGGTAGAGAAGGAACTGGGGCACCAGTTCGTTTTCTGATGCTTAAATATCCAAGTTTGAACGACACGCCGTCAGGCCATGGGGCACAGCGCACACTGATGCCCCCTCCCCCTGCTCCGCCAGCTGCGCTTGATACTGCTGCGGACTGACCCCGTGATATCGCGGGAACACGTTGGCAAGGCGACTCGCCGCCGGATGTGAAGCGACTGTCGGCATTCGTCTAGAGGCTGCGCTGCCACTGCGTTTGCTCATGAAGCGAGCTCGGTGTTTGCATGAGCACCTCCGGCCCAGACGCATAGCACTTGCTCACCAGCCTCTACGACGCCCGCATGGCCCACCAGCCGGTGCTGCCTGGCAAGAAGTGACCGCCACCTCGGCGACCCGGCTGAACGTTTAGTCAGCCGGGCCTGTCGCACGACAGAGACGCAGCACACTGCGCGTACCCTGACCGTGAGGACCTCACCATGAGCGCGATCTCTTCCAATGGGGCTGAAACGCACCCCATCTGTCTGACCCTCAATGGTCAGTCCCGAACACTGCAGGTGCATCCTTGGGTCACCTTGCTCGACTTGCTGCGTGAGCAGTTGGACCTGGTCGGTACCAAGAAAGGTTGCGACCATGGCCAGTGCGGCGCCTGCACGGTGCTGCGCGATGGCAAGCGCGTCAATGCCTGCCTGACCTTGGCCATCATGTGCGACGGGGCCGACCTGGTGACCATCGAAGGACTGGCCAGCGGCGACGTCCTGCACCCCATGCAGCGCGCCTTCATTACCCACGATGCGTTCCAGTGCGGTTACTGCACTCCGGGGCAGATCTGCTCGGCAGTCGGGTTGGCTCACGAGGGCCGAGCCGACAATCGGGAGGCCATTCGCGAGCAGATGAGCGGCAATCTTTGCCGCTGTGGTGCCTATGGCAACATCGTCGCGGCGGTGGAAGAAGCCCTGCCGTTGATGAGGGATGGGAACCAGCCACAACGAGGGCAGAATCCATGACACCCTTCAGCTACCACAAGCCAAACTC
Source organism: Pseudomonas sp. S44 (assembly GCF_016624805.1). NCBI lineage: Bacteria > Pseudomonadati > Pseudomonadota > Gammaproteobacteria > Pseudomonadales > Pseudomonadaceae > Pseudomonas > Pseudomonas sp. S44. Next base: position 261,983 of record NZ_JACVTY010000001.1, read on the forward strand.
GGTCAGCGAAGCGGTAAACCTGGCTGACGCCTGCTCGCACTTCATCGCGGGTGGTACCAACCTCGTCGACCTGATGAAGGAAAACGTGGTCCGCCCCAAGCGCCTGATCGACATCTCCGGACTCGGGCTGAACGATATCCACCCTACTCCCGGCGGCGGCGTGCTGATCGGTGCGCGGGTGAGCAATGCCGACCTGGCCTGGCACCCGATGATCGAGCAGCATTATCCACTGTTGTCCGACGCGATCCTGGCTGGGGCATCGCCGCAGTTGAGGAATATGGCCAGTACCGGTGGCAACTTGCTGCAACGTACCCGCTGCTACTACTTCTACGACACCGGCACCCCCTGCAACAAGCGCGAACCGGGCAGCGGATGCCCTGCGCGTACGGGCATGAACCGCATCCATGCCATTCTCGGCGCCAGCGATGCCTGTGTCGCGACCCATCCCTCGGACATGTGCGTGGCATTGGCAGCGCTCGAAGCCGTGGTGCACGTACAGGGGCCGTCCGGTGAACGGCAGATACCCTTCGCGGATTTCCATCGCCTGCCCGAGGACACCCCCGAGCGCGACAATCAACTGGCAATCGATGAACTGGTGACAGGCATCGAACTGCCGCCCCCAATGTTCGAACACCATTACTGTTACCTGAAAATACGCGACCGCGCCTCCTACGCGTTCGCGCTGGTATCAGTCGCTGCAGCCTTGAGCTTCGATGGCGAAGTGATCCAACAGGCCCGCCTGGCGTTGGGCGGCGTTGCCCACAAGCCCTGGCGGGACCTGGCTGTCGAGCGCATGTTGGTCGGCCAGGTGCCTTCTGAAGCCCTCTTCACCCGCGCCGCGCAAACGTTGCTGCAAGGTGCACAACCCCTGAGCCACAACGGTTTCAAAGTAACGCTCGCTCAGCGAGCAATCGTGCGTGCCTTGGATGACGCGGCGCGCGGCGCCGCTAACGGGGGAGCACGACCATGATCAAAAGCACACCAGTAGTCGGCACGCCAATGGACCGGGTGGACGGTGTGGCGAAGGTCACCGGGCAGGCCCGCTATGCGGGCGAATACCCCGAGGCGGGCCTGCTACACGGCAGCGTCGTGTCCAGTACCATCGCCCGCGGTCGGGTACTCGACATCGACAGCACGCAGGCCTTGCGCGTACCCGGGGTAATCGCCGTGCTCGACCATGGCCATCGTCCGCATATATCGAGTTATGACGACGACTATAGCGATGCCGACTCTGCCGAGGGCTCGCCGTTTCGGCCCTTGTTCAATGATCGAGTGCTCTACAGCGGGCAACCGGTAGCGCTGGTGGTTGCTCAAACCCTCGAACTGGCCCGGTATGCAGGCTCGCTGCTCAAGATCGACTATGCCGAAGAGGCTCACCAGACAGACCTGGGCGCATGCCAGCAGTCGCATCCGGCCCCCGCCGAAACGCCGGCGCCACGTGGCGACTTCCCCGGGCAGTTTGCCGGTGCGCCGGTGCAGGTGGATGCGACCTACCTGACGGCCAACGAGCACCACAACCCGATGGAGCCCCATGCGTCGACCGTGCACTACAAGGCCGACGGCACGCTGGAAATCCACGACAAGACCCAAGGCACGCAGAACTGCCAGGACTACCTGCACAAGGTGTTCGGCCTGCCCAAGGCCAATATTCGTGTGCGCGCGGCGTTCGTCGGCGGAGCCTTCGGCTCGGGCTTGCGCCCGCAGTACCAGTTGCCGCTGGCAGTGATGGCGGCGTTGCACCTGAAGCGCTCGGTGCGCGTGACCCTGACCCGCCAACAGATGTTCACCTTTGGCTACCGGCCCCGCACCGAGCAACGCTTGCGCCTGGGGGCAGACGCAAACGGGCGCTTGCTGGCAATCGCTCACGATGCGCTTGGCCAGACCTCCCGATTCGAGGACTTCACCGAGCACCTGGTGGAATGGAGCGGCATGCTTTACCAGTGCGACAACGTCACGCTCAGCTATCGCTTGGCCTCGCTCGATGTGTACACCCCGCTGGACATGCGGGCACCTGGGGCCGGGTCCGGGATGATTGCGCTGGAATGCGCTATGGATGAGCTCGCTTGTGCAGCGAAGATCGACCCGGTAGAGCTGCGCCGACGCAATTTCGCCGCCAACAATGGCAACGAGGGCAAGCCCTACTCCAGCAAGGAATTGCTGGCCTGCTACCAGCAAGGTGCCGAACGTTTTGGCTGGCATGAGCGCCCCCCCCAACCGCGCAGCATGCGCAATGGCAACCAATTGATCGGCTGGGGCATGGCCGGTGGCGTCTGGGAAGCCATGCAGATGAAGGCCAGCGCCAAGGCGCGCATCGATGCCAAGGGCCACCTCACGGTCAGCAGTGCCACCACCGATATCGGCACCGGCACCTATACCGTCATGACACAGATCGCAGCCGATGCTGCCGGCACCAGGGTGCAGGACGTCACCTTCGTGCTGGGTGACTCTTCACTGCCCACCGCACCGCTTCAAGGCGGATCGTTCACGGTGTCGTCAGTGGGCTCGGCCGTGCGCCAGGCCTGCCAGGTTCTGCGCACCAAGGTGCTGGAGCATGCGCGCAACCTGTACCCCCAAGTGGCCAGCACCCCCTGGGAGCAGATCGTTTTTGCCAATGGCTACTTGCACGCTGGTAGCCAGCGTTGGGCCTTGGCGGACATCGTGGCGAGCGCCCCCGACGGTGAGTTCGAAGTGCAGATCGACGCCGAGCCCGGCGCCCGGCGCCAACCGTTCTCCACCGCCACGCATTCGGCGGTATTCGTGGAAGTCCACGTCGACGAAGACCTTGGCACGATCAAGGTGGTACGTGTGGTCAGCGCTGTGGCCGCTGGGCGCGTGGTCAACCCGAAAACCGCGCGTAGTCAGATCCTGGGAGGCGTGGTGTGGGGGGTGGGAATGGCTCTGCATGAAGCAGCGCTGACCGACCATCGGTTGGGCCGCATCGTCAATCACAACCTGGCGGAGTACCACATCCCGGTGAACGCAGACATCGAGGATATCGACGTGATCTTCGTTGAAGAGCACGACGAGATTGTCAATGAGCTCGGGTCCAAGGGCGTGGGCGAAATTGGAGTGGTCGGGGTGGCCGCTGCGGTGGCCAACGCGGTCTACCATGCCACGGGCAAGCGTGTGAGGGAGTTTCCCATCACGCTCGATAAAGTGCTCTGATCGGGTGGGGCCAAGTCCCCACCCGCCTTGCGCTGTCGGCAGCGCGCTCGGTCTCCTGCTTGACCGCTTCGATCTTGAATTCAGCGTAATCCGCGACTGGCCATCAACGTAAGGTCCCCACCCAGTCGCGGCTCACGAAATGGTCCGGCAGCATGCATCATGTCGAACAATTCGGGATGGCGCGTGCGCAAACGGTAGAACTCCACCCAACCACTGGACCCTCTGGGTTTTGCTTGCGCTTGCTTGACCCCAGTCTCTCGCTCGAACCCGCTTGGGTTCGCATAACCCTCAGCCACTCGGTCGGCAAGCCGCTCAATGGCCCGGTCGTTGTAGGCGTACCAGTCCTCGCCCTGCATCCGTGCCAACTCGGCCATGAGCACCAACGGCGCGATGGCATAGTCGTGATAATGCAATGCCAAGCGCTTGCGGGCCATTTCCATGGGCAGGCTGCCGTCCGGTTGAATGGCATTGATGCCGGTGCGATAGATCCCCTTCGCTTTTTGCATCAGGTCAGGGTCATGGGTTGCCACGGCCGTCCCCATTACACCGATGCCGGTCCAGTAGTAATGATTGTTGCGCTTGTGCTTCGGGTTTTCCCAATAGGCCAGATTGAGCGCCGTTAACCTTCGCAGCCAATTGGTTATCACCCTGCGTTGCTCGGGCGTCGCAAGCGCCTCTGTCTTCAAGTAAGCCAGCGCAGCGGTGCCGTGAGTCCATTGCCGGGTGTAGTCGGGTTGGTCGTTGTTCGTATGTACCATGTCCCCAAGCATCGCGCCTGCGCTCGCCCAAGCATTCAGCCAGGCCAATGCGCAGCGCCCTGCCCCTTGATCGTTCTTGCCCAGGTAGTCGTCGGTCATGACCGTCAACCGGTCGGAGAAGTCATGAAAGGGTTTGAGCTCTGCGTCGCTTTCGGCCTTGAGGCGTGGATCGACCTTGGAATGCGCGGCATCGGTGTAGTAGCCGATGCCGCCGATTGAAGTCTCGGCGGGTGGCGGTGCGCTGCATGCGAACTCCTGCGCCAACGCCATCGAGGATGCCCCCGACAGCAGGCCTGAAGACAGCAGATACGTCAAAGCCAAGCGATTGATCATGCTGCGCGCACCCAGATTGATAAGGGAATGTCGGGTCGTATCGGTGAACAAGGCTCTGCTGCTTCGGCAGCGGCGTCAATGCTGCTGCACATTAAACTTTCAGCCCCCACGCACGCGGGTTTGCCCGCCTTCGTTACTGACGACAACTGTTCACGTAGATGGAATTCTAATAACGAATTCTCGGTGATTATTCATGCCCATGCATCCCGTACTGTAGGGGTCATATCCCACTCGGTAGCGCGGTGCATACCCACGACAGCGCGATGAGATCCGGATAACTCGTCCCTTTCTTGTCTCCCAGGAGTGACATGACATGCCCCAGATCATCCTCGTTACCGGCGCGTCATCTGGCTTCGGCCTGATGACCGCCAAGGCCCTGGCCCACGCCGGTCATACCGTTTACGCCTCGATGCGCGAAACCCAGGGCCGTAATGCACCGCGAGTGCTGGAACTCGCCCAATGGTCTAGGGATAACGCTTCGGACCTGCGCACCGTCGAGCTGGACGTGCAATCGGATGCGTCCTCCGTGGCGGCCATCGCACACATCATGAAGGACGCCGGGCGCCTCGATGTGCTCGTGCACAATGCCGGCCATATGGTGTTCGGCCCGGCGGAGGCGTTCACCCCGGAACAACTGATGCAGCAATACGACGTCAACGTGCTGGGCACGCAACGTGTGAACCGCGCTGCCCTGCCGCACCTGCGCAAGCAGGGCAAGGGGTTGCTGGTCTGGGTCGGGTCCTCATCCACGCGCGGCGGCACACCACCGTTCCTGGCGCCCTACTTCGCGGCGAAAGCTGCGATGGATGCATTGGCCGTGGCCTATTCGACCGAGCTGACGCGTTGGGGCATCGAGACCACCATCATGGTGCCAGGCGCGTTCACCAAAGGGACCAATCACTTCGCCCATTCGGGCAAGCCGGCCGACACCGCCATTGCCGCGGAATATGAGAACGGCCCCTATGCCGATGTGCCGGGCAAGGCGCTAGACGGGTTGAAGCATCTGGAGCCTGACGACGCCGACCCTGCCGAAGTGGCGCGCGAGATCGTGCGGGTGGTTGGCCTGCCTTTGGGCAAGCGCCCGTTCCGTGTGCACGTCGATCCGTCCCAGGATGGCGCAGAAGTGGTCAACGCCGTGGCTGATCGGGTTCGCCGCGAGATGTACTACGCCATCGATCTGCAGGATCTGCTGTCGCCGGCAGTGATTGGCTAGTTACCCGTTGTGATTGCCCGTTTGCGCGACAGAAGACGCATAGGGGCCGCGCTTGCGCTGATCCAGCAGCGCAAGCGCGACGGCAAGCACACACAGGCCCGCTGCCGACAGGAAGGTGATGGAGAAGGCTGTGCCAATGACCTGCGCCGAAATGTCGGCCAGGCCATGAGTTCCGAGCAGGCAGGCAAACAACAGCGGCAGCGCGGCGGCGCCGGTCATCAAGCCCAGGTTGCGCGACAGACCGAGCAGCCCTGACAGCAGGCCCCGGTATTCCTCCGTGGCATTGGCCATCACGGCGGTGTTGTTGGCTGCGAGGAATAGTTGGAATCCCGGTGTGACCAACACCAAAGCCAGTACATAACCTGCAACGCCGATAAGCCTTGGCAGCACGGCGAAACACACTAGGCCTGCGCTGGCGACCAGCAGGCCGCCGAGCAGGGTTCGACGGGTTCCGAACCGGTCAACCACGCGCCCGGCGGGAACACCTGAGACTGCCGCGCCGATCGGCCCGGCAGCCATCACCACCCCCATCTGCGCATCGCTAAGCCCCAAGCCGAACGAAAGGAAAAACGGGCCCACCACAAGCGTGGACATCATCACCGCGCCTGCCAGGATGTTCATTGCCAGCGACGTGGCGACCCCCGGCCTGCGTAGTACGGCCAGCGGTATCAGCGGGCGGGTTGAGGACCGCGTGATGCGTGCACTGGGGATCTTGGTCCGGGGTATGCCGGTCAATGTCAGCACCAGCATGCTGGCGCCGCACAGCAACAACAGAACGAATGCAGCACGCCAACCGAAGGCGCCAATCAACACGCCGCCCAGGGAGGGCCCCAGCGCTGTGCCGATGGCTGACATCGTTCCGAGCAGGCCCATTGCCGTACCCAGGCGTTCCTTGGCCACCAGGCCCTTGGCGATGGACAGCGGCAGCGCCATCAGCACCGCCGCGCCCAGCCCCTGGACTGCCCGCGCAACAATCAGCCAATCCAGCCCTGGGGCCAGGGCACAGGCACCGGAGGCCACGGTGAACACCCCCAGGCCGATGAGCAGTACGCGGCGACTGCCATACAGATCGCCCATCCGCCCCGCCACGACGATGGCTGCCGTCAAAGCCAGCAAGTAGGCCAGCACGACCCATTGCACCTGCTGCACGCTGACCGAAAACACCCGCGCCAGGCTCGCGAGCGCTACCGTGGCGATGCTGACCCCGAGCGAGGCCAGCAGGATCGAGCCTGCCAGCGCGGCCAGTACAGGCTTGTTCATCTTTGTAACTGGTTCATCGTTCATGGTTGACTTCTTGTTGATCGAAAGGCGATGGCCTACGATGCAACTTCAAGTCAACTTGAAGTCAAGCATGAAAATCGTCGATATCGGTGAGCTGGCGAAAAGCAGCGGTGTAACGACCTCTGCCCTGCGCTACTACGAGGAAGTCGGGCTGATCCAGTCCGTTGGCCGCAGTGGGCTGCGTCGCCAGTACAGCGAAGACACCCTGCTGCAACTTGCCCTGATTTCGCTGGGCAAGGCCGCCGGCTTTTCGCTGGAGGAGATCAAGGGCATGTTCGGCAAGGACCGCAAGCCGGACCTGCCCCGCCCGGCTCTGCACCAGCGCGCCGATGAGCTCGACCGCCAGGTCCGCAGGATGACAGCGCTCAGCAGCTTGCTGCGACACGTCGCCGAATGCCCGGCGCCGTCGCACCTGGTCTGCCCGAAGTTTCGCAAGTTGCTGCGTATGGCCTGCCCTGAGGGCCTGCCATATGAAAAAGGCTGAACGCTACCTGGCCCTATAACTGTTGAACCCACTTCAACATGCTCTGCGCATCGCTGACCTCGAACTTGCCGGGCGCCTCGACCGCGAGGTGCCTGACCACGCCATCTTCGACCAGCATCGCGTAACGCTGGGAACGATGGCCCATGCCGCGAGCCGACAGATCCTGGCTCAAGCCCAGGGCCTTGGCGAACTCACCATTGCCGTCGCCGATCATCTTCACCGCATCACCCACTTGCAGGCTGCTACCCCAGGCATTCATGACGAAGGCATCGTTGACGGAAACGCAGAGGATTTCGTCGATACCCGCCGCGGAAAACGCGTCGGCCGCAGCGACATAGCCGGGGACGTGACGTTCGGAACAGGTAGGTGTGAAGGCGCCGGGCAAGGCGAAAATCACCAGTTTGCGCTGCTGGCAGCGCTCGCGGATGGAAAACGCGTTCGGGCCGATCGCGCAGGCGCCCTCCCCGTTGCTGTAGGCGTACAGCGTGATATCAGGCAGTGAATCGCCGGTCTTGATCATGACTCTCTCCTAGGGTGGGTGGGCTGCGCGTGGCGCGCGGCGGCCAGTTTTAGCAGGTTTGCGAGGACGATGCAGGGTTACGTGGTTTCTGAAAAAACTTTCATGTCTTGCAACCCTGAAAAACGGGATCAGCTAGTCGTCTATATGAATCCATCCGGTATATTCCTTCAAGAGACGTAACAAGACATTACAAGAAGGGGTTTCCGTTGGATATTTCACATGCCGCGTGGCTTGCCCACGACACCCGCCTGGTGCTCTGTTGCCTGGCGGCCATTACCACCATCATCGTGTTGATCAGCGTCACCAAGTTGCCACCCTTCCTTTCGATCCTGATCGGTACCTTCGTGGCCGGCCTGGGCGCTACCCTGCCGCCAGAGGAGGTGGCCAAGGCTTTCGGCAAAGGCGCTGGCAGTCTGCTGGGCGAGGCCGGGATCATCATTGCCCTGGGCGCGATGCTCGGCGCGCTGATGGCCGAATCCGGGGCTGCTGATCGTATTGCCTCTACCTTGTTGCGCCATGCCCGCGGCAAGGCGCTGCCCTGGGTGATGGCGCTGGTGGCGATGGTCATTGGCTTGCCGCTGTTCTTCGAAGTCGGCCTGGTGCTGATGGTGCCGGTGATCTTCGTCATCGCCCGTCAGTCTGGGCAGCCGCTGCTCAAGGTGGCGATCCCGGCGCTCGCCGGGATGACCACCCTGCACGCGTTGATGCCTCCCCACCCTGGGCCGTTGATCGCAGTCAGCGCCCTGCATGCAGACCTGGGGATGACCATGTTGCTGGGCCTGTGCATCGCCGTGCCGGCAGTGATCCTCGCCGGCCCGCTTTATGGTATCTGGCTGTCGAAACGCCTGGATGTGCAGGAACCCGCGGAACTGGGTGCGCTGTTCACCGCCAAGGTCGAGACCCGGCGCAAGCCAAGCTTCGCCGTATCGCTGCTGATCATCCTGCTGCCAGTGCTGCTGATGCTGGGCAGTACGCTGGCCAAGGTCGCCATGGCGCCGCAAAGCACCCTGGCGCTGACCCTCAAGTTTCTCGGTGAGCCGCTGATTGCCCTGGGGCTGGCGGTGATCGCTGCGGTGATCTGCCTGGGCTGGTCGATCGGTATGGCCCGTGACCAGGTCGGCAGCGTACTGCGCAAGAGCCTGGCGCCGATCGCCGTGCTGTTGTTGACCATCGGAGCCGGTGGTGGCCTGAAACAGACCCTGCTCGAAGCCGGCATCAGCGACACGATCAGCAAGGTGGCCAGTGGCGCGCACCTGTCGTACGTGCTGTTGGCCTGGCTGATCGCGGTGGCGCTGCGCCAGGCGACAGGCTCGGCCACCGTTGCGACCACCACCACTGCCGGTATTCTCGCGCCATTGATGGCGGGCCTGGCGACCACCCAGAGTTCGCTGGTGGCACTGGCCATCGGTGCCGGCTCGGTGTTCTTCTGCCATGTCAACGATGCCGGGTTCTGGATGGTCCGCGAGTACTTCGGGTTGCAACTCAAGCAGACGATCTGGGTGTGGTCGGTGCTGCAGACCATCGTCTCGGTGGTTGGGCTGGTCGGCACCCTGCTGCTGTGGCAATGGTTTCAGTAAGCGGCTAGTGACTGCGCAGCCACAGTGGCTGCGCTGTCGCCTCGGCGATCAGAGCGCTGGTGCCCTGCGGCGCTGCAACCTGATCCAGCAGGCCTGTACCGCTGCGCCTACCACGAAAATCCCCAACCATCCGGCCAACGCGGCGCGCACCAGCGGCGACTCGGGGCCGTCCGCCAATGGCTGGCCGCTTGGCAGTCTCGTCAGGGTTTCGTTGATCCCCGGTACCAGCAGCAGGAAGAAGCTGAAGGCGAATGCCAGCTGCGCCAGGTAGGGCCGCGCACGCCCCAGCAGGCTGAGCTTGGGGATGACCAGTGCCGCTCCGACCACCAGCAGCGCGAGGATGCCGAGCGCATGCCCGACGTTGAATCCGCCGGTACTGGAAAGGCCGAACGCGGTCAGTACCGACACCAGCATCCCGAACAGGTAGCCGCGTGCAACTGGCTCCCGGGGCTCGATCTGATGATGGCGCGCATAGCTGTAGAGCCCGGCGACGAAGGTCGCCACGCTGACGGCGGTATGGATGGCGCCGAGGGTGGATACAGGGTGTGGCATGGCTGTGACTCCGTCTTAATGAATGGTCTGCTACCGACTAGTAGGTAGGCATTTAGCTGCAAAAAAAACCGCTGCGCCTGCACAGCGGCTTTTCACCGTGGAAAACCTCAGGGTTGCCCATCACCCGCGAAATGCCGCGCGATCCAGCGCTCGCAGAGCGCCCAGAGCTCGGGTGCGCCGCGCTGGATGACCGGCCCGTAGCGCTCGATGACCTGCTGGCGCGATACACCGCTTTCGGACCAGGTGCCACCGCCGGTGAAGATGTTGATCAGCAGTGGCTGAAAACGGTCGAGCGCCTTGGCGAAACGCGCATCAGCAGTCTCGGCCTGCTCGAACTCCTGCCACAGTTCCAGCATCTGTGTGGCCTGTGGTTGCGGCAGCAGGCCAAACAGCCGCTGAGCTGCCTCGGCTTCCTGCTCGGCCTGCAACTGGCTGGACGAGCCTCCATGAATTGGGAAGTCGCCGACGTCGATCTCCACGATGTCGTGCAACAGCAGCATGCGGATGACGCGGTTGCTGTCCACTGCCCCGCTGGCATGCTCATTGAGGATCAACGCATACATGGCCAAGTGCCACGAGTGTTCGGCGGAGTTTTCCTTGCGGCTCTGGTCCAGCAACGGTGATTGGCGACGCACGCTTTTCAACTGGTCGATCTGGCGCAGGAATTCCAGTTGCTGTTCCAGAGGGCTTGGCAGCATGGCTCAGGCTCCGGGTGCCGGAATCGGTGTGACAAGCCTGTCGATCAGCGGCTGCGTGATGAGCCCGAATACGCCAGGCTCGCCATAGGCGCGGGCAGACAACATCGCGCCATGCACGGCAGCTATGAAACGCTCAGCCTCAGCCTGAGGGGTATCGGACAGGGTCAGACTGCCCGCCTGCGCGCCGCGCTCGAGCACTGTGGTAATCCAGGCCGAGAGGCTGCGGAAATGCGCCCTCACCTCAGTGGCGACTTCGGCAGGCAATACCGGTATCTGAGTGGCGAGCAAGGCACACACGCAATAGCCCTTGCTGGCCTCGCCGACGCATTCCAGCCAATAGCCTATATAGGCCTTGAGCTGGTCGACGGGGGCGGGAAAGTAACGCTCCAGGGCAGCCATGCCGGCCTTGGCTTCTTCGCGGTATTGCGCGACCAGAACGCGCACCAGGTCCGCCTTGGTGGGGAAATGGTGATGGATGCTGGCTTTGCGTATACCGACGCTCTCGGCGATGTCGGCGTAGCTGAAGCTGTTGTACCCGCCCGTGATGATCAGGGTGCGGGCGCACTGGAGAATGTCGGAGTAGGTCGTGGATTGAGTGCTCATGAACGGCACCCTACCTCCTGGTAGGGACATGGTCAACCGCCGTGAGCGTTCTTTCAATCAGCCCGGTAATCGCAGCAGAGCACATTTGTACTCCACCGTCGCAAAGCCCATTTTTCCGGGACTGGCGAGGGTGGAAATGGCAGAAGTTAAAATATTATTCACATGCGCTAATGATTCTCATTGAAGTAGATTTCCCGGCGACCTCGCCATGGGGTCGATGCCTTCAGCCATCCCGGGAGAATCATGCTAGTCCCCTTCCTCATCATGCTCCGCGAGGGCATCGAAGCCGCGCTGATTGTCGGCATCATCGCCAGCTACCTGCGCCAGACCGGCCGTGGCCAGTGGATGCCGGCCGTGTGGATCGGCGTGTTTCTCGCCGCAGCCCTTTCCCTCTTCGTCGGCGCCGGCCTTGAGCTGATGAGCAGCGAGTTCCCGCAGAAACAGCAGGAACTCTTCGAAGCGCTGGTCGGGCTGGTCGCGGTGGTGATCCTCAGCTCCATGGTGTTGTGGATGCGCAAAGTGGCACGTTCGATCAAGCACGAGTTGCACGTCTCGCTCGATGCCGCGCTCGCGGGTTCGAAGCATCAGGCCTGGGCGCTGATCGCCATGGTGTTCTTCGCCGTCGCTCGCGAGGGCCTGGAGACGGTGTTCTTCCTGTTGGCGGTGTTCCAGCAGAGCGAGGGTCCGGCAGCACCGCTGGGCGCCCTGCTTGGGCTGGTGGTGGCGATCCTGGTCGGGTTGGCGCTGTACTCCGGCAGCCTGCGCCTGAATCTGGCGCAGTTCTTCCGCTGGACAGGCCTGTTCATCCTCGTGGTGGCGGCGGGCATCCTCGCCAACTCGGTGCAGGCGCTGCACGAGGCCGGGGTCTGGAATGCGCTGCAGGGGGTGGTCTTCGATATCAGCCACAGCCTGCCGAAGGATGGCCCGACCGGATCGGTGCTGGCGGGGATGTTCGGTTACCAGGACACCCCGACCGTGAGCACCCTCGGGGCCTACCTGCTCTATCTGGTCGGTGCGCTGGTGCTGTTCTTCTGGCCGGCACCGGCCAAGCCCTCCTCTTCTCACGCTGCACAGAAACAAGGGTAAGCATGACCAGTCACGAGACCGGCGCCGCCGGCAAGCCCCCCTCCCCCCGTGTACTGCGCCTGGCGGTTGCCGGCAGTGCCCTGTTGATGGTCGGTGCGGGCCTGGTGTTCTTCTATGCCTCGCACCAGGCCCAGGCCAGGCGTGCGGCCAACGCCGGACATGAAACGCTGATCACCATCCGCGATCACGCCTGCGAGCCGAACGACCTGAGCGTCCCGGCTGGGCCGAACAGTTTCCGCATCGTCAACCAGTCGCAACGCGCCGTCGAGTGGGAGATTCTCGATGGCGTGCTGGTGATCGAGGAGCGCGAGAACATCGCGCCGGGCTTGTCACAGGTGATCAACGCCACACTGCAGCCGGGACGCTACGCGATCACCTGCGGCTTGCTCAGCAACCCGCGCGGCAGCTTGACCGTCACCCCGACCGCCGCCTCCGAAGCGGCCGCCAAGGCGCGCCCCGCACTGACTGCCTTTATCGGGCCGCTGTCCGAATACCGCGTCTACCTGGCCAGTCAGGGCAGCGCCCTGGTGCGGGCAGGCCAAGCGCTCAAGGACGCGATCCAGGCCGGCGACCTGCAGCAGGCGCAAGCTGCCTATGGCGCAGCGCGGATGATCTACCAGCGCATCGCCCCGGCCAGCCAGCGTCTGGCTGAGCTGGACAATCGGATCAATGCTCGCGCCGATTACTTCGAACAGCGTGAGCAGGACCCGGCGTTCACGGGCTTGCATCGCATCGAGTACGGCCTGTTCCAACAGCGCACCACCGCAGGGTTGGCGCCGGTGGCAGAGACGCTGCTGCTCGACCTGGGCGAACTCAAGACGCAACTGCTTGCCCAGTCCATCGCGCCGCAGCAATTCACCGAGGCGGTGGTGCGCAGCCTGCACAACCTTGCGCAGATCCGCAGCAGTGGCGAAGAGGAACGCTACAGCCACCTCGACCTGCCGGGTTTTGCCGCCAACCTCGAAGGTGTGCGCAAAGTGATCGATCTGTTGCGCCCCTTGCTGGCCAGGAACGGCTCTGAGCCGTTGGCGACAATCGATAGCGCCATGGCTCGCTTCGAGCAGCACCTGCAAGCCCTGCGCGCCGCCGAGGGCTATCTGCCCTACGACCAGGTACCGCAGGCGCAGAAACAGCAGATCGCAGCCGATGCCGACGCACTGGCCAGCGCGATCGCGGCCATTGATCAGGCCCTGGGCCTGGCCGACCAGTAAAGACAAGCGAGCCTCAGATGACAGACCGCGATACCCGTAACGCCCCGCAATCCCAAGAGCGCCGCCGCCTGCTGGCGGGCCTTGGTGTGGCAGGCGTCGCCATGGCCACCGGCAACGCGCTGGCTGCTCCCTCACCGGCCAAGGTCACCGAAGCCCCGCACAGCGACCGCACGCAAGAGCGCAACGCCTGGATCGGCGAACATCAACCGGGGGTGGTGACGCCGCGCCCTACCGCCGGGATGTTCGTCTCCTTCGATGTCCTGGCCCAGGACAAGCAGGACCTCGAGCGCCTGTTCCGCACGCTGGACCAGCGCATTCGCTTCCTGATGGCCGGCGGCCCGGTCCCCCAGGTCGACCCGAAGCTTCCGCCAGCGGACTCGGGCATCCTTGGCCCGGTCGTCACGCCGGACAACCTGACCATCACGGTGTCGGTCGGCGAATCGCTGTTCGACGAGCGATTCGGCCTCACCGGCGCCAAGCCCAAGCGCCTGAGCCGCATGCTCGGCTTCCCCAACGACGCGCTGGAGGCCGAGCGCTGCCATGGCGACCTGGGGTTGCAGTTCTGCTCCAACGCGCCGGACACCAACATCCACGCCCTGCGCGACATCATCAAGAACCTGCCTGACCTGCTCTACGTACGCTGGAAACAGGAAGGCTCGGTGCCGCCGCAGGCACCGCGCAAGGCGGCGGAGCCCGAGCAGAGTGCCCGCAACTTCCTCGGTTTTCGTGACGGCTCGGCCAACCCCGACTCCAGCGACGCGGCACTGATGAACCAGCTGGTCTGGGTACAGCATGGCGACGAACCTGCCTGGGCGGTCGATGGCACCTACCAGGTGGTGCGGATCATCCGCAATCTGGTCGAGCGCTGGGACCGCACGCCATTGCAGGAGCAGGAGTCGATCTTCGGCCGCAAGAAAGCCAGCGGCGCGCCCATGGACGGCCAGCGCGAAACCGACGTACCTGATTACACCAAGGACCCGGAAGGCAAGCTGACCCGTCTGGACGCCCATATTCGCCTGGCCAATCCGCGCACTGCGGCCAGCCAGCCCAACCTGATCCTGCGCCGGCCTTTCAACTACTCCAGCGGCGTGAACAAGAACGGGCAACTGGATATGGGGCTGCTGTTCATCTGCTATCAGGCCGACCTGGAAAAGGGCTTCATCACCGTCCAGAACCGCCTCAACGGCGAGCCGCTGGAGGAATACATCAAGCCGGTCGGGGGCGGGTACTTCTTCGCCCTCCCCGGCGTAAAGAACGATCACGACTTCATTGGTCGTTCGCTGCTCGACGCTGCCACCCCCATAAAAACCGCATGACACGACACAGAAACGGATCAGGACATCGCCATGAACAAGACCCGCCTCGCCCTGTTGCTCACGCTTGCCCCGCTGTTCGCCAATGCTGCGGTTGACCCGCTGACCCTGGTGCAGCCGGTGTCGGACTACAAGATCTATGTCACCGAGAAGGTCGACCAGTTGGTGAGCGACACCGAGCAGTTCACCAATGCAGTGAAGAAGGGAGACCTGGCCAAGGCCAAGGCGCTGTATGCCACGACCCGGGTCAACTATGAGGCCGTCGAGCCGATCGCCGAGCTGTTCAGCGACCTGGACGCGGCCATCGACTCGCGGGTGGACGATCACGAAAAAGGTGTCGAGGCCGATGACTTCACCGGCTTCCATCGCCTGGAGTACGCGCTGTTCGACAAGAACACCACCGACGGCCAAGGCCCGATTGCCGACAAGCTGATCGCTGACGTGAAAGACCTGCAGGGCCGTATTGCCACCCTGACCTTCCCGCCAGAGAAAGTCGTCGGCGGTGCGGCAGCGTTGCTCGAAGAAGTGGCCGCGACCAAGGTTTCGGGTGAGGAGGATCGCTACAGTCACACCGACCTGTACGACTTCCAGGGCAACATCGACGGGGCACAGAAGATCTTCGAGCTGTTCCGCACCCACCTGGAATCCCAGGACAAGGCGTTCGTCGCCAAGGTCGACAAGAACTTCGCCACCGTCAACAAGCTGCTGGCCAAGTACAAGACCCAGGACGGCGGGTTCCAGTCCTACGACAAGGTGGCCGAGCGTGATCGCAAGGCCATGGTCGGGCCGGTCAATACCCTGGCCGAAGACTTGTCGACCTTGCGCGGGAAGTTGGGTTTGAACTGATCTTCAATAACAGTGTTGTTCTGTTCGCAGGCACGCCCGCGAACAGAACAACACCCTCACCTCCACCCTAACTACCGCGCGAATGAAATATATTTAAAACTCCCCACGGCCAACCCCTTTTCTAAACTTTGTTTCATCGAAAACCCGGCCAATCTCCCCTTCTATTCATCGTCCCCCAGGCATAAAGCGTGGAGAATGGCGCGCCGCTCACCATGCCCGCTCCCGGACCTGCGCCGCAACGAGTGGCGGCCGGCGCTGCGCTGCATGGCTGCGCCACTTTCAGCTTTGAACGGATAGGCGCTGCGCTAAACAGAGATTGTCTATCCGGGCAAGTTCTCAAGGCGAACAAGTCAGTCCCAACGAATGTCGCGAACCTACTGATGACTTTAAGTTCATTTCAACGTTTCGATGTCGCCACTTAACATTGAACTGCGGATGACTTACCCGTCTTGAGGAAATGTATGAACACGCACGCACCGATCACCTTTACCGCTACCCCCGAACGCATCCTGATTACCGGCGCCACGGGCTTCCTCGGCGGGTCGGTCGTCGCCCAGCTGATCGCCAACGGCCAAGGCCCGCAACTGGTGTTCCTGGTCCGCGCCGAAAACGCCGGGCAAGGGCTGGAGCGCCTGCGCGGCAACCTGCAACAGCATGGCGTCAGCCATGCCGAATGCCTGGCGCTGAACGCAGAGCAGATCATTTGCGGCGACTTCCTCGACACCTCCTGGCTGGCGCGCGAAACGCCGCGCCTGCTGGACGTCGATCGGGTCATCAACTGCGCTGCCGTGGCGTCGTTCTCGAAGAACCCGACCATCTGGCCAGTCAACGTCGAGGGCACCTTCGCCTTCGCCGAGGTGATGAGCCGCTCCAAACGCCTCAAGCGTTTCCTCCATGTGGGCACAGCCATGTGCTGCGGCCCTGAGCGTGAATCGCCGATCAGCGAGTCCTGGGAGTTCCCGGACGCCGAACAGCAACTGGTGGACTACACCGCTTCCAAGGCCGAGATCGAACGACGCATGCGCGAGGAACTGCCGGCCCTGCCGCTGGTGGTGGCACGCCCCTCGATCGTGGTCGGTCACCGCAGCCTGGGTTGCCAGGCCTCTGGCAGCATCTTCTGGGTGTTCCGCATGGGCTTCGCCCTGGAAAGCTTCACCTGTGGCCTCGACGAACAGATCGACGTGATTCCGGTGGACTACTGCGCCGAGGCGCTGATCGGCCTGACCCTCAAGCCGCGCCTGAGCCACGACCTCTACCACATCTCCGCCGGGCATGATTCGGCTTGTACCTTCGCCGAGATCGACAAGGCGTTCGCCCTGGCCAATGGTGCCGCGCCGGTGGGCGAGCGCTACCGCAAGATCGATGTCGACAACCTCAAGGAGCTGGCCGCCAGCTTCGAGTCGCGCATCGGCCCGGCCAACCCGCGCCTGGTCCTGCGGGCCCTGCGCCTGTACAGCGGTTTTGCCGACCTGAACTACCTGTTCGACAACCGCCGCCTGCTCGATGAGGGCATTGCCGTGCCGCCGCGCTTCACTGACTACCTGGATGTGTGCGTACGCTCTTCCAGCGGCGTGAGCATCGCGACCCAGATGCAGTGGGACTTCAAGTAAGCCGGCGCTTCGCGGGTGAGCCCTTCGCGGGCAAGCCCGCTCCCACGATCGAGCGGGAAAGCCAGTCGCTGCCCGCAAAACCTGAGCGGTGCAGTTCTGTAGGAGCGGGCTTGCCCGCGAAAAGCACACTGCGGTGGATGGCATCGGCTTTGCCGCAGAGCCATAGTCCTGGGGCAGCGCTGCCTCAGAGCGTCACCAACCCGTGCTCCAGCGCGTACTTCACCAGTGCCGCCGGAGTATCGATATTCAGCTTGCGCCGGATGCTCAGCCTGAAGGTCTCCACCGTGCGCACGCTGATGCCCAGCTCCCGGGCCATCTCCTTGTTGTTGCTACCCCTGGCGATCATCGCCAGCACCTGCAGCTCACGCGGGGTCAGGTCGTTCTCGTCGCGCCCGCTGCTGACCAGCTTGCGGGCGATTTCCGGGCTGTAGAAACTGCCGCCGGCAGCAATTGCCTCGATCGCGGCTATCAGCTCGGTGGAGGGTGCGTTCTTCAGCACGTAGCCCCTCGCCCCCGCCGTGATCGAGGTGCGCACATACTCCTGGTTGTCGTACATGCTCAGCATCAGCACCCGGATGCCGGGGTACAAACCACACAGGCGGCGGGTCAGCTCCAGGCCGTTCATGTCCTGCAGGCCAACATCCACCAGCAGGATGTCCAGCTCCAGCGACGCTACCAGCTCAAGCGCCTGGGCGCCGGATTCGGCCTGGCCGACCACCTGGAAATGGGCAATTGCGCCCAGCAGTGCCTTGACGCCGTCACGTACCAGCACATGGTCGTCGACCAGGGCAATGCGGATCGGTGTGGTCTCGCTCATGCAAGCCTCGGATTGTTCATGGGTATCTGGACCTGCAGCTCGGTGCGCCCGGCAGACGACGCAATGCTGAAACTGCCCCGGTGATGTTCGACCCGCTCGCGCAGGTTGCGCAGGCCAATGCCGTGGCTTTCGTACGCCGCACTCGGGTCGAAGCCCATGCCATTGTCCTCCACGCGCAGTACCAGCAACCCGTCGTGGGCAGAGATGGAAATGATCGCGACACTGGCCTTGGCGTGGCGGTCAACATTGGCCAGCGCCTCCTGGATGATACGGAACAGCGTCAGCGAAAGCTCGGCATCCACCTCGATGTCCGTCAGCCCGCACTCGTACTGGGTACGAATGCCAGTGCGCTGCTCGAAGTCGCGCACATGCTGGTCGATGGCCGGCGAAAGGCCCAGGGTGTCGAGCAGCGAGGGACGCAGGTCGTGGGAGATCCGCCGCACTTCACCGATCGCCGAAGCCAGGCGAGTGGTGCCGTTGCGCAGGTTGTCCAGGCCGCCGGCGCGGCCGTTGTCCAGCTCCATCGCGGCGAGCTCGAACTGGAACTTGATCGACACCAGTTCCTGGCTGATGCCGTCGTGCAGTTCGCGCGCCACCCGCGAACGCTCCTCCTCCTGCAGATCGACGATACGCTGGTTGAGCGCCGACAGCTTGCGGTCGGCCAGGCGGTGCTCGCTGACATTGAGCATCAACCCGCCGGCAAAGATGACCAGTACCGCCAGTAACGAGAAGGACGCGATCGCCAGCACCGTGGTCAGCACGCCGGAGGCCACCTCCTGACGCGACTTGAGCGTGGCCACCTCGACATCGTCGATGTAGATACCGGTGCCGAGCATCCAGCCCCAGCGTTCGAGCATCACCACATAGGCCAGTTTGCCGGTGGACTGCCCGGTGGAGGGCTTCTGCCAGTCATAAAGCTGGTAGCCGTCACCGCGTTCGGCGCTCTTGAGCAGCGCCTGGATCACCAGCAGGCCCTTGTTGTCGGTCATGCCGATGAGGTCCTTGCCCACCAGTTCGGCCTGGCGCGGGTGCATCAGGCTCTTGCCGTGGCGATCGTAGACGAAGAAGTAGCCGTCCAGGCCGAAACTGGCCCGCGACAGGATCTGCAAGGCACGCTGGCGGGTGTCGTCATCGTCGGCGCCGCTGTCGTACAACGGCGCGATCAAGCTCATGGCCAGGCCCAGGTAGTTCTTCAGCTCGGCCTTCTTCGCCGCCATGATGCTGCTTTCGACCAGGCGCGCCTGGTCCTCCTCGAGCTTGCGGCTCTGGGCGAACACCAGGATGCAGATGAACAGCACCGACACGATCAGCGGCAAGACACTGAGCGTGACGATCTTGTGCTTGAGTTGCATGGTCACTCCGGTTGCGGGGGCGGCGCGGCGTCAGCTTCGCCTGTGGCCCCGACAAATGACAAGGGCGCCACGACAAGCGTGGCGCCCCTTTTACACGGCAATCAATTCAGCAGCAACGCGTCGGACGTCCGCTGGCACCGTTGTAGCGTGCGTCCTGGCGCTCGCGGAAGAACGCCGTGCGGCTCATCACCGGCTCGCCGGGGTGATGGGCCTGCATATGCTCGAGGTAGGTGTCGTAGTCGGGCATGCCGACCAGCATGCGCGCGGCCTGCCCCATGCATTTGCCCATCTTGCTCAGTTTGTTGAACATCGCAGCTTTCCTCAGGCGTCGGGGATCGGCTGGAACGGCGACTCCTTGTCGCTGCGCTCAGGCTTGACCCAGGCTCGCCGGCCGACCTTCACGGCAAAGCACAGGATGCTCAGCACCACGAACAGGAACAACCCGGTCAGCACGGCGTTGGTGTAGGCGTTGAAGATCACATGCTGCATCTGCGCCAGGTCCTTGGCAGGTGCCAGCACCTGCCCGGCTGCGGCGGCATCGCTGTACTTGCGCGCCAGCGCCAGGAAGCCCATGCCTGGGTTGGGGTCGAACAGCTTGATCAGGCCCGCGGTGGTGGTGCAGATCAGCAGCCATACGGCCGGCAGCAAGGTGACCCAGACATACTGCTGGCGCTTCATGCGGATCAGCACCACCGAGGCGAGCATCAGGGCGATGCCGGCCAGCATCTGGTTGGAGATGCCGAACAGCGGCCACAGGGTGTTGATGCCGCCCAGTGGATCAATCACCCCCTGGTACAGCAACCAGCCCCACATCGCCACGCAGCCAGCGGTGGCCACCACGTTGGCGGTCCAGGAGTCGGTCTTTTTCAAGGCAGGCACGAAGTTGCCCAGCAGGTCCTGCAGCATGAAGCGCCCGGCACGCGTACCGGCATCCACGGCGGTCAGGATGAACAGCGCCTCGAACAGGATCGCGAAGTGGTACCAGAAGGCCATGGTGTTCTCACCCGGCAGCGCCTGGTGCAGGATCTGCGCGATCCCCACCGCCAGCGTCGGCGCACCACCGGCACGGGCCAGGATCGAGTGCTCGCCGATGTCGGTCGCGGTCTGCTGGAGGATTTCCGGGGTGATGGTGAAACCCCAGTTGCTGACCGTCTGCGCCACGGTGACCACATCGCCACCGACCACGGCGGCCGGGCTGTTCATGGCGAAGTACACACCTGGCTCGATCACCGAGGCGGCGACCATGGCCATGATCGCCACGAACGATTCCATCAGCATGGCGCCGTAGCCGATGTAGCGGGCATGGCTTTCGTTGGCCAGCAGTTTGGGCGTGGTGCCGGAGCTGATCAGCGCATGGAAGCCAGACACCGCGCCGCAGGCGATGGTGATGAACAGGAACGGGAACAGTGCCCCCTTCCACACGGGGCCTGTGCCGTCGACGAACTGGGTGATGGCCGGCATCTTCAGCTCAGGCGCGATCACCAGGATGCCGATGGCCAGCGCGACGATGGTGCCGATCTTGAGGAAGGTCGAGAGGTAGTCGCGTGGTGCCAGGATCAGCCAGATCGGCAGCACGGCGGCGACGAAACCATAGCCGATCAGCATCCAGGTGATCTGCACACCGGTGAAGGTGAACGCAGGGCCCCACACCGGATCTGCGGCAACCAGACCGCCGCCCCAGATCGATGCAAGCATCAGCAGCACGCCGATTACCGAGATCTCGCCGATGCGCCCTGGGCGCAGGTAGCGCAGGTACACCCCCATGAACATGGCGATCGGGATGGTCGCCATCACCGTGAACATGCCCCAGGGGCTCTCGGCCAGGGCCTTGACCACGATCAGCGACAGCACCGCAAGGATGATGATCATGATCAGGAACGTGCCGAACAGCGCGATGGTTCCGGGGATCGAGCCCATTTCCTCGCGTACCAGGTCGCCCAGGGAGCGGCCATTGCGGCGGGTGGAGATGAACAGGACCATGAAGTCCTGCACGGCCCCTGCCAGTACCACACCGGCAATCAGCCAGAGCGTGCCGGGCAAGTAGCCCATCTGCGCGGCGAGCACCGGGCCGACCAGCGGGCCGGCGCCAGCGATAGCGGCGAAGTGATGGCCGAAGAGGATGTGCTTGTTGGTCGGTACGTAGTCCAGCCCGTCGTTGTGCAGCATGGCCGGGGTGGCGCGAGTGGAGTCCAGTTGCATCACCTTGTTGGCGATGAACAGGCTGTAGTAGCGGTAGGCAACGAGGTAGATGGCGACTGCTGCGGTGACGATCCACAGGGCGCTGATGGCTTCGCCCCTGCGCAACGCCACGGTGCCCAGCGCGAATGCGCCCAGCAAGGCAATGGCGAACCAGGCAATTCGGGTAGCCAGTTTGGTCATCGGGATTTCTCCTGTCGCGACGGGTGTGCCGGCGACGGTTTTTGTTTTTGTGGGTGCCCGGGTAGGGACGACGACACTCTCGGCGTACTGGGTCCACAAGAACATTCGCAGTACTACGCGTAAGTACTACGTAGAACTACGTAGATGGGGTGTCAGTGAGGGGTGCGGTGCGCTTTTCGCGGGCAAGCCCGCTCCCACAGGGAGCGAGGTGGGGCACTGCCTTGTGGATGATGAGGTACTTTTGTAGGGGCGGCGGTTCGCCGCTGCGACTTGCCCGCGAAGCAGGCGCTGCAGAGTCAGCAGCGATATTGGCACGAGTATTGATAAATGATTCCACACCGATTGTTGAACAATCATAAGTGGAGCGTCCTTCATGTCCCGAGCAACAGCCCTTACCCTCGCCCTGACCCTCAGTGCCGCCGCACAAGCCGCCGACGGCACCTTGCAGTCCGATCGCCTGTCCATCGGCTCGGATCTCACCTACCCGCCCTACACCTACCTCGACCAAGGCAAGCCTGCCGGCTTCGACCCTGAGTTCATGACCCTGCTCGGCCAGCACCTCAAGCTCGCTCCCCAGTTTCAGGACACCCGCTTTGCCAACCTGGTGATGGGCGTAAACGCTCGACGCTTCGATGTGGTCGCCTCGGCCCTTTACGTCACCCCGGAGCGCGCAGCGCAGGTCGACTTCCTGCCCTACCTCAAAAGCGGTGCCTCGCTGATGGTGCGTGCCGATGACAGTTTCCGCCCGCAAGCGCCCCAGGACCTGTGCGGCAAGCGCATTGGCTCGATCAAGGGTGGGTCGTGGATTCCCAAGCTGATGGCGCTATCCAAAAGCCACTGCGAGGCCAACGGCCAGGCGCCGATCGACTCGCGTGAATTCCCCACTTCCCCTGAGGCAGCCCAAGCCCTGCTGGCCAAGGCGGTCGACGTACAGTTCGAGGACGCCGCGGTGGCGGCCATCACCGCCGACAAGCTCAAGGGTCGGGTGGTGATCAGCTCCCACGAGCTGATCTACCCCGTAGTCATCGGCCTGGCCGTGCGCAAGGGCAACGATGCGCTGCTCGCTGAACTGCGCCAAGGCCTCGAGGCCATGAAGCACAGTGGCGAATACCAGACGCTGTTGAGCCGCTACAACCTTGGCGAGCCCAGCCCAGCCGAAGTGGCCCAGGCCCTGGGCCAGAATCCTCAAGCGCCAGTGCAGTAAGCAGGAGCCTCGAGCATGCAATTCGATTGGGATTATGCCGCCGGCCTGCTGGTCAACGGCGACTTCTGGAAGGCGGTCGGCACCGTGGTGGAGTTGAGCGTCGAGACCTGGCTGCTGGGCATCGTCTTCGGCTTTGTCCTGGCGCTGGCGCGGCAGTCGAGCAACCGCGCCCTGAACCGCGGCGCAGCACTGTACATCTGGTTCTTCCGCAGCCTGCCGCTGCTGGTGCTGCTGATCTTCGTCTACAACCTGCCGCAGGTATTCCCAGGTACCAGCGTGCTGCTCTCCAACCCCTATGCCGCCGGCCTGATCGCGCTGGTGCTGAGCGAATCGGCCTATATCGCCGAGATTCATCGCGGCGGCCTGCTCGCCGTGGCCAAGGGGCAACTCGAGGCCGGCAAGGCGTTGGGTATCCGCTACACCGGTGTGCAGCGCCTGATCGTGATTCCACAAGCGTTGCGGGTGGCATTGCCGACCCTGGCCAACGAGTACATCACCATCGTCAAACTGACCTCGCTGGTGTCGGTGATCTCGCTGTCGGAGATCCTGCTGGTCGGCCAGCAGCTGTACACGCAGAACTTCCTGGTGATGGAGACCATGCTCGCGGTCGCCTTTTACTATGTACTGATCGTCACGGTGTTCAGTTACCTGTTGCGTCGGCTGGAGCAGCACCTTGACGTCACCCGGCGTCAGCCCAAGGCCATCGCCGATGGCCCGGCGCAACCGGCGCCTGTCCGGCGCGAGGCCGCACCCAGGCAAGGCGACTTCGCCCTGCGGGTGCTCGGCGCACGCAAGCACTATGGCCAGCTGGAAGTGCTCAAGGGCATCGACCTGGACATCCGCTTCGGCGAAGTGGTGTCGATCATCGGGCCTTCGGGGTCGGGCAAGACTACGCTGATCCGTACCCTCAACGGCCTGGAGGGCCTGGACCGTGGCCAGGTCGAACTGTGTGGCGCACCCTTCCTGCGCGGGCGTGACGAAGACGGCGGCAGCCTTGGCAATCGCGTGCACATGGAGGGCATCGTCCAGGTGGGCATGGTGTTCCAGGGCTTCAACCTGTTCCCGCACAAGACCGTGCTCGAGAACGTGATGCTCGCCCCGCGTCACCATGGCCATGCCAGCGACTCCGAACTACGCGCCTTGGGCTTGGCACTGCTGAGCAAGGTCGGCCTGCGCGAGCACGCCGGCAAGTACCCGCACCAACTCTCCGGCGGGCAACAGCAAAGGGTGGCGATTGCCCGCGCACTGGCGATGCGCCCGCAGGTGATGCTGTTCGACAAGCCGACCTCGGCGCTTGATCCGGAACTGGTCGGTGATGTGCTCAAGGTAATCGAAGACCTCGCGCGCGAGGGCATGACCATGGTCATCGTCACCCATGAAATGAAATTCGCCTTCCAGGTCTCCGACCGCGTGGTGTTCATGGAACGCGGGGAGATCATCCAGGCCGGTGCGCCGCGCGAGTTGCTCGACAACCGCAGCGAGCGCATGGGCCGCTTCCTCAAGGACGTGCAACTGGCATGAGCAGCAAATCCCCGGAAAAAGCCGGCGAAAGCCTGCCCCTGGCCGACCAGGTAGCCCTCGAACTGCGCGAGGACATCATCGGCGGCCGCCTGGTCTCAGGCATGCCGCTGGTCGAGGCCGAGCTCACCGGCCGCTACAACGCTTCGCGCAACACCGTACGCGAGGCCCTGCACCAGTTGGGCCATGAAGGCCTGACCACCTATGTGCGCAACAAGGGCGTGATGGTGCGCAGGCTGGGTATCGCCGAGGTGCGCGATATCTTCCTGGTGCGCCGCACACTCGAGGTGCAGGCGATCCATGGCAGCAAGCCGCTGCGCGAATACCAGTCCGACCGCATGCTTGACGCCATCGAGGCCGCCGAACTTGCCCGTGATCGCGAAGACTGGCAGGCCTTCGGCACCCACAGCCTGCGCTTTCACCAGCACATCGTCGGCTTGCTGCGCAGCCCGCTGCTGGACGCCTTCTTCACCAATATCGCTGCGCAGATGCGTCTGGTGTTCGCCGTTGCGCCCGATGAAAAGAACTTCCAGAGCCCGTGGCTGGAACGCGACCGGGAGATCCACGACCTGCTCGCCGATGGCTTGCGCCACGACGCCGCCGAAGCCATGACCCGTTACCTGGACGACTCCGAGCACGCCCTGCTCGATCTGTTCAGCCATCCACCCCGTTCCTGAAACCGGAGACCTACCCATGTACAAGGATTACCCCGCCGCCTACCAGGTCAGCAAAGGCGCTGCCCTGCAGGTCGACAAGCCTTTCTATGACCGCGTGCGCGAACGCAAGGATGCCCGCACCCTGATCGAGACATTCGAAGTGCCGATCCGCACCGGCCGCGCCTGGAAGGTGCCGGCCGGCCATGTGTTCCGCGTCACCACCCCGGTCGGCCCGCAGGTCGGCGACTTCAACATCTGGAACGCCAACGATCCGCGTGAGCGCCTGTGGGCGGCGCGCACTCGCCAGTTGCAGGGTGCCCACGTGACCACCTACGACCGACTGTGGTCGAATCTGCCGTTCCTGCGCCCGCTGGTGACCATCACCGACGACAGCCTGGCCGACTATGGCATCGACGAGCACGGCGGGCGCCTGCATGACCTGCTCGGCACCCGTTGCGACCCCTACGTGAACAAGATGCTTACGGGCGAGGACTTCCATCACCACTGCCACTCCAACCTCACCCGCGCCGTGCTGCCCCATGGGCTGACCGAGTTCGACGTGCACGATGTGCTGAACATCTTCCAGTGCACCGGCTTGAACCATGACGACATGTATTTCATGAAGGCTTGCCCGGCCAAGCAGGGTGATTACCTGGAGTTCTTCGCCGAAATCGATGTGCTGTGCGCGCTGTCGACCTGCCCAGGTGGCGACCTGTCACTGCCGATGTGGGGGCCTGAGGCACAGGACCCGCTGTCGGTCTGCCGGCCGCTGGGAGTTGAAATCTACAAGCTCGACGACAGCCTGCTGGAAGGCTGGACGCAGCCCAAGCGCGCCAGCTACAACGGCATGCACGGGCTGGCGATTGGCAAGGCCGAGTGGGAATGATCGGCTGAAGACCAGTCCAATCCCTGTAGGAGCGGGCTTGCCCGCGAACACGGGCGCAGCCCGTGCCAGGCAGCGCGGTGTCTGTTTCGCGGGCAAGCCCGCTCCCACAGGACAAAAAAACAACACACCTGTGGGAGCCAACTGTCTTTCACCGCCCCCCTACCACCGATCAGCGATCAGCGATCAGCGATCAGCGATCAGCGATCAGAAACCTGCTCCAGAAAGATCAAGCGCAGCGGCTCACCCAGCAGCATTTCGCTCTGCGCCGCAAACCGCTGGAAATACGGCGCGGCGAAATGCGCATCGAGCGCGGCCTGATCGACGAACGCCTCGCGCATGTAGAACGTCCCCGGCTCATCCTTGCCCTCGAACAGCACATAGTCCAGGTTGCCCGGCTCCGCGCGGGTCGGTTCGATCAGCTCCAGCAACGCCTGCTTCAATGCCAGCGCCCTGCCCTCGCGGGCCTTGAGCACTGCAATCGACACCAGCGGATTGTTCGTTACCTGCGCACCCATCGTCACATCTCCAACACGTTTGAGTTGAGCACAGTGTTACCGAGGCGATGGCCGGAAAACAGCCGCATAGCCCGATAACACTTTCAATACGATGCAGAGAATCGCTCAGGCCAGCGCTTGCTGTACCTGGCCAACGGTGGTCGTCAGGCTGCCCAGGTGCAACCCCAGCACCCGCTCCACCGGTGCCTGGTCCAACGGCCAGTGCAGGGCAATGCTCCCGACCAGTCGCCCTTGCGTGTGAACCGGCAGGGCGATGGCGCGGATCAGGAACGGCAGGCGCACCGGATATTCCCAATGACCCTCGGTGCGCCGGGCAAAGCCGCGCTGGGTTTCGTCCTCGATGGCCCGCAACATCGCGTCATCACCAACATGCGCATGCTCGGCCAGGCGCTGCACTTCATGGGGGGCCAGTTCGCCCAGGCAGGCACGGCCCATCGCCGAGTGGAACAGGCTGGCGTGGTGGCCGACGATCTGGCAGTTGTTCGGATAGCGCTTGCGCAGCACCTGGGGAATCGCGCTTTCCATCACTTCCAGGCGCTGGCCGTCGAAGCATGACAAGTCGGCGACCAGCCCGGTGCGCTCGCTGAGCTCCAGCAACAGGGGCGCTGCGCTTTCGACCAGCTGCCGCTTGAAGCGCAACTGGCCGTCGCCGAACAGGCGCCGGGCGCACAGGCGGTAGCGCCGATCGCTCAGGCCGCGGTAGGTCCAGCCCTGTTCCTGCAAGGTGGCGAGCATGCGCGACACCGTGGCCTTGGGTAACGCCGTCAGGTAGTGCAGTTCCTCCAGCCCCAGGGCCTGGTGCTCACCCAGCAATTCGATGATCGTCAATGCCCGCTCGACCGATCGCACGCCACCGCCGTCCCCGTTGCCGCTCATGTTCGTTCGCCTCCGTGTCTGCACCAGGTTCGTCACATTGCCCAGCAAGATACGCGCCTGCAAGGGCTTCAGCGCGCCAGCAGGCTCGGTGGCGGACAGCGCTCGACCCACCGTGTCAGTTGCTCGTGGGCATAGGCCAGGCGCAACACTTCGCGGTCCGCCTGGGCCGGGCCGATGATCTGCAGCCCCATCGGCAGGCCCTGGGCATTGAAGCCGACCGGCACGCTGATGCTCGGCAGCCCGGCGAGAGTCGGGCCGATCACCACCTCCATCCAGCGGTGATAGGTATCCATCGTCCGCCCGCCCACCACCTGCGGCCAGGGTTGTTGTGCATCGAAAGGAAACACCTGGGCCGAGGGCAGCAGCAGGAAGTCGTAACGCTCGAACAACCCTGCCATCGCCCGGTACCAGTCGCTGCGCGCCAGCGATGCCTCATAGAGCGCAGCGGCGCTCAAACGCAGGCCGCCCTCGACTTCCCATTGCGCCTCGGGCTTGAGTAATGCGCGCCGATGTGGGGCGGCGTAGGCGGCTGCGAGGTTACCGTGCACCAGGAAGTGGCGATGGGTCAGCCAGCATTGCCACAGGCGCTCCAGCGGATAGTCCGGCTGACAGGTCTCGACCTTGCACCCAAGGCTCTCGAATTCGCTCAGTGCGCTTTCGCACAGGCTCAGCACGCCATCGTCCATGGGCAGGTAACCGTTGTAGTCACCCAGCCAGCCGATCCGCACATCGTTGAAGTCCTGCTGCAAATCGGCGGCGAAGTCCTGAACACCTTCGTTGATCGACAACGGTGCCCGCGCGTCGTAACCCGCCTGTACCGCCAGCAATCGCGCGAGGTCGGCAACGCTGCGCCCCATCGGGCCTTCGGTGGCAAGTTGCTGGACGAACACCTCAGGCGCCGGGCCATGGGGCACGCGGCCCTGGGACGGGCGCAAGCCGAACACATTGTTGAACGCCGCCGGGTTGCGCAACGAGCCCATCATGTCGCTGCCGTCAGCCACTGGCAGCAAGCGCATGGCCAATGCTGCCGCCGCCCCGCCGCTGCTGCCGCCGGCCACCCGGCTGGGGTCGTAGGCGTTGGTGGTGGTGCCGAACAGCGTGTTGTAGGTCTGCGAACCGAGGCCGAACTCCGGCACGTTGCTCTTGCCGAGGATGATCGCGCCGCTGCGCCGAACCCGCTCCACGCTGATGGCGTCCTGCTGCGGCACCTGCTCGGCGAACAGCGGCGAGCCCAAGGTGGTGCGCAGGCCAGCCGTGGCGGCCAGGTCCTTGATTGCCTGGGGCATGCCATGCATCCATCCACGGGACTGGCCACGGTCGAGCTCGCGGTCGCGCGCGTCGGCCTCCTCGATCAGTTGCTGTGCCGGACGCAGTGAAACCAGGGCGTTGACCTGCGGATTGACCCGCTCGATGTGCGCAAGGTAGGCCTGCATCACCTCTCGGCAGGAAACCTGGCGAGCATGGATCGCCCGGGACAGCTCGCTGGCATCCAGCGCGACGACAGGGTCGAGATCTAGCGGTTTCACGGTTTTACTCCAAGTTCAATGACGGCCGGTGCGCGTGGCCGCACGGCTTCTTTCAGACAATAGGTGCCCAGCAGTGTCAGCACGCAGGCGAACAGTACGTAGAACGACGGCGCCACAGGCGTGTTCAAGACTTTGGTCAGCCAGGTGACGATCAGCGGCGCGAAACCGCCGAACAGCATCACTGCTACGTTATACGCCACCGACACTCCCGTTGAGCGGACGGCAACGGGGAACTGCTCGGCCAGCGCCGTGGGTGCCGGCCCGTAGAAACCGCCGATCATG
Organism: Pseudomonas sp. S44; assembly: GCF_016624805.1. Lineage (NCBI taxonomy): Bacteria > Pseudomonadati > Pseudomonadota > Gammaproteobacteria > Pseudomonadales > Pseudomonadaceae > Pseudomonas > Pseudomonas sp. S44. Next base: position 291,244 of record NZ_JACVTY010000001.1, read on the forward strand.
CTGCACAGGGCCAGTTGCATCACCAGCAGGCGCTCTACCGAAGGTGCCGCGGCGACCCACAGGTGCAGCGGGTAGACCATCAGGAAAAAGCCCAGGGTGAAGGCCATCAGCACCGGTCGGCGGCCAATACGGTCGGACAGCGCGCCGGAGAACGGAATCACCACCGTCATCAGGCCCACCGCGAGCATCTGCACCAACAGCACTTGGTCCAGTGGCAACCCCAGGCTCTTGTGGGCGAAAGTCGGCATGTTCACCAGCACCACATAGAAGGAAACGGTCGCGCCACTGGCCAGGCCCATGGACACCAACAGCGCCCGACGATGCGTGCGCAGCACCTGCCACAGGCTCGGGGCCTGGTCCTTGGCTTGCTTGCGCGCCTCGAGAAACTCCTCGGGCTCCTGCATGTGCTTGCGAATCCACAACCCCACCGGACCGATCAGCAAGCCGAACACGAAGGGAATTCGCCAGCCCCAGGCGTCCAGCGCCTCGGGTGAACACAAGTGGGTGACCAGCGCGACCATCGACGCCCCGGAGAACACCGCCAGGCATTGCCCGACCAGTTGCCAGGAGCCATAGAGCCCCTTGCGGTGCGCCGGCGCGCTCTCCACCAGAAATGCCGTGGCGCTGGCGTATTCGCCCCCCGTGGCAAAGCCCTGCAGCATACGCGCGACCACGATGAGCATAGGAGCGCCCATGCCGATGGCCAGGTAGTTGGGGGCGAAGGCGATCATCGCAATGGACAGGGTCATCAGGCGAATGATCAGTTGCATGGCGGCCTTGCGCCCTTTGCGGTCGGCATACATGCCCAGCAACACGCCACCCACCGGGCGCATGAAGAAACCGACGCCGAAGGTCGCCAGGGCCATCAGCAGCGAGGCGTAGTCATCGTCGGAGGGAAAGAACTGACGGGCGACGATGCTGGCCAGAAAGCCGTACACGATGAAGTCATACCATTCCAGCGCATTGCCGATGACGGCCGCGACCACTTGCCGGGTGCGTGATGCGCCTGCGTTCGTAGCGTGCATGGGAAGTTCTCCAGAAACCAGATGTGAGGAACGCCCGCAGGGATGCGGGCTCCAGCGGCAGTCAATGAAGAAGCGCTCAGGCCGGGGCGAGCCAGCGCTCGGTGAGCGCGCTCCAGTAGGCGGCCCCGGTCAGCAGGATGTCGTCGTTGAAGTCGTAGGCGGGGTTGTGCACCATCGGCCGATCCACGCCGTTGCCGATGAACAGGTAGGCACCGGGGCAGCGTTGCAGCATCCAGGCAAAGTCTTCGCTGCCCATCAGCTTGCGGGTATTGCCATCGACGGCGGCTTCTCCGAGCAGCTCGATACCGACCTGGCGGGCGAAGGCGGTTTCCGCGGCATGGTTGATCAGCACCGGGTAGGCAGGCCGGTGCTCGATGTTCACGCGGCAGCCAAAGCTCTCGGCCTGGGCGTGGATGATCGCCTGCACGCGCTCCAGGGTCAGACGCCTGACCTCGCCATCGAGCGCACGCAGGCTCAGGCGCAACAAGGCCTGCTGCGGAATGACGTTGGCCGCCTCGCCAGCCTGCAGCGCACCGACGGTAACCACTGCCGCCTCCTGGGCATCGATGTTGCGCGCTACCACGGTCTGCAGCGCCATCACCACACTGGCGGCCGCAACCAGTGGGTCAACGGTCAGGTGCGGCATCGAACCATGACCACCGACGCCCTCCAGGATGACGGTCAGCAGGTCCTGGGAAGCCATCATCGCTCCTTCGCGAAACCCCAGGTGCCCGGCGGCCAGCCCCGGCATGTTGTGCATGCCGAACAGCGCATCGCAGGGGAAACGCTCGAGCAGGCCATCGGCGAGCATCGCCTCGGCGCCGCCCTGCCCCTCCTCGGCCGGCTGAAAGATCAGTGTCAGGGTGCCGTCGAAACGCCGGGTCGCCGCCAGGTAGCGAGCAGCACCGAGCAGCATCACGGTATGACCGTCGTGTCCGCAGGCATGCATGCAACCCGGGTGTCGGCTGCTGTAGGCCGCGTCCGTGGCCTCGACGATCGGCAACGCATCCATGTCGGCGCGCAGCCCCAGGCGGCGCGTGCTGCTGCCGTTGCGCAGCACACCGACCACGCCGGTGCGGCCAATCCCGGTGTGGACCTCGTAACCCCAATCGCGCAGGGCCTGGGCGACCAGCGACGAAGTGCGATTCTCCTCGAAGCCCAGTTCCGGGTGGGCATGGATATCCTGGCGCAGTGCCTGAAGCTCGCCGGCAACGTCAGCGAGCCAGGCCAGGATGTGCGGGTGTTTGGACGTGGTCATCGGGCATCTCCTCGCGCGGGTTGCAGTCCCGCTTTTGTTATTCGCTCGGGGATTGCGGCACGAGAGGCAGGCCGCAGGTGCTGCCAGATAAACCTGACCGCGCGGCGGCGACAATCGAATGTGGTTCCGCTGTGTGGAACCCGGCGTGCAAGCCGGGCTTGAAGCGGGGTCGTCCCTCCATCACTACTTCGCTATTTTTGTAAATAGCGATAGTGATTTCAGGATCGAAGTGGGCCGCTGTAGCTTCTCTGCCCCTGCACTACACTTTCCAGGCTTCGAAAACACTCGCCAAGCCCCTGGAGGTGTCCCATGAGCAACCCCACCCAAAGCACATTTACCGGCTGGGCCGCGACGGCAGCCGGTGCGCCACTGCAGCGGTACAGCTACGATCCCGGCCCGCTGGCTGACGACGAGGTGCAGGTCGTGGTCGAGTACTGCGGCGTCTGCCACTCCGACCAATCGATGATCGACAACGAATGGGGGCTGACCCAGTACCCGTTCATTCCTGGCCACGAGGTAGTCGGGCGCATCGAACAGGTTGGTGATCGGGTGAAGGGGCTGCAAGTTGGACAGCGGGTCGGGATCGGTTGGTACAAAGGCAGTTGCATGCACTGCGCGCCGTGCATGGAAGGCTCGCACAACCTGTGTGGTTCGGCCCGGCCGACGATCATCGGCAGCAACGGCGGTTTCGCCGACCGCCTGCGAGCGCACTGGGCCTGGGCCATCCCACTGCCGGACGGCCTCGACCCTGCCCTTGTCGGCCCTTTGTTCTGTGCCGGTTCGACGGTGTTCAACCCGCTGCTGTCATTCGGTGTCAAACCCACCGATCGCGTCGGGGTGGTCGGCATCGGCGGGCTGGGGCACCTGGCGCTGAAGTTTCTCAATGCCTGGGGCTGCGAAGTGACCGCGTTCACCTCATCCTTGAACAAGCAGGATGAAGCGAGGCGCCTGGGCGCACACAAGGTGGTGGCCTCCACCGACAGCCGGGCGCTCAAGGGTATCGCCGGCACCCTCGACTTTCTCCTGGTGACGGCCAATGCCGACCTGGACTGGACCGCCATGATCGGCACCCTCGGTACCCGCGGTCGGGTGAACTTCGTCGGTGTGGTGCCCGGGGCGATCCCGGTGCATGTGTTCAACCTCATGCTCCAGCAGAAAAGCCTGTCCGCCTCGCCGGTCGGCTCCCCGGCGGCGATGGCGAAAATGCTCGAGTTCTGCGCCCGCCACCAGATCGTTCCCCAGGTCGAGCAGTTTGCGATGAGCCAGGCCAACGCGGCGATCGACCACCTGCGCAGCGGCAAGGCGCGCTACCGGGTAGTGCTCGACGCCAGTCGCTGAAACAAAGCGGTGTCATTGGCGCAGAGGATGATCGACAATGTCGCGGCCGCAGGCTCAGCCCTGCGGCCAGACAAGAACAACCGGACCGCCTGCCGTCATGACGCTCTTCTACCTCAAGCTTGTTGTCACTCCCCTTCTGATGTGGGCCGTCTCCCTCGCCTCGCGGCGCTGGGGAGGATTGCTCGGCGGCTTGCTCTCTGGCATGCCGATCACCTCAGCGCTGGTCATGATCTTCCTGTGCCTGGAACAAGGCACCGCCTTCTCCCTGAACGCCATACCGGGCGCACTCGGCGGGCTGGCGGCGGTCCAGGCCAGCTATGCCTGCTACCTGTTCGCCAGCCGCAAGCTTGGCGTGGCCCTCACGGCAGTGGTGTCGCTCGCGCTGTACGGCGTGGCAGCCTATGTACTGACCCATTGGGGCAATCTGCCGATATCGATCGTTGTCGCCTTGTGCCTGGTGGTGCTGCTGGTCTGGGCCACGGCCCGCGAGCCGCGCCCGGCGCAGCTTGCGCAGATCAAGGCGCGCTGGTGGGAAATCCCCATGCGCATGGTCGCCGCCACCGGCCTGCTGATGCTCACCACAGGCGCGGCGAGCTGGCTGGGGCCTGCCGTCAGCGGCATGCTCGCGCCGATTCCGGTGATCGCCTGGCCGCTGGTGGTGTTCTCCCATGTACAGGGCGGGCGCTTCTCCATGGCCGGGATGATCCGTGGCAACGCCATCGGCGCCGTCGGGGTGATTGCCTTCTACCTGAGCCTTGGCGCGCTGCTGCCGCACCTGGGTATCGCCCTGACCTTCCTGCTCGCCGTGGGGCTGGCGGTGGTGCTGACCGTGGGGCTGGCGACGCTGCTGCGCTCGCGCACGGCTTCAGCGGGCAAGTAAGGGCGCCTGACCATGCAATTGAACAACCTCATCCGTCGTCTTGACCTGGTGACCTTGCAGTTGTTCGTCGCCATCCACGAGGAAGGTAGCCTGACCCGTGCCGCCGCGCGCGAGGCGATCGCATTGTCGGCGGCAAGCAAGCGCCTCAACGAGCTGGAGGCAGCGCTCGGCTCGCCGCTGTTCGCCCGTCAGGCCCGTGGCATGAGTCTGACCCCAGCCGGGGAAACCCTGCTGCACCACGCCCGGCGCATGCTGTTCAACCTCGAGAAGATAGGCCTGGAACTGGGCGAGCACTTGCAGGGGGTGCGCGGCTACGTGCGCATGCTTGCCAACCTGTCGGCGATCATCCAGTTTCTGCCCGAGGACCTGGCGCTGTTCGCCGCAGAACACGAACGGATCAAGGTGGACCTGGAGGAGCGCCCCAGCAATGGCGTGATCCAGGGGTTGCTCGATGGCGTGGCGGACCTGGGTATCTGCTCCAGCGACAGCGACACCCGCGACCTGCTCAAGGTGCGCTACAGACGCGACCAGTTGGTGCTGGTGGTGCGTGAAGGGCATCCATTGGCAGACCAGGCGCAGGTGGACTTCGCCGAAACCCTGGACAACGACTTTGTCGGCCTGCACTCGGCGAGCTCCATCAACATGCGTACCCACGAGGCCGCTCGCCGCGCCGGGCGGGTTTTGCGCCTGCGTATTCATGTCCCCAGTTTCGATGCAGTGTGCCGCATGGTGCAGGCTGACATGGGCGTGGGGATCCTGCCACGCAAGGCCTTCGAGCTGTTTGGCGGTGCGCTGGGGTTGCGTGCGGTGGCGCTGAGCGACGACTGGGCCGAGCGTGAGTTGCTGCTGGTGGCGCGGGACCTTGAGTCGCTGTCGCCGGTGAGCCGCTTGCTGTTCGAGCATTTGCGCGGGGCTGAGCCTGGCAACTGAGGCGTGTTGCCCCTACCCTTCGCATTTGGCGAACGGTTGTTGCCGACACAGGATTGGTGCGTTCCCGGCGCCAGTCGTAGCCTCTACCTCAAAGTCCAAGAACAATGAGGTACGCACCATGCCTGCCCCGCTACAAGGCATCAGGGTCCTGGAAATAGGCACGCTGATCGCCGCCCCCTTCGCCGCTCGCCTGCTCGGTGAGTTCGGCGCCGAAGTCATCAAGATCGAGGCCCTGGGCCAGGGCGACCCGCTTCGCAAGTGGCGAAAGCTGCACGACGGCACCTCACTGTGGTGGTACCTGCAGTCACGCAACAAGAAGTCGCTGGCCCTCGATCTGAAGGCCGCTGAAGGCCTTTCCATCGTCAAGCGCCTGCTGGCCGACACCGACGTGCTGATCGAGAACCTGCGCCCCGGCGCGCTGGAAAAGCTCGGCCTGGGCTGGGACGTACTGCATGCGCTCAATCCACGCCTGACCCTGGTGCGGATCTCCGGCTATGGTCAGAGCGGCCCGTATCGCGACCGGCCAGGCTTCGGTGCGATCGGCGAGGCCATGGGCGGTATTCGCTACACCACCGGCGAACAGGGTTCGGCACCGGCGCGGGCAGGCGTCAGCCTGGGCGATTCGCTGGCCTCGTTGCACGCGGTGATGGGTGCCCTGCTCTCGCTGTTCAACGTGCGTGCCAATGGCGGTGTCGGTCAGGTGGTCGATGTATCGCTGGTGGAAAGCGTGTTCAACCTGATGGAAAGCCTGGTGCCGGAGTACGACCTGCTGGGGCATGTCCGCGAACGCAGCGGCGGTGCCCTGCCCGGCATCGCGCCGTCGAACACCTATCGCACCGCCGACGGTGCGTTCGTGGTGATCGCCGGCAACAGCGACCCGATCTTCCGCCGCCTGATGCAGGCCATCGGCCGACCAGACCTGGGCGAGGCCGAGGCCTTTGCCCATAACGATGGTCGCGCCGCGCAATCGGCACAGCTCGACGACGCGATCGAGGCCTGGACTCGCCGCCACCCGATCGACCAGGTACTGGCCACGCTGGAAGCCGCCGAGGTCCCGGCCGGGCGCATCTATTCGGTTGCCGACATCGTCAACGACCCGCACTACCAGGCCCGCGACATGCTGCTGGACAGCCAGCTGCCCGACGGTACGCCGGTGCGCATGCCGGGTATCGTGCCGAAGCTTTCGGATACGCCCGGTCGCGTCGACTGGCAAGGCCCGGCGCTGGGCGAACACACCGATGCACTGTTGGCTGGGCTGGGCTTGGGCCCCGATGAGATCATCGGCCTGCGGGCCAAGGGGGTGGTGCAATGATCGACCACAACGCAGACCTGCTGGTGGTGCAGGAGGTTGCCCCGCGTGACGGCCTGCAGATCGAACCGACCTGGGTGCCGACCGAAGACAAGGTCCGCCTGATCGATGGCTTGTCGATGCTGGGTTTCAGCCGCATCGAAGCGGGTTCGTTCGTTTCGCCCAAGGCCATTCCGGCACTGCGCGATGGTGATGAAGTCTTCCGTGGCATCCAGCGTCAGCCGGGTGTGATCTACGTCGCCCTGATCCCCAACCTCAAAGGCGCCGAGCGCGCACTGGCTGCCGGCGCCGACGAGCTGAACCTGGTGCTGTCGGCCAGCCAGTCGCACAACCTGGCCAACATGCGCATGCGCCGCGAACAGTCGCTGGCAGGCTTTGGCGATATCGTCCAGGCCGTGCAAGGTCGGACGGTGAGTCTCAACGCCAGTGTCGCCACTGCGTTCGGTTGCCCGTTCGAAGGCGCCGTCGAGGAAGACCTGGTGCTGCGCCTGCTCGACGCCTACCTGGAGCTGGGTGTGCAGGGTGTGACCCTGGCCGATACCACCGGCATGGCCAATCCGCGTCAGGTCGCGCGCCTGGTGCGGCGCAGCCTGGAGCGCCTGCCGGCATCGATGCTCACGTTGCACTTTCACAACACCCGTGGGCTGGGCCTGTGCAATGTGCTGGCCGCCTACGAAGCCGGTGCGCGGCGCTTCGATGCCGCGCTCGGCGGGCTGGGCGGCTGCCCGTTCGCGCCGGGGGCATCGGGCAACATCTGCAGCGAGGACCTGGTCAACCTGTGCATCGAGACGGGCATCCCTACCAGCATCGACCTCGACGGCCTGTTGAACATGTCGCGCAGCCTGCCTGCGCTGCTCGGCCACGAGGTGCCGGGGCAACTGGTCAAGGCCGGACGCAATTGCGACCTGCACCCACTGCCGGCCGGTTTGCCCGCCTGATTCTTCGCTACACCCAAGGGGCCGTGGCCCCGCCAGACAACAAGAACAACAAGGCCGCCCACAGGGCGGCCCGACTGGAGAACATCAATGACCCTTTCCGCCCTGCCGCTGGGTGCCACCGATGGCGCCGACAGCGAAAAAGCCCTGGTCCGCAAGGTCGCCTGGCGCCTCATGCCGTTGATCATGGTGTGTTATCTGTTCGCCTTCTTCGACCGCATCAACATCAGTTTCGCCAAGTTCCAGTTGCAGACCGATCTTGGTTTCAGCGACACCGCCTACGGCCTGGGGGCGAGCCTGTTCGTGGTGGGCTACGTGCTGTTCGAGGTGCCGAGCAACCTGATGCTGTACAAGGTTGGTGCCCGCCGCTGGATCGCGCGGATCATGATTTCGTGGGGCCTGGCCACCGCCGCCATGGTGTTCGTCACCAGCGAATGGCAGTTCTATGCCCTGCGCTTCATCATCGGCGCCATGGAAGCCGGTTTCGCACCCGGCGTGCTGTACTACTTGACGCTGTGGTTCCCGCAGCATTTCCGTGGCCGCATCACCTCGCTGCTGTTCCTGGCGTCGGCCTTCGCGGGGCTGTTCGGCGCGCCGTTCTCGGGCCTGGTGCTCGGCCATCTTGACGGGGTCATGCAGATGCGCGGCTGGCACTGGCTGTTTCTGCTGGGCGGCCTGCCCTGCGTAGCGCTTGGGTTGCTGGTGCTGACCCAGCTCAAGGACCGCATCGAGGACGCCGGCTGGCTCAGCGACAAGGAAAAACAGTTGCTGCGCTCGCGCATCGAGCCGGCACAGGCCGCCCATGGAAAGGGTTCGTTGCTGCAGGCGATCCGCATCCCCGGTTTCCTGATGCTCGGGTTGATCTACTTCCTGATTCAGATCGCCTCCTACGGCTTGAATTTCTGGGCACCTCAGCTGATTCGCAGCGCAGGGACGGAGAACCCGTCGATGATTGGCCTGCTGACGGCTGTGCCCTATGTCTGCGGGGCAATCACCATGGTGGTGTGTGGCCGGTGGTCGGATGCGACCGGCGAGCGGCGCTGGTTTACCGCCGGGTTGATCAGCCTCGGTGCCGTGGGCTTCCTGTGCGCCGGGCTGTTCGATGACCACACGCCGTTGTTGATCGTCTCCCTCGGTTTGCTGGGTGCCGGTGTGGTGGCGGCCATACCGAGCTTCTGGGCGCTGCCGCCGAAGTTGCTGGCTGGCGCAGGCGCCGGGGCTGCCGGTGGCATCGCGCTGATCAATACACTCGGGCAGTTGGGCGGGATCGTCAGCCCGGTACTGGTGGGGCGTATTCGCGATCTGTCGGGCAGCACCACGCCTGCGCTGTATCTGATCGCTGCCACAAGCCTGGTGACAGCGGTGCTGTTGTTGTTCGCCTTGCCGGAAAAACTGCGCACGCGGGACTTGCCGAAACACTGAGGCCATTCGGTTGCCAGGTTCGCGGCCATCGCCTGCCTGGCAACCGAAGAAACCGCAAAACCAAGGCGACCAACGGTCGAACATCTGATTGTTGTTAATCCTGAGAAAATCCTGGCGCTCCATGCTCTCTCCATCGGCCGCTCTTGCAAGGCCCTTGAAAAATCAAACTACGATGGAGAGTCAAACCATGAAATCCCTGCGCTATGCCCTGGCCCTGCTGGCCGCCACCGCCGTAACCTCCGCCTTCGCCGAAGGCGGCGCCGAGCGCCTGCAGGAACACCATGCCCGCTGGGCCCTGCAACAGCAGCAGAGCAAAGACATGGTGGCCAAGCGCGAAGCCGCCAAGGCCGCCCAGCAAGACGCCCAGGTCAACAGCAACAGCGGCCAGGACACAGCGGCGAAACCTTCGTCCTGATTCAGCAGAGGGTGCGGCCTCCTGTCGCACCTCAAGGGCTTTGGCAAGTGATGGGGCGCGGGCGTAGAATGCCGCGCCTTTTCGCCCAGTCGCCTCGTACGGTGGCTACCGGCAGCAATGACAACGTCCGTGCCTCAGCCACATCGCGCATGTGCAACAGGCTCAACCGACCCCGCCCGATCTCGTGCTCCGAGTCTGCGGTTGAGTCTTGCCCTGGTCGCATCCCCGCCCTGGCACTTACGTGCAGCCCCACTCCTTCGAGGTCCGGTCAGACACGTGTGGTCGAAGAGGTTCATTCGCTGATCGATCACTTGAGGTACGTATGTCTCCGCGTTTGCTGGCGATGGCGCTGGCACCCCTGCTCGGGCTGTTCATCATTGCCCTGGGCAATGGCCTGCTGTATTCCCTGACCACCCTGCGCCTTGGCGAAGCCGGCGAATCGGCAACGATGATCGGTATCGTCTCGTCGGGCTTCTTCATCGGGCTCACTCTCGGCGCCATCTTCAACGACCGGTTGATCCTGCGCATTGGCCACATCCGTGCCTACAGCAGTTTCGCTTCGCTGATTGCCGCAACCATTCTGTTGCAGGGTCTGTTCGTCGACACCTGGGGCTGGTTCGCCCTGCGCCTGCTCAACGGCTGGGCCACGGTCGGCGTGTTCCTGGTGATCGAAAGCTGGCTGCTGCTGGCCGGTGACGCGAAGATTCGTGGACGCCTGCTGGCCCTGTACATGATCGCGCTGTACGGCGCGGGCGTGCTGGGCCAGGCGATGCTCGGCGAGCTGGTGAGCCTGGGCGCCAGTGCGCCGTTCACCGTTGCGGGCATGCTGGCGGCACTGTCGGTGCTGCCGATCGTGATCCTGCCGCGTGTATCGCCGTTGCTGGAGCAGGTCGAGCCGCTCAAGCCGCGACAATTGCTGGGCGTGACGCCGAGCGGCCTGGTCGGCTGCTTTGGTTCGGGTGTGGCGATTGCTGCGGTATATGCGCTGCTGCCGCTGTACCTGCAGCGTATTGGCCTGGATGTCGGTGAAGTCGGGCGCATGATGGCCTGGGTGATCCTGGGCGCCATGCTGCTGCAGTACCCGGTCGGGCGCTGGTCCGACCGCAAGGATCGCCAGGATGTGTTGATCGCCCTGGGTACGCTGTGCGTCGTGCTGTCGTTGGTCATCCTGCTGTTGCCCTCCACCTCGGCGTGGCTGCCAGCGGTATTGTTCCTGCTGGGCGGTGGCGTGTTCGCGGTGTATCCGGTGGCGGTCAGCCATGCCGCCGACCGCGCGCCGATGGATGCGCTGGTGCCGATGATCCAGGGCCTGCTGCTGATCAACTCGCTGGGGTCGGCGATGAGCCCGCTGGCGATCTCGCCGGTGATGACCTCCTATGGCGAAGCCGGGCTGTTCTGGGCCTTCGCCGTGATCAACCTGGCAATGGTCAGCTTCTTCGTCTGGCGGCGTGGCAAGCGCCCGGCGCCCGAGCATCCGGCCCCCTTCGCGCCTACCGCGACCTTCTCGCCAACCGGCGCCGAGTTGCGCATGACCGAGGAACTGATCCACGCCGCGCAGGATCATCCGCCGATCGTCGATGCCGTTACGGGTGAAAGCGCCGCGCTCGCGCGCTCCGAGCCTGCCTGATCCAAGTGCGCACGTGGGGCTGCAGGGCATCCCCACGACCGCCCGTCGCTCGACGGGCACCCTGCCCTCTGCGCGCAGCCGAACGAAGGACGATCATCCTCGTAGGAGATTCACCATGGCTCACATGCGCCCGCTGTTTTTCTTCCTCGCCCTGGGGCTGGCTTCCAGTGCCAGCTTCGCCGCAACCGACACCAATCACTCCGACCACAAGGCTCCCGCCACACAGGGCGAGACCGCCGGCGACGGCAGCAGCGTCAACAGCCCTGGCGGCAGCAAGGGTAACGACAGCAGTGATACCGGCAGCAACGCCGACGCGGCCGACGGCAGCACCGGTGGCTCGAGCAGCACTGGCGAGGCTACCGGCAGCGGCGCAGGGGCAACCGGTGGCAGTGCCGAGGATCAGGACAGCCGGTAAGCCCTAGCGCCAGCAGCGTGGGTCATCCACCAGCCGCTCATGCGCCTGGAACAGCACCGGCAACTGCTCCTTGAGAAAGTCCAGCCAGGTACGCACCTTGGCATCGAGATAGTGCCGCGACGGGTAGATCGCATAGATCTCCCGTTGCCGCAACCGATGCGGGGCTAGCAGTCGGCAAAGGCGCCCGTCCTCCAGTGCCTGGCTGGCCGAGTAATAGGGCAACAGGCCAATGCCCATGCCGAGCTCGGTCGCCTTGACCATCGCATCGGCCACATTGGTGAGAAAGGTGTCCTGGGGGGAAATCACGCAGCTGTCCGGCGCGTCACCGAAGGGCCAGTCCTCCTCGAACAGCGGATCGACCGTGCGCAGGCAGACATGCTCGTGCAGGTCCTCAGGACGCTTGGGGACGCCGTGGCGAGCCAGGTAGTCGGGGGATGCACACAGCACGCTGTAGATGCTGCCCAGCGGGATGGCGATCAGTTGCGAGTCCGGCAGGCCCTGGCCGATGGCAATGACCACGTCATGCCCTTCGGCGAGCAGGTCGGGATTGCGCTGGGACAGGGTAAGCTCCATCACCACTTCACGGCACGAGGCGTTGTAGCGTGCCACCAACGGCATCATCAGCAGACCCAGACCATGACTGCAATGCACGCGCAGGCGTCCGCGGGGCGTGAGGTGGGCGCCGCGTGCTTCGTCGAAGGCCTCTTCGGTCAACAGCATGATCTGGCGCGAGCGTTCGAGAAAGCGCTCCCCCGCCTCGCTCATGCGCAGCCGCCGGGTGGTGCGATGCAGCAGGCGAGTCTGCAACTGGTTTTCCAGTTCGGCGACGATCCGCGACACCTGCGCCGCCGAAATGTCCAGCGCATTGGCGGCTGCGGCGAAGCTGCCGCACTCCACGACTCGGGCGAAAGTGCGCATTGCGTGCAGCATGTCCATGAAGTGACGCTCCAGCGTGATTCATACCTTGAAGGCAGGAATCTATCACGGTCCAGCCCATTTATTGTGAAACACCAATGAATGGATCATGAGGGAAACCTCATCTGGAGTTCATCATGAAACGCTCGATCGCCGTACTTGCGCTGTGTAGCGCCCTCCTGCCCATTGCCGCCTTCGCCGAGCAGCCTCGCACGCCGTCTGCCGAGGGGCAGGTTTACGAATACGGTATGCCGCTGGATGTCGCCAAGGTGGTGTCGATCACCCCGGCCAGTAACGCTGCCGATTGCCAGGTCGGCACGGCGCACATGGTCTACGTTGACCACCAGGGCCAGACTCACAAGATCGCCTACCGCGAAATGGGCAACTGCTCGCAGCAATGAGCCTCAAGCCAGCAACTGGTCGATCCAGTCGATGTGCATCGCAAAAGCCCGGGCCTTGTCCTGAGGCACTTCCCTGGCCCGTTCGAAGTTGGCCAATGCCTGTTGACGCTGGCGCCGCATGCGCTGCCACTTGTTGACGAACGCCGCGCTTTTCTCGCGCATGAGCAAGGGGCCGAACAATAGCTCCTGCGGGCTGTAGCGCACCGAGTCGGCCTGCTCGGCGACGATGATCTCGTAGTCGAAGCGGTTTTCTCGCAGCACCTCTTCGCTGACAATCCGATAGCCGTTGTCCATCAACCACTGGCGCAGCGGTTGTTCGCCGCCATTGGGTTGCAGCACCAGGCGCTGCCCATCCTGCAACCTCGCCTTGCCTGCCTCGAGGATCTCGACGATGGTTTCCCCGCCCATGCCCGAGAGGCTGATGGTGTCGATGCGATCATCGCTTTCGATGGCGGCCAGACCGTTGGCCAGGCGCACGCTGATGCGCGCGTCCAGCCCGTTGCGGCGCACATTGCGCCGGGCTGACTCGCAAGGCCCTGCCGCCGCCTCGCCCGCGACTGCGGCCTCGATGGCGCCACGCAATACCAGGACCACCGGGAGGAAGCCGTGGTCGGAACCGATATCGGCCAGGCGCGCCCCTGGCGGGATGTGAGCCGCCACGCGTTCCAGCCGCTGCGACAATGTCTGTTCGTTCAACGCCAACCCCTTGCATGAGAATCGGCGCGATTCTGAAGGCCGGGGCGCGTCATTTCAATGCATTTGCGACCGGGGCCGCGGCTCGCGTAGGCTTGCGCTTTCACTTCCAAAGCAAGGCAGAGTCGTTCATGGCCCAGACTGGTATCACCTTCACCCCCGATGCGGACGCCGCGTCCATCTCCTCCGATGTCGCCGAATACAACGGTATCCTGGTCACCACTCAGGTCCCGGTGCGCGCCGATGGCGAGCTTGAGCTGGGCGATATCGTCACCCAGAGCGAATGCACCCTGCAGGCACTCAAGGACGCGCTGGAGCGTGCGGGCAGCTCGATGGACCGCGTGCTGCACCTGACCATCTACCTGACCGACATGGCCGATCGTGCGGCATTCAACGAGGTGTACCAGCGCTTCTTCGCCAAGCCATGGCCAGTGCGGGCGGCGGTGGGCGTGGCCTCGCTGGCGTTCGAAGGGATGAAGGTCGAAGTGACGGCGATGGCGGCCAAGGGCTGATAGCAGAGCTAGACCTCCATCGCCAACAACGCCGCCCCCAGGCACTTGCCATGGGCATCCAGCGCCAACGAGCGGGTCACGCCACCGCGCAATAACCCCGGCAGCACGAAGTTCAGGGCCTTGAGTTGCGGCAAGTCATAGCGACGTACAGGCCCTGCGCTTTCATCGCGAAGATGGGCGAACCACGCTGCCACCCGTTCAGCTGTCAGCTCCCGCTCAAGCAGCGGGTAGTCCTCGTCCCGATACGCGATCAGCGAGATGTTCGAGGTGTCGCCCTTGTCCCCGGTACGGGTGTGGGCAAGTTCGTGCAGTCGGCGGGTCATGGGCATTGCTCCAGGTGGACTTGAGGTTGCGCGAGTTCACGCGGCAGGTAGAGGCTGGCGACGGCCAATACTTCGCGGACCTGGCGAGTGGCCCCGCCACCGCCAGCCGGGCCATTGGTGTAGAGGGTCTCGACCTCGTTGGCGACCGCCTGCGCCGCTTCCCGGCTCGGGCAACGCGCCGCAACCCGCAGGCGTACCTCCCAGGGTTCGCCGCCCGTGCCGAAGTCGCTGGCGTGCAGCGAATCAACCCCCATCAGCTCGCAGCGCAGTTCTTCGACGGCGACGCCCGTCAATGCCAGGCGTTCCTCGACGATCCGCCCGGCCAAACGCGCCCGCGCCACGGCGTTCGGGCCGCCGTAGGACATCTGCCCTTCGCCGATCCAGCCATCCCGATAGCCCACGGTAACCTTGAGGTGCTGCGGGCGAGCCGTGCCTTCGCCACCAGTGACGCGCACCCGATCCTTGCCGCAGGCCTGCAAGTGCACGCCCGAAAAGTCGGCCGTTACATCCGGCGTCAGATACCGACGTGGATCGTGTACCTCGTAAAGCAGTTGCTCGGTGCACGTCGCGACATCGATGCGACCGCCACTGCCGGCCACCTTGCCGAGCGTTGCCAGGCCTTCGCTGTCGATATCGGCGAAGGGGAAACCCAGCCGTGCCAGGTCGGCCACATCCTTCATGCCGGGGTCGGCAAAGTAGCCGCCACTGACCTGCCCCGCGCATTCGAGCAGGTGCCCGGTCAGCGTCCCTCGGCCACGGCGGCGCCAATCGACGGCAGGCCAGCCAAAGTGATGCACTTGGGGGGCAAGGAACAGCGACGGATCGGCGACACGACCGGTAATCACCACATCGGCGTCCAGGGCCAGCGCCTGAACGATCCCTTCGACCCCCAGATAGGCATTGGCCGAGACCAGCCGATCACCCAACCCGGCCACCGTCAGGCCATTGTCGAGCGTCCACTCCGGGTGCTGGCGCAGCACGTCGAGCACATCGTCACCTTCCACGGCCGCGACCTTCAGCCCCTGCAACCCGAGTTCAGCCGCGATGACCGACACTTGTCGCGCGGCGCCACGCGGGTTGGCTGCGCCCATGTTGGTGATGATCCGCAGTCGCTGCCCGCCGCGGCGTACGTAGGGCAGCACCGCCCGCATGCGCTCGGCCAGCAACGGATCGAAGCCGGCACGAGGGTCAGCCAGTCGGGCTTGCTGGGCCAGGGCAATGGTGCGTTCGGCCAGGCACTCAAAGACCAGGTAGTCCAGCTGCCCATCCCGGGCCAGTTCCACCGCAGGCTCCAGGCGATCACCGGAATAACCGGCACCGGCGCCGATTCGCAAAGTGTTCATGTTCAGAAGACTCCAAGTGCCAGCGCGGTCAGGGTCATCAGCACCGACGCGGCGAACAGAAATGGCAGGGTGAAACGCTGGTGATCGGCAAGGTCAAGCTTGCACAGCCCCACCAGCAGGAAAGTCGCCGGAGTCAGCGGGCTGACCGGGAAGCCGGTGGTATGGACCCCGAGCAGCGACGCCTGGGCCACCTGCACCGGGTCCACGCCCAGCGAGCGGCCGACTTCGGCAATCACCGGCATGACACCGAAGTAGAACGAATCCGGGTCGAACAGCAAGCTGAGCGGCATCGACACGAAGCCCACAAGGGCAGGAATCAGTCGCCCGTGCCCCGGCGGAATCTGTTGCACCGCCACCTCGGCCATGGCCTTGAGCATGCCCGTGCCCTGCATGATGCCGGTGAACACACCTGCGGCAAGCAGGATGCTGGCCATGGTCAGGGCCGTCTTGGCGTGCGCGTCGATGCGTTCCCGCTGCTGGTCGACACGCGGGTAGTTCAGGCAAAGCGCCGCGACAGTGCCGAGCATGAACATCACCACGGGGTCGACCCAGCCGGCGATCATCACCGCCATCACCAGCACGGTGAGCAGCAGGTTCGGCCAGAACATGTGGGTACGGCGCAGGGCCTGTTCATCGGCGCTCAAGATGCGCTGCGGTGCCGCGCCGGCATCGGCGCCGGCCATGAGCCCCAGGCGCTTCTCTTCACGTCGGCCCAGCCAGTAGGCACAGCCGAAGACGAACAGCAGCCCCACCACTTGCACCGGGATCAGCGGCTGGAACAGCTCGGCCACCGGCACGTGCAGTGCGGCGGATGAGCGCAGCACCGGGCCGGTCCAGGGCAGGAAGTTCACCCCCGCCGCCATCGCTGCAACGCAGGCCAGAACCCGCCGGTCGATGCCTAGGCGCGTATACAGCGGCAGCATCGCGGGCACCGTGACGAGGAACGTCACCGCCCCCGAGCCGTCCAGGTGCACCAGCAACGCCAGCAGCGCGGTACCGCAGACGATACGGGTCGGGCGGGTGCCGACGGCGCGCAGGATGCGGTCGATGATCGGGTCGAGCATGCCGGCATCGGTCATCACCCCGAAGAACAGGATGGCGAAGATGAACATGCCGACCACCGGGGCGACATTCTTGATACCGGTGAGAATGAAGCCGCTGGTCTGCAGGCCGAAGCCCGCGAGCAAGGCAGCCACGACGGGAAAGGCGATCAGCGCGACCAGGGGCGAGATGCGCTTGCTCATCACCGCGATCAGCAGGGACAGAATGGTAATGACGCCATAGAGGGCGAGCATGGGGTTACTCCGGCTTGTTTTTGTTGTTGCCCCGAGTATCAGGAGAGGTCCGGTAGCGTGTAAATTGCAATTTAAAGCCACGCACATTCGAAAAAACAAAATGAAGAATGCCCTGCAGCATATTCGTGCCTTCATCACCGTTGCCCAACGCGGCAACTTCGCCCGCGCCGCCGACGACCTGCACCTGTCGCCCTCGGCCCTGACCGTACAGATCCGCCAACTCGAAACCTGGCTGGGCGTCGCCCTGCTCGAACGCAGCCCTCGGCACGTCACCCTCACGGGCGCAGGGCGCGAGGCGCTGCCGGCAATGGAGAAGCTGCTGCTCGATCTTTCCAATATCGTCAGTGCCAGCCAGGGCTTGGCGGCGGTGCGCCGCGGGGTGGTCACCGTGGCTGCCCTGCCCTCGCTGTGCGCCGGGGCGCTGGCTGAGCGGCTGGCGGTGTTCCGCCAGTTGCATCCAGGTGTCGAAGTGCGTCTGCGCGACCTGGTTGCCGAGCGCATCGTCGAGCGCGTACGCGAAGGCGATGTGGATTTTGGGGTGGGTGTGCGCAGCCAGTTCGGCCATGGGCTGGACTTCACACCGCTGCTGCGCGATCGACTGTGCCTGTTTGTGCCCGCCGGGCACCCGCTGGCCACCGGCCCCGTCAGTCTGCAAGCCCTGGACGGCCTGCCGATGATCCTCACCGGGCGCGACAGCAGCGTGCGGGCGCAGATCGAACAGGTGTTCCGCGCGCGCGGGCTGGTGTTGCAAGCGGCCATGGAAGCCAACTACATGTCGACGGTATTGGCGCTGGTGCGCAATGGGTTGGGCGTTACGCTGCTGCCGGAGTCGGCGGACGACGGCGAAGGACGGTTGGTTCGCCGGCAACTGGACGAAGCAGGGCTGGAGCGCGAGTTGGGGGTCATTACCCGCAGCGAGTGCAGCCTGTCCCCGGCGGCACTGCGTTTGGTGGAGTGCCTGAAGGCAATGAGGCTCTGATTGTTGCCCGCCGGGAAGACCTGTGGGCACCCAAAGATGCCACCAGCCCATTTCATCGCTACAATGCCGCCCTAAACCGTGACAGCCCGAACCTATAACGACATGTCCCTTCCAAAGAATCACCTGGAACTGCTCAGCCCTGCCCGCGATGTGGCCATCGCCCGCGAGGCCATCCTGCATGGCGCCGACGCCATCTACATCGGCGGCCCAAGCTTCGGCGCGCGGCACAACGCGTGCAACGAGGTCGGCGATATCGCCGAGTTGGTGGAGTTCGCCCGGCGCTATCACGCGCGGGTCTTCACCACGATCAATACCATTCTCCATGACAATGAGCTGGAGCCTGCACGCAAGCTGATTCACCAGCTGTACGACGCCGGTGTCGATGCATTGATCGTCCAGGACCTGGGGGTGATGGAGCTGGACATCCCGCCGATCGAGCTGCATGCCAGCACTCAGACCGACATCCGTACGCTCGAGCGGGCCCGGTTTCTCGACCAGGCCGGTTTCTCCCAACTGGTGCTGGCGCGTGAACTGAACCTGCAGCAGATCCGCGCCATCGCCGCCGAGACCGATGCTGCCATCGAGTTCTTCATCCACGGCGCCTTGTGCGTGGCCTTCTCCGGCCAATGCAACATCTCCCACGCCCAGACCGGTCGCAGCGCCAACCGCGGCGATTGCTCGCAGGCCTGTCGCCTGCCCTACACCCTCAAGGACGACCAGGGCCGGGTGGTCGCTTTCGAAAAGCACCTGCTGTCGATGAAGGACAACAACCAGACCGCCAACCTTCGCGACCTGGTCGACGCCGGCGTGCGCTCGTTCAAGATCGAAGGGCGCTACAAGGACATGGGTTATGTGAAGAACATCACCGCCCACTACCGCAAGGAGCTGGATGCGATTCTCGAAGATCGCCCGGACCTGGCCCGCGCGTCGAGCGGTCGTACCCAGCACTTCTTCGTACCCGATCCAGACAAGACCTTCCACCGCGGCAGCACCGACTACTTCGTCAGCGACCGCAAGATCGACATCGGTGCCTTCGATTCGCCCACCTTCACCGGCTTGCCGGTAGGTGTGGTGGAAAAGGTCGGCAAGCGTGACCTGATGGTGGTGACCGAGGTGCCGCTGACCAACGGCGACGGTTTGAACGTGCTGGTCAAGCGCGAAGTGGTGGGCTTCCGGGCCAACATCGCCGAGCCGCGTGGCGAGTTCGAGGAAGACGGCCAGACACGCTACCGTTATCGCGTCGAGCCCAACGAGATGCCCGAAGGTTTGCACAAGCTGCGACCGAACCACCCCCTGTCACGCAACCTCGACCATAACTGGCAACAGGCGCTGCAACGCACCTCCTCCGAGCGTCGCGTCGCGGTTCAGTGGCAGGCCGTGCTGACCGAGCAACGCCTGGCGCTGAGCGTCACCAGCGAGGAAGGCATCACCGTGCAGGTTGCCCTGGACGGCCCGTTCGGCGCAGCCAACAAGCCGCAGCAGGCGCTGGATCAGTTGCACGACCTGCTGGGCCAACTGGGTACCACCCAGTACCACGCCGAGGCCATTGAGCTCGATGCCCCGCAGGCGTATTTCATCCCCAACTCTCAGCTCAAGGCCCTGCGCCGTGAGGCTATCGAGGCGCTCACCGAGGCGCGGGTCAAGGCGCACCCGCGCGGCAGCCGCAAGGCCGAGACCAGTCCGCCACCGGTCTATCCCGAAGCGCACCTGTCGTTCCTGGCCAACGTCTACAACCAGAAAGCCCGTGACTTCTATCATCGCCATGGGGTGAAGTTGATCGATGCTGCGTTCGAGGCTCATGAGGAACACGGGGACGTGCCGGTGATGATCACCAAGCACTGCCTGCGCTTCTCCTTCAACCTGTGCCCCAAGCAGGCCAAGGGCGTTACCGGTGTACGAACCAAGGTCGCGCCAATGCAGCTGATTCATGGCGACGAAGTGCTGACCCTGAAATTCGACTGCAAGCCGTGCGAAATGCACGTGGTCGGTCGGATGAAAGGCCACATCATCGACCTGCCTACCCCCGGCAGCGCGGTGAGCCAGGTGGTTGGGCACATCAGCCCGGAAGACCTGCTCAAGACCATCGTGCGCGCGCCGCACTAGCCTGGACCCGGGCTTTTTCAATCGCTCGAGCCAGAAAAGTCTCACATGAGGCATTTTCATCTCGAAAACATTGAACAGCCCGGTATTTTCTGCACAATGGGTTCCATGCGATCCACGCGAGGAACCCAGATGCAACCCACCCCCCACGACGAACGCCTGCTCAAGGCACTTGCCCACGCCATCGTCGTCCAGCCGCGCGCCACGCTCAAGGAGCTGGCCGAGACCGCCGGCATCAGCAAGGCCACCCTGCACCGCTTCTGCGGTACCCGCGACAATCTCGTGGACATGCTCGAGAAGCACGGCGAGCGCGTGCTGAACCAGGTCATCGAAGAAGCCGACCTGGCCAACGCCGAGCCACTGCAGGCGATACGCTACCTGATCACCGAGCATCTCAAGCACCGCGAGATGCTGGTCTTCCTGATGTTCCAGTACCGCCCCGACACCTTGCTCGGCGACGGCGACGACCGTCGTTGGGACACCTACACCCAGGCCATGGATGCATTCTTCCTGCGCGCCCAGCAGATGGGTACGCTGCGCATCGACATCAGCGCCGCGGTATTCACCGAGATGTTCCTGACCATGATCTTCGGCATGGTCGACGCCGAACGGCGCGGCCGTGCAGCCAGCGCCAATTCGGCGCAGGCACTGGAGCAGTTGTTCCTGCAAGGGGCCAGGGTCCAGGCCTGAAAACTGGCAAAAAAAAGGCCCCAGGACACAAGGTCCAGGGGCCGAACGGTTGGATCGTCCAACCAAAGGAGCCCTTCAGCCCTTGGGCGCAGGCCACCCCCCACCCAACGCACGGAACAGGTCGACCAGGGCAATCTGGCGCTGGGTGCTGGCGTCGATCAGCGTTGACTCGTTCACATAGCTGCTGCGCTGCGCATCCAGGTAGCGCAGGTGATTGTCTATCCCGCCCTGATAGCGCGCCCTTGCCAGCTCCAGGGTTGCCCGGCTGGTCTCGACCAGCGCGCTGCGCGCCGCTTCCTCTCGGCGCAGCGTGTCGCTGGCTGCAAGCGCATCGGCCACTTCGCGAAATGCCGTCTGTACTGTGCCCTCGTAGGCCGCCACTGCCGAGTCCTTGCGTACCTGCGCAAGATCCAGCCCGGCACGGTTGCGCCCGCCATCGAACAGCGGCAACGACAGTTGTGGCATGAAGCTCCAGCTACGCGAGCCACCGTCGAACAGCCCCGACATCTGTGCGCTCGAGGTACCGAAGCTGCCGGTGAGGCTGATCCTCGGGAAGAACGCCGCGCGGGCCGCGCCGATATCGGCGTTGCGGGCTCGCAGCCGGTGCTCGGCAGCGAGAATGTCAGGGCGCCGTTCGAGCAGCGCCGAAGGTGCACCCGGTGCGATGTCCTGCAGCACTTGGGGGGCTTCGCCGGCAGATACCGGTATGTCCCTGGCCGCATCGGCACTGCCGACCAGCAGCACCAGCGCATTGAAGGCCTGGCGCTGCTGGCGCTGGGTGCTCTCAAGCTCCGCGCGGGATTGTTCGACCAAGCCCAGCGCTTCCTGATGGTCCAGTGCCGTGGCGGTACCGGCAGCGCGACGTTGGCCGACCAGAGCCAGTGAGTCCTCGCGGCTGGCCAGCGTCTGGCGGGTCAGGGTCAGGCGGCGCTGCGCGCCATCCAGGGTGAGGTAGGCCTGGCTGACCTCGGCGATCAGCGCCAGGCGCGCGGCTCGACCGGCCTCCTCCGTGGCCAGGTACTGCTCCAGTGCCGCATCGCTCAGGCTCTTGACCCGACCGAACAGGTCCAATTCGTATTCGGGCAAGGCAAGGCCGACCTGATAGGTGCTGGCCACACCGCTGCGTCCGTCGGCCGCCAGGCTCGCTGGTTGGTGCTGGCGATTGCCCGACGCGCCGGCATTCAAGCCCGGTACACGATCGGCGCGCTGGATCCGGTACTGGGCACGGGCCTGCTCGATATCGAGCAAGGTCTGGCGCAGCGAGCGGTTGTTGTCCAGAGCGCTGCTGATCAGCTGGCGCAGGCCCGGGTCGACCACGAACGCCTGCCAGTCCAGTTGCTCCACGCTCTGCCCTTGCGCTGCCGCGCCGTCGTGCCATTGCGCCGGGATCGGCGCCTCGGGGCGTTGGTACTGCGGCGCCATCGAACAACCTGCCAGCATCAACGCCATCGCCAAGGGGGCGATTCCTTTACCCATGACCATCACTCCGGTACCTCGACAGGACGTTGCTCAGTAACCTTGCCGGCCCTGCGCTTGAGCAGCGACAACACCCAGACGAAACAGATCGGCACGAACACCACCCCCAGCAACGTCGCGCTGAGCATGCCGCCGATCACCCCGGTGCCGATCGCCCGCTGACTCGCAGCCCCGGCGCCGGACGCGATAGCCAGCGGTACCACGCCGAGGATGAAGGCCATCGACGTCATCACGATCGGTCGAAAACGCAGGCGCGCAGCTTCGATGGCCGCTTCACGCAGGCTGTGGCCCTTCTCCACCAGATCCTTGGCGAACTCGACGATCAGGATCGCGTTCTTCGCTGCCAGGCCAATGATGGTGATCAGGCCGACCTTGAAGTAGACATCGTTGGGCAGGCCGACCACCATCACCGCCAATACCGCGCCCAAGGCACCGATCGGCACGATCAGCATCACGGTCAGCGGGATCGACCAGCTCTCGTACAACGCCACCAGCAGCAGGAACACCACCAGGATGGCCAGCGCGAACAGGCTGCTGGCCTGGCCGCTGGAGACTTTTTCCTGATACGAGAGCCCGGTCCAGGCATACCCGATGCCGGGTGGCAGGTCGCTGACCAGATGCTCCATCTCGGCCATCGCTTGACCGGTGCTGTAGCCTGGGGCCGCGTCCCCTGCAATACGGATCGAGGGGTAGCCGTTGTAGCGCACGATCTGCACCGGGCCTTCTTCCCAGCGCGTGGTGACGAAGGCGCTGAACGGCACCTGCTGCCCTTCGTTGTTCGGCGCATACAGGCGCAGCACCGCTTCCGGGGTCATCCGCTCGCCTTGCTCGGCCTGGACCACCACGCGCTGCTGACGTCCGGCGTTGGTAAAGTCGTTGATCACCTGCGAACCGAACGCCGCCGACAGGGTGCTGTTGATGCTCTCGAAGGTCACGCCCAGGGCGCGGGCCTTCTCACGGTCGATATCGACCCGCAATTGCGGCGCCTCGGCCAGGCCTTCCATCATCGCGTAGAGGATCGCCGGGTTGCCGTTGGCCTGTTGCAAGATCTTGTCACGCGCGGCCAGCAACGCTTCGCGCCCCAGGTTGCCGCGGTCGAGCAGCCGCAGGGCGAACCCGCCAGAGTTGCCCAGGCCATCGATCGGTGGCGGGTTCACTGCCATGATGCTGCCGTCACCGTGCGCCGCGAACTGCGCGTTGATGACCTGGGTTTCGGCATCCACCGACTGTTGCGAGCTGCGCTCGGACCAGTCCTTGAACGTCGGGAATGCCAGCGCCGCGTTCTCGCCCATGCCCGAGAAGCTGAAGCCGCTGACCAGAAACGCCGAAGCAATGGCCTCGCGTGACATCAGGAACTGCTCCAGCGCCTGGCCCGTGGCATCGGTGCGCACCCGGCTGGCGCCTGGCGGCAGTTGCACATCGACAATGGCGTAGCCCTGGTCTTCCACGGGCACGAACGATTCGGGCAGGCGCAGGTAGAAGTACCCCAGCACCACAAGAATCCCCGCATACACCAGCATGAAGCGGCCGGCGCGCGCCACGAAGGCGCTGTTGAGTGAAGAGTAGCGTGCGGTCAGGCGGGCAAAGCCGCGGTTGAATGCGCCAAAGAAACCGCGTTTCTCATGATGCCCCTGGGGCACCGGCTTGAGCAGCGTGGCGCACAGCGCCGGGGTGAACGTCAGCGCCAGGAAACCCGAGAACAGGATCGACACGGCCAGCGACAGCGAGAACTGCTGGTAGATCACCCCCACCGAGCCGGACATGAACGCCAGCGGCAGAAACACCGCTGACAGTACCAGCGTGATACCGATGATCGCGCCGGACACCTGACCCATGGCCTTGACCGTCGCCTCCCTAGGCCCAAGGCCCTCCTCGGCCATGATCCGCTCGACGTTCTCCACCACGACGATGGCATCGTCGACCAGGATGCCGATGGCCAGGACCATGCCGAACATGGTCATCATGTTCACCGAGAAACCGAGCAGCTTCATCACGAGCAAGGTGCCGAGCAGGCAAACCGGCACGACGATCGACGGGATCAAGGTGTAGCGGATGTTCTGCAGGAACAGGAACATCACCAGGAACACCAGTACCATCGCCTCGATCAGGGTATGGATGACTTTCTCGATGGCCACGTCGACGAAACGCGAGGTGTCGTAGGGCACAGAGTATTCGACACCTTCGGGGAAGAACTCGGACAGCTCGGCCAGGCGCGCCTTGACTCGTGCCGCGGTCTGCAGGGCGTTGGCCCCGGGGGCCAATTGCACCGCCCCGGCCACCGCCGGCTTGCCATCGAGGCGCGAGGAGAAGTTGTAGCTTTCGCTGCCGACCTCCAGCCGTGCGACATCGGCCAGGCGCACCATCGAGCCATCGGGATTGGCGCGCAGCACTACACGGCCGAAGGCCTGCGGATCGTCCAGGGTGCCATGCACCGCCAGGGTCGCGGTCAGCTCTTGCTGGCTGCTACCCGGCGCACTGCCGAAGGCACCGGCCGGCACCTGCACGTTCTGACCGCGGATGGCATTGCCGACATCGTCGATCGACAGCCCGTAGCCAACCAGCTTCTGCGGATCGATCCACACGCGCATGGCCGCTTCCGAGGAGAAGAACTGCAATTTGCCCACCCCCGGGATGCGTCGCAGCTCGTTGTTGATGTTGCGCGCGGCATAATCGCCCAGTTGAGTGGTGTCGCCATGGCTGGCCGCGTCGGTGTAGCTCAGGGCGTAGATCAGCAGGAAGCCAGCGCTGGTCTGTTCGACTTCGACACCTTGGGTGGTCACCGCCTGCGGCAGCCGCGCCTCGGCTTTCTTCAGGCGGTTCTGCACGTCGACCTGGGCCAGCTCAGGTTCGGTGCCCGGCTCGAAGGTGACGACGATCTCGGCGATGCCGTTGGAGTTGTTGGTCGACTCGAAGTACAGCAGGTTCTTGGCGCCGTTGAGCGACTCTTCGATGACACTGGTGACCGACTCCACCAGCACCTTGGCCGAAGCCCCGGGATAGGTGGCGGTAATGGTGATCTGCGGCGGTGCGACGCTGGGGTATTGCGCAACCGGCAATGACGGAATCACCAGCAGGCCGGCCAGTGAGATGAACAGCGCCACGACCCAGGCGAAGTTCGGACGATTGATGAAGAACGTGGACATCGTGCTTTCCTCGCCTTATCGCGCCGCGGCTTGCTGGGTTGCCGACACTGCCACCGGCATGCCTGGCGCCAGACCCGCCGGGCTGCCGACGATGACCTGATCACCCGGCTGCAAACCCTCGGTTATCAGCCAGCGCGAACCATGCATGGTGCCGGTCTGCACGCCCCGGGCCTCGGCCATGCCGTCTGCACCCACCAACATCACCCGTGCCTGGCCATCAGCGCCGCGCTGCACCGCACGTTGCGGCACGAGAATGGCGCGGTTGTCGGTGCCTTGTGGGGTGTGTACGCGCACGTACATGCCTGGCAGCAGGATGCCGTCAGCGTTGTCGAAGCGTCCGCGCAGGGTGACCTGGCCGGTGCCGCGATCGACCGAGACATCGGTGAAGACCAGTTGCCCGGAGCGCTCGTAATCGGTGCCTTCGACCCGTGCCGTGAGGTGCTGATCGCTGCCGCTGGCCAGTGCGCCGTCCTTCAGGGCCTGGCGCAAACGCAGGGCATCGGCGGCGGACTGGGTGAAGTCGACATAGATCGGATCGAGCTGCTGGACACGCGCCATCAGTGTCGCGTCGCCCTGCCCGACCAGCGCACCTTCGGTCACCAGGGCGCGGCCGATACGACCGGAGATCGGCGCCTTGACCGTGGCGTAGCCGAGGTTGAGACGTGCCGTTTCTACATCGGCCTGGGCCGAACGAATCGCCGCTTCCGCGCTACGCAGGTCGGCGCTGGCGGTGTCGAAGTCCTGCTGGCTGACCGCTTCGATCTTCACCAGCGGTGCGTAGCGCTTGACCCGTGCCTGCGCTTCCTGACGCACCGCCTGGGCACGTGCCAGGTCACCCTCGGCACGCGACAGCGAAGCCTTGAAGGGCGCCGGGTCGATCTGGAAAAGCACATCGCCGGCTTTGACGTCGGCGCCTTCTTCGAAGCGCTTGTGCAGGACGATACCGGCCACCCGGGCGCGCACTTCAGCGACACGCATCGGCTCCACCCGGCCGGGCAACGTGGAACTCAAGGTCAGCGCCTCGCTGGCGACGGTCAGGGTTTGTACGGGTAAGGCGCTCTGGGCGCCGGCCTGAGGTTCTTCAGCCCCCCCACAGCCCGCCAGTACCAAGGTGGCTGCCAGGCAGCTGGCCAATGCTGTTGCACGCAAATTGCTCATTTCTGCTCACCGAGCCTTTGATAAAAACGGCTCGAATGGTACTAACCGACCATTAATGAGTCAATTTAGTCTCATTTGATATTTGTGTTAAAGATTGTAAGCTGGGTGGTTTCAGGCCGCCGCCTGGTCTGCCTCTGTTGCGGTGCCGAGTTACCCCGGCACCGCGCAGCATCACTTACGAACGGCCGCCCTTGCGGCCCATGTCGTCGGTCTGCTTGTTGCCACCGGACTGCTGGCCACCTTTGCGACCGGCTTCAGACGCTTTTTCCCGGTCGTTGGCGAAGTTGCCAGGATTTTTGGTACCACCCTGACTGCCAGTCTTGTTCTGGTTATTGGCCATGGTCTTGCACCTCTTGTGGCTGTGGGATATGTACGGGCGTTTGCCGTACATAAGTTCGGAGCTCAGCGGCAACAGGGGATTCGGTTTATTACCGAGCCGCCAGACCGGCGGCGCTAAAGGTGCAGGGCGGTGTATTTGGCGCGAGGTGCATTGCGCTCAGGGGGCGTTTTCGAGGCTGCGCTGGCGACGGCCCAACCAGGCGCCTGTAATCCCCCAGCCAAGCGCAAGGATGGCGCCGATCGACATCGCCAGCTGCGGATGCTCGCCAAGCAGGTCCAGGCCACGCTTGACCCAACCGCTCAAGGCATCGCCACCCCGGTAGACCACGGTGTCGATGAAGTTCTTGGCTTTGTATTTCTCTTCGGCGGGCAACACGGTAAAGAGCATCTCCCGCCCCGGGCGAACCAGGGCGTACTCACCCGCACGACGCATGACCATCACGAAGACGAACACTGCAAATACCGGCGCCAGCGCCAGCCATAGGAAACCGACCGCCATCACCAGGGGCACGCCGACCAGTAGCACGCCGACACCCAGGCGCCGGGCCAGGCGTCCGGTGAGAAAGACCTGGGTGAGTATCGCCAGGGTTTGCACGACCGTATCGATCAGGCCGAAGACCTGTGTCTGGCGTGTCCGGTCGCTGAACGTCTCGCTGACGATACGGGCCTGCTCGAAATACAGGAACGTGCTGACGCTGGCCAGCAGTACGACGAACAACGCGATACCCAACAGGTAAGGCGACCGCAGCACGGCGGTGGCGCCGGAAAACGGATTGCCGCCCAGCGGCCGCGAGGCCGGATGCGCGGTGCTGGTCGGCAGCGGATTCAGCTCACGCCAGTGTTGCAGGTACAGCGCAGCGCCTGTGCTGCCAAGCAGGCAGACGCCCGCCAGCACCAACAAACCAGCGTGCCCGAGGGGAGAAACCAGCAGCGTGCCAAGAATCGGCCCGCTCAGGCCGCCAAGGCTTGCACCCGCCGCGAGCAGGCCGAACAGGCGCTTGCCCTGCTCGCTGGAAAACAGGTCTGCCAGTACGCTCCAGGCCAGGGAGATGGCCAGCAGGTTGAAAACCGACAGCCAGATATAAAAAGCCCGTGCATTCCAGAGGTCGTCCGGGTCGCGGGCAAAGAGCACAGCAAACAACAGCAGGTTGCTGGTGAAGAAGGCGTAGGTCCACGGCAGGATGCGTCGCCTCTTCACCCGTGAAGCAAGCCATCCGAATAGCGGCAGGCAGGCCAGGGTGGCAATGAAGGTACCGGTGAACAGCCATTGCAGATTGTCCACGCCACCGGCCACTCCCATGGTCTCGCGGACCGGGCGCAGCATGAAATAACCGGTGAACAGCAGGTAGAAAAGCGCAAGACCCGCGACCACTGCCGGGCCTTCGCCGGGCTGGATGTTGAGGCTCTGGTCCAGGCGCCGCCGCCAGCCATTCATGGCGTCAGGCAAATTGCTTGATCAGCGCCTGGCGCTGGGCTTCGCTCAGCAGCGGCCCGCTGCCAGCCTTGAGCTGGTCGAGCTGACGGTCCGGTCGGCCGGTCGCAGGAATTACCGTGGTCACCGCCGGATGACTGATGGCGAACTTCAGGAACATCTGCGCCCAGCTGCCGATACCCGCCTCGGCCGCCCACCCCGGCAATGCCTGACCTTTGACCCGGGCGAACAGCCGGCCGTCGTCGAAAGCACGGTTGACCAGCACCGCGACGCCTTTGTCCTGGCACAGCGGCAGCAGCTCGCGCGCGGCATCCGGGGCGTTCACCGAGTAGTTGATCTGGATGAAATCCAGCGGCTCGCTGCGCACGATGCGCGCCACCTCATCCTGGCCGCTGTTGAGATAGTGAGTGATGCCCACATAGCGCGTCTTGCCTTGCTGCTTCAACTCCCGGGCATAGGGGAGCTGGGTCTGCCAATCGCGCAGGTTGTGGATCTGCAGCAAGTCGACCTTGTCGGTGCGCAGGCTGGACAGGCTTTGCGCCCATTGCCGTTCGGCGGCGTCGCGGCTGTCGGCGGCGATCTTGGTGGCGATGAAGCACTGACGGTGCCAGCCGCCCTCCTCCAGCAACTGGCCGAGAATGGCGTCGGCACCGCCGTAGTTAGGCGAGGTGTCGATGACCTTGCCGCCGCCTTTGAAGAACGCCTCGAGCACAGCCTTGAGCTGTTGGTACTGGTCAGAGCCGGCCTGGACCTCGAAACTGCCGGAAGTGCCGGCACCGATGACCGGCAAGGCCTCCCCGGTGGAGGGGATCTTGCGGGTCAGCAGGCCGCTGGCGGACTCGGCGCGCAGCCAAGGGCTCAGGGCCAGCGCGCCAAGCGCGGCGCTGGCGCGCAGGACATCGCGACGTGCGTACATGAAGGAGGCTCCCGGTTACAGGGGGAAACCTTCAAGGCTAGTCGCTCTACCCCGCGATGCGCAGCGATTCTGTATCGGGATATTTAACCGAGCAACAGGCGCAGGTCCAGGCCTTCAGCTCCCATTGGCGGGCACCAGTAGTAGCCGCCGGTCAGTGGTCGGCTGAAGCGGTACAAGGCATCGACCACGCCATCTTCCAGGCCACTCATGCGCCGCAGCTGGATTTCGAAGGCATCGAACGAACGGCCCAGAGCAACGAAAGCCAGCCCTGCGCCACGGTTGTCGGCCCAGGCCACCGAACGGCGCACCATGAAGGCCGCGGGGTCATAGCTTTCCTGCGCGGTACGCTTGACGTGGGCCGACTCCGGCGCGTCTTCCAGTTCCTCGTTGTCGCTCAGGCGACGGCCAATGATGTCGTCCTGCTCTGGCTGAGGCAGCGACTTGAAGTAGTTGAGGTCGTGTTTCCACAGCTGGAACGCAGCGAAACTGGAACCTGCCAGGCCCGCTTGCTCGCCCGCCACGATGGCTGCGTCGACAGCATCGTTGTCCCGCGGGTTTTCGGTGCCGTCTTCATAGCCGGTCAGGTCGTGTCCGCCGTGGTGCAGAAAACCATCGACACTGTCGACCAGCGTGAATGCCGGCGCCAGGGCCTGCTCCAGGGCTTGAGCACGCAGGAACAGATCACCACGCGCGTCATCACGCAACCAGAGCCACAGGGCATGCTGGGTGGCCGGGTTTTCGACCGCTGCGTCCAACTGCGGGAAGCTGCGCAAGCCCGGGACATCGCGCCCCAGTGCCTTGGCCAGCGGCGCGCCGACGGCCAGGATCAGGCTGTGGCCGTCGACTTGCTGCAACAAGGCATCCAGAACGGCAGGCAGCGCCTCCCCCGTATGCAGGGCAAAGAACAGGTGACGGGCGTGGGCCGGCACCGGAGTGGCGAGCAGACCTTGCTGGAACGACATGACGAGCTAATCCTTCGGCAAAAGCGCGAATCCTACTGTGCTCGGCAGTCCATCGCAACGCGTCAGGTCGCGGCGAGGTGCGGCTCATCCGGAAATAATCAGTTACCAAAGGCTGGCACTTTGCGATTAGCTGATCGACGGAGCCTGCCTACACTCTCCGGAATCCCTCGCCCACGAGCATGCCGATGACCGCCTCCCCCTTGCTGACTGCCTTCCTGCCCATCGCCCTGGGCATCATCATGCTGGGCCTGGGGTTGTCGCTGACCCTCGCCGACTTCGCCCGAGTGGTGAAGTATCCCAAGCCCGTGCTGGTCGGCCTGGCCTGTCAGATCCTGTTGCTGCCGTTCATCTGCTTCCTGATCGCCAACGGGTTTGGCCTGGAGGCCGCGCTGGCAGTGGGCCTGATGCTCTTGGCCGCATCGCCGGGCGGGACCACCGCGAACCTGTTCAGCCACCTGGCACATGGCGACGTGGCACTGAACATCACGCTGACGGCAGTCAACTCGCTGATCGCCATCCTCACCATGCCACTGCTGGTCAACCTGTCGCTGATCTACTTCATGGAGTCGGACCAGGCCATCCCGCTGCAATTCGCCAAGGTCATGCAGGTCTTCGCCATCGTCTTGCTGCCTGTGGGCCTGGGCATGCTGATCCGCCGCTACGCACCGAGCTTTGCCGCGCGGATGGAGAAGCCGATGAAGCTGGTAGCGGCGTTGTTCCTGGCCTTCACCATCGTCCTGGCACTGGCCAAGGACTGGCAGACGGTGGTGGAGTACGCGCCGGTGGTGGGGGTCGCCGCGCTGCTGTTCAACGTGATCAGCCTGGGGTTGGGGTATTGGGTGCCGCGCCTGTTGCGCATCCCGAAACGCCAGGCAATTGCCATCGGCATGGAAATCGGCATTCACAATGGCACCTTGGCCATCGCGCTGGCGCTGAGCCCCAGCCTGCTGAACAACGCCACCATGGCCGTGCCGGCAGCGATCTACAGCCTGATCATGTTCTTCACGGCCGCCGCCTTTGGTTGGTGGGTGAGTCGGGGACACAAAGAAGCCATTGCCGCGCAGGAAACCGCGAATTGAATCCTGCGCGACTCAATCACCTCGCCGCGCGCGCAACTGGCGCTTGAGCTCGCGCAGCGGTGGCGCGTAGAAAAAGCCGAACGACACGCTACCCTCGCGCCCTTTCACCGCGTGATGAAGCCGGTGCGCCCGGTACAGGCGTTTGAGGTAGCGCTGCATGGGTTTGGGTTTACGCGGCCAGTGCCGATGGAAGAAACCGTCGTGGGCCAGCACGTACAGCACTCCATAGCCCGCGACACCTGCGCCGACCCACTGCAGGGGCGCGTAGCCGGCCTTGCCCAGCGCCATCAGGCCAGCAGCGATCAGGGCCAGCGCCACCAGGTAGAGGTCATTGGTCTCGAGCACACCCAGGTGCGGCTCATGGTGCGAGCGATGCAGCCACCAGCCCCAGCCGTGCATGACGTACTTGTGGGCCAGCGTGCCGACACCCTCCATGGCCACCAACGTGGCGAGCAGCACGGCGATGTTGAACAGCATGAGACAGTCCGGCGTAGATAATTACAGGCGCCAAGGTTACCACCGCTGACGAACGCATCGGAAACGGTAGGAGGTTTCGGCAATGAAGCAATTGTCATGAATTCGGCCTTGATTCTGCGCAACTGCAGGCGTAAGGTCCGCGACGCACTTATGCATCCCCTACAGGAGTCCTGCATTGGACAGTAGCCCCAGTCGATTGCGACAGGTCCACACGGCAAGCTAGTCCGGCAGCATTCCTGCCGCTGTCTTGCCGAATACGGTAGACGGCGGTCCATCTCGCCTGCAAAGGCAGATCTCCCCTCTTCTTTCCCGCTCAGCCAGCTCATGCCGGCGAGTGTCGTGGTCCTGCGCGCTCATTCATTTCATCGGCGTCACGCTTGCCAGTGGCGTATGCGCGGGCCATTGCCCGTGGAAAGAGGTTTGCTATGGATTGGAAAGTATTTCTGCTGCGCGTCAGCGTGGCCCTCGTACTCGGTGCCCTGATCGGCGCCGAACGTCAACTACGCCAGCGTCTGACCGGCCTTCGCACCAATGCGCTGGTCAGCACCGGTGCCTGCCTGTTCGTACTGATGACCCAGGCGGTACCCGGCATGGAACCCAGCGACGCCTCGCGCATCGCCGCGTATGTGGTGTCCGGGATCGGCTTTCTCGGTGGTGGCGTGATCATGCGTGATGGTTTCAACGTGCGCGGCCTGAACACTGCCGCCACGCTCTGGTGCACCGCGGCCATTGGCGTGCTGTGCAGCCTGGGGCTGTTGCTGGAAGCAACCCTGGGCAGCCTGGTGGTGCTGTGTGCCAATATCCTGTTGCGCGACATCGCCCAGCGCCTGGACCGTCAGGACGTGGTGCCCGCCAGTGAAGTCGAGCAACGCTTCGAGGTGCGCATCGTCTGCCGGGCCGAAGACGAGATCCAGGTGCGCAGCCTGATGCTGCACAGCCTCAGTGACCCAGGCCTGCGCCTGCAGTCGCTGCACAGCGAAGACCTGCACGACCCGCTGCGCCTGGAAGTGCGCGCCGAACTGCTGGGCACCCCACAGGCGCCTGCACAACTCGAGCGCCTGGTCAGCCGGGTGAGCCTGGAGAAAGGCGTCAGCTCGGTGCGCTGGCAGCTCCATGCCCAGGCGGTAGAGGTCGATTAAGCATCGTCGCGCAAATGCCGCTCTCTGAGCTCCTGCCGCTCCTTGGCCTCGATGCACAGGGTCGCGGTGGGACGCAGCAGCAGGCGGCGCAGGCCGATCGGCTCACCGGTCTCTTCGCACCAGCCGTAATCCCCCTTGGCCAGGCGCTCCAGCGCCTGGTCGATCTTGTCCAGCAGGCGCTTTTCCCGCTCAAGGGTGCGCAACTGCCAGTGTCGTTCCTCTTCGGCACTGCCCAGGTCGGCCGGATCGCTGTGCACTTCCTGCTCGCGCAGCGCCTGGAAATCCTGCTCTATACGCTCCTGCAACTCCACCCGCTGCCCCAGCAACAGGTTACGAAAGTACTGGCGCTGGGGTTCGTTCATGTAGGCCTCGGCCGGCTGGCCGAGCAAGTCTTCTTCAGTCATGGGGCACACTCGTGCAATAAAGGGTCATCGATCGAACATCAGCGGCAGGCCCTGGCAGCGTGGCTGCACCTGGCCCTGATGCCAGGCGAGCTGGCCGGATACCACGGTGGTGCGCACCACATGCCGCAGGTGTCGATGCTGAAAGGGTGTCCAGCCACAGCGGGCCAGGATCGGGTCGTCGGCGACCTGGCGCGGTTGCGCCAGGCGCTCGACCAGCGCCAGGTCGGCCCAGTAGCCTTCGCGCAGAAAACCGCGCTCGCGGATGGCGAACAGGCGGGCCACGGCGTGGCTGGTCTTGTCGACTACCTGGGTCAGGCTCAGCACGCCCTCGCCGACCAGCTCCAGCGCAGCTGGCAAGGCATGCTGAACCAGTGGCAGGCCCGAGGGCGCGCGGCCATAGACTCGGCGTTTTTCCTCAAGCGTGTGCGGCGCATGATCGGTGCCGATCACGTCGATCACGTCGCCGGCCAGCGCCTGGCGCAGTGCATCGCGGTCGGCACGGGTCTTGATGGCCGGGTTGCACTTGATCAGATGGCCGAGTTGCGCGTAGTCGCTGTCGTCGAACAGCAGGTGATGTACGCAGACCTCGGCGGTAATGTGCTTGTTGTGTACGGGACCTGGGGCGAACAGTGCCAGTTCTCGCGCGGTGGTCAGATGCAGCACATGCAGGCGCGTGCCGAAACGCCTGGCCATGTCCACGGCCAGTGACGAGGAGCGATAGCAGGCATCGGCATCGCGAATCAGCGGATGAGCGGCCGCAGGAATGAATTCGCCATGGCGCTCCCGCCACAGCGTCTCGTTGGCCAGGATGCTCGGGGTGTGTTCGCAGTGGGCCAGCAGGATGGTCGGGCAATAGATGAACAGCCGCTCGAGCACCTGCGGGTCGTCCACCAGCATGTTGCCGGTGGACGCGCCCATGAACACCTTGACCCCGGCGACTTCACGCGGGTCGAGCGCGGCGATGGTGTCCAGGTTGTCGCGACTGACGCCGAAGTGAAAGCCGTAGTTGGCCTGCGAGCTGGCCGCCGCGCGACGTTTCTTGTCGGCCAGCGCCGCAGTGGTGAGGGTTGGCGGGTCGGTGTTGGGCATGTCCATGAAACTGGTGATGCCGCCCGCCACCGCAGCCCGCGACTCACTGGCAATGTTCCCCTTGTGCTCTGCCCCGGGTTCACGAAAGTGCACCTGGTCATCGATCATTCCCGGCAGCAACCACTGCCCTTGCGCATCGATCTCGACTTTAGCGCGCACGCCTTCGATGCTCGCGGCGATCTTGGCGATACGCCCGCGGGCGACCAGCAGGTCAGCCTCGAACTCGCGCCCTTCGTTGACCAGTCGTGCGTTGCGTATCAGCAAGTCGGCCATGATCAGAACTCGTTCTGCAGGGCCTTGTAGCCCTGGACCAGGTCGATGTTGGTGCGGGCGACATCCTCGGAAAACTCCGAGGCCGACACACTGACCGGTGGGTAACGGTCAAGATCGGTGTGTGGGCCGATATGTTCGGTGGGCGGTACGTAAAAGCGCTCCGGCAGGTCGCGACCATCGACCACCGAGTTGTGACGCACGACGCTGCCATCACCCACGCGGCAATTGAACAGCACGCTGTTGAAACCGATGAACACCCGATCGCCGACGACGCAGGGGCCATGCACGATGGAGCGGTGGGCGATGGAGGTGTATTCACCGATACTCACCGCCGCGCCGGATTTGGAGTGGATGACCACGCCATCCTGAATGTTGGAGTTGGCACCAATGACGATCGGCTCCATGTCACCGGTGCCGTCCACCTCGTCGGCGCGAATGACCGCGTAGGGGCCGACGAACACATTGTCCTTGATGATGACCTTGCCGCAGATGATCGCGGTCTTGTCGATGTAGGCCGATTCGGCGATTTGCGGGAGGTGGCCGGAAGGGTTTCTGCGGATCACGGTACGTTTCCTGAGGCAAGCTGATTCACGCAAATGTTACGTTATAACAATTTACTTGCAACCCCCTTCCTCTCCCGCCGAGCATGACGCCGGTGAGAAATTTCAAACTTTCGCCGCCGATCGACGCTCAACCGTCTGCGACACCGATGTCGCGACCACGGACAAGGAGAGACACATGAATACTCTGTTCCTCAAGCGAGCCGGTCTGTGCATGGCCATGGGCCTTGCCTCGATGCAGGTGATGGCCGCTTCATCCGACGACTTCGTCGATGCCGCGACCGAGGCCGGTATCGCTGAAGTCGTAACCGGCAACCTGGCGCTGGAAAAGAGCAAGGATGCCGAGATCAAGACCTTCGCCCAGCAGATGGTCACCGATCACACCCAGGCCAACCAGAAACTCGGTGACATCGCCCGCAAGCTGGATATCAGCGTGCCTGACGAGGCTGCGCTCACCGACAAGGTCAAGAAGATGATCCTGGAATGGCGCGACGAGTCGTTCGACAAGTCCTATGTCAACAATCAGGTCGATGCCCACGAGAAAGCCGTGGAGCTGTTCAAGAAGGAAGCCGCATCGTCCGACAAGCCGGAGCTCAAGGCCTTCGCCAGCGAAACCCTGCCCACCCTCGAGAAGCACCTGGAGCATGCCAAACAGCTTCAGGCCAAGCACGGCAAGTGATCCACAGGTAATCAGAGAGGCTTGATATGAGTAATGATGCTCTGCGCGCCGAAGTACTGACTCGGCTACTGCATGCCCATCCTGAAGGTCTGGGTAAGGAAGTACTGGACAACTACCGCGGCGAAAAGGCCGTGGCCGGCATGCTCAAGACGCTTCAGGAGGCCGGCTTGATCCATGATGGCAGCGTCAATGTCGATGCCGATCACCAGATCAGCGTGCGTTATCCAATCAAGTTGTCCAGTGCCGGCGTAGACGCGGCGCGTCAGCTCGACAGCTGAACCCTCGGGCTGCGGGCGCGGCACTTGCTGCCGCGTGCGCACGCCCGGGGGATCATGCCTCGGTTACTTACCTTTCTTTTCGTGATCGCGAGGTGGCTTTGCCGGACCTTGCGGGTCGACTTGCGGATCCTCCAGGTCAGGGGAGTCCGGATCAAAACCCAGGTCCTGCTTGCTGGACGCCTTGTCGGAGGAGTGAGGCCCTTGCGTAGGGTGGGGACGTTTCTGTTCGCTCATGGTGCGTTCTCCGTAACGGTGTCTACAGAAGAAAGCGCGGGTCTGGCGAAGTTTGATTTATCTACGCGCCCTTTGCCTGGAAGGTCTCGAGCTGCGCACAGCGCGCCGCGCTAAGTGTCAGACGATCCTGCAGGCGCTCGATCAGGCGCATCTGTTCGGCGCAGATGTCACGCTGACTCACCAGCGCCTGACGCTCGCTGTCCAACTGCCGACGTACCTCCTCGCTCGCCCCCTGCGCCTGGGCCAGGATCGAGCGCAGCCCTTGAACCTGGGCATCGCGCTGCTCCAATTGTTCGTCGAGTTGTTTGTGCTGGGCGCTGGCCTGTCGGTTTTCGGTCAGCAGGCGCTCATTCTCACGGTGCAGGTGTGTCAGTTCTTCCTGGCGGGCGATCGCGTCCTGCTGCAACTGACGCAATTCCCCTTGCGACTGCTGCAACTGCTCGTCCTTGTCGGTCAGCCTGAGCCGCAGTTCGCGCAGGGACTGGTTGAGGCTGGCGCTGCGCAGTTGCTCGGCCTGCAGAGTGCTCAGCGCTGTCTCGAGCTTTTCCGACTCGGCCGCAAGGGCGCTGGCCTGAATCTGTTGTTGCTGGTGAGCAGCCGCGAGTGCTTGCTGGGCAAGTTGCAACTGCACCTGCAATTGGCCGCGCTGTTCATCGAACACCGCCTGCGCGTCGCGAATACGTGCCTCCCCTTCCTCGCGCAACTGCTCTGCCAGTTGGCCAACGAAACGCCCCAACGTGTCGCTGAGGGCCGGTGAACGCTTGTCAGCCAGCGGTTGCAGCGCTTCGAGCTCACGCATGTAGCGATGAATGGTGGTTTTCGAACCGGTATTCCCCAACTCGATACGTACTGCATCGATACTCGGATGCTCGCCCCGGGCGATCAGCGCCTGTCGCGCCTGCTGCACTGCCGCCTTGTCTATGCCGCCGCGGGCCATGTTCGCTCCTGGATTTCGTAACGTGGTATGTAGCCCGTAATTACATACTAAAAACTTAGCTTTTCCCAGTGGATTCTTAGGCTCTGTAAGAAATGTGTTGAGAAGTAGATCGAGCTCGCAGGAATCAGGAGCTCAGGCTGGCCCTAGCCCTGGCGCAGCCAGTCGATGAAGCGCGCAAACAGCTCCGATTGCGAATTGATGCCCAGCTTCAGATAGAGATTCTTGCGATGCATGCGTACGGTTTCCGGCGAAATGCCGAGGTCCTGCGCCGTGGACTTCACCGAATGCCCACGCAGGATCATGTGCGCGACTTCCCGCTCGCGATCAGTCAGTACCTGGCAACCGAAGCTGTCGAACGCAGCTTGCAGACTTGCATGCTCCAGCGGCGCGGAACCGGGCTCGAGAATGTGCCGTGCATAGCGGCCCAGCAGTTCGCGCACCATCGGTTCGACCGCACGCAACAGGTCGATCTGTTGCGCGCTCAGTCGTGTACCGCTGCAACCTTGGAACAGGCTGAGGGAGAGTTTGCGGCCATCGCTGAGGTCGACGATGTAGTAGCTGTCTTCGCTGCAGCCAGTGCCCAGGTAGTAAGCCTTGTAGTAGTCACTGTCGAAGAAGTTGTCTGGTGCGATGTCCTGCAGGTGATAGAAACCTTCGGCCAGCCCGCTCTGTACCGCAAGGCAGAAAGGATCGAGCAGGTAGCCGGCTGCAAAATAGCGGTTGAGCACCGCGTCGCGATGGGCATCGGGAATACCCTGCTGGTACAACAGGCGTGGCGCCTGCCCCTGGCTCTCGACACTGATCATCATCGACTCGACCGCCACCAGTTGGCCCAGCGCCTTGGCCAGATGCTGCAGGGCCTGCGGTGATTCACTATGGGCCAACGCACTTTGTAGCGCCGCATGCCACTGTTGCAGCGCGCCGAGAGTGAGGGTAAGCGGTGTGTCGGGAGAGGCCTGGGTCATGCCCGGCAGTCTAGCCTGCCGGACATGCCCACGCACAGCCCGCTGCAGGCTGCTCATCGCCCCTGGTACAACCCTTGCGCCGTGAGCTCGCGCGCGGTTTCGAGGATGCACTGGCGCAGGGTCTCGACGATCTCGTCGACCTGGGCGCGGGTGACGATCAGCGGCGGCGACATCACATTCAGGTGCATGATCGGCCGTACCAGTAAACCCCTGGCCTGGGCCTTGCTGTGGATGCGCTCACCAATATTGATCGCATCGTCGAACAGTGCCTTGCTCGCCTTGTCGGCGACGAACTCGACGCAGGCCATCAGCTTCATGCAGCGCACATCGCCCACCAGCGGCAGCTCGCGCAGGCTCTGCAGGCGTTGTTCCAGGTAGCTGCCAACATCCTTGACGTGTTCCAGCAAGCTTTCCCGCTCGATGATCTCGATGTTCTTCAGCGCCGCAGTACAGCACACCGGATGGCCGCTGTAGGTGAACCCGTGGGTGAAGCAACGCCCCTTGCCCGGCTCGGCGATCACCTGCCAGATACGCTCGGAGAAGATGCACGCACCCAGCGGCAGGTAGGCGGACGTCAGGCCCTTGGCCGTGGTGATGATATCCGGGGTGACACCGAACAGCTCTTCGCTGGCGAAGAAGGTGCCCAGGCGTCCGAACGAGGTCACTACTTCGTCGGCGACGAACAGGATGTCGTAGGTCTGGCACAGCTGCCACATGCGCGCGAAGTACCCCTTGGGCGGGATGATCACCCCGCCCGAGCCCATGATGGGTTCGGCGAAGAAGGCTGCGACGTTGTCGGCCCCCAAGGAGAGAATCTTGTCTTCGAACTCGGCGACCAGAAAGTCGAGGAATTCGGCTTCGTCCATGTTGTCCGGGGCGCGGTACGGGTTGGGGTTGGAGATGTGGTGGATCAGGTCGTGGGCATAGTCGAACTCAGGCACCCGGTCGGCAGCCTTGTTGCCGATCTGCATGGTCAGGGTGGTCGAGCCGTGGTAGGCGTTGTAGCGGGCGATGATGTGTTTCTTGCCAGGCTTGCCGCGGCAGTTCTGGTAGTACTGGATCAGTCGGTAGGCGGTGTCCACGGCAGTGGACCCACCTGTGGTGAGGAAGACATGGTCCAGGTCGCCCGGCGCCAGTTGCGCGAGCTTGCGGCACAGCTCGATGGCCACATCGTTGGCCATGTCCGAGAACGGGTTCGAATAGGCCAGCTTGCGCACCTGGTCGGCAATGGCCAAGGCCATTTCCTCGCGCCCCAGGCCAATGTTGGTGCACCACATGCCGCCAACGGCATCGAGGAAGCGGTTGCCTTGGGTGTCGCGGATATAGGCGCCTTCGCCTTCGATGATGTTCAGCGCGCCCTGTTCGCGATGATCGTCGAACATGTGGTAACCGTGCATGTAATGGGCTTTGTCGGCTTCCACCAATGGATCGTGGGCGATAGCGAATGCGTTGCTTGAAGTGGCCATGGGCAGCTCCTTGGCGAGGATCGTTCGAAAGTGTTCAGAAACCGGTCTTGACCGTGCTCCAGACCCGCGTGATCGCACGCATGTCCTTGGGCGTCTGGGTCTTTTGCGCGAACAGCCGTTCGCGGGTCTGGGCATCCGGGTAGATCGCCGGGTCCTGGCGGATATCGGCCTGTACCAGAGCGGTGGCCGCAGCATTGCTGTTGGCGTAGTGGATAAAGTTGGTCACCTTGGCCATGGTCTGTGGCTGCAGCAGGAACTCGATGAAGCGATGGGCGTTGCTGACGTGCGGCGCATCCTTGGGGATGTAGAGGTTGTCGAACCAGATCAGCGAGCCTTCCTTGGGAATGAAGAACGCCAGCTTGATAGCCTTCTTCGCCTCCACCGCTCGCGCCTGGGCAGTGGCGTAGTCACCCGACCAGGTCAGGGCCAGGCACACGTCGCCGTTGGGCAGGCTGGTCAGGTAGTTGACCGAGTCGAACTTGCGGATGTAGGGGCGGATGCCCAGCAACAGCTGTTCGGCGGCCTTGAGATCCGCCGGTGCGGCGCTGCGTGGGTCCTTGCCCAGGTACTGCAGGGCCAGCGGAATCACTTCGGTGGGGGCGTCCATCAGGGTCACGCCGCAATCGGCGAAGCGCGAAACGATGGCCGGGTCGAACAGCATGGCCAGCGAGCCGATCGGAGCATCGGGCATGCGCGCCTTGATCTTGTCGACGTTATAGGTAACGCCGGAGCTGCCCCAGGTGTAGGGCGCCGAGTACTTCAGGCCAGGGTCGTAACCTTGCAGGTTGCTGACCACCTGCTCGTCGAGGTTGTGCCAACTGGGCAGTTGCTGTTTGTCCAGGGCCTGGAACACGCCGGCCTGGATCAGCGGCGGTACCAGCGACGCATTGAGCATGACCAGGTCGTAGCCGGAGCGGCCGGTGAGCAGTTTGGTCTGGACCGTTTCATAGCCATCGAAGGTGTCGTAAACCACTTTGATACCGGTGGCCTTTTCGAAGTCGGCCAAGGTGGTTTCACCGATGTAGTCAGTCCAGTTGTACAGCCTGAGCGTGTTGCTGCTGTCCCCCTCTGCCGCTGCCTGCACCAGTGCCGTCGAGGACACCAGCAGCAGACCGCCAATCACCTTCAGTGCCTTGCGCATAGCAACTCCATCGTGTGACTGCTCCGGATTGAGCCGATGGGGTCACTATGGGAGGTCTGGCTGGCTGCAGACATACCCCGAATGTGTGGGTGGTCGTTTTTGGGAAGGTCGCAGATGTGTCACTCGTTGATCAGCGTCAGCGTGCCGATGTCCAGCAGGCTGAAAAAACCGCTGCTCCAGCCACCGGTATCCAGGTGCCACACGTTGCCCAATACCTTGTGCGTGAGCACCGGGGTGTGGCCGACCAGCAGCGCACGCAGCCCTTGGATGGGTTGGCTATCGCCGCTCTTCAGGCGCCGGCGCGACCATTGGCAGACCTCGCGCACGGCAGGGTCGTCCCTCGTCTGCAGGCAGGCGCGCAGCTCAGCCCAGTCGGCGAACGGACTGTCTGCATGCAGCATGCCGACCAACCCGTGGGCAGTCTGTACTTCGAGCGCGACCGGCAGACGTTCGAACTGCTCGACGAAGCGCGCCTGCTCAGCCTTGGGCAAGTCGAGAAACCAGCCGCCGCCAGCCGCACGGTACATGTCCAGATCAACCCGGCCACCGCGATAGTGGCTGATGGCCAATGCTTCATGATTGCCCTGCACGGCATGAAACCAGGGTTGTGCCAGCCAGTTCAGGGCCTCTTCGCTGGCCGGGCCCCGGTCGACCAGGTCACCGACACTGAACAGCCGATCGACCTCCGGATCGAATGCCGCCTGCTCGAGCGCGGCCTGCAGGCGTTGGAAGTGCCCGTGGATATCGCCGACCGCCAAGTCCCGCCCTTTGCCGTTGGCAGCTAGCTGCCGAAAACGCGCCATTACATCATTCCTCTGCTGTGTCGCCGGCGCCAGGCGTAGAATGGAGAGCCAACGAGCCCGTCGCGGAGGTGCATCATGCGCTCTACCCTAGCCTGTGCTGCACTGATGGTGCTGGCATACGACAGCATGGCACAAGGCATCCCGCCCGCGCAGGTCCAGGTCAGCTTCGATCACCCGGAAAAATTCCGCGATGCCAGCCTGAACAGCACCGGCTATGAGCGCGGCGCCGACCCAGAAGTGATGAAGGCACTCACCCGGCACCTGGAAAAACTTGGCCAGCGCTACCTTCAGCCCGGTCAGCGAGTACACATCGACATCCGCGACATCGACCTGGCCGGCCGCTACGAACCCTGGAACAGTCAGGCCTACAACGTACGTTTCATGCGCGAAATCACCTGGCCGACCATCGACCTCAGCTACACCCTCGTTCAACCCGGTCAGCCCGAGCGCAAGGCCGAGGAACGCGTCAGCGACAAGATGTACCTGAGCCGCCCAGGCCGCGTGGGCAGCAGCGATCGCCTGTATGCCGAGAAGGCCATGCTCGATGATTGGTTCCGCCAGCGCTTCGCTGCACGGCCGGCGTCCTGAGTTTCGCTGGTTAACGGCGGGCGGCTGAGGGTATCCTCTCCCTTTGTGTCACCCAAGGAAGGATCCCCGTGAAGTACCTGCTGCTGGCATTCGCCAGCTATGCCTCCTGCTACTACCTGGTTGGTTTGCTGATTCGCGGCAGGCTGGCAGATATCGCCGAAGGGTTGCGCCATCGCCCGGATGCGCCGACACCCGGCCAGTACCTGCGTGAGGTCGAACGCCATGCCCGACGGGCGCAGCGGCACTACAGCCTGTTCGCCGGCTCGGTGCTCGCACTGGTGCTGTGCGCATTGGCGTGGTGGTTGAGCTGAGCGCTCAGAACAGCGACAGGCTCTGCCTGCCCTCGAGCGCCAGCAGATACTGCTTTGCCGGCAACCCGCCAGCAAAGCCTGTCAGGCTGCCCGAGGCACCGATCACCCGATGGCAGGGTGCGATGATCGAGATCGGGTTGCGCCCATTGGCTGCCCCTACCGCACGCACTGCCGTGGGGTTGCCGATCTGTCGGGCGATATCGCTGTAGCTGCGAGTCTGGCCGAAAGGAATGGTCAGCAGCGCCGCCCAGACCTGGCGCTGGAATTCAGTGCCATCGAAGTCCAGCGGTAGCTCGAAGCGCTGCCGCTGGCCGGCGAAATACTCGCCTAACTGACGGGCAGCTTCCCGCAGTACGGGCGCCTGGTCATCACGGTGCAGTTCGCCAAGGCGCACCCGGTTGGCACGCTCCTCTTCCCATAGCACGGCGGCCAGGCACTCGCCACGGGCGACCAGTGTCAGGGTGCCGACTGGCGATGACATGAGGGTGAAAGCGCTGGACACAGGCAACTCCTGATGCTGGCTGGCGACCCCCGGCACTCTACCTATCGCGCGATCGTGCTGCATCCGCTTTCTTGACGTGCAATGCTCACACCACGGCCGTCGCTCGCGCCGCGAGGGCGCGGGCCTGCTGCAGGTCGATCCTGGGGATCAATGCCGGGGGGATGCGTGAGCGGGTCGAGAGGTTATGAACGCGGAAGCGCTCACCCACCACTTGGTGCGCCATCAGAGTCAGTGACGGCAGGATACGACTTTCCCAATGCTGGTCGAGGCCGCAGGGCGAGCGCTTGCCGCCGTTGGTCTCATAAAAGCGCCCTGCCGACTGGTTCAGATCCACGCCGACCAGTAGCACATCATCGAAGCCCAGGTGGTAGGCCAGTTGCAGGGCCACAAATGCCACGGTCCGGGCATCGAAGAACCCGTACGACAGGTTC
Source organism: Pseudomonas sp. S44 (assembly GCF_016624805.1). Classification (NCBI taxonomy): domain Bacteria; kingdom Pseudomonadati; phylum Pseudomonadota; class Gammaproteobacteria; order Pseudomonadales; family Pseudomonadaceae; genus Pseudomonas; species Pseudomonas sp. S44. The sequence goes on from NZ_JACVTY010000001.1 coordinate 334,831, forward strand.
CTGCTGAAACCGATCGAACGCGCCCGCTTGCTCCACAGCGTGCGGTTTCGCGCATAGCGTCCATCGCCGAGCCCCAGCCATTCGCTGAACGTCGGGTCCAGGGCCTTGAGCAGCGGGTAGCGCTCGGTGTCCTCAGGCAGGTCGAACAGATCGAACTGCTCCGGCCACAGCGCCAGTCGCGGACTGGTGTGCAATGCCGTGGCAAAAAGCTCGGGTTGCTGGTTGCAGAAATCCTTGTCGGTGCAAATGTAGAAGAACGGACGCACATCCGTGCCCACCAGCATCGAAATGGAGCCATTCATGGCGATGATCGGGACGCTGGCAAAATCTTCGAGCGGAAAATCTTTCGCTGACGCACCTGACGCCAGGATCACCACAGGGCCTTTCTGGGTATTGCGACACGCCTCAAAGCTGGAGAACGCCCCGCGTGCAGCCTCTGACTGCGACGGAAGTTGGTTCATGGGTCTGGCCAATGGTGTAGGTCTTTTCAGAATACAGTTGTTCACAATTCTTAAACGGTTTTTTACATAACCCTTACACAGACCCGAGGGGATGAATGTTGTAGGCAAGCGAGGCTGCAACGCGGGTCGGCATGCACGGCGACATGTTTCCCTGGCAACTGTCTGACCAGCAACACCTGGCCAACAGTTGATTGCCCAAAGGGCGACACCTCCCGCATAAAACAATTTCAAGCCATTGATTTTATTCAAATAAAGTCGCTGGCACGGTTTCTGCTCCGGTGAGCTGTGTACACGCACAGTTTCCCGAGGAACCCATGCCCACGCCTGCCGTCTCAGCCTCCTACGACATCCGCCAGCCGGATGCCCATGTCATCCGCGACGATGCCGAAGCCATCGCCGTTGCCCACCAGATCGCCGCGCTGCTGCGCGAAGGCGCTGCCGAGCGTGACCGACGCCGAGAAGTCCCTGCCGATGTGGTCGATGCCTATTCCAACAGCGGTCTGTGGGGCATCACCGTGCCACGTGCCTACGGAGGTGCCGAAGTGTCCTTCGCCACCCTGGCGCAGGTGATCGCCATCGTCTCGGCCGCCGACCCTTCGCTTGGCCAGATTCCACAAAACCACTACTGCCTGCTAGAAGACATCCGCCTGCAAGGCACCGAAGAGCAGCGGCGCTTCTTCTTCGACTTGGTGCTCAAAGGCCATCGTTTTGCCAATGCACTGTCGGAAACCGGTGGCAAGACCGTCCAGGACATCCGGACCCGCCTGGTTGCCGAAGCCGACGGCTACCGCATCGACGGCCGCAAGGGCTACTGCACCGGCTCGCTCTATGCCCACTGGATCGGCGTCCTGGCCCTGGACGAACTGGACCGGGCGCAACTGGCCTTTGTGCCACGTGGCACTCCTGGGCTGGTGGTCGTCGACGACTGGAACAGCATGGGCCAGCGCACCACCTCCAGCGGCACCGTGCTGCTGGACGGATTGCGCGTGCCCGCATTCAACCTGTTCCCCAGCTACCGCTCCTACGAGCACCCTACCCTCGCCGGACCCTTCGCCCAACTGACCACTGCGGCGATTGACGCCGGTATCGGCCGCGCGGCGCTGGACGACACCATTGCCTTCGTACGCGACCATGCCCGTCCGTGGATCGATGCCGGTGTTGAAAAGGCCAGCGAGGATCCGCTCACCATCATTCAGATCGGCTCCCTGGAGATCCGCCAGGAGGCCGCCGAGGCCCTGCTCGAGCGCGCCGGCAAGGTGCTGGATGCCGCCAAGCCTGCGCCGAACGAAGACAACGTCGCCGCTGCCTCGGTGGCGGTGGCCAAGGCCAAGGTGCTGACCACGGAGGTGTCGATCGAGGCCAGCAATCGCCTGTTCGAACTGGGCGGGACCCGCTCCTCGTTGCTGCAGCACAACTTTGACCGGCACTGGCGCAATGCCCGGGTGCATACCCTGCACGATCCCGTGCGCTGGAAGTACCACTTGGTCGGCAACTGGGCCCTGAACGGTATCCGTCCCACGCGCCACGACTGGAACTGAGGCCGCGCCATGACCAAGCAGATCCGTCTCAATGCCTTCGCCATGAACACGGTCGGGCATCTGTCGCCTGGGCTGTGGCGCCATCCGCGCGACCAGGCGACGCGTTACACCGATATCCACTACTGGGTCGAACTGGCCCAGACCCTCGAGCGTGGCTGTATCGACGGCCTGTTCCTCGCCGATGTGCTGGGTGTCTATGACGTCTACGGCGGCAATGCCGACGAAGCGCTGCGCAGCGGCGCCCAGATACCGTTGAACGACCCGCTGCAATTGGTACCGGCGATGGCCGCAGCCACGCGCCACCTGGGGTTTGGCGTCACCGCCTCGGTGTCGTTCGAGCATCCCTTTCCCTTCGCCCGGCGCATGAGCACCCTCGATCACCTGACCCAGGGCCGTGCCGGCTGGAATATCGTGACCTCCTACCTGTCCAGCGGGGCACGCAACCTTGGCCAGCCTGAACAGCTGAGCCATGACCAGCGCTACGCGCTGGCCGAGGAATACCTGCAGGTCTGCTACAAGCTTTGGGAAACCAGCTGGGAAGAGGATGCCGTGCGCGCCGATCGTACCAGCGGAGTCTACACCGACCCGAGCAAAGTCCACGGCATCGAGCATGACGGCACCTACTTCAAGGTCCCTGGTTTTCACCTCAGCGCCCCGTCGCCACAGCGCACACCCGTGCTCTACCAGGCAGGAGCATCCAGCCGAGGGAGAGCCTTTGCCGCAGCCAACGCCGAATGCGTGTTCGTTGCCGCACCGAGCAAGACCGTGCTGAAGAAGCAGGTGGCCGATCTACGTGCCGCAGCGGTCGCCGCCGGGCGCAAGGGCTGCGACATCCTGATCCTCGAACAGCTCACGGTGATCGTCGCTGAAACCGACGAGGCCGCGCAGGCCCGTCTGCGCGAGTACCGCGAGTACGCCAGTGCCAGCGGCTCGCTCTCGCTGATGTCGGGCTGGACCGGCATCGACTTCGCTGCCTACAGCCCCGACCAGATTCTTCGCGAGGTGCCCAGCGAAGCCATCCAGTCGGTGGTCGAGGGCTTCACCCGCGCCGACCCGACGCGGACCTGGACCGTTGCCGAGATCGCCGAATACTGCTGCCTGGGTGGCGACGGCCCGCTGCTGGTCGGATCGCCCTCGACCGTCGCCGATCAGTTGCAGGGCTGGGTCGAAGACACTGACGTGGACGGCTTCAACCTGTCCAGCGTGGTCGTGCCGGAAACCTTCGTTGCCGTGGTCGATCTGTTGGTTCCGGAACTGCAGGCTCGCGGCCTGTTCAAGCGCGAGTACGCCGATGGCAGCTTGCGCAACAAGCTGTTCGGCCAAGGTGATCGCCTGCGTGCGCCCCATCCGGTGGCCGCGTTGCGCCAGGAGCGTGGGCGATGAATGCACTTTTGGCCAACCTGGACTGGAGTGAAATCGGCCTCGCCTGCCTCGAGACCCTGAGCATGCTTGGCGCCGCGCTGGGCTTCACCGTAGCGCTGGGGCTACCGTTGGGGGTGCTGCTGTTTCTCACCGGGCAACGCCAGCTGCTGGCCAATGCGCCGGCCTATCGGGCCATGTCGGCCGTGGTCAACGTGCTGCGCTCGCTGCCGTTCATCATCCTGCTGATCGTGCTGATCCCCCTGACCACCTTGGTTGTCGGCACCTCACTCGGTGTGCGCGGCACCATTCCGCCACTGGTGGTGGGCTGTACGCCGTTCTTCGCGCGCCTGGTGGAGACCGCCCTGCGCGAAGTCGACCGTGGCGTGGTCGAGGCCACCCAGGCCATGGGTGGCAGCACCTGGCAGATCATCCGCCATACCTTGCTGCCCGAAGCCCGTACCGGGCTGATCGCCGCCGTCACCGTCACCGCCATCGTGCTGGTCGACTACACGGCGATGGCCGGTGTGATCGGTGGCGGCGGCCTGGGCGACCTGGCCATCCGTTTTGGTTACCAGCGCTTCCAGACCGATGTGATGGTCGTCACCGTACTGCTGTTGATCCTGCTGGTGCAGGCCTTGCAGATGAGTGGCGATCGCCTCGTCAGACATTTCACCCGCCGTTGATTCCCGACCTTTTTCGGAGCATTCCCATGAAAAAAATCCTCGCCACCCTGGCCGCGGTCATCGCCCTCAACGTGCAGGCCATCGAGCACCTGGTCGTCGGTGCCACCCCCGTTCCCCACGCCGAGATCCTCGAGTTTGTAAAACCGGTACTGGCCAAGGAAGGTGTCGACCTGGACATCAAGGTGTTCAATGACTTCATCCAGCCCAACCTGCAGCTTGCGCAGAAGAACCTGGACGCCAACTACTACCAGTACCGTCCCTTCCTCGACGACTTCAACAAGACTCGACACACCGACCTGGTCCCGGTGGTCGGTGTGCACATCGAGCCGTTCGGTGCCTATTCGGCCAAGTACAAGAGCCTCGCGGAGCTGCCGGACGGTGCCAGCGTGGCCATTCCCAATGACCCGGTTAACACCGGTCGTGCCCTGGTACTGCTGGCCGAGGCCGGGCTGATTGAACTCAAGGACTCCAGCAACCCACAGTCGACCCAGCGCGACATCGTCGCCAACCCGCACAAGTTGAAGATCCGTGAGCTGGAAGGGGCAATGCTGGCGCGCTCGGTGAAACAGGTGGACCTGGCATTCGTGTTCGCCAACTACGCGCTGGAGGCAGGTATCGATACCAGCAGCGCGCTGATCGTCGAAAAAGGCAAGGATCTGTACGTGGAATACCTCGTGGCGCGTCCGGACAATCTGCAGGATCCCGGCATCCAGAAACTGGCCAAGGCGCTGAACTCCCCTGAAGTGCGTCAATTCATCCTGACCCGCTACAAAGGGCAGATCGCGCCTGGCTTCTGACAGCGCAAGGTGGGTGCAGGGCATGCGACCTTCCCTGCACCCCGCCCAATCTCCCCTTATTGAAGGGCAACAAGCTGGGCGCGTTGCGCGGGATCAAGGTCATTGATCGAGACGATCCGAAGCGCGTCCTGCATCGCCTCCGCCACCGGCTGCCCAAGGTCGGCTGAGACCTCGTCCGGCAACTTGTACATGGCACCGGTCAGCGGATCGACGATCAGCATGCCGATAACACCGCCAAACAAGATGTTCGCCCAGTACCAACCGTCCACTCTCGAGTCGAGTTCGACCTGTCGATCCGGGTACCCCTCCCTCATGAAGCGCAACGTGTAGGTTTGGCCGCGAAAATAGCCCTCCCCCGACATCAGTGTCACGACCCCAGGGGTGCTGCCGCGATGAATGACCACCCCTGATTTGTTGATGACCTCGAAATTCGCACCCGCCGGGCTGCTCGTGACAGTCACCGGATACTTGGAGTCACTGATGATGCTGGCGCAACCCTGCAGCGCCAGGAGCGCCAGGAGCGCCCCCATGGTTCTGGTTTTGTGAAAGCACACGGAATCGTTCCTCTAGACGCTGATCGACATTGACCGAGAAAGGATTCTCCAGGGACGCTTTAGCGATGCATGCCATCCAAATAGCCATTGGCAGTAGGGGCTTTCCCAAAACTGGTTTTCTGCACGTTGTACGCATTTTTTGACACCCCGTTCACGACATTTTCACGTCGCGGCTGGCACAGTCACCCTACATCCGTGAAATACTTCGCCCGCCCTCCCCAGCGGGCTTTTCTTTGCCTGCAGCATCCCTCGCAGGATGACCACGCTCGCTTCTGATAGAAATGGGCAAGGTTTCAAGAGCCCCCGGCATAGGGACGATCAGCCAATCCACCTAGCATGCTCGCGTACTCCACACACAGGATCGCGATCATGAGTGACAGCAAGACTCTCTTTATTACCGGCGTCAGCAGTGGTTTTGGCAGTGCCTTGGCCCAGGCGGCGCTCGCTGCCGGCCATCGCGTCATCGGCACTGTGCGCAACGACAGCGCGCTGACGGCATTTCAGACCCTGGACAGCGAACGCGCCCACGCGGTGATCCTCGATGTCACCGACTTCGCCCGCATAGACGCAGTGGTTGCACAGGTGCAGGCGCTTCACGGCCCCATCGATGTGTTGGTGAACAACGCAGGCTACGGCCACGAAGGCATCTTCGAGGAATCGCCACTGGAGGAGATGCGCCGCCAGTTCGAGGTCAACGTGTTTGGCGCCGTGGCCATCACCAAGGCCTTCGTGCCGTATTTTCGCGAGCGCCGGGCCGGGCGCATCATCAACATCACCTCCATGGGCGGCACCATCACGATGCCGGGCATCGCCTACTATTGCTCCAGCAAGTTCGCACTGGAAGGCATTTCCGATACCCTGAGCCAGGAACTTCGCCCGTTCGGCATCGCCGTTACCGCAGTGGCGCCGGGCTCGTTCCGTACCGACTGGGCCGGTCGCTCCATGCAGCGTTCGCCGCGCAGCATCGCCGACTATGACCAGAGCTTCGACCCGATTCGCAAGGCGCGCCAGGACAAGAGCGGCAAGCAGCTGGGCGATCCGCGCAAGGCCGCCCAGGCGATCCTGCAGGTCATCGCCAGCCCCAGCCCGCCCGACCACCTGTTGCTGGGCAGCGACGCACTGGGCCTGGTGCGCGACAAGCTGCAGCGCATGAGCAAGGAGATCGATCAATGGCAAGACCTGACCTGCTCGACCGATGGTTGAGCGCCAGGCAGAGGACCGGGCAGTGACACGGACCGACACCCGCAGCGCGCGCATGGTGCAGTTGCTCACGCAGCTCGCGCCGGTGGAAGGCTATAACCTCAGCGCGCTGCAAGACGTGCGCTTCCTGCGCTCGAACCGGCCGCTGAGCCATGTGCCGGTGCTCTACGAACCCGGCATCGTCATCCTCTGCCAAGGCTGCAAGCGCGGCTACCTGGGTGACCAGGTATATGTGTACGACGCTCGGCACTATCTGGTGGTGTCGGTGCCCGTGCCCTTCACTATGGAAACCGATGCCAGCGAACGCGAGCCGATGCTGGCCATCTACATACGCCTGGACCTGCAGCTGGCCAGCGAGCTGACCCTGCAAGTGGATGAACTGCTGGGCAGCAGCAGCGAACCGCCGCAGGGCATGTACGCCTCTCCCATGGACGATGCGCTGCAGGTCACCACACTGCGCTTTCTTGAAGCCATGACCGTCGCCAGCGACGCACAGATCCTCGGCCCGGCGCTGGTGCGTGAAATCTACTACCGCATCCTCTCTGGCGCGCAGGGCGGCTCGCTGCGGGCGGCGTTGGGTCGGCACGGCCATTTCGCCAAGGTGACCCGCGCCCTGCGCACCATTCACAGCCGCTACCGGGAGCATCTGGACGTAGAGTCGTTGGCCCGCGAGGCCAGCATGAGCGTGCCCAGTTTCCATCGGCACTTTCGTAGCGTGACCAACACTTCGCCCATGCAGTACCTGAAGTCGGCCCGCCTGCACCAGGCACGCCTGCTGATGTTGCACGACGCCCTGAGCGCATCGGCAGCCGCCTTCAGCGTCGGCTACGAGAGCCCCTCGCAGTTCAGCCGCGAGTTCAAGCGCTTCTTCGGCCGTACGCCCCAGGCCGAGATCGATTGGATGAAGGCAACCTATGCACTGCCCGACCCCACTGGCTCCCCCGTGTATGTTTCGTCCCATTGAGCAAGGCGCGACTATCGGCCGCTGTCCCGCGTGCGTGACTGCAATGGCTACTTCCCCAGGCGCGCTGAGGTCTCAACCTTGGCCTGACTGTTCGCAAGCCTCACGCAGCCGCGCCATGGCATCCGGCGCCATGGGCGCGGTCATCATTGATCTGTAGGTCCTGCACGCATCGCTCTGCTGGCGCTCAGGGCGCAGCTGCGAGGGGCTGCTGGAGCAACCCACGAGTGTGGCCAGCAGGGCCAGTGCGAACCAGGGCTTCATATCATTGCTCCACTGTCTGGTGTCGGACGGATGATAAGCCATGTTTCAGGGATGCACGGGTGTCCATGATTCGGATCAGCGTGTCCCGGTTCAGGTGCTATTCCCCTCCCGCCGCCCCCACCAGAATATCGGCTCCTTCCTGTTCGGATTCATCCCACATGCCTATGTTCCTGACCTCGGACGCAGTTTCCCTGCACTACAACGACTGGGGCCATGGCCGCCCTGTGGTGTTGATCCATGGCTGGCCGATGTCGTCTGCCAGCTGGGATTACCATGCCACCCGCCTGGCCGAGTCCGGTTACCGCGTAATCAGTTACGACCGCCGCGGTTTCGGGCGCTCCGACCAGCCCTGGAGCGGCTATGACTACGACACCCTCAGCGACGACCTCGCGCAACTGATCGAGCACCTGAACCTGCACGATGTGACGCTGGTGGGGTATTCGATGGGTAGCGGCGAAGTGGCGCGTTACCTGACCCGCCACGGCGACCGTCGAATCGCAGCGGCCGTGCTGCTGGCCGGGGTGACTCCGCAGCTGGCAAGCTCGCCAGGCAACCCCGACGGTATGACGCTGGCAGCCTTCGACGGCTTGATGCAGGCGTTGCGTCAGGATCGACAGCGCTTCTTTGGCGACTATGCGCAGGCCTCGTTCTCGGAGCCGGGGCTGCGTGACTGGTATCTGGCCCAGACCTACCAGTCCTCTGAGCGTGCTATCGCAGCCTGCGCCCAAGCCTGGTACGCCACCAATTTTCGCAAGGACCTGGCTGGAATCAAGGTGCCGACCTTGATCCTGCATGGCGCCCGCGATGACAGCGCCCCAGCCGCGACCACCGGCCGGCTGGCAGCGCAGATGATCGGGCATTCGCAATACCTCGAATATCCCGAAGCCGGCCATTACCTGCTGATCGAGCAAAAGGACGCCGTGCTCCACGATCTGCTGGCGTTCCTTGCGGGCGACAGGTCAATCGGCTGAGAACCCGTGGCTGAGTATCTGATCGGGGAAGGCTTCGCACAGGTAGTCGGTGAACGCCGTAACTTTGCGACTAACCAGCCGACGCGAGGCATGCAGGGCCCATAGCTCGATAGGCCTGTCGGGCATGCGTCCCCAGATCGACAGCTTCGCCAGTTGCTCGTCGCGCTGCAGCAAGGATCGGGGGATCAACGCAGCCCCCGCGCCGGCGAGCACTGCATCACGGATCATGATTAACGATGACAGGCGCAGGCGCACGTCCGGCATCACCGTGCCCAGGGTGTCACCGTCCTGGTAGTGCCAGGGGCCGTTATCGAACCGGTTGGCCAACGCCACGGCAGGTACTTCGGCGATCTCGCCGTCGCAGCTTGCGCTAGGCCGAGGCAAGGCTGCCGGCGCTACCAGCAGCATGTCATCGCGGGCAAAGCAGCGCCCCACCAGCAGCGCGTCCGCTTTTGGATTGACGCGAATCACCACGTCGTAACCATCCTCGACCAAGTCGACATTGCGATCCTCGGCAGTGATATCGAGACGTACCTGCGGGTATCGCCGGGCGAACCCTGCCGCGAGGCGGCCGAGCAGCGTGTGGGAGAACAGTACCGGCGCACTGACCCGCAAGTGGCCGCGCGGGCTGGTCTGCCCTGCCGAGACCAACTCGCCCGCCTCGAGGATATCGCCCAGCAAGCCATGGGTGCGCTCGTGCAACACCTGCCCTTCCTCGGTCAGACGCAACGACCGTGCCCCGCGCTCCAGAAGCCGAACGCCCAAGCTTTGCTCGAGGTCCATGACACGCCGCGAAAGCGTGGCCTTGGGACGTCCACTGAAGCGACTGGCCTTGCCGAAGCCGCCATGGGCCGCCACAAGATTGAAGTCCGCCAAGGCTGAAAGGTCCATGATCGATCCATTTATGAGACATTAAGTCCAAATATTAGAATCTATTTCGCAAATACGGAACACAATAAGCTGTGTCTCACGCGAACGCACCTCAACTCATCCGCAGGAGACACCTGATGACCTCGCTCTGGGACCCTATCCAGCTCGGCAAACTCCAACTGACACATCGCCTGGCCATGTCGCCCCTGACCCGCAGCCGTGCGCTGCCCGACGGCACACCAGGCCCGCTGGCAGCAGAATACTATGGCCAGCGCGCCTCACTGGGGCTGTTGATCAGCGAAGGTACACAACCCAGCGCCGACGGCCAGGGCTTTCTCGACTCCCCAGGGTTGCACAGCGATGCCCACGTGGCTGGCTGGCGTCGGGTCAGCGATGCGGTGCATGCCGGCGGCGGCCACCTGTTCATTCAGCTGATGCACGCCGGACGCATGTCACATCCATCCAATACCACCCATGGCCGTCAGGCTCTGGCGCCATCGGCTATCGCTCCAGACGCGCAGATCTTTACACCTCAGGGCATGCAGCAAGTGCCGACGCCACGCGCCATGAGCGAGCAGGACATTCGGACTACCGTGGACGATTTCCGTCAGGCTGCAGCCCGTGCCATCGAAGCGGGTGCTGACGGCGTGGAGATCCACGGCGCCAACGGTTACCTGATCCAGCAGTTCCTGGCTGTCAATGCCAACCAGCGGGACGACGCCTATGGCGGCTCCATCCAGCGACGACTGCGCTTCGCACTCGAAGTGGTCGATGCCGTGGTGGCCGAGATCGGCGCCGAGCGTACGGGTATTCGCCTGTCGCCAGGCTCCGCGCTGGGTGGCATCGCCGAGGGCCCGGAGCATGCCGAGCTGTACCGCATGCTGGTTACCGAGCTGGCACAACGCAACCTGGCTTACCTGCACCTGGCCCACAACGGCGACGACGCCCTGCTCAAGACACTGCGCCAGGCATGGCCAGGCGTACTGCTGGTCAACCGGGTGAACCGCGCCCGCGAACACCTGGCAGCTGACATCGAGGCCGGGCTTGCCGATATGGCACCCGTCGGGCGCTGGGCGCTGGCCAACCCGGATCTGGTGCAGCGCCTGCGTGACGAGCTACCGCTGAACGAAGCCGACCCGCAAACTTTCTATGGAGGCGGCGCCAAGGGATATACGGATTATCCGGTACTGACGTTCTGATCAGATAACCCAGAAAACCCGCCCATCACTGAATGGGCGGGTTTGTATGTTCACCCTAGGATTCAGCCCAACAGCTCATCGGCCACTTGATCAACGGCACCCTTGGTGATGTTCACAATCAAGTCCGCCTCAGCCTCGGTGAGAATCAATGGCGGGGCGAAGCCGAGGATGTCGCCATGGGGCATAGCCCGGGCGATCATGCCGTGCTCAAGGCAGGCCGCCGAGACTTTCGGGCCGACCTTCAAGGCCGCATCGAAGGGCGTGCGCTGTTCACGGTCGGCCATGAATTCGACGGCCGCAAGCATGCCTTCGCCGCGCACTTCACCCACCAACGGATGACCTTCCAGGGTTTCGCGCATCCGGCGGTTGAGATAGGCACCCACTTTGTCGGCATTTGCCGTGAGGTTTTCCCGCTCCAGGATGTCGAGGTTGGCCAGGGCCGCCGCCGCACAAATCGGATGCCCGGAGTAGGTCCAGCCATGCCCCATCGGGCCGTGGGACTCGGAGGCTTTCTCGATCACATCCCAGACTTTTTCGCCGACGATCACCGCCGAAAGCGGCGCATAGGCGCTGGTCAGGCCTTTGGCCGCGGTGATCAGGTCCGGACGCATGCCATAACGCTGGCTGCCCATCTTCGCCCCCAGGCGACCGAAGGCGCAGACCACTTCGTCGGCGATCAGCAGCACGTCGTATTTGTTCAGCACCGCCTGAATGGCCGCCCAATAGCCAGCCGGAGGAACGATGATGCCACCGGTGCCCATCAATGGCTCGCCGATGAACGCGGCCACAGTGTCCGGGCCTTCGGCCAGAATCATCTTTTCCAGCTCGTCGGCGCAATAACGCACGAAGGCCGCTTCATCCATGCCGGTGGGTGCCTTGCGATACCAGTGTGGGCACACGGTGTGCTTGATGCCCTCGGCCGGCAGGTCGAAATGCTGATGAAAGCTAGGCAGGCCGGTCAGGCTGCCGGTCATGATGCCCGAGCCGTGATAACCACGGTCACGAGAGATGATTTTCTTCTTCTGCGGCCGACCTCGCACGTTGTTGTAGTAACGCACCAGTTTGATCTGGGTTTCGTTGGCGTCGGAACCGGAGAGGCCGTAATAGACCTTTTTCATCCCTTCCGGCGCCCAGTCGATGATGCGGCTCGACAGTTCGATGATCGCCTCGGTCGAGTGGCCGACATAGGTGTGGTAGTACGCCAACTCCTTGGCCTGCTTGTAGATGGCGTCCGCCACTTCGGTGCGGCCGTAGCCGATGTTGACGCAATACAGGCCGGCAAAGGCGTCGATCAATTCGCGACCTTCGTGGTCGCGGATGCGGATGCCCGAAGCGCCCGTGATGATGCGCCCCTTGAGCGCACCGCTGGCATGGTCGTGGGCGTGGGTAGAGGGGTGCATGAAGTGGGCACGGTCTTGTTCGAACAGCGGGTCGAATTCTTGGTTCATGGCGATCTCCTGGGAACGGGCCTTAGAACTGGCCTTGATGGTGCAAGCAAAAGTATTTGGTTTCGACAAAGGCTTCGAAGCCCTCGGTGCCGCCTTCACGGCCCAGCCCCGAGGCTTTCATGCCACCGAACGGGATCGGATGGCCGGTGAACTTGACGCCGTTGACCGCGACCATGGCGTGGTCGAGTCGACGGATCAGCGGGTAGATCAGATCCAGGCGATTCGAGCAAATGTAGGCCGCCAGACCGTACTCGGTGTCGTTGGCCATCTCGATGGCCTGGTCGAGGGTGTCGAACGGCATCACCCCGGCAATCGGCGCGAAGTTCTCTTCACGGTAAATGCGCATTTGCGGCGTGACGTCGGCCAGCACCGTGGGCTGGTAGAACAGGCCGCCGAGGGCATGGGCTTCGCCGCCCACCAGCCGTTGCGCACCCTGTTGCAACGCATCGGCCACGCGCTCGGCAGTCACATCGAAGGCGGCCTGGTGCATCAACGGACCCACCTCCACCTGTTGCTCCCGCTCGCCTATCATCGCCGGACCGACCCGTAGCTCACGCACCGCCTCGGCAAAGCGCTCGAGAAACGCCGGATAGACCGAACGCTCGACCATGATCCGGTTGGCGGCGCAGCAATCCTGGCCGGAAGTCTGGAACTTGGCGGCCACCGCGACTTTCACCGCCCGTTGCAGATCGGCATCGGCGCAGACAATGAACGGCGCGTTGCCCCCCAGTTCCAGCGAGACTTTCTTCACCTCATGAGCAGCCGCTTGCAGGACCAACTTGCCGACGCGGGTGGAACCGGTGAAGCTCACCGAGCGCACGCGGGTGTCCTGCACCAGGGTTTGCATGGCCATCTGTGGTTCACCCAGCACCACGTTGAAGACCCCGGCGGGGAACCCGGCCTCTTCCGCGAGTTGCGCCAGGGCGAATGCCGAGTAAGGGGTTTCGTGGGCCGGCTTGACGACCACGGTGCAACCGGCGGCCAATGCGGCAGCGGCTTTTCGGGTGATCATGGCCGAGGGGAAATTCCACGGTGTCAGCAGTGCACAAACGCCGACCGGTTCCTTGACCGTACCCAGATGAGCGCCGGGAATGTGGCTGGGAATGTTCTGTCCATAGAGGCGTCGGGCTTCTTCGGCGAACCACGGAATGAAGCTCGCGGCGTAGGCGATTTCACCCCGGGATTCGGCCAGGGACTTGCCCTGCTCCAGGCTGAGAATCCGCGCCAGGTCTTCCTGATGTTCCAGGATCAACGCCGCCCAGCGCCGAAGAATCGTCCCGCGAGTCTCCAGGCTCTGCTCACGCCAGTCGGCAAATGCCCGGTGCGCGGCATCCACGGCGGCGACGATCTGCGGTTGATCGAGCATCGGCACATGGCCGATCAGTTTCTGATCAGCCGGGTTGTGCACGGCGATGCTGTTGCCACTGTCGCTGTGCAACCAATGGCCATCGACATAGCAGAGGGCTTTGAACAGAAGGGGATGTTTGTAGGTCATGGCATTCACTCCGAACCGTGTGCGTGGAGTTCATGCTAGGGCAGCGAGGCGTCGGGGAGTTGCGGTTTGGAGGGGGTCGTGCAGGTGGTTTTTTCTGATTGAGCAGGGTGTTTCGGAGGTTTTTGCGGCGGGGCTACCCCCATCCTGCAGGCCCGCTCGCACAGCTTGATCGGGGGTGTTGCAGGTTTCAGTAGTCCTGAGACAACTCCGCAGGCAAGGCGCCGGCCGTCTTGATGGTCTTGGTGACGATGTAGGTGAAGTACCGCTCGATCCCCAGGTCATCGAGCAGCAACTGATCGATGAATCGCTGGTAGTGATCAATGTCAGGCGCCTGGATCATCGCCATGTAATCCACACCGCCACCGGTGGCGTAACAGAACGCCACTTCCGGCGCGTCGTTCATCCGCTGTTCGAAGCGCCGCATGTCCTGCGCGGTGTGTCGGGCCAGGGTGATTTCCACCAGCACTTGCTGGCTCTTGAACACCGCGCCCCAATCGATCTGCGCGCGGTAGCCCTTGATCAGGCCTAGGGTTTCGAGCTTGCGCACGCGCTCCCAGGCCGGGGTAACCGACAGGTTGATCGCCTCGGCCAGGCTCGACTTGGTGATACGCCCGTCGCCAGCGAGGATCCGCAGGATTTTCAGGTCATAGCGATCGAGTTTGTGCATGGGCCAAGAAGCTCCTGAGTGAATGGCAACCCCTGAGGAAATCAACCCAGTGGCAGCGAGGCTGCCACTGGGCGGGGACAGTGTATTACTCCAGTATGTCCGCGATCACGGCAAGGGTATCGCCACACTGCACCAACCCCGGAAAATGCCGCGCCGCCAGCAGGCCGCCGCGTGCAGCACGATACTCCACCGGGGCCACGCCGCTGCGGGTGGCGTCGTGGACCCGGGCGATGACTTCGCCCTTGTCCACGCTGTCGCCCAGGTCGCGACACATTTCCAGCAGGCCGTCATGTTCGCTGGCGATGAAGCAATCACCGTCCGGCATGTCGAGCATGACCGACGGCCCCCTCTGCACCTCGCCCTGAAGAATACCCGCATGCACCAGCAAGTTACGCACGCCGCGCTCGGCAATCGCCACGCTGCGCGCGGTGGAGGAACCGCCACCGCCCAGTTCCGTGGTGACGAAGACCTTGCCCTGAGACTCGGCAGCCGTGTCGTACATCGCCCCGGCATCCAGCTCCAGCATCCGCATGCTGTATGGCGCATTGAACGCGCGCATGCCCGCCTCACATCGCGCCTGCTGCTGTTTGTCCGGCAGCACATGGCATGCGGCGAATGGCAGGAAATCCAGGGTGCGCCCGCCGGAGTGAATGTCCAGCACGAAGTCCGCCAGAGGCAGCAAAGTGCGGGTGAAATAGTCGGCGATCTTCTCGGTCACCGTGCCGTCCGGCTTGCCGGGAAAACTGCGGTTGAGGTTGCCCCTGTCGATGGGCGACGTGCGTCGCCCGGCACGGAACGCCGGGGTGTTCATGAACGGAATGATGATGACCCGCCCGCTGACCTCGGCGGCCGCCAGGCCCTGAGCCAGCTTGCTCAGGGCCACCGGACCTTCGTATTCGTCACCGTGGTTGCCACCGGTGAGCAGGGCCGTCGGCCCCTCCCCCCGCGCGATCACCGTGATCGGAATCATTACCGCGCCCCAGGCCGAATCATCCCGCGAATACGGCAACTTGAGAAACCCGTGCTGCACGCCTTCACGGCACAAATCCACCGTGGCGCTGATCGGGTTGGCAGGCAGATCGCTCATTGGCTCAATCCTTCACGAACAGTTGGCGTGGCACGTTGCACAGGGTTTCGACCCCCGTGTCGGTGATCAGAATACTTTCGGTGATTTCCAGGCCCCAATCGTCCATCCACAGGCCCGGCATGAAGTGGAAGGTCATGCCCGGTTGCAACACGCTGGTGTCGCCAGGACGCAGGCTCATGGTGCGCTCGCCCCAATCCGGCGGATAACTGATACCGATCGGGTAGCCACAACGGCTGTCCTTGTGGATGCCGAATTTCTCCAGCACCTTGAAGAACGCTACGGCGATGTCACCGGTGGTGTTGCCCGGCTTGGCCGCTTCCAGGCCTGCGGCGATGCCTTCGACCACGGCTTTCTCGCCCTCGAGGAAATGCTGCGGCGGCTTGCCCAGGAATACCGTGCGCGACAGCGGGCAGTGGTAACGCTTGTAGCAACCGGCAATCTCGAAGAAGGTCCCCGCGCCCTTTTCGAACGGCGAATCATCCCAGGTCAGGTGCGGCGCACTGGCGTCGGCACCGGTCGGCAACAAGGGCACGATGGCTGGGTAATCACCGCCATGGCCATCGGCACCCTGGATGCCGCTGCTGTAGATTTCGGCCACCAATTCGTTCTTGCGCAGGCCCGGTTCGATCCGTTCAAGGATCCGCCCGTGCATGTTTTCCACGATGCGTGCGGCAATGCGCATGTAGGCGATTTCCTGCGGCGACTTGACTGCCCGCTGCCAGTTCACTAACCCGGCCGCATCGATCAGCCGGGCCTTGGGCAGATGTTTCTGCAACGACAGGAAGGCTGCGGCGCTGAAATAGTAGTTATCCATTTCGACACCGATGGTCAGCGCGTCCCAACCACGGGCAGCGATCACTTCCCGCGACAGGTAGTCCATGGGATGCCGCTCCCGGGACTGCACGTAGATGTCCGGGTAACCGACGATGTTGTCCTGCTGCATGAACACCGTGCGCCTGGCGCCGTTGGCGTCCTGGCCGCGGCCGAACCAGACCGGCTCGCCATCCATCGCCAGCAGCACGCACTGGTGAACATAAAACGACCAACCGTCGTAGCCGGTCAGCCACGCCATGTTCGACGGATCGGTGACCAGCAACAGCTCGATGCCCTGGGCCTGCATGGCCACTCGCACCTTGGCCAGCCGCTGGGCGTATTCCTCCCGGCTGAACGGGAGATTGACGACTATCTGAGACATGCACCTGCCCTCTTGTAGATGAAGCGGGGTAAATGACGCGCGGACAAAAAAACCCTTAGCTGCCGAACTGGACGCCCGCGCCCGCCGAGCGCGCTCGCTCGAACGCGAGATTGGCCATGGCGGTATCCTGGGCGCCGGTACCGGTGAGGTCGCACAGGGTGACCTGCGAGGCGTCCGTGCGACCGGGGCGTTGACCGGCCAGCACCTGGCCCAATTCGGCGAAGTTCGATTCGTCGCTGACGACGCCCGCCGCGAGGGCGTGATGCAACTCGCCGAGGATGCGGGTCTGGCTCAGTCGATCGGCCACGTAGCGGTCGACCTGTGCCAGCACCTGTGGGGAGATTTCGTTCTTGTGCTCGGCATCCGAGCCCATGGCGGTGATGTGCAGACCGGGATGCAGATGGCGCACATCGATCAACGGCTCGCGACTTGGCGTGCAGGTGATGGCGATATCCACCTCGACCATGGCTTCGTCGAGGGTGGCGCAAGGCTTGACCGCCAGACCGGTGTCACGGGTCAATTCCACGCTGAAGGCCTGCGCCTTGGCCAAGTCCCGCGCCCACACCCGCACGTTGTCGATGGGGCGCACCAGGCGCAGGGCCTGCAACTGCAACGCAGCTTGCTCGCCAGCGCCGATCAGCGCCACGCTGCGGCTGTCCGATCGCGACAATGCCCGCGCCGCCACCGCCCCGGCCGCGGCCGTACGCACCGCCGTCAGGTAACCGTTATCCAGCAACAAGGCATCCAGCAGACCGGTGCGCGCCGACAACAGCATCATCATGCCGTTGAGGCTGGGCAGGCCGAGTTTCGGGTTGTCGAAAAAGCCCGGGCTGACCTTGATCGCAAAGCGCTCCAGCCCCGGCAGGTAGGCGGTCTTCACGTCCACTTCGCCGTTGTGCTCGGGGATGTCCAGACGCAGGATCGGTGGCATCGCCACGGCGGCGGTGGCCAGCAGCACGAAGGCCTGCTCGACGGCTTCGATACTGGGCAGATCCAGCGCCACACAGGCGCGCAGATCGGCTTCGCTCAACAGGGTGATTTCACTCATCAACGGGCGCTCCCATGACGTCGTTATTGTTCGGTTTCATGCCTCGGCTCCTGCGAGTACCCGCAGGTGCTGATCGGTGTCGACGTTGCGTCCGCTGATCACCACCACGACCGGGCCACGAGGCTCGATCAGGCCTTCGAGCAGCGCGGCGATTCCCACAGCAGCCGCGCCTTCCAGCACCTGGCGCTCTTCGCGATAGGCGTGGCGCATGGCGTTGGCGATGGAGGCTTCGCTGAGCAAATGCAGGTGATCGCAGGTATCGCGGGTCATGCTGAAGGTGTATTGGTTGTCCAGACCGATACCGCCGCCGAGGGAATCGGCCAGCGTCGGCAGCTCTTCGACTTCCAGCGGATGGCCGGCGGCGAGGCTGGCGTGCATCGCCGCGCCACGCTGCATGCTGATGCCGTGGGTGACGATCTGCGGGTTGGCGGTTTTCAGCGCCAGCGCCACGCCGGCGAACAGGCCACCGCCGGACAACGGCACCAGGACCTGGGCGACGTCCGGTCGCTGCTCGAGGATCTCCAGCCCCAACGTGCCCTGGCCGGCGATGATCGCCGGATGATCGAACGGCGGCAGCAGGATCGCACCCTGCTCGGCGGCAAGGCGCTCGGCTTCACGCTGGGCGTCATCCTGGGAGTTGCCGACGATGCATACGTGGGCCCCAAGATCGCGAATCGCCCGCACCTTGTTTGCCGGTACCCGTTGCGACAGGCAGATCGTCGCCTTCACGCCCTGGCGGGAAGCCGCATAAGCCAATGCGCGACCGTGATTACCGGTCGACGCCGCCACAACACCTCGTTGTTTTTCTTCAGCACTGAGTTGCGCCACGGCATTGCTCGCACCGCGCAACTTGAAGCTGCCGGTGATCTGCTGGGACTCGAGCTTGAGGTAGACCGGCACGCCCACCAGCCGAGACAGGCTGGGCGAATGCTCCATGGGCGTGCGTCGCACCAGCGCTTCGATACGCTGGCGGGCGAGGTAGATATCGTTGAGCTGTGGCGTTGGCATGACCGCGTCCCGATAAGATATTGGGCGCAGTCTAAGAGGCCAGGATTGTCGCGCTGAATGTACTAGGTCAATTCAGGACAACTTTTTTCGGCGTCTGTTTTCCCGCTCAGAAGTCATGGATACGTGGGTACTGACCAAAGATTTCACGCATGTTGATCAAGGCTTCGCGCGCGTCCTCGTCGCTGCATTCGGCGCCAACACACACCCTCACCGCCCGTGCCCTGGGTGTGCCACGCACGGTGAACGGGTCAGGCGGCGTGACGGCAATATGCCGATGGCGCAGGGCCCGCACGAGGCTGTCGACCTCCCAATGCGGCGGGATACCGACCCAGGCATTCAAGGCATGGGGATGTTGGCCCAGCACGAACTCCCCCAGGTATTCGCTGACCATCGCCTGGCGCACCGAAAGCAACTGGCGCTGCAAGCGCAGCAGCGTGTCGGCGCGACCATCGCGAATCCAGCGCGTGGCAATCTCCGAGACCATCGGCGTGCCCATCCAGCTGTTGACCCGCAGGATGCTCTCGGTACGCAGTGCCAGGCGCTTGGGCATGACCAGATAACCCACGCGCAAACCGGTCAGCACCGACTTGGTCATGCTGGTGCAGTAGAAGGACAGCTCCGGCAGGTAATGACTGATCGGCGGAGCGTGGCGCTCTTCGAGCAACGGGCCGTACACATCGTCCTCGATGATGTGCACGCCGAAGCGCCGGGCAATCTCGGCGATCTCCCGGCGGCGACTGTCCGGCATCAGCGTGGTGGTGGGGTTGTTCAGGTTCGGCGTGCACACCAGCGCAGTAATGCGCTCATTGCTGCACATGTCTTCGAAGTGCTCGGGATCGATGCCGTGGCGGTCCATTTCGAGCCCCTTGAGGGTGAACCCCAGCACTTGGGAATTGCCGATGACGCCGTGATCGGTTCTGCCTTCGCATAACACCACATCGTCGGGCCCGGCCAGAGAGGCCAGGGCGAGGAAGATCGCATGGGCCGCGCCGTTGGTGATCAGGATGTCGTCACGTTCGACCCGCAGGCCCAGGCGGCCGATCCATTGCATGGCCGCCTCGCGGTGGGACTCGAACCCGGCGATGGGGCGAAAGGCGTGAATCCACGGCTGATCTTCCTCGGTGCTGAGCTCCCGGCAGGTATCGCGCCAGACCTGGTCGTGCTCGCGGGTATGGAGGATGCGTGCTATGGAAAAATCCACCAGCGCTCGCTCGGGGCTGTCGAGAATGTAAGTCGCGACCCGGTCGCTCATGCGCCGCGAAACGAAGCTGCCGCGCCCTACTTCACAACGCACCAGGCCCTGGCGCTCAAGCTCCTTGTAGGCATTGGTCACGGTCTGCACGCTGATGCCCATGGCATCGGCCACATTGCGCTGCGCAGGCAGGCGTTGATCGTTGGCCAACAAGCCCTGTTCGATGTCGTCGGCAATCGCCTGAACCAGAATCTTGTATTTCGACTCGCCGCTGCGGGCGATTTCCAGTGCTGCTTTCCACTTGTCCATCGGCGTAGAACCCGCGTGTTTCCCAGTGCCGACAGCATCCCGCGAGAATCCGTGCAAAGCAATTGTCCTAGTGCAATGCAATGTCGTGTAGGGCTTTTGTATGCTCGTTCCAAGGTCGATGCCCGGACTTCTCGGCAAGCCCGAACAATAAAACCAATCGATCTGTACGGCTGCAGTGCCCAAGCCCTGGTATCAGCTTTCGTGCGCTTTGCTCTTGTCACACTGCCTCCTAACACAGAGCCGTCATAGACGGGTCCACAAGAAACAGGAGATTTTATCGATGAGCAATTCCTTTCCCCGCAAGCCCTATGGTTTACGCCACCTGTTCGTGGCGTGCGCAATGTTCGGCCTCGCCGCCAGCGCCCACGCCGCCACGACGCTGGAAACCATCACCAAAAACAGCAAAATCCGGATCGGCTACGCCAACGAAACCCCGTTCGCCTTCACCGAAACCGACGGCCGGGTCACCGGTGAATCGCCGGAAATTGCCAAGGCCATCTTCGCCAGGATGGGCATCAAGCAGGTCGACGGCGTGTTGACCGAATGGGGCTCCCTGATCCCGGGCCTGCGTGCCGGGCGTTTCGATGTGATTGCCGCCGGCATGTACATCACTCCGGAACGCTGCAAACAGGTGATTTTCACCGACCCGCAATACCAGCTGCCCGATGCGCTTCTGACTGCCAAAGGCAACCCGAAGAATCTGCACAGCTATGAAGACATCGTGAAGAATCCGGAGGTGAAACTGGCGATCATGGCCGGTACCGTTAACCTGAAATATGCCCGGGATTCCGGCGTGAAAGAGGCCCAGATCCTCCAGGTACCGGACACCACTGCCCAGTTGCAAGCCGTGCGCGCCGGCCGCGCCGATGCCGCCGTGGGCACTCAGCTGACCATGAAGGGCCTGGCCGCCAAGGGCGGTGAGAAGGTCGAAGCGGTCACCGAGTTCAAGGACGATCCGTCACACACCGGCTACGGCGCCCTCGCCTTCCGCCCGGAAGACAAGGACCTGCGCGATGCGGTCAACGCCGAACTGAAAAAGTGGCTGGGCTCCGAAGAGCACCTCAAGACGGTCGCGCCGTTCGGTTTCGACAAATCCAACGTGACAAGCAAAACGGCTGCAGAGCTCTGCGCTCAATAGTCGAAACAGGCATGGCGCTGCCATGGCGCGATGCCTATTTCCCTGCTTAATCGGGATGCTGAACCATGGGTGAGTTACTTCCGCTGTTGATACAGGGCGCCTGGGTCACTATCCAGGTGACGTTCTTCGGTTCGCTGCTCGCGATTGTCGCGGCCATTCTTGCGGCGCTCGGGCGCATGTCGCCGTGGCGGCTGGTGAGCTGGTTCTCTGTCACTTACATCGAAGTGTTTCGCGGTACTTCGTTGCTGGTGCAACTGTTCTGGCTGTTTTTCGTGTTGCCGCTGCCGCCGTTCAACCTGGAGCTGAGCCCCTACGCCGTGGCGATTGTCGGACTTGGCCTGCACATCGGCGCTTACGGTGCGGAGGTGATGCGCGGTGCGATCAGCTCCGTGGCCAAGGGTCAATACGAAGCGGCGACCGCGTTGAACTTCAGTGCCTACAAGCGCTTTCGCCGGATCATTCTGCCCCAGGCGCTGCTGGCCGCGATTCCCCCCGGCACCAACCTGCTGATCGAGCTGCTGAAAAACACCTCGCTGGTGTCGCTGATTACCCTGTCCGACCTGAGTTTCCGCGCTCGGCAACTGGATCAGGCTACCTTCCAGACCCTGGAAATTTTCAGCCTGGCACTGGTGATGTATTTCATCCTCGCCCAGGCGATCAACCTCGGCATGCGCGCAATTGAGCGTCGCCTGGCACGTGGCCGGATGCGTGGAGGCCTGTCATGAATCTGTTCGACTGGACGTATGCCTGGCAGATCCTGCCCGATCTGCTGCGCGCCTCGCTCAACACCGTGGGCATTACCCTGATCGGCTTCCTCATCGCCATCGTGCTGGGGCTGTTCCTCGCCATCGGCCGGCGCAGCCGCCTGTACTGGCTGTCGTGGCCGATCGCCGGGACGATCGAGTTCATCCGCAGCACGCCGCTGCTGATCCAGGTGTATTTCCTCTACTACGTGCTGCCCAACTACGGGGTGAGCATGACCGCCATGCAAGTGGGGATCATCGGCATCGGCGTGCATTACGCCTGCTACATCGCCGAGGTCTACCGCGGTGGGCTGGACGCGGTGCCACGGGCGCAATGGGAAGCCGTCACCGCGCTGAACATCGCGCCGTACAGCGCCTACCGCAACATCATCCTGCCCCAGGCCCTGCGGCCGATTCTACCGCCACTGGGCAACTATCTGGTGGCGATGCTCAAGGACACACCGGTGCTGTCGGCCATTACCGTGGTGGAAATCATGCAGCAGGCCAAGAACATCGGCTCCGAGAACTTCCGCTATCTGGAACCGATCACCATGGTCGGCCTGTTTTTCCTCGCCCTGAGCATCGCCCTGGCTTATCTGGTACGGCGCCTGGAACTGCGCCTGGAGCTACGCTAATGACTTCTCCACTCTCGACTTCCCACGACCTTTCCCGGCGCGGCAATCTGACACCGCTGCATTTGCAGGAGGCCACGGCCATGCATCAACCGAAGGCAGTCCAGCCGATCGTCAGCTTCCAGGACGTCACCAAGAGTTATGGCAGCTTCACGGTGCTCGACCACTTGAACCTGGATGTCACGCCGGGCGAGAAAGTCGCGATCATCGGCCCCAGCGGCTCGGGCAAATCCACGTTGTTGCGGGTGCTGATGACCCTGGAAGGCATCGATGACGGGGTGATCCGCATCGAAGACGACCTGCTGACCCACATGCCCAACCGCAATGGCGTGTTGGTGCCGGCCAATGACCGGCATATCCGTCGCGTGCGCGGCAAGATCGGCATGGTGTTCCAGAGTTTCAACCTGTTCCCGCACATGACCGCGTTGCAGAACGTCATCGAGGCGCCGGTGCAGGTGCTGGGCATGAAGCCTGCCGAAGCCCGTGAGCGAGCAGCGGATCTGCTGGAGCTGGTGGGGCTGGGCAGCAAGCTGGGGCACTACCCTTCGCAGTTGTCCGGTGGACAGCAGCAGCGGGTGGCGATTGCGCGGGCTTTGGCGATGCGGCCGAAGGTCATGCTGTTCGACGAAGTGACTTCGGCGCTCGATCCTGAGTTGTGCGGTGAAGTGCTCAACGTGATCCGCAAGCTCGGCGCCGAGCACAACCTGACGATGCTGATGGTCACTCACCAGATGGGCTTCGCCCGGGAGTTCGCTGATCGCGTGTGCTTCTTCTACAAGGGGCAGATCCACGAACAGGGCACACCAGCGCAGGTCTTCGAGCATCCGCAACAGGAGCGTACGCGTGCGTTTCTCAGTGCAGTGAAAGAAGCTAACTAGGGCCTGTAAGGTTCTAGTCCATTTCCACGGACGGTTTGAAATCCGGCACTGACGGTCTGATCAGATAAACCCAGAACATGGCAAGCCCGTATATATCTGCCCTTCAGACGAACTTGCCATGCACTGTCAATTAAATTCACATGAAACCCTAAACTGCAAAGTGCGACAGGGGTCACAACTATCCAACCCATAAAAAATGCCGAAAACTTCCCGACACTAACATGCGGCGCCCGCCCTTCGGCAACCCAATGATTTAGCACTATTAATACAATTGAAAGCTTATATTGGTGCGCTTTCTGCGCAGCGATTCATCATTTTGATTCCAATCAAAAAAAGAAGGATCGTTGTATGCGTCATTCACGCTTGAGACTTCCCCTGTGCCTGTTATTTACCAGTTTGAGTGTCAGTGCATTCGCGGCCAATGAATTCACTCGCGATTCGGGTGCACCGGTAGGCGATAACCAGAACTCTCAGACAGCAGGTGCCGATGGCCCGGTACTTCTGCAAGATGCCCACCTGATCGAAAAACTTCAGCGTTTCGATCGCGAGCGAATCCCCGAACGCGTGGTTCATGCGCGGGGCACAGGTGCCTACGGCACCTTCGAACCCACCGCAGACATCACCGACCTGACCCGCGCCGAAGTGTTCAAGAGCGGCACGAGTACCCCGGTCTTCGTGCGGTTCAGCACCGTGATGGGGTATCGCGGCGCACCCGAGCAAGCCCGTGATCCGCGAGGCTTCGCCGTCAAGTTCTATACCACCCAGGGCAACTGGGACATGGTTGGCATCAACGTGCCGGTGTTCTTCATCCGTGACGCCATGAAGTTCCCGGACTTCGTCCATGCCAACAAGCCCAGCGCTGTTACCGGTGTGCAGGATCCCAACCTGGCCTTCGACTTCTTCGCCCACAGCCCCGAAGCGACCAACATGCTGACCCACATGTACTCGCTCGAAGGCATGCCCGACTCCTACCGGCACATGAACGGCTCGGCGGTGCATGCCTTCAAGTTCGTCAACGCCCAAGGTGAGGTGCACTACGTCAAGTTCGCCTGGAAGACCCAGCAAGGCCTGCACAGCCTGGAGCCCGGACAGGTGAGCGAGTCCATCGGCAAGGACCCGAACATGATGACCAACGACCTCTATGGCGCGATCAACAAAGGCGACTTCCCCAAGTGGGACCTGTACGTCCAGGTACTCAAGCCCTCTGAACTTGGCCAGTTCGCGTTCAATGCACTGGATGACACCAAGGTCTGGACCGGCGTGGCCGAGCGCAAGGTCGGCACCATGACCTTGAACAAGGTTCCGGACAACTACTTCGAGTCCACTGAAGAGTCCGCGTTTGCCCCCTCCCGCCTGGTGCCAGGTATCGAGGCCTCCGAGGACCGCATGCTGCAAGGCCGCCTGTTCGCCTACGCCGACACCCAGATGTACCGCCTGGGCGCCAACTATCAGCAGATTCCGGTCAACCAGCCGCGTAACAAGGTGAGCAACAACTCGCAGGACGGCGCGATGAACAGCAGCGGTCGCAAGGGCGAGGTCAACTACGAGCCTTCCGGTATCGCCGAAATCCCGCAGGACCCGCAATACAAGTACGCCAGCACCCCGGTCAGTGGCGTCACGCAGCAGTTGGCAATCAAGAAACAGGCGAACTTCCTGCAGGCTGGCGAGTACTACCGCGCCCTCTCCTCCAAGGAAAAGGGGCTGCTGATCGAAGCCCTCAGTGGCGACCTGAACCATGTGACAAACGAAAGCAACAAGTACGCGATGCTCTCGTACTTCTACAAGGCCGACCCGGACTACGGCACTCGCCTGGCCAAGGCCACCCATGCCGATATCAAGCGCGTGGACACCGCCGCCAAGGCATTGGCGAACTGATCAGCCTGTGAGTGGCAAGCCTGCGCTGTCTGATGGCGCAGGCTTGCGGGAGAGTCCCGATGAGCATTGCACGAATCAAGACCAGCCTCGCCGCCGCCGCGGTGCTGCTGCTTCTGGTGATTGGATACCGGCTCTTGCACCTGTTCGTCCCCGGCCTGTGGCTACCTGCCGATACCGAACAGTTCCAGGCGCAGGCTGGAGTCCAGCGCGTCGATCCGCACCTGTACGACAGCCAGTGGTTCGATGCCGCGCGCGCCGGGCGCAGCGACATCACCGATGCGCTGCTCCAGGCCGGATATCCGGTCGACAGCCAGACCAGCCGAGGCCATACCGCGCTGATCCTGGCGACTTATCACGGCGACCTCGACGAAGTGAACGCCCTGTTGCGGGCCCATGCTGACCCCTGCCTTGCCGACAACAATGGCAACACCGCGCTGATGGGGGCGCTGTTCAAAGGTGAAATGGCCATTGCCCGGCGCTTGATCGACCTGTGCCCCATCGATGCAAGCAACAACGATGGCCAGACCGCACTTTCGTTCGCAGCCCTGTTCGGCCGCCTCGACATCCTTGCCGAGCTGGTACGGCACGGTGCCGACCTGCAGCACAGGGATGCCAGGGGCAATACCGCGCTGATGATCAGCGAGTCCCAGGGTAACGATGCGGCGGTTGCGGCCTTGAAGGCCATTGCAGGTCATTGATGGCTATGCCGTTTGAGGTCGTTCCACATTTCCCGCAGCCCGTCCTTTTGTTTGCCAGCAGAGCAAAGATGGGCTGTGGATCAACGAGCCAAGTGTTACACTGCGCCGCTTCAAATCAGCGCTCGATGCGCTGAACATCCGTGACCGCCGCCAGCGCGATACCCGCCTCAGCTTCGCAACCCTGTGCCTGAGGGCTGCGCCATACATTCCCGCAGGACAAGTACTTGATTTCTACAGCCAATATCACGATGCAGTTCGGCTCCAAGCCGCTCTTCGAGAACGTCTCGGTCAAATTCAACAACGGCAACCGCTACGGCCTGATCGGGGCCAACGGCTGCGGCAAGTCGACCTTCATGAAGATCCTCGGTGGCGACCTGGAGCCGTCCGCCGGCCAGGTCATGCTCGAGCCCAACACCCGCCTGGGCAAGCTGCGCCAGGACCAGTTCGCCTACGAGCAGTTCAGCGTCATCGACACGGTGATCATGGGCCACGGCCAACTGTGGAAGGTCAAGGCCGAACGCGACCGCATCTACTCGCTGCCGGAAATGACCGAAGAAGACGGCATGGCCGTCGCCGAGCTTGAAACCGAATTCGCCGAGATGGACGGCTACACCGCCGAATCGCGCGCCGGCGAGCTGCTGCTGGGCCTGGGCATTCCGCTGGAGCAACACTTCGGGCCGATGAGCGAAGTGGCGCCAGGCTGGAAACTGCGGGTGCTGCTGGCACAGGCGCTGTTCTCCGATCCGGACGTGCTGCTGCTCGACGAACCGACCAACCACCTGGACATCAACACCATCCGCTGGCTGGAAAACGTGCTCACCGCACGCAACAGCACCATGGTGATCATTTCCCACGACCGTCACTTCCTCAACAGCGTCTGCACCCACATGGCCGACCTGGACTACGGCGAACTGCGCCTGTTCCCGGGCAACTATGACGAGTACATGACCGCCGCCACCCAGGCGCGCGAGCAGTTGCTGTCGGACAACGCCAAGAAGAAAGCCCAGATCGCCGAGCTGCAGACCTTCGTCAGCCGCTTCTCGGCCAACGCCTCCAAGGCCAAGCAGGCCACTTCGCGCGCCAAGCAGATCGACAAGATCCAGCTGGCCGAGGTCAAGCCGTCGAGCCGGGTCAGCCCGTTCATCCGCTTCGAGCAGACCAAGAAGCTGCACCGCCAGGCCGTGGTCGTGGAAAAGATGGCCAAGGCCTTCGACGACAAGGTGCTGTTCAAGAACTTCGACATTACCGTCGAAGCCGGCGAGCGCGTAGCGATCATCGGCCCCAACGGCATCGGCAAGACCACCTTGCTGCGCACCCTGGTCGGCGAGCTGCAGCCCGATGCAGGCTCGGTCAAGTGGACCGACAGCGCCGAGGTCGGCTACTACGCCCAGGACCACGCCCACGACTTCGAAGACGACGTCACCCTGTTCGACTGGATGGGCCAGTGGACCAGCGGCGAGCAGGTGATTCGCGGCACGCTGGGGCGCATGCTGTTCTCCAACGACGAGATCCTCAAGTCGGTGAAGGTGATTTCCGGGGGTGAACAGGGCCGCATGCTGTTCGGCAAGCTGACCCTGCAAAAACCCAACGTGCTGGTGATGGACGAACCGACCAACCACTTGGACATGGAATCGATCGAAGCGCTGAACCTGGCGCTGGAGAACTATCCAGGCACCCTGCTGTTCGTCAGCCATGACCGTGAGTTCGTGTCGTCGTTGGCCACGCGGATCATCGAGCTGTCGGCCGATGGCGTGGTCGACTTCAGCGGCACCTATGACGACTACCTGCGTAGCCAGGGTGTGGTGATCTAAAGCGGCAAGCCTCATCGAGGCACCGTGCAATGCGGTGCCCGTGAGGCGGCGGTGGTGTTGCTGTGAGAACAAATCCGCCGGTTTACGGCTGATTGCGGGATAAGCTCACGCCTTTCATCATCCCGCCGGCAGACGAATCCTGAACTGCGCCCCACCCAATGACGACTGCGCCACGGTCAGCGTCCCGCCCTGCCCTTCGATCGCCCTGCGGCTGATCGCAAGCCCCAAGCCAAAACCACCGGTACTGCGGTCCCGACTGCGGTCCAGGCGGTAGAACGGCTGGAAGATCCGCTCGCGCTCCTCAGGCGGAATACCGATCCCGTCATCCTCTACCGTCAGCAGGCAAGCGCCATCCGCCTCGAGCTTGAGTCGCAGCAGCAGGCTTTCGTCGCAATAGCGCATGGCATTGCGTACCAGGTTCTGCACCGCCCGCGCGGTCAAGCGAGGATCGAGGACGAAACGTGGCAGCCTGTCGTCAGCGCGCACCTCCCATCTGATCCCGCGACCATCGAGTTCTTCGGCAAAGCTGCCCAGCACACTGTCGACCAGTTCCAGCAACGACACCTCGACCCGCTCGCGGACCTGGTCGGCGTTCTCCAGGCGGCTGTACGACAGCAGCTCAAGCACCAGCTCGTCCAGCTCCCGCACATGCCCCACCAGTTCCAACAAACGCTTGCGGCTGGCCGGCGGCACTTCATCGAACAGCAGCACCAGGCCGAAGTCCAGGCGCGTCAGGGGGGTACGCAGCTCATGCGAGACCGCATTGAGCAGCTCGCGTTGCTGGTTGACCTGGCGCTCCAGGTCGCCTGCCATGGTGTCGAACACTCCGGCCAGCTCGCCGATGTTCGAGCGCGGCGAGATCTGCGTACGCTCCGCCATCTCCCCGCGCCCCAGGCGCCGCGCGGTTTCCTTGAGCCGTTCCAGGTCGCGCCAGTGCGGCCAGACCCACAGCAGCAGGCAACCCAGCATGGCGGCACCGATCAGTACCGTGACGCCCCACGACAACACGTTGATGTCGAGCGGATCCGGCGGCGAGTGCAGGCGCACCAGCCAGTCCTTGTCCAGCGGCGCCAGCACGGTTTCGTAATAGCCCCAGTCGGCGATGCGCACTGCATACAGCCCGTGCTCCAGCCTCGCCCGCTCCTGCGGCGCAAGGTCGGCGGCGTCCATGCGCAGCAGTTGCACTTGCAGGGGCGCGAAGGCCGAGGCCAGGTCCTGCTCCACCGAAGGCCATTGCTCGCGCGGGGCCTGATGGAACTGGCGGACGATCAACGACTGCACGCCCTTGGCCTGATCGAGGTTGTACGCCATGAAGCGTTCATGGAACGCCCCGACGATAGCGTCGGGGATCAGCAGCAAGGCACCGGCATAGGCGACGATGATCACCAGGTACAGGCGCACCAGGATCTTGAGCATGGCGCGTCAGTACTCCCACTCGACCCGGCTGAACAGATAGCCCTTGCCCCACACGGTCTTGATCTTGCGGGCTTCGCCGGCATTGTCGTCGAATTTGCGCCGCAGCTTGGAGATGGCCACGTCTACCGAACGGTCGGTACCGTTGAACTCGATGCCGCGCAGTTGCTGGAGGATGCGGTCGCGGCTGAGCACTTCACCGGCATTGCGTGCCAGCACCACCAACAGGTTGTATTCGCCGCTGGACAGCTCCACCTCGCAGCCGCGCCAGCTCACGCTGCGCTCGGCCAGATTGATGCTCAGGCCACCGACCTGAATCAGCTCGCTATCGAGCCG
This sequence comes from Pseudomonas sp. S44, assembly GCF_016624805.1. NCBI lineage: Bacteria > Pseudomonadati > Pseudomonadota > Gammaproteobacteria > Pseudomonadales > Pseudomonadaceae > Pseudomonas > Pseudomonas sp. S44. The sequence goes on from NZ_JACVTY010000001.1 coordinate 364,664, forward strand.
TGGTTCATTGACATTGCTACGGCGCAGCAAGGTGCGGACCCGGGCCAGCAGTACGCGGGGCTCGCATGGTTTAGTGACGTAGTCGTCGGCGCCCATTTCCAGGCCCAGCACATGGTCATGGCTGTCGTCACGGGCGGTCAGCATCAGGATTGGCAGGCTTTGCGACTCCTGGCGCAGCAGGCGGCACACCTGCAGGCCGTCAAGGCCGGGCAGCATCAGATCGAGCACCACCAGGTCGGGGCGCTGACGACGAAACTCGTCAAGCACATGATCGCCACGGGCGATGACCCGGACGTGGAAGTCGTTGCGCTGCAGGTAGCTGGCAATCAGTTCGGACAGCGCGCTGTCGTCTTCGACCAGAAGGATGTTTGGCATGTGGGTCGTCATGAACAGATAGGCTTGAGACCTTACCGTCGTCATTGCCGGACAAGCCCGCGCCTACAGAGGCTGCGAACACCTGTGGAAGCGGGCTTGTCCGGCGATGGGGCCAGTGCAGTCAGTTGCTCGCAGGATATAGAATCCTACGCTCCACACGGCACGAGCCTTACACTTTTTCACACACGGCCTACACAGCTTAACAGCCCATGCGCGAGCGCCTGCCTTAGCATAGGGGCGATCCTATCCGGAAGATCCGTATGTCCATTCCCTTCTCCAAGCGCCCTTTGGCGATTCTCGCCTTGCTCACACTGGCCCTGACCGGCTGCAACGACGCCCCCGAACAGGACGCGCAGGCACCCGCCCCCCAGGTGCGGGTCGAAACCGTACAGTTGCAAGCCATGGCGATCAGCACCGAACTCAGCGGGCGGATTCTCGCGCCACGCACCGCCGAAGTCCGCGCCCGGGTTGCCGGCGTGGTGCTCAAGCGGGTGTATCGCGAGGGCAGCGACGTCAAGCGGGGCGATGTGCTGTTCCTCATCGACCCGGCGCCGTTCAAGGCGGACCATGACAGTGCCCGCGCCGCGCTGGCCAAGGCCGAAGCCACCTTGTACCAGGCGCGCCTGCAGGAACAACGTTACCGCGAGCTGGTCGACGACAAGGCCGTGAGCCGCCAGGAATATGACAATGCCCGTGCCGCCTTCCTCCAGGCGGACGCCCAGGTTGCCGAAGCCCGGGCCGCCCTCGAACGCGCGCGACTCAACCTGGGCTATGCCACGGTCACCGCACCAATCTCCGGACGGGTTGGCCGCGCGCTGGTCACCGAAGGGGCGCTGGTCGGACAGAACGAAACCACCGCGTTAGCCGTCATCCAGCAACTGGACCCGATCCACGCCGACGTCACCCAGTCGACCCGCGACCTCAACGCCCTGCGCCGCGCCATGCGCGCTGGCGAGCTGCAGCAGGTCGGCCAGGACCAGGCCCGCGCCACCCTGATTCAGGACGACGGCAGTGCCTATCCGCTGCCGGGCAAGCTGCTGTTCTCCGATATCAGCGTCGACCCGAGCACCAACCAGATCACCCTGCGCAGCGAATTCCCCAACCCCGACCTCGATCTGTTGCCTGGCAGCTACGTGCGTGTGCGCCTCGAACAGGCCCTGCAGCCCAAGGGCATCAGCGTGCCGCAGCGGGCGATCCTGCGTGACAGCGCAGGCGTGCCCAAGGTCCTAGTGGTCGACGCCCAGCAGCGCATCGAGGAACGCCAGGTGGTACTGGGCAATGCCCAGGGCGACCGCTGGATCGTCAGCGAAGGCCTGGCCCCCGGCGAACGGGTGGTGATCGAGGGGCTGCAGCACGTCAAGGTCGGCGATCAGGTCCGGGTCGATGCCGACAAGGCCGCCAACCCCATCGTCCAGCGCAACGGCCAGTGAGGGCCTGATCCATGCCGCAATTCTTCATCGACCGCCCGATCTTCGCTTGGGTGGTTGCGTTGTTCATCCTGCTCGCCGGTGCCTTGGCCATCCCGCAATTGCCCGTGGCGCAGTACCCCGATGTCGCGCCGCCGCAAGTGGAGGTGTACGCCGTCTACCCCGGTGCCTCGGCGCAGACCATGGACGAAAGCGTGGTCAGCGTGATCGAGCAGGAGCTCAATGGTGCGGACAACCTGCTGTACTTCGAGTCCCAGAGCAGCCTGGGCAGCGCGACCATCACCGCCACCTTCGAGCCGGGCACCATCCCTGACCTGGCCCAGGTCGATGTACAGAACCGCCTCAAGGTGGTCGAGTCGCGCCTGCCGCGGCCCGTCACGCAGCAAGGCCTGCAGGTGGAAAAAGTCTCCACCGGCTTTTTGCTGCTGGGCACCCTCACCTCCGAGGACGGCAGTTACGACGAGATCGCCCTCAGCGATCTGTTGGCGCGCAATGTGATGAACGAGATTCGCCGCCTCAAAGGTGTCGGCAAGGCACAGTTGTATGGTTCGGAGCGGGCCATGCGCATCTGGATCGACCCGGCGAAGCTGGTCGGCTTCAAGCTCACGCCCCAGGACGTCGCCGACGCCATCGCCGCGCAGAACGCCCAGGTTGCGCCAGGCAGCATCGGAGACCTGCCTGCCCGTGCGACCCAGGAAATCACCGCCAACGTGGTGGTCAAGGGCCAACTGAGCACGCCAGAGGAGTTCGCGGCCATCGTGCTGCGGGCCAACCCGGATGGCTCGGTGGTCACCGTGGGTGACGTGGCGCGGGTCGAGATCGGTGCCCAGGAATACCAGTACGGCACACGCCTGAACGGCAAGCCCACCAGTGCCTTCAGCGTCAAGCTGTCGCCGGGGGCCAACGCCATGGAAACCGCGACCCTGGTACGCCAGAAGATGGATGAGCTGGCACGCTACTTCCCGGCCGGCGTGAAGTACGACATCCCCTACGACACCTCGCCGTTCGTCAAGGTCTCGATCCAGCAGGTCATCAGCACGCTGTTCGAAGCCATGCTGCTGGTGTTTGCGGTGATGTTCCTGTTCCTGCAGAACATCCGCTACACGCTGATCCCTACGCTGGTGGTTCCGGTGGCGCTGATGGGCACCTTCGCGGTGATGCTGGCGTTGGGTTTCTCGATCAACGTGCTGACCCTGTTCGGCATGGTGCTGGCCATCGGCATCCTGGTGGACGACGCCATCGTCGTGGTGGAGAACGTCGAACGGATCATGGCCGAGGAAGGCCTGTCGCCGAAGGCCGCGACGCGCAAGGCCATGGGCCAGATCAGCGGGGCTATCGTCGGCATCACGCTGGTGCTGGTCGCGGTGTTCCTGCCGATGGCCTTCATGAAAGGCTCGGTGGGCGTCATCTACCAGCAGTTCTCGTTGTCGATGGCGGTGTCGATCCTGTTCTCGGCCTTCCTCGCCCTGAGCCTCACCCCGGCACTGTGCGCCACGCTGCTCAAGCCAGTGGCCAAGGGCGAGCATCACGTACGCAAAGGCTTCTTCGGCTGGTTCAACCGCCGCTTCGAGGGCATGAGCAATGGCTACCAACGCTGGGTTGCCCACGCCTTGGCACGTAGCGGGCGCTACCTGTTGCTCTACGGGTTGCTGGTGGCGGTGCTGGCCTATGGCTTCAGCCAGTTGCCCAGCGCTTTCCTGCCGACCGAAGACCAAGGCTACACCATCACCGATATCCAGCTTCCGCCAGGCGCCAGTCGGATGCGTACCGAGCAGGTGGCGGCGCAGATCGAGGCGCACAATGCCGCAGAACCCGGGGTGGGTAACACCACGCTGATTCTCGGTTTCAGCTTCTCAGGCAGCGGGCAGAACGCCGCGCTGGCGTTCACCACGCTGAAGGACTGGTCCGAACGCGGCGCCGACGACAGCGCACAATCGATCGCCGACCGTGCCACCATGGCCTTCGCCGCGCTCAAGGATGCCGTGGCCTATGCCGTGCTGCCGCCGCCAGTCGATGGCCTGGGCGAGTCCACGGGTTTCGAGTTCCGTCTGCAGGATCGCGGCGGCCTGGGTCATGCCGGGCTGATGGCAGCCCGTGACGAACTACTGGCCAACGCACGCACGAGCAAGGTGCTGGCCAACGTGCGCGAGGCATCGTTGGCCGAAAGCCCGCAGGTGCAACTGGAAATCGACCGGCGCCAGGCCAACGCCCTCGGGGTTTCCTTTGCCGACATCGGCGCCGTGCTCAACACCGCGGTGGGCTCGAACTATGTCAACGACTTCCCCAACCTGGGCCGCATGCAGCGCGTGGTGGTGCAGGCCGAGGGTGACCAGCGCAGCCAGGTCGAGGACTTGTTGAAGATCCACGTGCGCAACAGCAGCGGCAAGATGGTGCCACTGGGGGCATTCGTCCAGGCCCGCTGGCTCAGCGGCCCGGTGCAACTGACCCGCTACAACGGCTACCCGGCAGTGTCTATTTCCGGGGAACCGGCAAGCGGCTACAGCTCCGGCGAGGCGATGGCGGAAATCCAGCGCCTGGTCGATCGCCTGCCGACCGGCAGCGCACTGGAATGGACCGGTCTGTCGTTGCAGGAGCGTCTTTCGGGTAGCCAGGCGCCCTTGCTACTGGCCCTGTCGCTGCTGGTGGTGTTCCTGTGCCTGGCAGCGCTCTACGAGAGTTGGTCGATCCCTACCGCAGTGTTGCTGGTGGTTCCGCTGGGTGTGCTCGGCGCCGTGCTTGCGGTAACCCTGCGCGGCATGCCCAACGACGTGTTCTTCAAGGTCGGCCTGATCACCCTGATTGGCCTGTCGGCAAAGAACGCGATCCTGATCATCGAATTCGCCAAGAGCCTGGTGGATCAGGGGGTCGACGCTGCGGATGCGGCGATGCAGGCCGCCCGCCTGCGCCTGCGCCCGATCGTCATGACATCGTTGGCGTTCATCCTCGGCGTCGTGCCGCTGGCCATCGCACGCGGCGCAAGCTCAGCCAGCCAGCAGGCGATCGGCACCGGCGTGATCGGCGGGATGCTCAGCGCGACACTGGCGGTGGTGTTCGTACCGGTGTTCTTCGTGGTGGTGATGCGGTTGGCCGGCAAGCGCCGCGCTGAACCGGATCATGCAGTACCCCACGACGCCTGACTGGACAAGCCAGGCGTTGAATGAGAGGGTTCCGGGCATCGACTGCCCGGGACCCTTTTTCATGCCTGCCGCCCTGCCCCCCTGCTCCATCCTCATCCTCGCCGGTGGCCGCGGCCAACGCATGGGCGGGCGCGACAAGGGCCTGGTGCCATGGCGGGGCCAACCACTGATCGCACACATCCATCGGGTGGTGCGGGGGTTGAGCGACGACCTGGTGATTTCCTGCAACCGCAACCAGGACGCCTATGCCGCCTATGCCGACCAATGCGTGGGCGATGCCGAGGCGGATTATCCCGGGCCTCTGGCTGGTGTCATCGCCGGGCTCAAGGTGGCCAGACACCCGTGGGTGGTGGTGCTGGCCTGCGATTCACCGCGGGTCGACCAGGCGCTGATCGATGGGCTGCGCGGTTTGGCTGCCCGCCATGACAGCGCTGCGATGGTGCGCCAGGGAGGCTATTGGCAGCCGATGTTCAGCGTATTGCCGACGCGCCTGTTGCCACGGCTGGAACAGGCCTGGCAGGCCGGTGAGCGGAGCCTGCAGCGGGCCTTGTCGCGTGAATCGCTGGAGGGGCTGGAATGTGCCGTCGACGATGAGCGGCTCGGCAACTTCAACAGCCCGGAGTGGTTACGCTAACCGGCTGACACCCCACTCAGTTCTTCGATACTGATCTCGCGCATCCGAAACTTCTGCACCTTGCCGGTCACCGTCATCGGAAACTCGTCGACGAAACGGAAATGCCGCGGCACCTTGAAGTGCGCGATACGCGCCTTCGCCCATTCGCGCAACGTCTCGGCGCTGGCGCTGTGCCCCGGATGCAGTCGCACCCAGGCGACGATCTCTTCGCCGTACTTGCTGCACGGAATGCCGATCACCTGCACGTCGGCCACCGCCGGGTGGGTGAAGAAGAACTCCTCCAGCTCACGCGGATAGATGTTCTCCCCGCCGCGAATGATCATGTCCTTGCTCCGCCCGACGATACGCACGAACCCGGCCTCGTCCATCTGCGCCAGGTCGCCGGTGTGCATCCAGCCCTCCTCGTCGATACTCTCGGCGGTAGCCTTCGGGTTGTTCCAGTAGCCGAGCATGACGCTGTAGCCACGCGTGCACAGCTCGCCGATCTCGCCGCGCGGCAGGGTGTTGCCCTCGGCGTCGATGACCTTGCTTTCCAGGCGCGGCTGGGTACGACCCACGCTGGTCACGCGCACTTCCAGTTCGTCCTCCGGGCCGGTCTGCAACGACACCGGACTGGTCTCAGTCATGCCATAGGCGATCTGTATCTCGGCCATGTGCATCTCGCCGATCACCCTTCGCATCACCTCGATCGGGCAGGTGGCGCCAGCCATGATCCCGGTGCGCAGGCTGGAGAGGTCGAATTCGCTGCGACGCGGGTGGTCCAGTTCGGCAATGAACATGGTCGGTACGCCATACAGCGCAGTGGCGCGTTCCTCGGCCACGGCTTGCAGGGTGAGCAAGGGGTCGAAGGCATCGTTGGGGTAGATCAGCGTGCTGCCATGGGTCATGCAGCCGAGGTTGGCCATGACCATGCCGAAGCAGTGGTAGAGCGGCACCGGCACCACCAGGCGGTCATGCTCGGTCAGGCGCAGGCTCTCGCCGACCATGTAACCGTTGTTGAGGATATTGTGGTGGCTGAGCGTCGCACCCTTGGGGAAGCCGGTGGTGCCGGAGGTGTACTGGATATTGATCGGCTCGCACGGGCGCAGGCTCGCCTGACGGCGGCCCAGCGCCTCGACACTGACCTCACCGGCGCGAGCCTGCAGGTCGTACCAGGCGAGAAAGCCTGGCGGCGGCTTTACCGCCAGGCTGATCACCCCGCGCAGCTCCGGCAGGCGCTCGCAGTGCACAGCCCCGGGCTTGCAGGCCGACAATCCGGGCACCAGGTCGCAGAGCATGGCGTGATAGTCGCTGGTCTTGAACGCATCTGCGCAGATCACCCAGCGGCAGCCCGACTGGCTCAGGGCGTAGTCCAGCTCACTGCTGCGGTAGGCCGGGTTGATGTTGACCAGGATTGCACCGATCTTGGCGCTGGCGAACTGGGTGATGCACCACTCGGCGCAATTGGGAGCCCAGATGCCCAGGCGATCGCCCGCTTGTACGCCAAGTGCCATCAGCGCGCGGGCATGCTGGTCGACGGCATCGGCCAACTGGCGCCAGGTGTAGCGCAGTTGCTGGTGACGCACCACCAGGGCCTCGCGGTCGGGGAAACGGGCCACGGTGGCGTCGAAGGCGTCACCGATGCAGTGGTCGAGCAAGGGCTTGTCCGGGTTGCCCTGGGTGTGACTGGGGTGGGTCATAGAGGGGCCTGATATTTATTGTGTTGTTTAGGCGGGCCCTATCGCGGGGCAAGCCCGCTCCCACAGTTACCCCTCAGCCTACAGGGGATACCTGTGGGAGCGGGCCTGCCCCGCGATAGGGCCGTCACAGACGACCGATTACCTGACAAACACCTGCGGCGTAGTGGTCGACATGTCACCCCCTGGCAGCTTGATGTTCTTCACCTTCTCCAGCGTGTTCGGGTCGAACACCGCCAGGTCGTTGAAGGTCCCGCCCAGGTACAGCTTGTCGCCCGCCTTGTCGAAGGTCACGCAGTAGTAGGTATGGTCCAGGTTCGCCGCCTTGACCAGCTTGCGCTGCTTGATGTCGTAGCGGGCCAGGCGGTTGAGCACACCATAGATCTGGTTCGGATCCTTGGGCGAACGCAACCCGGTGAAGTACAGCTCGGTCAGATCGGCGAACTCCTGGGTGTGGGTCTTGCCGGTCTTGAGGTCCACGCTCAGGTAGCCGTACAGCAGCTCGGCGGTCGCCGGGTCCTGTTTTTCATCCTTGAACCGGGCGATGGTATACAGCATCGAGAACTCGTGGCGCGGGCTCTGGTGCGGCCAGAAGTACAGCACGTCCGGTGCGCTGTAGCCCTTGCGGTTCCAGTTGCGCAGCGGCAGCGCCACTTTGTATTGACCGGTCTTGACGTCCATCTTGTAGATATCCGGCCCGGCGACGAACAGGCTGCCATCGTCGGCGGCACGCATCAGGTAGACCTGGCGCGGCATGGGGAAGGTGCGCACCGGCTTGGCCCCTACCCCGTCGGCTGTGCTGAACACCTCCAGGCGTGGCGGCTTGACCACGTAGTGGTCGTTCAACCGCTGGGTCGGATTGACCGTGGCATAGACCTCCTTGCCGTCGGGGCTGATGGCGAAGGAGTACATCGACTTGCCCACCTCGCCCGGCACACTCGACAGGTTGGCGTGGAAGGTGGTCTTGCAGGTGTCCAGGTCGATGCCATAGATATCGGCATAGTGATTGTTGAGGATGTAGGCAGTGCGGTTGTCCGGCGCCATCATCGCCGTGCCCGGGCCGAAGGCGTCCGGCAGGCGACAGCTCTTGAACAGCGTATCGCTGGCCACATCCACCACGTGCAGGTTGTTCGGGTAGTTGGTGGCGATCAGGTACTCATGGCCAGGCTTGAGTGCCGGACCGGCGTCGCCGTCAGTGGCGTGCACGGCCAGTGTCGCGGCGCAGGTGGCGACGCTCAGCGCCAGTTGCGCGCAGAATCCAGGTTTCATGCGGTTTCCCCTTGTCGTTCTTGTCGGGCCGGTCACTTGTCTTTCGGGAATACGGTGCCGAGGTTGCGCCAATCGTCCTGCGAATTGCTCGCCTGGGCGTTCCAGTCCTGGTAGGTGCTCATCATGTCGGGCACCTGGGCCGGCCACCAGCAAGGGTCGGAGCAGCCGTACAGGTCAGCCTCCATGGGCTGGCACAGCGAGCTGACGCCACCAAAGGCGTCCACTTCCCAGCCTGGGTCGGTGGTGGCGGTACAACCGGCCACCGCGCTCATGGCCATGACTTCTTCGACGCGGTCTTCGGCGGCAGCCTGTTCAAGAATGCGCGCCTTGTTGTTCAGGGGCTTCAAGTGCTTCATGTCAGTGCGCCTTGCGAGGAGTGATGTAGCGATCGATGAAGGCCGGGTTGGCGGCCATGATGCGGCTGTAGACCTCGATGCCGAAGTCGACCCAGTCGCGCATCAGTTCGCAGTAGTGGTAGGTCGGGTGCTGCGGGTCGCCGTAGCGCGCGTAGCTCTCGTGATAGCAGCCACCGGAGCACAGGTTGCGAATGCGGCAGCTGTCGCATCCGGTGCCGCTGCGGTCCAGGCGCTGGGACAGGAAATCGTTGAGCTCGACCTGTTTGACCGCCGTGTGCACATTGCCAAAGGTCGGCAGGCTGGAGCCGGTGAAACGGTGGCACAGGTTCAGCTCACCCTCGTGGTCGACCGCCAGCATTTTCAGGCCCGCGCCGCATGGCAGCGCCTTCTTGTGACCCTCGTGGATGTCGGTGATCAGTTGGTGCAGGTTGGAGAAACCGATGTTGCGGTGCTGCAACGCCGCCTCCAGGTACTGACGACCCAACGCCTTCATGTTGGCGAACACCTGCACCAGCTCTTCGCCAGTGAGGTTGAAGTCGGCCATGTCGCCCGATGTCACCGGGGCGAAGCCCACTTCGGCAAAGCCCAGCTCGTTGAACAAGTGGTTCCAGATGGTCTCGACATCGGTGATGCCCCGGGTAAGGGTCACCCTGGCGCCGACCGGGCGGCTGTCATAGCGCGACAGCAGCATGTCGGCCTTGCGCCGCACCACATCGTAGGTGCCCTGCCCGCCCACGGTGATGCGATTGCGGTCGTGCACGGTCTTCGGCCCGTCGATGCTCACCGACAGCCCGAAGCGATGGTCATTGAGCCAATCGACGATCTCCTCGGTGAGCAGCGTGGCGTTGGTGGTCATGATGAACTCCACCTGCTTGCCGGCCTCGGCGAAACGTCGCTCGCAATAGCCGACCATGTGCTCGATCAGCGGCCGGTTGGACAGCGGCTCGCCGCCGAAGAACACCACGCTGTAGCGGGTTTCGTCGGGTGACTCCTTGAGCAGCATCTCCACCGAAGCCTCGGCGGTGGCGGCGCTCATCTTGCGCCCTGCCGAAGGTTTGTCGAGGTCTTCCTTGTAGCAATAGGTACAACTCAGGTTGCAGCCCGTGTTGACGTTGAGCACCACCGTATTGAGCGCGGTGCGCTCGACCTGCTTGAGGGCGATTTCCGGGGTCAGCGGCGAACCGTCGCTGACCAGCTCCAGCGCGATCAGCTCGCGCAGGGTTTCCTGGATATCGTCGCCCGCGAACTGCTCGCCGAGGCGCTGCATCAGCTCTTCGGCCGAGCAGCCCTGCTGGCGCAGGGTGTCGATGATGCCGCCAGTCACCGCGTCGGCGGTGAACAGCGAACTGCTGGGGATATGGAACAGCATGCGGTCGGCATCGACCTGCACTTCATGCAGATTGCGTTCGACCAGATTCAGTAGTGCGCCCATGGTGATCTCCCGATAATCGATCCGTTGGAAAAACCGTGCCTGCCACCCTCAGGGCAGCGGCGGGTTGTTCCAGCGCTGGACGGTGACGATCATGTGGCCTTCACCGGTCTGTCCGCCGTCAGCCAGCGTGGCGATGACTTTCAGGTTGCCGGCGTTGTTGGTCATCATCTTGCGCGCCGGGTTCGGACCGGCACCGCCGGGTACGAACACGCCGTCGGCCTGCATCTGCCCGGCGAACTTGACGTCTTCGTCCTCGACGGCGCGCTCGTTGAACGGCTCGACCTTCCAGGTGGCCGGCAGATAACCAATGCGCAACGGTTGGCCATTGACGTCCTTGCCCCAGGCCTCGGCCTCGAAGCGCCCCTGGACCTTGGGTACCGAAGCACCGTTCTCGCCGATGCGGGCAATGGAGAACGCCGGCACCACCTTGACCTCCTCGACCTTGTCGTAGACCGCAAGATTCACGCCCTTGAGCGTGCCCAGCGTCACCTCGCGCTGGCCAGGTGCTGCATCGGCTGCGGCGCGGGCCTTGAGCCGAACCAGGTTTGGGGTCTGCTCCAGAATCTCGGTCACCTGCACACCGGCACCCAGCTCGGGCTTGCCGGACAAGCCGTTGCCCACCACGGTGATCTCGCGCTCGTCCCCGGCCTTGATGAAGGCCGGCTGCACCGCCAGCAGGCGAGCCTTGCCCTCCTTCGCTGCGGTGAAATCGAGGCCGCGCTCGTCGTGCTCGGCCTCGAACATGCGCCCTTTCATCTCGCCATCGAGGGCCGCGAAGACCTGGCGCATCGTGCTGTCGCCGATCTTCACGTTACCGCGCCACTCATAGCCGTTGTAGAGGATCGCCGAGCCGCTGCCGTTGAACGGCGTGCCGTCGGCGTACTGCCCCTTGACCTCGACCTTGAAACTGTCGCCCTGGTCGGCACTGACCGTCATCACGCCCCGGACATCGCCTTTGGCAAGCATATGACCACTGAACGCCCACTGCCCCGGCAACGCGTCAGCCTTGGGCTTGGCCTTCTGCCACGCGCTCCAGGCGGGGCTATCGAGCGGGAAGCGCTTGGCCAGGTCAGGCACCACCTGCTTGAGGGCGATTTCCAGCCAGTCACGGTCACGTGCCTGGGCCTGATATTCGAGGGACGGCCACTGGCCAAGGTGGAAGTTGACCAGGTGCTCCCATTCCTGCGCAGGGCGCCGCTGCAATGCGACACGGGCACCGGAATGGCAGCGGCCGCAGGTTTCGGCCAGTTGCGTATCGAAGTGTTCGACGGTATTGAGCCGACGTTCCATGGCATAGCGCACGCCATCAGTCTCGCTCGGCGCCAGGCCCTGCTTGTCGGCCAGGTACTTGACCAGGGTGCGGCGCTCGTCGTCGCTGATCTGCAGGCCGTGCATCACCTGCATGCGGGCGATGCTCATCAGCCAGCCTTCAGGGGTCTTGCGCTGGTGGCTGATGCGACTGTAGGCATCGTTGCCCTCGGGGATGTGGCACCCCATGCACTTGTTCTGCAAAATCGCCGGGCCCGGTTCGGCCGCCATGGCCTGGGCGCTCAGCAGGGCGGCGGCGACCAGCGCCAATGTGCCCGCCTGCTGCCGGAGTCGAGTCGTCTTCAAGATCAGACCTCCACGGTGTTGTTCTTATCGTTATCGCACGCTTGGATACCGCCGGTGCATGTGACAGTGGCAATACAGGAAGTGTGCCAGGTGTTTGAAAGTGGCGTTTTTTCAGTGACTTGAGCTGCTTTGAGCGATCTATCCCGGTGAGTTGGGGCGGGTCGGAACGTCCCAATTCGCGACAGGTTGTTTCAGGTTGAGACAGGGGTATCGGTGGTGGTCTTTTCGCGGGCAAGCCCGCTCCCACTGGTTGGTGCAGGATTCAATACCTGTGGGAGCGGGCTTGCCCGCGAAAGGGCCAGTGCGGTCTACCTGTTTCACCACCGTCTCACACCGTCTCAATGTGCAACAGCGCAACCCCGCAATCCACCCTGTGCGCCAGTACAAAAACTAACCCGATCAACGACTTAAGCCCGCCAAGCCACCTTGGCACGGCCATTGCGCCGCCCTTGCCACACTCCAATGACAAGAGGCACCGCCCCATGCTTTCCGACCTGCCCATCCTGCCCGCCACCCAGGCGTTCCTCGCGCGCAAGCTGAAGATGCGCATCGGCGCCGACTGGCAGGACGCTGCCAGTGGCCGCACCTTGAGCTTTCGCAACCCGGCCACCGGCGAAATACTCGGCGAGGTCCCCTCGGCCGACAGCGAGGACGTCGACCGTGCCGTGCGCGCAGCCCGCCAGGCCTTCGACGACTCGCCCTGGAGCCGGATGCGCCCTCGGGAACGGCAGAACCTGCTGTGGCGCCTGGCCGACCTGATGGCCCGTGATGCCCGCGAACTGGCCGAGCTCGAATGCCTGAACAACGGCAAGAGCGCCAACGTCGCCCAGGTCATGGACGTGCAACTGGCCATCGACTTCCTGCGCTACATGGCCGGCTGGGCCACCAAGATCGAGGGCAGCACCGTCGAAGCGTCGATGCCGCTGATGCCCGACGAACAGTTCCACGGTTTCATCCGCCGCGAAGCAGTAGGCGTAGTCGGTGCGATCGTCGCCTGGAACTTCCCGCTGCTGCTGGCCTGCTGGAAACTCGGTCCGGCGCTGGCCACCGGCTGCACCATGGTGCTCAAGCCTGCCGACGAAACTCCGCTGACGGCGCTCAAGCTCGCCGAGCTGGTCAATGAAGCCGGCTACCCGGCAGGCGTGTTCAACGTGGTCACAGGCACCGGGCTCAACGCTGGCGCCGCCCTCAGCCGCCACCCTGGCGTAGACAAGCTCACCTTCACCGGCTCCACCGAAGTCGGCAAGCTGATCGGCAAGGCCGCGATGGACAACATGACCCGCGTCACCCTGGAGCTGGGCGGCAAGTCGCCGACCATCGTCATGCCCGACGCCAACCTGCAGGAAGCCGCCGCCGGCGCGGCGACGGCGATCTTCTTCAACCAGGGGCAGGTGTGCTGTGCAGGGTCGCGCCTGTATGTGCACCGCAAGCATTTCGACAATGTGGTAGCCGACATCGCCGGCATCGCCAACGGCATGAAGCTCGGCAGCGGCCTGGACCCGGCGGTGCAGATGGGGCCGCTGATTTCCGCCAAGCAGCAGGATCGGGTCAGCAGCTACATCGCCTTGGGACGCGAGCTCGGCGCGACCATCGCCTGCGGCGGTGAGCGCTACGGGCCGGGCTACTTCGTCAAGCCGACCGTGATCGTCGATGTCGACCAGCGCCATCGCCTGGTCCAGGAAGAAATCTTCGGCCCGGTGTTGGTGGCGATGCCCTTCGACGATATCGACGAGGTCGTGCGCATGGCCAATGACAACCCTTACGGGCTGGGCGCGAGCATCTGGTCGAACGACCTGGGCGCCGTGCACCGCATGATTCCGCGCATCAAGTCCGGTTCGGTCTGGGTCAACTGCCACAGTGCGCTGGACCCGGCCCTGCCTTTCGGTGGCTACAAACAGTCGGGCGTCGGCCGGGAGATGGGTGCCGCGGCGATCGACTACTACACCGAGCTCAAGTCGGTACTGATCAAGCTCTGAAGCTGAGCTGTCCCGGCCTCTTCGCAGCTTTGCCGGCAAAGAGGCCGACTTCCTGAAAACAACAAGAAAACATGGAGCACACCATGAGGCATCCGCTCGTCTGCACGCTGGCCCTTCTGCTGGCCACTCCCCTCACCCAGGCCCAGGAGCTCTACAACCAGGATGGCACTGTCCTCAACGCCAACCTCGAGGCCTTGTTCGGCATCTTTCACAGTGACGAAAGCTTCAATCAGGCCGGCAACCGCTCGCCTGGCAGCAACAACTGGCGCGAGGGCTACGTCAAATATGGCCTGAGCGCGAGCCAGACCTTGGCCGACACCGGCTCACTGTACAGCGCCTTCAGCCTGCTCAGCTCCGCCACCTGGGGTGACGGCGATGCCGCGGGCCTGACCCTGGGGGACGAACGCCGCACGGCCGTCGAGGATGCCTACCTGGGCTGGCGCTCGGGCACGCTGTTCCCGCTGCTAGGTGAAGACGGCATCGATATTTCCGGCGGCCGCCAGGTGGTCACTTTGGGGGACGGCTTCCTGATCCAGGGCGATCCCGTCAACCTTGGCAAGGTCGACCTGGGTGCCAATTTCAATCGCGGCGGCGCCTACTACCTGGCGGCGCGCAAGGCCTTCGACCGTACCGCCGTGCTGCGCCTGGGCGGCAGCCAGGGCTGGCGTGGCGACCTGATGTGGCTCAAGTCCGATAACCACTATCAAGCCGACAGTTCCATGGCTGTCGCCAACCTGGAGCACGTCGGCGACGCGGGTACCGTTGGCCTGAGCTGGATTCACGGTCTGGATGTGGACCGTCGCTATGCCCAGATCATGGGGCTGGAGCACCGCGATGGCATGGACACCGTCAGTCTGCGCGGGCGCGGCAGCCTTGGGGTCCAGGACCTGGAAGTCGCGGGCGAATATGTCACCCAGGACCAACGAGGCACCCGTGAGAACGCCTGGTACCTGGAAGGCAGCTGGACCTTCTCGCAGCTGCCATGGACACCCACCGCCACCTATCGCTACAGCCGCTTCTCCAAGGACTTCGACCCATTGTTCTACGGGCTCAGCCGGGGTTACGGGACCTGGTTCCAGGGTGAAGTCGCCGCCAACTATGCCGGCCCGTTCAACACCAACACCCAGGTCCATCATGTGGGCTTGAAGGCCAAGCCGCGCGACAACCTGACCCTTGGCGCGCTGTACTTCGATTTCGACACGCTGGACACCGACCAGGGCAATGTCGGCGGGCGGGAACTGGACCTGTATGTGGAATGGATGGTCAACGATCACCTGCTGGTCAGCCCGGTGCTGGGCTTCTACAAGCCTGAGCGCAGTGCCGACAATGGCGGCATGCAGCTGGGTAGTCGGGATACCGGGACCTATCTGCAACTGGTGATCGGGACTTTCTTCTGAGCCTTCGCCAAGCGTCGTGCAGGCGCTTGGTTACTCACAAAAGCATACCCGCCCCTCAGCGATAACCCTGCTCCAGTAACCAGCGCCGCACCATCGCTTGTGCTTGCTCAGGCGTGTCCGCCAGCGCCTCGAGCAGACCCGAACCCGCCTGCAGGGCCCGTACAACCGGCGCCAGTTCGATGCCCTGCAGGTGCCATACCCCCAGCGGCTGGTCGGCCGTCACCACCACCTCGGCCTCGTCCACCCAGCCTTCGCGCAACACTGGCCTGCGTTCAACTCGAACCGCCTGCCAGTTTGCGGCCTGGTGCATGCCCTGGTCATCAGGCCATCTCTGGCGCGGTACCCAGAACCCCGCGTCGGCATGTCTTTGTTCCAGTCGATAGAAATCCCGCCCTGTGCGGGCAAAACGCAGGAACAACTGCTCGACCCGTTGCTGGTGGAAGCGTTGCGCCAACGCCGACCGCTCCGGTCGCCTCAACAAGGTGTTGATCACCACCGGCGCCTGCAAGGCCGACGACAGTGACTGGAAGATCCCGTTGCCCGACAGAGGATCGACGGCCATCGCCGCATCCCCCACCCGCAGCCAGTCCGCGCCGGCACACGCGCCGGCAAGAATCGCCGTGCTGCTGCGTGCATGCACCTGAGCGGGCTCCAACGCTTGGGTATCGAACAACTGTGCGACCCCTGCCGACTGCCGCCGCCGGGCCGCGCAATACTCCCCCAGTGCCGCCCTGCCCGGCAGCGAGGCCGCGCTGGCATCGAGGGTGATCTGCCAGTAGCAACGCCCGTCTGCCAGGCGCGCCATCCATGCCCAGCCATCATCGAGGCTTTCCACTGCAGAAGCTGGCGGGCCGCCTGCTGTCGATTGCCAGAGGTTGAGCAGGCTGACGGTTTCCGGGCCGCGCAGGCGGCTGGCAGGCAGGGGCGCCTGGCGACCACGGGCTTCGACCAGAAAATCGCCGTGCAGCACCTGGCCGTCGTCGAGCTGCACCCGGTGTCGCCCGTCCTGCGTCAGCTCGCGGACACGCCCGTGAATGACATGCACCCCGGCGCGCAGCAGATCCTCGCGCAACGCTCGATCGAAGCGCGCACGATCGAGCAGGAACTCCTGATTCATCTGCATCCGTTCGCCGTTCCATTGCACCTGACGCGCGGCAGCGATCGTCGCCACCCCCAACGCCAGGCCAAGCCCTGCGTGGCGCAGGCCGTCCAACACCCGCTGCGATACCCCTTCGACGGCATCGAAACGGCGCCACTCCGAAACCAGCCTGACCGCATAGCCCATGCGCCGCAGGCCTATGGCGGTTGCGGCCCCGGCAGGGCCTGCACCAAGCACGAGGATCTGCGGGTCACGGCTCATCGACACCTCGACGCTCAGGCCCGACGAAAGCCGCATGCGCCTGCAGCCAGGCACGTAGCTGTGCAGGTTGCAGCTCGGGATGCTCGCGTAACAGTGCGCACATTCGCCCGGTCAAGGCCGCGCACGCCAGGCTGGCCCCTGCCTGGGCATTCCCCCCCACCGGCGCGCCGAAGTCGGCCTGCGCCGTGCCCAGCCATGACCACTGGCCTGCGCGGCAACGGGCATCGCCCGTGATGCGCAGCACGTTCGGGTAGCTGGCCGGATACACCGCAGCGCCACGGGCCGGGCTGGCCGCGCACAACACGACGCCGGCAGCCTGGGCGGCGGCGCAGGCCTGGCGCAGCACGGGACGGTCCTGCTGCAGCCCCAGGCTCAGATTGACCAGAGTGGCGCCCTGCTCCACCAGCCACAGCAATGCTGCAGCCACCTGCAAGGCGCTGGTCCGTCCTTGGTCGCTGAACACCTGGGCTACCAGCACCGGTACATCACCGGCCCCCTCGCGCAGGCACTCCAGGACCGCACGTCCATGGCCAAGGGCATCAGGCTGCGCCTCGCCCTCCTGGAGCAGTCCGTCTTGCAGCCAGAAGCGCCGCGCGGCCACCACTGTCGACATTTGCGACAAGGTGCAGCCGCTGTCGATCACCCCCAAACGCAGTTCAATGGCCATGGTCGACCCGTATCTGCTGCAGAACCCGCAACTGGCCGCCCTGCAACTGCAGATGCAGGTCTGCATCGGCCAGGGTCGACAGCCTGTGGCTGATGAGAATGCGCGTGCGCCCGGCAAACAACTGGTCGATCGCGGCAATCACCTCGCGCTCGGTCGCCTCGTCCACGGCCGAGGTGGCTTCGTCCAGTACCAGGATCGCCGGATCCTGTAGCAGGGCGCGGGCGATGGCGATACGTTGCTTCTGCCCGCCGGACAACTGCTGGCCGCGCTCACCGAGGGCGCCGTCGAGCCCCATCGGCAGGCTTTGCACCAGGCTCTCCAGGCGGGTCAGGCGCACCACCTGCTCCAGTGCGCTGCGGCTGGCGTCAGGTGTGCTGTAGGCCAGGTTCTGAGCCAGGGTGCCACGAAACAGTACGATGTCCTGGCTGACCACCGCGATGCGACGGCGCAGTGCAGCCAGGTCGAGTTGGCGCAGGTCGACACCGTCGAGCAGGATACGCCCACGATCCGGGTCGTAAAAACGCTGCAGCAGGTCGATCAGGGTCGACTTGCCCACCCCTGACGCACCGCTGATGGCCACCTTCAGCCCACCCGCGACGGTGATATCGACCTGATCGAGCACTGCCCCTTGGCGGCCCTCATGAGCGAAGCCAACGCCTTCCAGGCGCAATTCACCCGGCCCGTCGGGCATCGGCCTGGGCACCTGCGGCTCGGTGACCGCCACCGGTTCGCGCTTGAGTTCCATGACCCGCCCCAGGCTCACCGCCATCCGTTGCACCGCGACATACAGGCCAAGCAAGCTCTGCACCGGCCCCACCGCCATGCCCAGGTAGGTCGAGAAGGCGATCAGCGCACCCAGTTGCCATGTGCCCTGGATTACCCACCAGCCGCCTACCAGAAAGGCACAGGCGCGACACCATGAAGTCAGGGTGCCGGGCACGGCCTGGGTGAAGAATTCGGTGATCTGTACCTTGAGCAGTTGCTTCATGTAGCCCTGCCCCAGCTGGTCCAGGCGCCCCGCTTCACGCCCCTGCTGCCCGGCGGCCTGGATGAACTTCATCGCAGGCAGCGTCTCGACCAGGAACGACGACACGTCCGCCGAGCGCTCACGCAGGCTGCGCACTTCGCGTTCGACCTTGCGCCGCATCCAACGCAACCACAGCACCTCGATCGGTACGAGCAAGGCCAGCAACAACGACAGTCGCCACGACAACATCAGCATCAAGGCCACCGCGCCAAACAGGCCGATGACGCTGGAGACGGCCGCGAACAGCGAATCCACGGCAAAACGCTGGATCTCGGCGACATCGCCGTCCAGGCGCGAAAGGATATCGCCCGTACGGCGTCGCCCATAGAACGTCGGCGACAGTTGCTGCAAGTGTCGATAGAGGTCGTCGCGCAAGGCGAACAGGATGCGCCCCGACAAGCGCGTATGCAGGTAGCGGTTGACCCCCGACAGCACGGTACCCAGCACCCCGGCACCGATCATCAACGCCGCCATGTGCCAGAGCGTCTGGTAATCGCGTGCCAGCAGGCCCTCGTCGATCAAGGTCTTGACCAGCCAGGGCTGGGCCAGGGCCAGCAGCGAAGCGACCAGCGACAACCCCAGCAACACGGCGATGGCCCGGCGCTGGGGCCGCACGAAACCGTACAGCCAGGCCAGGGCCTGGCGCATGAGCACGGGGTCGCCAGACTCGATCAGGCGCGAGAACACTCCGCCCATGGTCTATCCGCGCAACTGCTTGAGCTTGCGGTACAGCGTCGCGCGACTGATGCCCAGCGCCTCGGCGGCGGCCGAGACATTGCCCTGGTGGCGCGCCAGGGCGCCACGGATCAATTCCAGTTCATTCTCGCGCAGGCTACCGGCAGCAGTAGTACCACTGGACAACTCGTCGAGCAGGCAATCGGTCAGGTGATCGAGCCCGAGCACCTGCTCACCCGCCTCGCGCATGGCCAGCGCGGTGCGCAATACCATCTCCAGTTGGCGGATATTGCCCGGCCAGTCGAAGCCTTCAAGCAGGGAGGTCAATGCCGGATCCAGGGTGACGCCGCGGGCGCCGAGCTTGTCCAGCACCCCTTCGATCAGGGTGCCGAGGTCATCACGCTCGCGCAGGGCCGGCAGGCGCAGGGTCACGCCGTTGACGCGGTAGTACAGGTCTTCGCGAAAATGCTGTTCGGCTACCAGCCGCTTGAGATCACGGTGCGTGGCGCAGATGATCGCCACGTCGATGTCCTGCTCCTCGCCGGCCCCCAGCGGCGCCACACGGCGCTCCTGCAGCACGCGCAGCAGCCGGGCCTGCAGGGCCAGTGGCATGTCGCCGATTTCGTCGAGGAACAAGGTACCACCATGGGCCTGCATCAGCCGACCGACCATGCCGCCGCGGCGCGAGCCGGTAAACGCGCCATCGCGGTAGCCGAACAGCTCGGACTCGATCAGCCCTTCGGGAATCGCTGCGCAGTTGACTGCAACGAACGGCTTGTCCGCGCGCGGGCTGGCTTGGTGCAGGGCACGCGCCACCACTTCCTTGCCTGTCCCGGTTTCGCCCAGCAGCAGCACCGGCAGCCCGTTGACCAGGCCCTGGCGAGCCATGCGCAAACCCCGCGCCAGACGGCTGTCGCCACCGCCCAGTGCATCGAGCGCCGACCACTTGACCGCCGCAACAGGCTTTGTCGCGACGGTCGCGCCCAGGTTGCCATGGCGCGGCAGTTGCAGCACCCGAACGAAGAATTCCCCTTTGGCGGTCTGCACACTGCTCATCCCGCCCTGCAACAGGCGGTTGAGAAAGGCCGGCGAACGCTCGCCGAGCAAGTCGCTGCAACGTCGGCCGATCAAGCCAGGGCGTGGTAGCCCGAGCAACTGGCAGGCATTTTCGTTGGCTGCCATCACCTCACCATCAAGGCTCAGGGCCAGTAGCCCATGCCAGGCACTGCCCAGGTACTGCGGGCGACTGTGGAACGCCAGCACCAACTGCTCGGGGTGGTACAGGCCGAACAGCCGACTCTCGATGTTGCCGGCGGCAAGCATCAGGGTCGAAAGGCTGTCTTGCGGCTGGCTCATCACCCCTTCGCGGGTGATGTCGAGCACGCCGATCACTTCGCCGCGTGGATCGCGCAGGGGCACCGAGGTGCAGGAGAACGGGCTGAGGCGATCGAGGTAGTGTTCACCGCAGTTGATCAGGGTGGGCCGCCCTTCGACCACGGCGGTGCCGATGGCATTGGTGCCGCGCAGCGCCTCGCTCCAGCAACTGCCGGGGTGCAGGTCGCGCAGGCCATTGCGATTGAGCACATGGGTCTGCCCTTCGATGGCCAGCACATTGGCCTGGGCATCGCCGAGAATGATGATTCCGCCCTTGCCCTGGCGCTCGACCAGGTAGTCGAGTTCGGGGGTGACGGCGTCAATCAGCGTGCGGTTGAGCTCGAGCAGGGTCTGCAGGTTCTGGCCGTGCTCGACGCCAAGGCCGACCTGTTCGCCTTGCAGGCAGTCCAGGCCATGGCCGTGGCTGCGCCGCCATGAGGCATCGATCTCTTCGCGCAGCATGCCGGAAGGCAGCTCGCCCTCGTTGGCCAGGTGCAGGCGGACCTGGCGGGATTGCTGCATCGGGTCGTGGGCGTCTGTTATGGGTGATTGTCGCGCCATCGTTTACTCCAGCTGTACCCCGGAACTCTGCGCAGTGTGCGTCAGCCTGACGCATACGTAAAGCGGGCTGCGGCTGTGGGTGGCGCAGGCTGTGCCGGTGTCTGCGGGCAAGCCCGCTCGCACGACGAAAGCGCCCGGCCACAGCGTCTTTTTCGATCCGCGGGTGCACAGGGTCGCTTGCTCGGACCGACCGAACCTGCGCTCAGGGCGCCCTCCGACCATTTGCCATGGGCTGGACGAATCAACAGCGATACAATCCAGGCTTACCCACGCCAGTGCCCGCCATGATCCAGTCAGACCTCGACCTCTTCGGTTCTCAGCCGCAATCGCTGGCCAGCCAGGTCATGCTGTTGCCAGGCTTTGCCCTGCCCGAGGTCGAAGCCCTGCTCGATGCCCTGCGCCCAGTGTTGCGCGCGGCACCCTTTCGACACATGCAGACGCCCGGCGGGCTGCACATGGCCGTCGCGCTGAGCAATTGCGGCAGCCTGGGCTGGGTCAGCGACGCGCGTGGCTACCGCTACAGCCCGCTGGATCCGTTGAGCGGCAAACCCTGGCCGGCGCTGCCCGAGGTGCTGTTGACGCTGGCTGCGCGGGCCGCTTCCCAAGCCGGCTTCGACGGGTTCGTGCCGGATGCGTGCCTGGTCAACCACTACCTGCCCGGTACACGCCTGAGCCTCCACCAGGATCGCAACGAGCAGGATTTCAGCCAGCCTATCGTGTCGATCTCACTGGGGCTGCCCGCCGTCTTTCTGCTCGGCGGCATGCAACGCAGCGACCGGCCGCAGCATGTGCCGCTCAGTCATGGCGATGTCATGGTATGGGGTGGCGAGGATCGCCTGCGCTTTCATGGCGTGCTGCCGATCAAGCCGGGCAAGCATGAGCGGATGGGGGAACGACGGATCAACCTGACCCTGCGCAAGGCAGGTTGAGTGACCGTACCGAATGAGATTCGGCACGATCACTCAAGGAGCATCAGCGACTGGCCTCCAGCACCTGGTTCAATGCCGCCCCGTCGATACTCAAGGTCGCCGAATCGAACATGCCGTTGACGTAATTGCGCACCAGTTGCTCCTGGCGTTGTGCCCTGAGCAGTTGGGTCAGTTGCGGTGTCACCTCCTCCAGGGTTGCCGCCCGCGCCGGTTGCTGTTCGACCAACTTGATGATGTGCAGGCCCGCCGCCGTGCGCACCGGTTCACTCACTCCGTCGACCTTGAGCCGCGTCACCACCTCACGCACTTCAGGTAGCAACTGGTCGAGCGCCTGCAGCCCGCTGTCGCCGCCTTGGGCGGCAGTGCCGGTGTCCTGGGAGTGCTCGCGGGCGAGCGTGGCGAAATTGCCGTCGCGTGCTTGCTTGGCCAGGGCCTGGGCCTGCTTGACCACTGCCTCGTCGTCCTTGGGATTTTCAACCCGCAGGAAAATCTGGCTCAAGCGATAGCGTACCGGCAGGCGCAGTTCGTCCTTGGTGGCTTGGTACGCCTGCTCAAGCTCTGCCTGGCTCGGGTAATCGTCAGGCACTCGGGTGACCGAAGCGAGGTAGTCGCGCAATACGATCTGTTCGCTCACCGCACGGGTCTGCGCCTCGACATCTGGACGCTGTGGCCAGCCCTTGGCTTCGGCCTGGCGATACAGCGCCTTTTCTGCCAGGCGTGCGCGAATCCATGCCTCCAATGCCGGACGATCGCCACGCAGGTGCTCGCGGGTCGGCTCCGGTAACTGCGCCAGCAGCGTCTTCAGCTCGTCGCTGCCGACCTTCTGTTCGCCCAGGCTGGCCAACACCGGCCCTTTGACCTCGGTCGCCGCCGGGTGCGCTGCGGCGACCGGCTCCTCCCCCGGACGTAGAACAAGGGCGACAGCCACGACAATGACGGCCAGCGCACCCGCGCCGGCCCAGAAGGTACGGGAAGTCACGAAGCAGTCGCCGCGCCAGCCACCTGTTCGGTCTGGTCGGCGACATTGCGGCTGTAGTCGCGCAGGTAGACGATGAACTCCTGCAGCAGGCGATCCCACAGCACCAGGCTACCCAGCAGATGCGCCTCGCTGACGCCATCGGCCACCACCACGTCCTTTTCCATCACCAGGAACTCGCCCTGCACCGACAGCCGGGCGAAACGACGGCTGGCGTTCCAGCGCTCGGCCAGCCCGGCCGGCAGCTCGCCCTGGATGCGCAACACGCAACTGAAGGTAAAGTCGAGGAACTCACCCTCCTGGTCCTTGGCTCGATTGCCGAACCGTACTGCGTAACCCACGCCCTGGCTGGCGCTGAGCAGCTGCACGACGGCATTCTGCTCGCTACGATTGACCCGGTAGCCGGCATCCTGCAGCAGCTTGGTCAGGGAATCGGCGCTCACGGTTTCGATCAGGGTGACTTCGGTCATGTGTAGCCTTCCTTGTGGTGATGAAACAGCTCGGATTCATTCACGCGCAGCAGGAAGACGGCTATAGCGGGGGCTGGCAAGACATCAGCGCTGGCGAATTCCCTGCCTCTGCGACCGTCCATCTGCAATCGCGCGTGTCGATATCAAGTAGTAGCACAAGGATTGCGCTCGGCCAGAAATTCTCTTTGCCCTGGCACCGGCACAGCGTAGCGAACCCTATCCTCCGCCCTTTCAAAGCCCGGTGCTTGTGTGTAAAACGGTCCAATCATCTTCTTCGACGCAAGGACCTCCAGCATGCGCTACCGCCCTCTCGGCCGCTCCGGCCTGCAAGTCTCAGCCCTGACCCTGGGCAGCATGATGTTCGGCGAACAGACCGATACCGAGGCTTCGCTGCGCATCATCGACCGCGCCTGGGACCAGGGCATCAACTTCATCGACACCGCCGATGTCTACAACGCCGGGCGCTCCGAGGAGATCGTCGGCGAAGCGGTGGCACGCCATCGCCAGGACTGGATCGTTGCCTCCAAGGCCGGCTACGGTCCGGCAGACGGCCTGCCCAACCGCAGCGGGCTCTCACGCAAGCACCTGTTCAATGCGCTGGAGGCAACACTGACGCGCATGGACACCGACTACCTGGACATCTACTACCTGCACCGCGAAGACCACAAGGTACCGCTGGAAGAGACCGTGCGAGCCATCGGTGATCTGCTGCAGCAAGGCAAGATTCGCTATTGGGGCGTGTCCAACTTCCGCGGCTGGCGCATCGCCGAGATCTGCAACCTGGCCGAACGCCTCGGGGTGCCCAAGCCTGTGGTGAGCCAGCCGCTGTACAACATCGTCAACCGCCAGGCCGAGCCCGAGCAACTGACCGCCGCGGCCTACCACGGGCTGGGCGTGGTGCCGTTCAGCCCCCTGGCCCGTGGCGTGCTCAGCGGCAAGTACGCGCCAGGCTCGACCCCTGACGCCGGCAGCCGCGCCGGGCGCCAGGACAAGCGGATCATGGAGGTGGAGTGGCGTCAGGAGTCGCTGGCCATCGCCCAGAAGATCCACGCCTACACCGACGCCAAGGGCGTAGGTATCGTCGAGTTCGCCATCGCCTGGGTGCTCAACAACCAACTGGTCAGTTCGGCCATCGTCGGGCCGCGTACCGAGGCGCAGTGGGAAACCTACGCCGGAGCGCTGGAGGTCAACATCACCGCCGAGGACGAAGCCTTCATCGACTCGCTGGTAACCCCTGGGCATGCCTCGACGCCGGGGTTCAATGACGTCGCACACTTTGTCAGCGGACGCTTGGCGCGCTGAAGTGCGCCGCCGTTCCTCCCGAACGAAATCGATGATCGCCCGTGACGCCGTCGACACTCGTCGGCGGCTCAGGTACTACAGATAGCCTCCCGGATAGGCGACTTCTGCTACTGGATACGCCGTAAACGCTCTATTGCAGGCCATTGGGGAGCGACAAGCGGGGATACCGGTCCCCCCTTTCCCCAATGGGACAGGTATGGTGCAGCCCATCGTATTACTGCACCCAGAGGCTTCAATGACACTCGAGCACCTGTTCCGCCCCGTTCAAGTCGGCCCCCTCACCCTGCCAAACCGCGTCTTCATGGCGCCCCTGACACGCCTGCGCAGCCTGGAACCGGGCGATGTACCCACGCCGCTGATGGCCGAGTACTACAGCCAGCGTGCCAGTGCCGGGTTGATCATCAGCGAAGCGACACAGATTTCCTTCCAGGCCAAAGGCTATTCGGGATCACCCGGTATCCACACCGACGAGCAGATCGCCGGTTGGCGCCTGGTCAACGAACGCATCCATGCAGCAGGTGGGCACAGCGCGGTACAGGTCTGGCACACCGGGCGTATTTCCCACACCTCGCTACAGCCCGGCCAGGCCGCGCCGGTTGCGCCGTCGGCATTGCCCGCCGATGCCCGCACCTCGCTGCGCGACGCACAGGGCAATGTAATTCGCGTCGAAACCTCCGCGCCGCGGGCGTTGAGCGAAGCTGAAATCGCCGACATCGTCGCTGACTTCGGCCAGGCGGCCCACAATGCGCAGCACGCAGGCTTCGACCTGATCGAACTGCACGCCGCCCATGGCTACCTGCTGCACCAGTTCCTCTCGCCCAGCGCCAACGTGCGTGAAGACCGCTACGGTGGCAGCGTCGAGAATCGCGCACGGATCGTGCTGGAAGCGGTGGACGCCGCCATCGCCGCCTGGAGCGCCGACCGCGTGGCGATCCGCATCTTCCCGCTGGGGCCGTTCAATGGGGTCGACAACGGTGAGGATCAGGAAGCCGCAGCGCTGTACCTGATCGAAGAACTGGCCAAGCGCAACCTGGCTTATCTGCATCTCTCGGAGCCGGATTGGGCCGGAGGAAAGCCGCTGCGTGACGAATTCCGCGAGGCGATTCGCGCCGTGTATCCGGGGGTGATCGTAGCGGCTGGCGGCTACACCCCGGAAAAAGCCGAGGCGCTGATTGCGCGTGGGCTGATCGATGCGGTGGCCTTTGGGCGCAGCTATATCGCCAACCCGGACCTGGTGGAACGCCTGCAGCAGCAAGCGCCTTTGAACGAGCACCGCGCACAGTTCGATTACGCCAATGGCGCCGAAGGCTACACGGACTACCCCGCGTTGCGCCGGGCTTGATACCGGAGCTATGCAGGCGCGGACTTGACCGCGCCTGCAGGCGATAGCTCTGTGAGAGCAGGTTCAGCTGCGAAGCCGTTATCCCGCTGCGTGATCGGGTTTGCGTTCGCTTTGAGCAGGTGCAGGCTTGCTCCCAGACAACCGCCAGCTCACCCCGGTCACCCCATAACGCTCGGCCATGGGTCGACTCACCTTCTTGATCTTCTCTCGTCCGAACTTCGGAATGATCCCGACCCCTGCATCACAACTGGCCCAATGCCAAGCCTCGGCATTGTCCATTCGCTCCGATCGAATGATGAAGCTGCGCGCCTCGTCGTGCAGCGTGTATTCGATGATGTACAACTGTGGGGCTGGCATCACGGGCCTCCTCTTCTCCATGGATGACTACTGATTGATCAGGGTTTTCCGTGAAGATTCAAAAGATTATCGAACCCGCTGAAAAACCCTGCCAAGGCTGCACCGTCTGCAGCTGAGCAGCCGCTTGCTCATTGACTGCGACCACCGCCGTGGCTGTTCTGGCCACCCCGGCGCCCGGCTTCGGAAGCACGAGCTCGATCATTGGCGAAGTTGCCCCCCGA
The DNA here is from genome assembly GCF_016624805.1 of Pseudomonas sp. S44. NCBI lineage: Bacteria > Pseudomonadati > Pseudomonadota > Gammaproteobacteria > Pseudomonadales > Pseudomonadaceae > Pseudomonas > Pseudomonas sp. S44. Next base: position 391,218 of record NZ_JACVTY010000001.1, read on the forward strand.
ATTCTTGCCGCCCTTCTGGCCTGCACGGGAAGCCCGCTCGCGGTCGTTGGCAAAGTTGCCAGGGTTGGTTTCCTTGGTGCCACCACGTTGGCTTGGGCGATCCTGGTCGTGTGCCATGTCATTTCTCCTTTACGGGTCTGTGGCGTAAGGCACGAATACGCGCCCCACAAGAGTTCCGAGCGGATGTGCGACGATCTGCTCCATCACATTGCAGGCGGACTGACCGGCGGCGCTAAAAGGCGGCGATAGCGAACGCTTGCGCACCAACCTCTAGGCCGCCCTCCAGCGCAGGCTTCAGGCATGCACGCTCCACTGCACCACATCGGCCGCGACCGGCAGTTCGTCGATGGCATGGATCATTCCGCTGGCCAGGGCCTCACGTGGCCCGAGGATGCGTGGATAGGCCATCAGGTAGCGCACCACATCCAGGTCCTCGGCCGAGCCTTGCGTACGTTCGGCGACGATCTCGGCATACAGACGCAGGTCGTAGTCCAGGCTCATGGCGTACTCGGCCATGCGCGAGTGGTCCACCGAGCCGTGCAGGGTCCAGTGGAACGGGTGAAAGAGGAACTTGCTGTACTGGCAAGCCGTACGATGGCTGCCGGCAAGAAACAGGATATTGCCCATCGACTCGACGGTGCCGAGGTTATGGGTGTGCACCGGCACCGGCTGGCCAAGCAGGAAGTTGTACAGCGTGAAGCCATAGCTGCACTCGCCGCCCATGGTGGCGATGTTGATCTGCAACACCTCGGCGCCCTGCTGCACGGCACGTGAACAGGTACTGATCAGGTTGCCACAGGTCGAGGAATTGATCGGGCCGGTGAAGTGAATGATATGTCGGGCCATGCATACCTCCAGGGTCGTCCATCGAAGACGATGGTTCAGTCGGTCGGGCTGGCGATACCGGAGGCAGCGTGCAGCCGCTGCAGAAGGTCCGGCATTCGGTGGAATCGTCTGGCCCGGCAAAGTTCCCCCGCAACTCCCAGCCCCGCGCTTGCCGGTGACCACCGACGGCGGCGCGCCCCTGCGCAAGGCTGCCTGGGCCGCGCCGTGCTGTGGCATCATCGACGCTCCGACCGCCCGCGAGCGCCTGTGCATGCTGATCGACGAAGAACTGACCCTGAAGAAGCTCGAGACCTTCCTCGCCTTCATGCGCAGCGGCAACCTGGGCCGTGCCGCCAGCGAACTGTCGACCAGCGCGGTCAGCGTGCACCGGGCGATCCACTCGCTGGAAAACGCCCTGCGCTGCCCGCTGTTCAAGCACGAAGGCCGCCAGCTGATACCGCTGGAAAGCGCCTATGTACTGGAGAAAAAGGCCCGACAACTGCTGCAGGACGCCGAGCAGATGGTGCGCCAGACCCGCGAGGCCGCAGGTTTCTATGCCGAACGCTTTCGCCTCGGGGCGCTGTACTCGCTCACGGTCAAGACCGTGCCCAAGCTGGTCATGGGCCTGAAGCTGCGCCGCAGCGAGCTGAACATCGACCTCACGCTCGGCTCGAACGTCGACTTGCTGCACCGTCTCAAGAACCATGAACTGGACGCCATCCTGGTCTCGCTCGACGACAGCATCAACGATCCGGCCTGCGAACACCTGGCGCTGTTTTCCGACGATATCTTCCTGGCCGTACCGACCGACTCGCCGTTCGCCGAGCAGGCCGAAGTCGACCTGGCGGACCTGGCCGACTCCACCTTCATCACCCTCACCCAGGGTTTCGCCACCCACCGGGACGGCGCGCGGGTGTTCGAGCAGGCCGGCTTCGAACCGAAAGTGGCGATGCAGGTCAACGATATCTTCACCCTGCTGAGCATGGTCAGTTCCGGGGTGGGCTATGCCCTGCTGCCGGGACGTATCGCCGCGGTGTACGAGAACCGCGTGCGCTTGATCGCGCTGCAACCGCGCTACCGGTTGCAGCAGCACATCGGTGCGGTGTTTCTCAAGGCCCGCGAGCGCGAGCCGAACCTGCTGGCGCTACTGGCTGAATGCCGGATGTACAGTCGCGAAGGGTGACAGCCCAGGCCGACTGTCCTCCTCATCCAACCAGGCCGCGTACACAGAAATACAGGATCGACGGCCCCATCAGGCACCCCAGCCCGGTATGGAAGGTGGCGGTCAGCGCACCATAAGGCACCAATCGCCGATCCGTTGCAGCCAGCCCGGCCGTCACACCGGAAACGGTCCCGGCCAGGCCGCCGAACACCATCGCCGAGCGCGGGTTGTCCAGGGCCAGCATACGTGCCGACACTGGCGTGAACACCATCACCAGGATCGCCTTGATCAGGCCTGTGGCAATCGACAAGGCCATCACATCGGAGCTTGCACCCAGCGCCGCCCCGGTCACCGGTCCGACGATATAGGTCACCGCGCCCGCGCCGATGGTGGTGATACTGACCGCATCGCGATAACCAAAGGCCCAGGCCACCGCCGCGCCGACGATGAACGGCAGCACAGTGCCCAGCAACAGCGCCACCGCGCCAATCATCCCGGCCTTGCGCGCTTCGGTGGCCTGCACTTCGAAGGCGGTGGCGACGATGGCGAAATCGCGCAGCATCGCTCCCCCCATCAGCCCAATCCCGGAAAACAGCGTCACGTCCGCCAGGCCTTTCTGGCCGCCGGTCAGGTTGCCGCCGATCCAGGCCAGCACCAGGCCGATGACGATGGCGATGGCGATGGCCGAGCCGTGCACGCGGCCGAAGGTGAGGTATCTGGAGAGCATCACCGATACCCACATCACCGCACCGACGACGGCGAAAGCGGTGATCAGGTCATTGTGTTCCAGGGCTTTCTCAATGAGCGGCCACATATCAGCGACCTCCCGCAGGTGCAGGCTGCACCGAGGCTGGCGGTGTCGCATCGAGCGCCGGCAGCGGCTCGCCGCGGTGACTGCGGCTGATCAGCGCAATGGTCGCGCCGCACACCAGCACCGCACCGACCGCGGCCACCACGGCCACAGGCCCGCCGTGCAGGGCAGTGACCACATTCTGCTGGGCCGCCATGGCCACCACCACCGGGATGTACATCGCGCCCCAGAAACCGACGCCGAACTCGCACTCTTTGCTCATGCCACCCTTGCGGTGCATGTACAGCCGCGCACAGATCAGCAGGATCATGGCGATGCCGACCCCGCCCACATTGGATTTGACGCCCAACAGCACGCCCAGGAAGTCGCCGACGATAACGCCGGCCAGCGTGCACACCGCCAGCAGAGCCACACCATAGATGATCATTGTTGTTGTCCTCAGGTTGTATCGAAGTTGTTTGTTGTTGTCCTTCGAGCTACAGCGCGGTCATCGGTTGTCGGCCACCTCCTGACGCAACAGTGCATCGATGCTGTCGGCACGGGTGGACTCCACGCTCAGCACCTTTCCAGGCTCGAAGACTCGCCTGGCAAGACCCGTGAGTACGCTGCCCGGCGGCAATTCGAGGTGCAGGCGCACACCGCGCTCCCAGGCGCCACGCAGGGTCGCGCGCCAGTCGACAATGCGAGCCATGTTGCCGGCCAGGTCGTCGCGCAGGCGTGCCGGATCGAAAATCGGTCGTGCCGTGCTGCCGCTGAGGTAGGTGATGCGTGGGCGACGCAGTTCGACCTCGCAGAACGCTGCGGCCAGGGTAGCCGCAGGCGCCGCCAACAGAGGGCAATGCGACGGCACGCTGACCGCCAGGCGCCGGGCCACGCCCTGCCCCAGGCTGCGTGCGCGCGCGGCGACCGCTGTCATCGCTGCATCGCTGCCAGCGATGACGATCTGGTTGTCGCTGTTGAGGTTGGCGAGGTACACCTCACCCCCGACCGCTTCCAGCAAACGCTCGACACTGGGCAGGTCCAGGCCGCTCAAGGCCGTCATGCCGTAGCCTGTCGGATAAGCCTGCTGCATCAGCTCGCCGCGCAGCGATACCAGGCGTACGGCGTCCTCCAGTGCCAGCGCATCGGCGGTGACCGCCGCGGCATAGGCACCGATCGACAACCCGGCCACATACTCCGGCGCCGGGCTGCGTCGCATCAGCCAGCGCGCCCATGCCACGCCGGTCAACAGCAGGCACAGCTGCACGGCGCGGGTATGGCGCAACGCCTCGGCGCTGTCGAGCGTGAGCACCTGCTCGCCCAGCGCCTCGCTGGCCGCTTCGAGCAGATCCGAACTGCCCTCAGGCAGGCAATGAAGCATCCCCACCTGCTGGGCGCCCTGCCCCGGGAACGCGAACAGGCTGCTCATGCCGCATCCTCCTGCAGTTGCCATGGATCACTCACCAGACGCACGCCAGCCGCCGACTTGAGCAGCACCCGACGCGCCCCGCTGGCCCATTCGCGCAAGGCAACCGCGCCCTGGGGCGTTTCCAGTTGCGCATCGACGCGACAGGCCGCGCCTTCCAACTGTTTCAGCAGTCGAGCGGCCTGCTCACGAGGTATCGACACAGGGGCGCGCAGCAGCAGATCAAGATCGCTGCCAGCGTGCAGCACCTCGATTCCCGTCGCGAGCTGGAAACCCATGCTGCCGGTAGGTCCCCACAGCCACTCGCGATCGTTCAACCAAGCGCTGACCTGCGATAACGCACGCAAGGCTGGCGACGACAACTCGCCCTCCCCGCGCAGCGCTTCGGGGCTGACCCAGCGCTCGATGTCCAGCAGGCGCATCTGCCAGGCAAAACGCTGCTCGCGCCCTCTCCCGCGTACCCCGACCGCCACCTGGTCCGGTGCCACCAGCGCCCGGCGCACTACCACCGGCTCGCCGGCTGCCAGCACCGAGTGCACCCAGGCAGGCGCATCGGCAGGCAGCATGGCCGGAGTCATGCCCCAGAGCAGGTCGTGTGGGCGCGGGGCGTACATCTCAGGCCTCCTGCCATTGGCTGCGCAGGCGCTGACGCACCTCGCGGGAGGCGCTGCGATGCTCGCCGTTCAGGCGGCTACGCAGGTCGGTGGTATCGCCAATGTCGCGCACGGCATCGATCAGGCTGGCACGGACCTGTGCCAGATCCCGGGCGGTCGGCGCCTGCGCGTTATCCACGGCAAGACGCCTGTGCAGCAGCCCCAGTGAGGCGTAGCTTTTCAGGTCGTAGGCCATCGGCGGCACTTCGGCGGCCAAGGCTTCCAGGTCCTCGACACTGCGCAGGGTGATACGCGCCGCTGCCGCCTTGCCCATCGCATGCACCATGACGCCACTGTCATCCAGCGCGATCAGTCGTTGCGCCTGGTAGCCGTGGGCAAGAAACGCCCCGGACATCGCCTTGCCCACCAGCAGCCCGATCACCGGATGCCCGGCCAGGCGCGCCTGGGCATACGCTTCCACCGCACCGGCCAGGGCCTGGTGGATACCCAGCGCTTCCTCACGCCGCCCGTAGGCCTGGCTGGGTACATCGATCAGCGCAACCAGCACGCGCTTCTCACTGTCGCGGTCGGCCTCCACCGCCTCGGCGACCGCCTTGGCCAGGCCCCAGCCTTCAAGCAGGCCAACCTCGCCGCTACGGGCGCGTACAAAGGGATTGCGCGCATCGGGCACCACGGCGATAAAGCGCGCCAGGCGATTGTCCAGCTCGCCATCGACCACCTGCACCGAGGCGGGGAAGCCTGGCAGCGACTCGCCGCCGGCAAGGCCCTGCAACCAGTTCTGGGCACGGTTCATCAGGCATCTCCTTGATAGAGGGCACGCACGGCGGCGGCATCGAGTTGCGGGCAGTCATCACCCAGTTGCGCCAGGCGCTCGAGAAACCACTGATGGCGGCTGGCACGCTGCGCAGAAGGTGCGTCCAGCAACGCCAGCAACTGGCTGCGAACAGCCTCGACGTCATCGGCGACGTAGCCGTCCGCCAAGCCGCTGGCGTGGCGCTGCTCGCCACCGGTAAGGCTCCAGATGAAAGGCCGGTCACGCGAGTCGTACTCACCGATCCCCGCTTCCTGCTCGATCACCTGTGGGCCATTGAGGCCCAGGCGTGCTTCGCGGGTTACCAGCAGATGGCTGCACAGCCCGGCGGCAATGGACATGCCGCCGAAGCAGCCGACTGAACCCGCGATCACGCCAATGACCGGCCGGTAGGCACGCAGTTCGACGATCGCGGCCTGGATCTCGGCAATCGCCGCCAGGCCCAGGTTGGCCTCCTGCAGGCGCACGCCCCCGGTCTCCAGCAACAGCACGGCGCAGGTGGGGATGCCGTTACGGTTGTCTTCGGCGGCCAGTTCCAAGGCGCCGGCGATCTTCGCGCCTCCCACCTCGCCCATGCTGCCGCCCTGGAACCCGCCTTCGATGGCTGCGACCACGGCGGGACGGCCGTCGAGCGAGCCCTTGGCGATGACCACGCCGTCATCGGCCTGCGGCACGATGCCTTGGCGTGGCAGCCAGGGCGACATCAGGCGGTCGAAGGGGCCAAGCAGCTCGCGGAAACTGCCCGCATCGAGCAAGGCCCTGGCACGCTGGCGGGCCCCCAGTTCGACGAAACTGCGGCTGTGCAACAGGCGTTCGTTATCAGTCATGGCCGATCTCCTCGAAGCCTTGTTCCAGGCGCAGGCGCACCACGCCGGGCGTAGCGCCGAAATCATGGATGTCGATCTTCAGCGCGGGCAAGTTGCGGCCGTCGAACAGGCGCTGGAACAACTGGCTCCAGCGTGCCTGGCTGCCGTTGACCGAGGTCACGACCTGGATATCGAGGCTGCCGGCCTGGCCGGGCTCGATCAGCACCTCCAGGTCGCCGGAGCTGACGCAGCCGACCAGGGCACGGCCACGGCCCGGTTGCGCAGCGGGGAATTGAAAGTTCAGGGTTTCCATGTCACAGGCTCCCGGCTTTGTCGAGGAACAGGCAGGCGGCCAGCAGATCGGCAGCACCGCCTGGAGAGGCATTGAGTTGCAGCAGGTGCGCATCCAGCGCGCGCAGTTGACGGCGACCCGCCAAGCTCGCGCTGCCGCCTGCATCGAGCACCGCACGGGCCCCTTGCTGCAGGGCATCCAGGCCTTGCTGACCGGCACGCCACAGCACGCAGGTGTCGCTCAGCGAAGCCATGATCGCCAGCAGCGCGTCCAGGCGTGCATGGGTCTCGCTGGCGCCAGCGGCGCGGCTGCGCCAGAGTTGCGGCAGAGCGTGACCGGTGATCGCCGGAAAGCCTTGCTGGGCCTGCTCGCGCGCACCACCTGCGCCATAGCGGCGGCGCACCTGGATGCCGTGGCTGTCCTGTGCGGGGGCGGCCGGATCATCGATCAGCGCAAGGCGCCCGGCACGTGCGGCAAGAGTATGCGGGTCACTGCTCAGCGGGCTCAGCGCCCGCGCCGCAACCAGCAGCCCCAGCGCCCAGATAGCACCACGGTGGGTATTCACCCCGGCCGTGGTGGCGAGCATCGCCGCCTCGCCTTCGCGCCCAAGGCGTCCCAGCTCTGCACGCAGCGGCGCAGCGATCTTGCCATGGCGTTGCGCCGCTTCGGCCATCTGTCGCAGGCACGGCCACAGCGACAGCGCCGAGGCGTGCATCAAGGCCAGGTTCATGTCGCCATGGGCGCCGCTGCCGCGCCGGTCCACCAGCCCTGGCTTGGGCGAGAGGTCGGCCTCATCGATCAGGGCTTCGACGGCCAGGTCCGCCAATTGGTCGGGCAAGGCCAGGGGCTGTAGGCAAAGTGCTTTCATCACCAGCTCCTGAAGCGTGCGGGCGGGTTGTACAGGCCACCGGACCATTCCACGAGGTCGGCGATGCTGCGTGCGGCGAGCAACTCACGGGTGGCGTCGGTACGGCGAATGCCCAGGTCTTCGGGCAAGGCCACCAACCCTTCGCGGCGCAGGCGCTCGGTATCCTTGGGGTCATGGCGCAGGCCAATGGCGGTGACCCCGGCCACCGCCGCGATCATCTGCTGACGTTCCTGCAGGCTGCGCGCCTTGTACAGGTAGGCGATGCCCTCTTCGGTGAGCAGGTGGGTGACGTCATCGCCGTAGATCATCACGGGTGCAAGCGGCATGCCGGCCTTCTTCGCCACCTCGACCGCATCCAGGGTTTCGACGAAGGTCGGTTTACCGCCCTCCTGGTAGGTCTCGACCATCTGCACCACCAGCTTGCGCCCCCGCTCGAGCAGGGTTTCGGGCACGGTCATGTCCAGCCAGGCCGGCGTCGCGTGGCGTCGCCCGCGTGGATCGTGGCCCATGTTCGGTGCCCCGCCGAAACCGGCCAGGCGGCCACGGGTGACCGTCGAAGAATGCCCGTCGCCATCGACCTGCAAGGTGGCGCCGATGAAGAGGTCCACCGCGTACTGCCCTGCCAGCTGGCACATCAACCGGTTGGAGCGCATCGAACCGTCGCGCCCGGTGAAGAACACGTCCGGACGCTGGGCAATGTAGTCTTCCATGCCCAGCTCGGTGCCGAAGCAGTGCACGCTTTGTACCCAGCCGGTTTCGATGGCCGGGATCAGCGTCGGGTGAGGATTGAGGGTCCAGTTGCGGCAGATCTTGCCCTTGAGCCCCAGCGACTCGCCATAGGTCGGCAGGATCAGCTCGATGGCGGCGGTATTGAAACCGATGCCGTGGTTGAGCGACTGCACCTGGTGTTTTTCATAGATACCGCGGATCGCCATCATCGCCATCAGCACATGGACCGGCTTGATATGACGCGGGTCGCGGGTGAACAGCGGTTCGATGTAGAACGGCTGGTCGGCGACCACCACGAAGTCGATCCACGAGGCAGGGATGTCCACCCTGGGCAGGTCGTCGACACGGTCAACCAACTGGTTGACCTGGGCGATGACGATGCCATCGCTGAACGCGGTGGGCTCGACCAGCGCCGGAGTGTCCTCGGTGCTGGGGCCGGTGTAGAGGTTGCCATCGCGGTCGGCAGTGAAGCCTGCAACCAGCGTGACGTTGGGGATCAGGTCCACCAGCAGGCGCGAGTAGAGCTCGATGTAGGTGTGGATGGCGCCGACTTCGAGCAGACCGTCTTCGAGCAACTGGCCGATGCGCTGGCTCTGGGGGCCGGCGAAGGAGAAGTCGAGCTTGCGGGCGATGCCACGTTCGAACAGGTCCAGGTGCTCGGCGCGGCTGACGCTGGGCATGATCAGGTGCAGGTCGTGGAGACGGCCAGGGTCGGCCTTGGCCAGCGAGCGCGAAAGAAAGTCCGCCTGCTTCTGGTTGTTGCCTTCGAGCACCACACGATCACCCGGGGCGATCAGCAGTTCGAGGGCCTCGACGATCCGCTCGGTGGGCAGTACCACGCCATCGGCGAGGTGACTCACCCGCTCGAGACGGCGCTGCTTTTCGGCGCGCCTTCTCGACCATTGCGGCGGTGGATTCTTCGTTGTGGTCATTGGTGACTCCACGGGTTCGCTGTCGTGGGGTCACCTTAGGCCTGGGGGGTGGGAGGCATCAATCAAGCACGGTGGTTGATCGTTACGGTGAGCGTAATGTTTTTGATGTAAGGACTTGAGCCGTTGTCTTTCGCAGCAATGTCTTGTCGCGGCTAAATCCGCTCCCCCGTCCTCGCCAGCTTTTTTGAACTCTCCCCTCACCCACTCCCTCAATTCTTCAGAGACCCGGGAGTCGTCCCGAAACCCACCATGACCAAAGCCGCCGCAGAGGTATCTGCGACAGGATTGGTTTGAGTTCGACTGACAGCAGGAGCTTGGCAACGATGAACGAGCACATGATCCAGGCTGCCGCGGGAACCCCTTGGAGCGAATGGCAGAAATCCGCGCACCTGGCCCGGGCCGCCTGGATCACCCCCGAACAACTGTGCCCGCCGGGTCGGCGCCTGGTGTTGGTAGCGCCGCATCCGGATGACGAGGTGCTCATGGCGGGCGGATTACTGAGTGACTTCCATGGCCGCGAGCAGGATCTCGTGCTGATCTCCGCCACCGATGGCGAAGGCAGCCACCCAGGCTCGGCACAGTGGAGCGAACGACGCCTGCGCCACCAGCGCCCACTGGAGAGCCACCATGCCTTGCAGCAGCTCAATCTGCGGGTCGGCGATCTGGATTGGCGACGGCTGAACCTCAAGGACGGCGCCTTGCCCCGGGACGAGGCCTTTCTGGTCAATTACCTGAACCAGTTACTGCAACCCGGCGATCTGTTGATGTGTCCCTGGCGCCACGATGGCCATTGCGACCATGACGCGGTGGGCCGTGCCTGCGCACAGGCCGCCCAGGCGCGCGGGGCAACGCTGGCCGAAGCGCCGATATGGGCGTGGCGCTGGTCGACGCCGGACGATCCTCGGCTACCTTGGCAACGCGCGCGTCGTATCCAGCTCGACGAAGCGAGCCTCGCGCGCAAGCGCCAGGCCATCGCTGCCCATGTCAGTCAGATGGAGGCGGATGCGGACACGCCGCCCGTGGTGCCGCAACAGCTGCTGGAATGCCTGCTGCAGCCTTTTGAACTGGTCTTTATCTGACAGCCAACCCCTCGCAGATGCCCCTTCAGCGCCCGCGCTTGAGGGTCTCGCTCGGCAATTCGCGGAACAACTGGCGATAGCTCTCGGAAAACCGCCCCAGGTGCCAGAACGACCAACGCATCGCCACTTCCGCTACCGTCACGTCGCTGGCGCGGCGCAGCAGGTCGCGGCGCGCACCGTTGAGTCGGCGCAGACGCAACCAATGCGCCGGGGGCATGCCGGTAAAGGCCTTGAAGGCCTCCTGCAATTGACGCAACGACACCCCGGCCACCTGCGCCAGCTCCATGAGATTGAGCGTCTCTTCCGGGCAGTCCGCCGCCCATTCGCTGACCCGCTGCATGATCGCCCGCTCTTCACCGCGCTTGCCCAGTGCCTGGCCTTGCAGGCGCTGGCAGGCGTTGTCGAGGATGAACAGGCAGTCATCGAGCAGTTGCTCGGCCAAGGCCTGCCCTTCGAGTGGGCAGTCAGCCTGCGCCAGACGTGTCAGGGTCGCGCTCAGCCAGCTGCCGAACAGCGCATTCTGGCCGCTGCCCAGCGGCACCATGTACAGCCCCTGCAAACGCTCCAGATCCAGGCCGTGCCGCTGCAGGAACGGCTGGTCGAACACCACCGCCACTTCCTGGTAGTTCTCCGGGGTTATCCAGATGTTGCGGCTTTGTTCGTTGAGCAGGTACAGGCTGTTCTCGACCTGGTCGAAGCAAAAGGTCAGCGAGCCGCTCGGGGCGCGGAAGAACTGCTCGACTCGGGTATTCAGGCGCTCTTCGTACACCTCGACGCCATCGAGCCCCAGGCAGCGCAGCTGGCCGCTGAAATGCCCGGGTGACATCTGCCGGTACTGCTGCTGCCAGCCAGGGGTGGCACGCACCTGCTCGGTGACATCGGTGGTGTTGAAAGCCTGGACCTGCAAGGCGGTTTGCGTATTCACGCGACGTCCTATATGCACTCTTTTGGTGCATTGATTGACGGAGAAAACGGATAGATCACCCCGAGGGGCAGCGCCCAAGATAGTCCTCAGCGTGACCTGTGGGAAGTGGCGTCGTGAAAAGGTTTGTAATACCTCCTGGAGGTCGACGGCCTTCACGCGCTGCACATGCCCACCACCAAAACCCAACCAAGAGGTCTGTATGAACGCCCCCTTCGATCAGCTGTCCGCCTGGCTGAAAGAACACCGGATCACCGAAGTCGAATGCGTGGTCAGTGACCTGACCGGCATTGCCCGCGGCAAGATCGCCCCGACCAACAAGTTCCTCAACGAGCGTGGCATGCGCCTGCCCGAGAGTGTGCTGCTGCAGACCGTCACCGGCGACTTCGTCGATGACGACATCTACTACGGCCTGCTCGATCCGGCGGACATCGACATGATCTGCCGCCCTGACCCGGCAGCGGTGTACCAGATCCCTTGGGCGATCGAACCGACCGCCATCGTCATCCACGACACCTTCGACAAGCACGGCAACCCCATCGAGCTGTCGCCGCGCAACGTCCTGAAGAAAGTCCTCAAGCTTTACGCCGACAAGGGCTGGCAGCCGATCGTTGCGCCCGAAATGGAGTTCTACCTCACCCAGCGCTGCGAAGACCCGGACCTGCCGCTGCAGGCGCCATTGGGCCGTTCGGGCCGTGCCGAGAGCGGCCGGCAGTCGTTCTCCATCGATGCCGCGAACGAATTCGACCCGCTGTTCGAGGACGTCTACGACTGGTGCGAAATCCAGTGCCTGGACCTGGACACGCTGATCCACGAAGACGGCCCGGCGCAGATGGAGATCAACTTCCGTCACGGCGACGCCCTGGACCTGGCCGACCAGATCACCGTATTCAAGCGCACCATGCGCGAGGCGGCGCTCAAGCACAATGTCACCGCCACCTTCATGGCCAAGCCGATCACCGACGAGCCGGGCAGTGCCATGCACCTGCACCAGAGCGTGGTCGACATCGCCACCGGCAAGCCGGTGTTCGCCAATGAAGACGGCAGCATGAGCGAGCTGTTCCTGCACCACATCGGCGGCCTGCAGAAGTACATCCCCAAGGTACTGCCGATGTTCGCGCCGAACGTCAACTCGTTCCGCCGCTTCCTGCCGGACACCTCGGCGCCGGTGAACGTGGAATGGGGCGAGGAAAACCGCACCGCCGGCCTGCGCGTTCCGACCTCCAGCCCCGAGGCGATGCGCGTGGAGAACCGCCTGCCGGGCGCCGATGCCAACCCTTACCTGGCGATCGCCGCGAGCCTGCTGTGCGGTTACCTGGGCATGATCGAGAAGATCGGGCCGAGCGCGCCTGTACAGGGCCGCGCCTACGAGCGCCGCAACCTGCGTCTGCCGATCACCATCGAGGATGCGCTGCAGCACATGGAAGACTGCAAGGTCCTGGAAGACTACCTGGGGCGCCAGTTCGTCCAGGGCTACGTCGCGGTCAAACGCGCCGAGCATGAAAACTTCAAGCGGGTGATCAGCTCCTGGGAGCGCGAGTTCCTGCTGCTGAGCGTGTGACCCCATGGAGGGTTTCTGCGGGAGCGGGTCGATCCGCTCCCACAGGCAACGCGCTGCCCCTGCTTCCGTTTCGAACCCGAAGAACAAGTCCAACGAGGTGCCGACATGCGTCATTTGCAAACCCTGATTCCCGCAGCCTTCGCCCTGATGTTCGGCGCGGCCGCCCAGGCCGAGCCCACGGTCAGCGTGTACAACTGGACCGACTACATTGGCGAGACCACCCTGGCCGACTTCCAGGCCAGTACCGGGATCAAGGTGGTCTATGACGTCTTCGACTCCAACGAAACCCTCGAGGGCAAGCTGCTCGCCGGCCGCACCGGCTACGATGTGGTGGTGCCCTCGAACCACTTCCTCGCCCGCCAGGCCAAGGCCGGCGCGTTCCTGCCACTGGATCGCAGCAAGTTGCCGAACTGGCAGCACCTGGACCCGAAACTGCTCAAGCAACTGGAGCAGAACGATCCGGGCAACAAGTACGCTGTGCCGTACCTGTGGGGTACCAATGGCATTGGCTATAACGTCGAGAAGGTCAAGGCCGCGCTGGGCATCGACAAGGTCGACTCCTGGGCCGTGCTGTTCGAGCCAGAGAACCTGAAGAAACTCAAGCAATGCGGCGTGGCCTTCATGGACTCGCCCGACGAGCTGTTCCCGGCCATGCTCAACTACCTGGGCATGAACCCACGCAGCGAAGACCCGAAAGACTACGCCAAGGCCGAAGCACGGCTGATGGAGCTGCGCCCGTACATCACCTACTTCCACTCCTCCAAGTACGTCTCTGACCTGGCCAACGGTGACGTGTGCGTGGCCTTCGGCTACTCCGGCGACGTGTTCCAGGCGGCCAACCGCGCCGTGGAAGCCAAGAACGGCGTGAAGATCGCCTACAGCATTCCCAAGGAAGGCAGCAACCTGTGGTTCGACCTGCTGGCCATCCCGAAAGACGCCAGCAATCCAGACCAGGCCCTGGCCTTCATCAACTACCTGCTCGACCCGAAAGTGATCGCCAAGGTCAGCGCCACGGTCGGGTATGCCAATGCCAACCCTGATGCCAAGGCGTTCATGGACAAGTCGCTGGTGGAGAATCCCGAGATCTATCCGTCCCAGGAGGTTCTGGACAAGCTCTACGTCTCCAGCACCCCCAGCCCGCAGATCATGCGGGTGATGACCCGCTCCTGGAGCAAGATCAAGTCCAACCGCTGATTCGAGTGTTTCCGATGCCTCATCAAACCGAACACACCACCTCCTACTACGCCGCCACGGCCCGTGCCACGGCGCCCTACCCCGAACTCGAAGGCGAGCTGAGCGCCGACGTGTGCGTGGTCGGCGGCGGCCTGACTGGCGTCAACACCGCGCTGGAGCTGGCCGAGCATGGCCTGTCGGTGATTCTGCTGGAGGCCCGCCGCATCGGCTGGGGCGCCAGTGGGCGCAATGGCGGGCAACTGATCCGCGGTATCGGCCATGACGTTTCGGGCTTTGCTCGCTACGTGGGCCAGGACGGCGTGCGTTACCTCAAGCAGGCAGGCCTGGACTCGATCGAGCTGGTGGCCAGGCGCATCGAGCAATACGGCATCGAGTGCGACCTGCGCTGGGGCTTCTGCGAGCTGGCCAACACCCCGGCGCAGTTCGCGGCGTTCAACGACGAACTGCAGGACCTGGCCGAACTGGGCTATCGCCATGAAACCCGGCTGATCGCCCCAGCGCGCATCTACGACATCGTCGCCAGCGACCAGTACGCCGGCGGCCTGGTGGACATGGGCTCCGGCCACCTGCACCCACTGGACCTGGTACAGGGCGAGGCCCGCGCCGCCAGCAGCCTTGGCGTGCGAATCTTCGAGCAGACCGCTGTGCAACGCATCGAACACGGGCCCACCGTCACCCTGCACTGCGCACGCGGCAAGGTACGGGCCAAGAGCCTGGTGCTGGGGTGCAATGCGCACCTGGACGAGCTGGAGCCGCGCTTGACCGGCAAGGTGCTGCCCGCCGGCAGCTACGTGGTGGCGACCGAACCGTTGCCCGAGGCTCTGGCGCGCAGCCTGATTCCGCAGAACATGGCGCTGTGCGACCAGAAGGTCGGCCTTGACTACTACCGCCTGACCGCCGACCGCCGCCTGCTGTTCGGTGGCGCCTGCCACTACTCCGGCCGCGACCCGAAGGACATCGCCGCCTACATGCGCCCGAAAGTGCTGAAGGTGTTCCCGCAACTGGCCGATGTGCGCATCGACTTCCAGTGGGGCGGCATGATCGGCATCACCGCCAACCGCTTCCCCCAGGTCGGCCGCCTGAGCCAGCATCCAAACGTGTATTACGCCCAGGGTTACTCCGGGCATGGCCTGAACGTGACCCACTGGACCGCCAAGCTGTTGGCCGAGGCCATCGCCGTCGGCCACAGCCAGGGCCTGGATATCTTCAGTGCCGTGCCGCACCTGACCTTCCCCGGCGGCAAGGCCCTGCGCTCGCCGCTGCTGGCCCTGGGGATGTTGTGGTATCGC
The DNA here is from genome assembly GCF_016624805.1 of Pseudomonas sp. S44. Lineage (NCBI taxonomy): Bacteria > Pseudomonadati > Pseudomonadota > Gammaproteobacteria > Pseudomonadales > Pseudomonadaceae > Pseudomonas > Pseudomonas sp. S44. The sequence continues at coordinate 406,518 of NZ_JACVTY010000001.1, forward strand.
GTGAGGGAGGTGCTGGGGTGATTGAAGGATGGTTTGCAGGCCCTGATTTCATGTGGGAATTCACATCACAGAACCAAGGGCGCACACCAAACCACCTGCAAACTGGCCAATCGCCAAGCACCTGCTAGCGTTGATCTGGCCTCCCCCTCAATGGACGCTACCCATCATGAAACCGCTGCCTCGCGCTACCCTGCTGTGCGCTGCCGTGCTTGCCCTGGCCGCCTGTTCCAGCAACCGCGTCGATCCGAGCCAGTATTCCGGGTTTCTCAAGGACTACAGCCGGCTCAAGCCGGCGGAAAGTGTTTCCGGGGCACCGGTAATGCGCTGGATCGACCCCGGGATCAAGGCCAGCCAGTATCGACAGGTCTATATCGAGCCCAGCCAGTTCTACCCCAGACCACAACCCACAGCGGTGATCTCGGCGCAGACCCTGCAAGCGATCACCCGCTACTTCGACGACGCCATGCGCCGGGAACTGGGCAGCGTGCTGACGGTGGTCAGCGCTCCAGGCCCGGGAACGATCGTGGTACGCCCGGCGATCACCGCGGTGTCGACCAAGACCGAGGGGCTCAAGCCCTATGAAGTGGTGCCCTTCGCCCTGGTGGCCGCGGCTGTGAACACTGCGGCCGGTGGTCGTGACCAGGAAGTGGACATCGCTGTAGAAGCGGCCTTCCTCGACGGTGCCAACCAGAAAGTGTTGGCCCAGGTGGTGCGCAAGGGCACCGGCGAGGCGCTGGAGAACGACACCGCGCAGCTCAAGCTGGAGAACGTCAAGCCGGTGCTCGATGGCTGGGCCAGCGACATGCGTCGTAGCGTCGTGGAACTGCGCAAGAAGGGCCAGTAAACGGCGTCGGATCAGTCTTTCGCCGCAGGCATGCCCGAGGTTTCAGGCGTGGTCTGGGCGCTGGCAACCGCGCCCGGGCTGCGGCTGATTACCGCCAGCCGGTCCCTGTCGAGTTCGCCCTCCCAGACTGCAACAGCCAGGGTCGCGACCGCATTGCCGATGATGTTGGTCAGCGACCGGCATTCGGCCAGGAAGCAGTCGACGCCCAGGATCAGCACCATCGCCGCGACCGGTACGGTCGGCACCACCGCAAGGCTTGCGGCCAGCGCAACGAAACCCGCGCCGACAGGCCGTATCAGGCGTGCAGCAGGAACGGCAGGGCGTGCTCGAGCAAGGCTTGCGGGGCTTCTTCAGGAATGTAGTGACCGCAGGGCAACTCGCTGCCGCGCACGTCCTCGGCACAGGCGCGCCATTCCTTGAGCGGTTCGAAGCACTTGCCGATGACGCCGTCACGGCCCCACATCACCAGTAGCGGGGTCCTGACCGTGTTCCCGGCATCGAGATCGGCCTGGTCATGCTCCAGGTCAATGCCTGCAGCCGCCCGATAGTCTTCGCACACGCCACGCGCTGCGCCCGGTAGCGACAGGCAACGACGGTACTCGGCGAACGCCTCGTCGGTGAACGGCGCAAGGCCGGCACTGCGCCCCCCCATGACGCTGCGCAGGTAGCCTTCCGGGTTGGCTTCGATCAGGGTTTCAGGCAGTGGCGCCGGGCGAATGAGGAAGAACCAGTGCCAGTAGGCACGGGCGAAGGCTTCGTTGGTCTGGCGATACATTGTCAGGGTTGGCGCGATGTCCAGCAGCACCAGGCGGGTCAGGCGCTGGGGATGGTCGAGCGCCAGGCGGTGCGCGACCCGCGCGCCGCGGTCGTGGGCCATCAGGGCGAATTGCTCGAACCCCAGGGCATGCATGAGCCCGACCATATCTGCGGCCATGCGGCGCTTGGAATACGCCTCATGCCGGTCGTCGGCCTCAGGCTTGGCCGAATCGCCGTAACCGCGCAGGTCGGCAGCGACCACAGTGAACTGCTCGGCCAGCTTTTCGGCCACCTTGTGCCAGATAACATGGGTCTGCGGGTGGCCGTGCAACAGCAGCAACGCCGGCCCCTTGCCGCCGATACGGTAGGCGATCTCGATACCTTCGACGTGCTGGAAGGCTTTCTTGAAACCCTGGAACATGCCAATCACTCCGTTCGTGTGCTTTCAGGCCGTAAGACGACCCTTCAGGTGCCGAGCATAGCTGCGGCACCGAAGGCATCAAGAACACAAATGCAGAGCGAAGCAACACGAATCGTGAAGCATGGCCTCAGGCAAAGAAGCCGTAGAAAATCGCAGACAAGGTGATCAACCCCACCAGCACGACGAACACGTTCGACAGCGCGCCCGAGTACTTGCGCAGCGAAGGCACCTTGCGCACGGCATACATCGGCATCAGGAACAGCAGGCACGCCAGCACTGGGCCACCGAGGCTTTCGATCAGTCCGAGGATGCTCGGATTGAGGGTCGCCACGATCCAGCAGCCCAGCACCATGAACAGCGCGGTCACCCGCTCCAGGCGCTTGGCCGACCAGCTTTTACCGCGGCTGCGCAGGCTCTTGACGATCATGCCCTGGAAGCCTTCGCTGGCACCGATGTAGTGACCCAGGAAAGACTTGGTGATCGCCACCAGGGCAATCAGGGGGGCGACGAAGGCGATGACCGGCGTCTGGAAGTGGTTGGCCAGGTACGACAGGATCGAGATGTTCTGCACCTTGGCCGCTGCCAGGTCGGCAGGGCTCAGGGCCAGTACGCAACTGAAGCAGAAGAACATCACCGTCAGCACCATCATCACGTGGGCGGTGGCCAGGGTACGGCCGCTCTTGCGGTCGGCGTCGGCGCCGTAGCGATGCTTCTGGTCGACGGCGAAGGCCGAGATGATCGGCGAGTGGTTGAACGAGAACACCATCACCGGGATCGCCAGCCACAGGGTCAGCAGCAGCTTGGAGGTGCTCAGGCCTTCGCTGGCCTGGGCGAAGAAGGCACCGTTCCAGTTGGGGATCAGGCTCAGGGCCAGCAGCAGGAGCGAGGCGACGAAGGGATAGACCAGCACGCTCATGACCTTGACGATGATCTGCTGGCCGCAACGCACCACCACCATCAGACCGGCGATCAACAGCAGCGACAACAGTGCACGCGGCGGCGCGGTCACATGCAGTTGGTGCTCGAGGAAGCTGGTCAGGGTGTTGGTCAGGGCCACGCTGTAGACCAGCAGGATGGGGAAGATCGCCAGGAAGTAGAGCAAGGTGATGAGCTTGCCGGCACCCACGCCGAAATGCTCCTCGACCACCTCGGTGATGTCTTCGTTGCCGCCACGGCGCCCGGAAAGCACGAAGCGGGTCAGCGCACGGTGCGCATAGAAGGTCATCGGGAAGGCCAGCAGCGCGAGGATCAGCAGCGGCCAGAACCCCCCTACCCCGGCGTTGATCGGCAGGAACAGGGTACCGGCACCGATGGCAGTGCCGTACAGGCCCAGGGCCCAGGTGGTGTCGTGGCGGTTCCAGCTGCGCGTGGCTGTGGTCGAAGCCGGCGCAGCCGAATCCGCACGAACGGTCGTGGTGTTGTGTACATCAGTCATGGGTTTCGCCTTTGTAGTTGTTTTTGTTGCTCGGTGCAGCGGGTGTTGCAAATCGATTCAGGCTTGTTGAGTCGAACGCCTACAGGAGCGGGTTTGAACCAGCGAACTCAGCACTCGACAAAGGCAACGGCCAGGCCGCCGCGGGAGGTTTCCTTGTAGTTGGCGTGCATGTCCGCGCCGGTGTCGCGCATGGTGCGGATCACCCGGTCGAGGGAGATGAAATGCTCGCCATCACCCCGCAAGGCCATCTGCACAGCATTGATCGCCTTCACGGCGGCGATGGCGTTGCGCTCGATGCACGGCACCTGAACCAGACCGCCGACCGGATCGCAGGTCAGGCCGAGGTTGTGCTCCAGGGCGATTTCAGCGGCGTTTTCCAGTTGCGGCGGGGTGGCGCCGAGCACTTCGGCAAGGCCTGCAGCGGCCATGGAGCAGGCCGAACCGACCTCACCCTGGCAACCCACTTCGGCGCCGGAGATCGATGCGTTTTTCTTGCACAGGATGCCGACCGCCGCAGCGGCCAGCAGGAACGCCACCACGTCGTCGTCGCAGGCCGCGGGGTTGAACTTCATGTAGTAGTGCAACACCGCCGGGATGATGCCGGCCGCGCCATTGGTCGGTGCCGTGACCATGCGCCCGCCAGCGGCGTTTTCTTCGTTGACCGCCAGCGCGAACAGGTTGACCCACTCCATCGCGCTCAGGGTCGAGCCGATCACGTTGGGCTTGCCCAACTCCTGCAGGCTGCGGTGCAGGCGCGCAGCCCGGCGCTTGACCTTGAGCCCACCTGGCAGGATGCCCTCATTACGCAGGCCGTTATCGACGCATTCGCGCATGGCGGCCCAGATGCCCAGCAGGCCGCTGCGGATCTCGTGTTCGCTGCGCCAGGCGCGCTCGTTGGCCATCATCAACTGGCCAACGGTCAAGCCATGGGTCTTGCACAGCGCCAGCAGCTCGGCGCCTGAGGAAAACTCGTACGGCAGCTCGACGTGCGCTTCGGTATTGACCGGTGCATCGATTTCGGCCTGCTCGATGATGAAGCCGCCGCCAACGGAGTAGTAGGTCTGGGTCAGCAGGCTGCCCTGCCCGCCCAGTGCTTCCAGGCTCATGGCGTTGGGGTGGTAGTCCAGGCTCTGGTCGAGCAGGCGCATGTCGCGGCTGTACTGGAACGCCACCGGATGCGAGCCATCGAGCATCAGGCACTGCTCCTGCATCAACTGGTCGATGCGCGGCTCGATGCTGTGCGGGTCGATGCGGTCCGGCCACTCGCCCATCAGGCCCAGCAGGCAGGCGCGGTCGGTGGCGTGACCGACGCCGGTGGCCGACAGCGAGCCATACAGGCGCACCTCGACCCGCTGCACCTGGGCCAGCAGGCCATGTTCGCGCAGCCGCTGGGCAAAGGTGGCGGCGGCACGCATGGGCCCCACGGTGTGGGAGCTGGACGGCCCGATGCCGATCTTGAAGAGGTCGAAAACACTGATAGCCATGCTAATGCCTGACCGCTGCGACGTTGTTTGCCGCTGCGCGGCCCTCCGGAAAAATTGATGGGTACTGCGAATTTGCGCGATACTGCCGCGCTCGCCTGGCAATGACCAACGAAAATTCCTAAGCAAGCCTTTAGCAGGACTAAACAATGAAAGGGCAACTCAACGGCCAGGTATTCGTCTGGCTGCATGTGTTCTCCTGTGCGGCGCGGCATCTGTCGTTTACCCGCTGTGCCGAAGAACTGCACATCACCCCCGGGGCGGTCAGCCAGCAGATGCGCCAGCTTGAAGAGCGCCTGGGCTTCGCCCTGTTCCTGCGCCGCGCCCGTGGTGTGGAGATGACCGCCGAGGGGCAGCGCCTGGCGCAGACTGTCGCCGAGGCCTATGGCAGCATCGAAGCCGAATTGCTGCGCCTGGATGCGGGTGAAATTCGCGGCACCTTGCGCCTGCGTTCGATCCCTTCGTTCCTCGCCAAATGGCTGACCCCGCGCCTGCCTCGCTTCCAGCAGCGCTACCCGGACATCGAGCTGCGCCTGGTGGCCGAAGACAGCAACCAGGCCCTGCACGACGGCGACTTCGACCTGGCGATCGACCTCAATGACGGCAGCTACCCCGGAATGCTCTCGACGCCGCTGCTGGACGAGCAGATCTTTCCGGTCTGCTCCCCCGCCCTGCTACGCGGCCGGCCGCCGCTGCACGGCCCAGCCGATCTGGTCCACTACCCGCTGCTGCACGACATCACGGCCTGGCGCGGCAGTTCGGAATACGCGGAGTGGGAGTTCTACCTGGAGGGCATCGGCGCGGGTGGCCTGAACGTGCGCCGCGGCCACACCTTCAATCGCAACCACCTGACCATCGAGGCGGCGATTGCCGGTATCGGCGTCGCGATTGCGCGCCGTACCTTGCTCAACGACGAGCTCGAGCGCGGCACTCTGATCGTTCCGTTCGGGGTACCGATCCCCAATCACAAGCGTTATGTGCTGCTCTATCCGCCCGGCGGCCTGACCCAACCCGGCGCCCGCGCAGTGCACGATTGGTTGGTGGAGGAAGCGCAGACCTTCCGGGCCCTGCATCCGCTGATGTGATACCACTCCCGGCAAGAGCGTGGCCGCGTTACCACCCACGCCCCAAATGCCCGTCAGGGCCACGCTGGCGCACAACCGACACCTAGCATTTCTGTCAGTTTCGGGCGATTTCAATCCGGGCAATACTGCTGCCGGGATCACAAGCACCAGGGAACAGCCATGACATCGTCGATAACTGCGGCACCCAGAAAGTCCGAGCCTTTGCGCTTCAAAGTGGGCGGGGCGTTGTACCTCGGTGAAAACCATAGCCAGGCTCTGGGGACCGATTACATCATCGTTCAGGGGCGTCCCCCGTTAGTGCCTGCGCCCCACTTCAATGCTTCTTTCCTGCGTGCAGCTACAGGTGGCAAAGCCCCCTATCGCTATTATTCGAGCAACACAAACATCGCCATAGTGGGCCCTAGCAACGGAAACGTGGTGGCCACAGGGATCGGGACTGCACGCATCGTGGTGACTGACAGCACTGGCGCCCGAGCCGGTTACGACATAACGTTTACCGGTACCGTACGCCTGGTAGAACGACGTGATGATCAACTCTGGACAGCCCCCTCAACAAACCCAACACGTCCCGAATTCCATGCGTTGACTCGAACTCAAATGAGGGCGTTCTGGCAGGTTTATAGGGAGGAAGACCTGTCAAGATCAGTACCACAGATTCTTGGGTGGCCTGATTCCTTCTACTGGACAGGGGATAACTACTTGGGTGACTCCACCTCTTGGACGGTGGATCTCAGGCCACTCTCGCCTGATTTCGACGGTGTTCGACAATGGGGGGGAATCATCTTGCCAACCGTTAGCCGAATAGGCTGGTAATCCCATCGCTAGGCCACAGCATCTATGGCCTGGCTGCCTTTGAGCGCCCTCCATCATGTGCCGCCCTAATGTGCTGCGGCAGTGGTCGGCGGCGGCCCGCTGGTCATTGGCCATCAGGCTGAGCTGGCACTGCACGGTCAACGTGAATGACGTCAGGATGGCGCCTTTGGGCGGAGTCTTCATGCTACATCTCCGGGACACAGGGAGACTCTGCGAGGTGCCGGAGCAAGGGGCATACCATGGAAAAATAGAGAGCGTTTTCAGGACCTTGGCAGTTCACAGGGATCGCAGCGGGGGGGAGATTCCCCACTGCCATTCCCCTTTATCGGGGTCACCTGCGCCGCGAGTACTGATTCACCGCCTTGGGCAGACCAAGGTGCTCGCGCAGCGTGCTGCCCTGGTATTCGCGCCGAAACAATCCCCGCCGCTGAAGCAACGGCACCACTTCCTCGACGAACACCTGCGCGCCGGAAGGAAACATGTCGGGCATGATGTTGAAGCCATCTCCCGCCTCGGCCAGGAACCACTCGGCCAGGGTGTCGGCGACTTGCTCGGGCGTACCGACCGCCAGCCGGTGGCCTACCAGGATGCGTCGCGACAACTGGCGAATGGTCAGGTTTTCGCGCCGGGCCAGGTTCAGTTGCGCCTCGAGAAAGCCATGGGAACCCTGCTCGAACGCAGCCACCGGGCCGATCCTGGCCCAGGGCAAGGGCGCATCCGGGTCCAGCTCGCGGGCATCGATACCGATGCGTCCGGCCACTTGCTGCAACAGGCCATGCTCGCCATGCCAGGCGTTGAGCTCGTCGAAACGCGCATGGGCCTCGGCCTCGGTGCTGCCGATCACCGTCGACAGGCCGGGCATGATCTTCAGGTGCCTCGGGTCTCGCCCCCAGGCCTTGGCGCGGGCTTTCATCTCCCGGTAGAAGGCCTGCCCGTCAGGCAAGGTGGTCTGGGTGGTGAAGATCGCATCGGCATAGCGCGACCCCAGCGCCTTGCCGCCTTCGGAAGAACCGGCCTGGACCAGGACCGGACGCCCCTGGGGCGAGCGCGGCAGGTTCAACGGACCCTTGACCTGAAAGTGCCGGCCCTTGAAGTCGACGGTATGGACCTTGTCCGGGTCGGCGAAGCGCCCCCCTGCCCGGTCCCCGATCACTGCATCCTCTTCCCAGCTGTCCCACAGCTTGAGCGTCACCTCGAGAAATTCCTCGGCGCGGCCATAGCGATCGACATGCAGCGGCGCACCCGCCAGGCCGAAATTCTGCGCGGCAGCGTCGCCGGCGTTGGTGACCACGTTCCATGCGGCGCGCCCACCGCTGATGTGGTCCAGCGAGGCGATGCGCCGGGCCAGGTTGAACGGTTCGTTGTAGGTGCTCGAACAGGTGGCGATCACACCAATGCGCTCGGTGGCAGCGGCCACGGCGGTCAGCAGCAGGGTCGGCTCCAGCCGCCCGCCCGGCTGGCTGGCGACATCACCGGGCAGTGCCGGCCCATCAGCCAGAAAGATCGCATCCAGGCAGCCCTTTTCCGAAAGCCGGGCGATATCGCGGTAGTAGGCGACATCGACATACGCGTCGATGGCCGCCTCGCCCTGGCGCCAGGCCGCAGCATGGGCGCCGAACCCGAGGATGTTCATGCCCAGGCTCATCTGCGCTTGATCTGTGCTCATGAGGCTCTCCCCGCACTCAGAATCGGAAGGCAACGCCAGTGGTCACGTTGAACGCGTCCCCTGGGTAGAAGTTCGCAGAGTCGCGCCCGCCCGCGTCATAGGCGGTGTTGGTGGCGCTGGCATAGCGCTGGTTGGTGAGGTTGCGCAGGTCGGCGAACACCTCCCACTTGCGGCTCGGCGCCTGGTAGCCGAACTTGGCGCCCCACAGCAGGTACGAGGGCGTCTGCCAGGTGTTGGCGTAGTCGATGTAGTAGCTGGAAGCGGCACGCAGGTTGAGCGAGGCGTAGAACCCGCTGGCCTGGCGATAGGCGAGCTCGGCCTGGTAGACCTGGCGCGGCAGGCCGGGCAGCTGGTTGTCGCCGAAGCGGTCGTCGTGACGGTACTTGAAGTCGTTGAGGGTGTAGGCCTGGCGCAGGTCGAGGGTGTCGCCGTTGGCACCGGTCCACAGCAACGCATTGAGCCCCGCTTCGATGCCTTGATGAAGGGTCGGGCTGGCGTTGGAGGTGGCCGTGAGCTGGTCCTGGGTGGCGGTTGCCTGTTGCACGACCACGGTCAACAGCTCTTTCTGCACCCAGGAGCGGTACAGGGTCAGGCTGCCATCGAAGATCCCATGGCTGCCGCGTACCCCCACCTCGAAGGTCGTGGCCTTCTGCGGCCGGACATCGTAGAGGAAAGGATTGCTGGTGCTGCCCAATTGCCAGGTCACCGGCGGGTCGATGCTGCGGCTGACGTTGCTGAACAGCTGGAATTCGGGATTGATCTGGTAGCGCAGTCCCAGCCGCGGCGCCAGGTCGTTCTCGACGTATTCGACGCTGGTGGGGAAGTTGCTGGGGTTGGCCGCGGTCAGGGTACTCGCCTCGATCTCGCCCTTGCGACGGATGTTGACGAACGACAGCCCCGACGACACCCACAGGTCATCGGCCAGTTGCAGCTCGTTGGCCAGTGTCAGCACGGTATCGCGCGAGCCGGTGTAGTTGGTTTCCTGGGTCCTGAGCCCGGTGGCGCGGCTGTGCGCCTTGACATCGGCCAGGTAGGCGCGGGTGTTGCTGAAGATCACGCTGCTGTCACTGGGCAGGCCGAGGAAGGTGTCGCCGGTACGCAGGTAGCGCAGGGTCAGGTTGATATCCTTCGAGCGCCAATCCTGCGGCGCCACGGCATAGCGCCAGCCATTGAGCAGCGGGTAGTTGTTGTACGACGCGCCGACTTCGAGCCTGGCGCCATCGTCGAAGGTGTAGGTGGTCTTGTTGCCGATGAAGGTGGTGCCGTCCTTGCGCCGCCCGGTGGGCACCAGGTTGCTGCGCGGGTCATGCTTGAGCTGTGCGCGGGTCAGGGTGTTGCCGTTGATCAACTGCTCTTCGCGGTACTTGAAGAACATGCGGGTCTGCAGCTTGGGGCTGAACACGTGGCCGAAGTTGGCGGCTATGCCGCGACCTTCGTTACTGGCGTGATCCTGGTAACCGTCGCGCTCGTTGTGCAGCACGTTGATGTAGTAGTCGCTGTCGCCCACCACACCGCCCGTGCTCAGCTGCTGCTTGCGGTAGCCATAGCTGCCGACCTCGAAGCGTGCATAGTTGCCAGGGTCGGTACGGCCGGTCTTGCTGACCATGTTGATCGCCCCGCCCAGTGCCAACGCGCCGTACTCGTAAGCGTTGGCGCCGTAGAGCACCTCGGTGTGATCCACCGCCTGCATGTCGAGGAAGTCTTCCTGGGTGCCACCGGGGCCGGTGATCGGCAGGCCGTCGAAGAGAAACTTGGTGCCCAGTACATAGCCTTGGTAGAAGGTGTTGAGCCCCGAGCCGCGGATCGAGATCTTGTTCGCAGCCGTGCCGCTGGTGCCCTGGGCGAACACACCGGGCTGCAGCGCCAGTACGTCCTCGGCGTTGGCCGCACGGCCCTGCTCGACTTTGCGGTTGTCGACCACCGCCGTATTGCCAGCAACCTTCTGCAGGCGCTTCTGGTCCTGCTGGGCGCCGGTTGCCGCGGCGCCGGTGACCGTCACCGTGCCCAAGGTGGATTCCTCGGCGGCCAACGTTGCCGGGCTGAAGGCAGCCAGTAACAACGGCAGGCTGGCGGCGGTCACCAGACTGAAACGCGGCTGAGTGGAAAATCGAACTTTCGCACGCACTACTGATACTCCCCATTTATATATAAGGCCGTGTTTCGCTGTTGTTCACGAAGTACGGTCGGGCATTCAAATGGGGTTATTGCAGTTGTTGTGCCAAGGCACTGAATACACTATTTCAGCGATTCGCGTGTTGGAGGACGGGCTATTTGTGCAACCCGCTGTTCGATAAACAACAGTTCAAGACCACACTAGGAGATTCAGCTTTGATTCGGGTATTTCGATATAACGACCGCTGTTCGAAACTCAACAACCGGTCAACAGAATTTCTCTGGAAACACACAACTTTCAATCCTTCGCGCGCAGTATTGGGCGTTCCGGCGCTTTCGCGGACAGTCGAGCCGCCGAACCGCCGCCCCTGCAGCAGGTGGTGACCTGTCTGCAGGGGCAGGTTCATCAATCAACGCTGCTCGAACACCGGATACGACGCCTGCTCGATCGCTGCCATGGCCTGCGCCTCGGTCATCACACCGGACTCGGCCAGGATCGCCAGCAGCGAGCGCCCTTCAAGCACCGACTGACGCGCCAGCTTGCTGACCTGGGCATAACCCAGGCGCGGCACCAGGGCCGTCGCCACCGCCATCGAATCGGTCAAATGCGCCAGGTTGCGGGCTTCGTCAGCCTGGATGCCGGCCACGCACTTCTCACGAAAACGCTGGATGCCCTGAGTGAGCAAGGTGATGCTGTCGAACACTCGCGAGGCCACCACCGGCTCGAAATGGTTGATCTCGAGCTCGCCGTACTGCACTGCCTGAGCCACTGCCACATCGTTGCCAATGATCGCGAAGCTCAGCTGGATCATCGCCATCGGCAGCACCGGATTGACCTTGCCGGGCATGATCGAGGAGCCGGCCTGGGCTTCTGGCAACTTGAGCTCGCCCATGCCGCCCACCGGTCCCGACGACAGCTTGGTCAGGTCGGCGGCAATCTTCGCCAGCGAGGTGGCGCAGGTACGCAGCTCGCCAGATACGCGGCCGAACACATCCATGTTCTGCATCGCATCGAAGGGGTTGGCTGGCGCCTGGTAGGCGACACCGGTGATCGTCACCAGATGCCGGTAGACCGCCGCGCGGTAAGCCTTCGGCGCGCCGAACCCGGTGCCGATGGCGGTGCCGCCCAAAGGCAGTGTGTGCAGCTTTTCACGCACGGCGACCAGTTCGTCGGCCAGGCGGTGAGTCAGCGCGGCGTACCCTCCGAACAACTGTCCCAGGCGCATGGGCTGGGCGTCCTGCAGGCAGGTGCGGCCCAAGTGAAGGGTATCGGCGAACTGCAGCGCCTTGGCATCGAACACCTGGGCCAGCAGGCGCACCTGCTCGATCAGCCCGGCAAGCATGGCGTGGGTGGCGATCTTCAACGCCGCCGGGTACACGTCGTTAGTGGACTGCGAGATGTTGACGTGGTCGTTGGGGTGCACCACCTCGTAGCTGCCCGGCGCATGGCCGAGGAACTGTTGGGCGCGGTTGGCGATGACTTCGTTGAAGTTCATGTTGGTCGAGGTGCCGCCTGAGCCTTCCAGCAGATCGACGATCAGCGAGTCGTCGCATGCACCGGCGATCACCGCCTGGCAGGCTTGGGCAATGGCGTCGGCCTGGGCCTGGGCGATCACCCCGCATTCATGGTTGGCCAGCGCTGCGGCCCACTTGCACTGGGCAAAGGCATCGCGAAAGGCCGGGTAATGGGCGATGCTCAGCGGCGACACGCTCAGGTTGTCGAAGCCGCGCAGCGAATTCACGCCATAGAGCTTGTCGGCAGCAATCCGCACTTCACCCACATAATCCTGCTCGACGCGTGCATCGAGGCGATCAAAAGTACTCACGGGTATTTCCCTCATCGAATTTGACTAATGCCTCGACGCCCTTGCCCAGCGCCGCCAGGCGCGGCAGGAAGCCATCGAGGATGACAGCACGCGCCGACTCGCAGGCATCTGCGAAGAAGGCGCCGTATTCGTTGCGTCGCGCCACCAGGTAGAGCGAGCGCTCCAGGCTCAGCTCAGGGGTCAGGTGCGCGGTGACGTTGTCGACCCAGGGCATGGCCTGCAGAAAGCACATCGGGCTGGTCACCGCCCAGCCGATGCCTTCGGCGACCATCGCGGTCAGGGCGTCGGCGTTGTCCAGTTCCAGGCGGTTGGGCACCCGCACATTGAGGCCGCGCAGGTGCCGCTCGATCTGCAGGCCGACCTGCGACAGGCGATTGAAACGCACCACCGGCAGCACATTGGCCAGCGCCCGCACATCGTCGAGGCTGTGCAGCGCTCGCCCCAGCGCCTTGGGCGTAATCACGAAATAGCGCTCGGTGAACAAGCGATAGCGGATGACGTCGTTGGCATCCATCAGCGGATCGCTGGTGACGATCAGGTCCAGGTCGCGGCGCAGCAACGACTCGCCCTGCTGCGGGCTGAGGCCGGTACGCACCGACAACTGCGTGACCTGGCCAAGCATCTGCCGGGTGAACATCGAGCCACAGGTAGCGGCGAAGGAGTCGACCAGGCCAATGCGCAGGTCGGGTTTGACCCCGCGCCCGGCATCGAGCACCTGCGCCTTGAGGTTGGACAACTCCTCGCTGAGCTGCGCGCCTCGGTTGCGCAGGGCCAGGCCGAACGTAGTCAGGGTCAGCGGCCGCGTGGTGCGGTCCACCAGCACCACGCCAAGATCGTCCTCCAGCTGGCGTACCAGCTGCGATACCCCGGATTGGGAGATGCCCATGCGACTGGCCGCACCGGACATGCTGCCCTCCTCGGCCACGGCGATGAACACCTGTACCGCGTACATGTCGATGAGTCTGTTGCCAGGCATGCTCAAGCTCCCGTGTGGGTGATCAATGGGCGTTCAACGGCCGTTCTTCAGGTTTGCCGTCGCCCTCCTCCGGCGTGACCGCCGCCAGGCGCTCCTGGCTGGTTTCCGGGGCGAACAGGTGGCAGAACACACCGCCGAACAGCAGCACCCCGACGCACACGCCCAGCGCCGTATGCACCCCCAGATGCTGCACGGCGATCGGCAACAGGAAGGTGGCGAACGCCGAGCCGAAGCGGCTGGCGGCCACGGCCAGGCCGATACCCGAAGCACGCAGGTGGGTGGGGAACAGCTCCGGCGGATAGACGAACTCCAGGTTGACCGCTGCCGCCAGCACGCACGCGAAGAAGCCGAACGCAATGATGGTGCCCAGCGCCCCGAAGTTGGCCCAGGCCAGTACGGCCAGGCCCACGGCGCTCAGGTAGAAGGTGCCGATAAGGAAGCTGCGGCGCGAAATGCGGTCGATGATCAGCAGGCCGAACAGTGCGCCCAACATCAGCAACACGTTGTAGACCAGCCCGCCAACGAACTTGTCCTGCACGTTCAATGCTTCGAGCACACGCGGCGAGAAGGTGCCCAGGGCGAAGAAGGGAATCACCTGGCAGGTGTAGAACACGCAACCGACCAGGGTGTTCTTGCGCCAGCGGCGGCTGAACAGCTCGCTGAAGCTGCCGCGTTGCTGCGCCGCTGCCGGTGGCGCGACGGGCAAGGTCACGTGCGCACCGAACTTGGCCTGGATGATGGCCAGCGCCTCGGCACTGCGACCGCGCGCCATCAGCCAGATCGGCGATTCCGGCACACCCAGGCGCAACGGCAGTATCAACAAGGCCGGCACACCGCTCAAGGCCAGCATCAGGCGCCAGGCGTCCGGGCCGATATCACGGATGGCGAAGCCCACCAGGTACGCGGCGACGTAACCTGCGGCCCAGGCGGCGGCCAGTACACTCAGTAAACGCCCGCGATAACGGCGTGGGGCGAACTCGGTGACCAGCGACTTGCTCACCACATAGTCGAACCCCAGCACCAGCCCGAGCAGCAGGCGCAGGGCCAGAAGTTGCTCGGGTGAAGTAACGAAGAACTGCGAAGCTGAAATAACCGCGAACAGCAACATGTCCCAGGCAAAGATCCGGCGCCTGCCGAACTTATCGGCCAAGGGCCCTGCAAACAAACTGCCGAGAAACAGACCGGCCAGTGACGCCGCGCCGAGCAAACCCATCCATAGCGCATTCAATTGCAACGGCCCCGCCGCCATGCTGACGGCAATGCCGATAATCCCTAGCACGAATCCGTCACTGAATTGACCGCCCGTACCACTGAACACCGTCTTGATATGAAAACGGCTGAGTGGGAGGTCTTCGAACGAAACTTGGCTACTCATTCGTGTCTCCACTTGCTTCTTGTAGTTGTGAGCCGGCTCGGGTGGCCGGTTACGAACAAGTCTACGGTCACAACTTCAGCAAAACAGCAGGTGCGCTGACAGTATCAAGAATGCTGATAGTGTAAGCCGCAATTGTTGATGAAGTCGGGCGGCCGATATGCGGTCGCTCGTCTGGCAATTGCTCGCAGGGGGAACTCTGGCCAATGGCCGCACCTCTTAATTGCATGCACGAGATCCCTTGGGCTGTGATGCTTCTGGAGGACTGATCATGCGTTATTCACTGCTTGTTCCGGCACTGCTGCTGTGCATTCCCGCAGGGTCCGCCCTGGCCCGTGTCGACGCGGGCGATGTGGCCACCTCGGCAGGGGTTTCTGCTTCGCTCTACTCCACATTCAAGGATGACAAACGGATCATTCCGGCGCGCGACGAGCTGTCTGCGTTCGTGGCCAGTGGCGGTGCGATTCGCGGGGCGTATGTGGAGTCGGCGCTGGAGCAGGTACGCCAGAGCCATCCTGGGTTACAGGCCAGTGATGAAGAACTGGCCAAGGCGCTGTTGTCGCAGGATGAGGTGGTGGCGGATCATTGATCACCGCGGTGCTCTGGCTGATAAGTCGCAGCGGCGGTTCACCGCTGCGACTTGCCCGCGAAAAGAACACCCGTGCTGTCAAGCTTCCCCACGCCACTGCGAAGGGCTCACCCCGGTCTTGCGCCTGAACACCCGCGCCAGCGCCGAGGGGCTCTGATACCCCACCTCATCCGCCACCAGCGCCAGCGGCCTGCCCTCGCGGATACGCTTCTGCGCAAGCCCGATGCGCCAATCTGCCAGGTAATCCCCCGGGGTACTGCCCACCACCGCGCGAAAGTGCGCGGCAAAGCTCGCCCGCGACATCCCCGCCAACGATGCCAGCGCCTCCACGCTCCAGTTGTGCGCAGGGGCGTCATGCATCGCCACCAACGCCCGCGACAGGCGCTTGTCGGCCAGCCCGGCCAACATGCCTGAAGCCATCTGGCCATCGCCGAGCAACTGTCGCAACAGCTGGATCACCATCAGCTCGAACAACCGGTTGAGCACCAGTTCGCGTCCGCAATCATCGCCGAAGGCTTCGGTGAACAGCCAGTCGCTGCTGGCCTGCAACCCGGTCAGGGCGCTCAGCGGGCTGACCAGCGCGTCCGGCAATGCACGGGTCAGCGGATTGTCCGGGCCACCGGTGAACGCCAAGGTGGCGCAGACCAGTTCGGCATTGTCCGACTCGCTGGCCAGCAGTTGGTGGGTCTGCGGACGTATCAGCAAAATCAGGCTGGGTTCTTCCAGCACCTGCTCGTGCCCGGCCGGGCCTCTGAAGCGCAGGCGCCCGGCGCGCAGCAGATGCACATGACCACTGCGCTGCTCGCCATCGAAACGCGAGAGGCCGCAGAAGCCGCCCTGGTGGAACGTCGAGGCGTTGAAGTCGAAATGGTTGAGCAGCGTAGCGAGGCGGTCCATAGCAGATCCATATTTAGACGATCAGTCGCATAAGCTGGACGATTTGAACCCGAAAGGCAATTCCTGCTGGGTAATCTGTACCCAAGCTTGATCAACAAGCTCCCACTCAGACAGGAGATTCACCATGACTCGCATTGCCGCCCTGACCATCGAACAAGCCCCTGAAGCCGCCCGCCCAGCCCTGCAAGGCGTGGAAAAAGGCCTGGGCTTCCTGCCCAACGCCTTCGCCACCATGGCCCACTCCCCAGCCGCACTCAACGGCTACATGGCCTTGGCCCAGGCCATGGGCAAGAACAGCCTGACCCCGGCCGAACGCGAGGTCGTGGCCCTGGCCGCATCCCAGGTCAATGGTTGTGAGTACTGCGTGGCTGCGCACAGCTTCTTCGGCGGTAAGTCGGGGCTGAGCGAGGCTGATATGCAGGCAGCACGCGCCGGCACCCTGAATCCGGTAGCCGTGCTTGCCCGCGCGGTGACGCTGAATCGCGGCCAGGTGCCCGACGGTGTGCTGGCCGAGGTACGTGCCGGTGGGCTGGACAATGCGCGGATCGTCGATGTGATTGCCCAGGTGACGCTGCTGACTTTGACCAACTACCTGAACAATGTGGCGCGGACCGAAGTGGACTTCCCACCACGCGGCGCATGATCGGCCAACAGCAGCAGCCCTCTCGCGGGACAAGCCGCGAGGGGGCTGCTCTGTCAGCGCACACTTTCAAAGAAAAGCCGAAAGTCTAACTTCCATAACGATGTTTTTCAGCCAAACCGCGTTAGCTAAGGTATCCCCATCGCCCATCGATACCCAAGGAACCCCCATGAAAGCCATCGTCTTCACCGAACACGGTCTGCCCATCGACAGCGCCCAAGCCCTGTTCGACAGCGAACTGCCCCGCCCCACTCCAGGCCCACGTGACCTGCTGGTCGAGGTCCAGGCCATTTCAGTCAACCCGGTCGACACCAAGATCCGCGCCGGCGCCGGCAAGACGGCCCCGCGGGTGCTGGGTTGGGATGCGGTCGGGACCGTCCGCGAAATCGGCACCGAAGTCACCCTGTTCCAGCCCGGTGACCAGGTCTACTACGCCGGAGCCATCGATCGTCCCGGCAGCAACAGCCAATTGCACCTGGTCGACGAACGCATCGTCGGCCGCAAGCCGCGCAGCCTGGACAACGCCAGCGCCGCAGCATTGCCGCTCACCTCGATCACCGCCTGGGAATTGCTGTTCGACCGATTGGGTGTCGTTGAAAACGCAGGCCACGGCCAGAGCTTGCTGATCATCGGCGCGGCCGGTGGCGTGGGTTCGATCCTGCTTCAATTGGCACGCCAGCTCACCGGCCTCACCGTGATCGGCACCGCCTCTCGCCCCGAAACCCGTCAGTGGGTGAGCGAGCTGGGCGCGCACCATGTGATCGACCACAGCCAGCCGCTGGTCGAGCAACTGAACGCCATTGGCTACCCGGAGGTCGACCTGGTGATCAGCCTGACCCACACCGACAGTCACTTTGCGCAACTGGTCGCGGCGCTGCGCCCGCAGGGCAAGCTGGCGCTGATCGACGATCCGGCCAGCCTTGACGTGGTGCCGCTCAAGCGCAAATCGCTGTCACTGCACTGGGAACTGATGTTCACCCGTTCGCTCTATCAGACCAGCGACATGATCAAGCAGCACGAGTTGCTGGAGCGGGTGGCGAAACTGATCGACGATGGTGTGCTCAAGACCACGCTGGGTGAGCATTTCGGCACCATCAATGCCGCCAACCTGCGTCGGGCCCACGCGCTGATCGAAAGTGGCCGGGCCAAGGGCAAGATCGTGCTGGAGGGGTTCGGGGACTGATTTCAGTCATGCGGTGAGGGGGTCGCGAGCACGTCGCAAGGCCGCTGCCCCTCACTGCCACATGTGTCGCCATCGATAAACAGGCTCGACATATCATTCCGCGTGATAATGACCTTCGCGCCATTCGATTCGTTCCTGTAACGCAACACACTCATGATCCGCCCACTATCAATACAGTGGCGGAGTTCTCCATGGAATATTCATTCAAGGCCCTGCGCTATCCCCTCGCTGCCCTGGCAGTGGCGGTGATCAGCGCTTGCGGTAAAACCCCCGACGCCATGCAGGCTCCCGCCGCCCCCAAGGTGAGCGTGGCCAAGGTGATCGAGCAGCCGATCAACGAATGGGATGAGTTCACCGGACGCCTGGAAGCCCCGGAAACCGTGGAAGTCCGCCCGCGCGTCTCCGGCCAGATCGACCTGGTGGCCTTCACCGAAGGCGCTCAGGTCAAGAAAGGCGACCTGCTGTTCCAGATCGACCCGCGCCCGTTCCAGGCTGAAGTCCGTCGCCTCGAAGCCCAATTGCAACAGGCCAAGGCCACCGCCATCCGCAGCGCCAACGAAGCCCGTCGTGGCGAGCGCCTGCGCGACAGCAACGCCATCTCCGCCGAGCTTGCCGAATCGCGCACCAGCGCCGCCGCCGAGGCCCGCGCCGGGGTGGATGCGATCCAGGCCCAGCTCGACCTGGCCCGCCTGAACCTGAGCTTCACCCGCGTCACCTCGCCGATCAGTGGCCGCGTCAGCCGTGCCGACTTCACCGCTGGCAACATCGTCACCGCCGACGTCACCCCGCTGACCAGCGTGGTCTCCACCGACAAGGTCTACGCCTACTTCGACGCCGACGAGCGCGTGTACCTCAAGTACACCCAGCTTGCCCGCCAGGGCCAGCGCGGCCAGACCACCCCGGTGTACCTGGGCCTGACCAACGAGACCGGCAACCCGCACCTGGGCCAGATGAACTTCGTCGACAACCAGGTCAACCCGCGCACCGGCACCATCCGTGGTCGCGCCGTGTTCGACAACCGCGATGGCCAGTTCACCCCAGGTCTCTACGCCCGCCTCAAGCTGGTCGGCAGCGCCAAGTACGACGCCGTGCTGATCAATGACGAAGCGGTCGGCACCGACCTCGGCAAGAAGTTCGTGCTGGTCATGGACAAGGACAACAAGGCCGCCTACCGCGCGGTGGAACTGGGTCCGAAGCTCGAAGGCCTGCGTATCGTGCGCAGCGGCCTGAGCAAGGACGACCGCATCGTGGTCAAGGGCCTGCAGCGTGTGCGCCCAGGCTCGCCGGTCACCCCGGAGGAAACCCCGATGGCCAGTGAAGAAACCCTCGCCACCCTCGCCCGTCAGCGCCAGGCGCTGGAAGCCAGCAATCCGGCACCGGCGGTGGCAGGTTCGAATGTGAAAGTCGCCAGTGCCCAGGCACCGCGCGGTTAAGGGACAACATCGATGAACTTCTCGAAATTCTTCATCACCCGCCCGATCTTCGCCGCCGTGCTCTCGCTCGTGCTGCTGATCGCCGGTGGCATCTCGCTGTTCCAGTTGCCGATCAGCGAATACCCTGAAGTGGTGCCACCGACCGTGGTCGTGCGCGCCAACTTCCCGGGCGCCAACCCCAAGGTGATCGGCGAAACCGTCGCCGCACCGCTTGAACAAGCCATTACCGGTGTCGAGAACATGCTCTACATGTCCTCGCAGTCCACCGCCGATGGCAAGCTGACCCTGACCATCACCTTCGCCCTGGGCACCGACCTGGACAACGCGCAGGTGCAGGTACAGAACCGCGTGACCCGGACCCAGCCCAAGCTGCCCGAGGAAGTGACGCGCATCGGTATCACCGTCGACAAGGCCTCGCCCGACCTGACCATGGTCGTGCACCTGACCTCGCCGGACCAGCGCTACGACATGCTCTACCTGTCCAACTACGCCATCCTCAACATCAAGGATGAGCTGGCGCGCCTGGGCGGTGTCGGTGACGTGCAACTGTTCGGCATGGGCGACTACTCCCTGCGTGTGTGGCTGGACCCGAACAAGACCGCTTCGCGCAACCTGACTGCCAGTGACGTGGTCGCGGCGATCCGCGAACAGAACCGCCAGGTCGCTGCCGGTCAGCTGGGCGCACCGCCCGCCCCCGGCTCGACCAGCTTCCAGTTGTCGATCAACACCCAGGGCCGTCTGGTCAGTGAGGAAGAGTTCGAGAACATCATCATCCGCGCCGGCGCCGACGGCGAGATCACCCGCCTGAAAGACATCGCACGCGTCGAGCTGGGCTCCAGCCAGTACGCCCTGCGTTCGCTGCTGAACAACCAGCCGGCGGTAGCGATCCCGATCTTCCAGCGCCCTGGCTCCAACGCCATCGAGATCTCCGACGAAGTACGGGCGAAGATGGCCGAGCTGAAGAAGGACTTCCCGGAAGGGATGGACTACAGCATCGTCTATGACCCGACCGTGTTCGTCCGCGGCTCGATCGAAGCGGTGGTGCACACCCTGTTCGAAGCCCTGGTGCTGGTCGTGCTGGTCGTGATCCTGTTCCTGCAGACCTGGCGCGCCTCGATCATCCCGCTGATGGCCGTACCGGTCTCGCTGATCGGTACCTTCGCGGTGATGCATCTGTTCGGCTTCTCGCTCAACGCCTTGTCGCTATTCGGCCTGGTCCTGGCGATCGGGATCGTGGTGGACGACGCCATCGTCGTGGTGGAAAACGTCGAGCGCAACATCGGCCTGGGCCTGCAGCCCATGGAGGCCACGCAAAAAGCCATGAGCGAGGTGACCGGCCCGATCATCGCCACCGCCCTGGTACTGTGCGCGGTGTTCGTACCGGCGGCGTTCATTTCCGGCCTTACCGGGCAGTTCTACAAGCAGTTCGCCCTGACCATCGCCATCTCGACCGTGATTTCGGCGTTCAACTCGCTGACCCTGTCGCCGGCCCTGGCCGCGGTGCTGCTCAAGGACCACCACGCGCCCAAGGACCGTTTCTCGCGGTTCCTGGAAAAACTGCTGGGCAGCTGGCTGTTCGCGCCGTTCAACCGCTTCTTCGACCGTGCCAGCAACAGCTACGTCGGTGGCGTACGCCGGGTCATTCGTTCCAGCGGCATCGCCCTGTTCGTGTATGCCGGCCTGATGGGCCTGACCTACCTGGGCTTCTCGTCCACGCCGACCGGCTTCGTCCCGGCGCAGGACAAGCAATACCTGGTGGCCTTCGCCCAGTTGCCTGACGCCGCCAGCCTCGACCGCACGGAGGCAGTGATCAAGCGCATGAGCGAAATCGCCCTCAAGCAACCAGGCGTTGCCGACTCGGTGGCCTTCCCGGGCCTGTCGATCAACGGCTTCACCAACAGCCCCAACAGCGGCATCGTGTTCACCCCGCTCAAGCCGTTCGATGAGCGCAAGGACCCGAGCCAGTCGGCACAAGCCATCGCCGCAGCGCTGAACGCGCAGTTCGCCGATATCCAGGACGCCTACATCGCGATCTTCCCACCGCCGCCGGTACAGGGCCTGGGCACCATTGGCGGCTTCCGCCTGCAGATCGAGGACCGCGGCAACCTGGGCTACGAGGCGCTGTACAAGGAAACCCAGAACGTCATCGCCAAGAGCCGCAGCGTGCCTGAGCTCGCCGGGTTGTTCACCAGCTACCAGGTCAACGTGCCGCAGGTCGATGCTGCCATCGACCGGGAAAAGGCCAAGACCCATGGCGTGGCGATCACCGACATCTTCGACACCCTGCAGGTCTACCTGGGCTCGCTGTACACCAACGACTTCAACCGCTTTGGCCGGACCTACCAGGTCAACGTCCAGGCTGAACAGCAGTTCCGTCTCGACGCCGAGCAGATTGGCCAGTTGAAGGTGCGCAACAACCTGGGCGAGATGATCCCGCTGGCGACCTTCCTCAAGGTCAGCGACACCTCCGGTCCCGACCGCGTGATGCACTACAACGGCTTCATCACCGCCGAAATCAACGGTGCCGCAGCCCCAGGCTACAGCTCCGGCCAGGCCGAGGCGGCGATCGAGAAACTGCTGAAGGAAGAACTGCCCAACGGCATGACCTACGAGTGGACCGACCTGACCTACCAGCAGATCCTCTCGGGCAACACCGCGCTGTTCGTGTTCCCGCTCTGCGTACTGCTGGCCTTCCTGGTGCTGGCTGCCCAGTACGAAAGCTGGAGCCTGCCACTGGCGGTGATCCTGATCGTACCGATGACCCTGCTGTCGGCCATCACTGGCGTGATCATTTCCGGGGGTGACAACAACATCTTCACCCAGATCGGCCTGATCGTACTGGTGGGCCTGGCGTGCAAGAACGCGATCCTCATCGTCGAGTTCGCCAAGGACAAGCAGGCCGAGGGCCTGGATCCGCTGGCCGCCGTGCTGGAAGCCTGCCGCCTGCGTCTGCGTCCGATTCTGATGACCTCGATCGCCTTCATCATGGGTGTGGTGCCGCTGGTGTTCTCCTCCGGTGCCGGTGCCGAGATGCGTCATGCCATGGGCGTGGCGGTGTTCTCGGGGATGATCGGGGTGACCGTGTTCGGCCTGTTCCTGACGCCGGTGTTCTTCAACCTGATCCGCCGTCACGTCGAACGTCGCCAGGCCCGCAAGGCCGAGCGAGTGCAAGCGCTGGAGAATCATGCATGAACCTGCTCAAACCCCTGACTCCTAGCCTTCTGGCGCTGGCCCTGGCGGCCTGCGCGGTGGGCCCGGACTACAAGACCCCAGACACCCAGCCTGCGCGTTTCGATACCGAAACGCCGGCCAAGACCCTGGACCGCAGCCGCTTCGAAAGCAGCTGGTGGAAGCAGTTCGACGACCCGACCCTGAACCAGCTGGTGCAGGCATCGCTGCAGGGCAACCGTGACCTGCGCGTGGCCTTCGCCCGCCTCAAGGCCGCGCGCTCGATCCGCGAGGACGTCTCCAACGACGACCTGCCGGTGGTCACCAGCCGCGCCAGCAGCGACATCGGCAAGGGCCAGGTACCCGGCCAGACCGATCGCCGAGTCAACACCGAGCGCTACGACCTGGGCCTGGACATGGCCTGGGAGGTCGACCTGTTCGGCCGCATCCAGCGTCAGATCGAGGCCAGCAAGGCTCAGGAAGACGCCGCCGAAGCCGACCTGCAACAACTGCAGGTCAGCCTGATCGCCGAGCTGGTGGATGCCTACGGCCAGCTGCGTGGCGCTCAGTTGCGCGAAAAGATCGCCCTGGCCAACCTCAAGACCCAGCAAGACTCGCGCAGCATCACCGTGACCCTGCGCGACACCGGGGTCGGCAACGAGCTGGATGTGGTGCGTGCCGATGCCCGCCTGGCGGCAGTCGAGGCCACCGTGCCGCAACTGCAGGCCGAGCAGGTGCGGGCACGCAACCGTATCGCCACCCTGCTGGGTGAGCGCCCGGACGCACTGAGCGTGGACCTGTCGCCCAAGCAACTGCCTGCAATCGCCAAGGCGCTGCCGGTGGGTGATCCGGGTGAACTGCTGCGCCGCCGTCCGGACATCCGCAGCGCCGAGCGTCAACTCGCCGCCGCCACCGCCAATGTGGGCGTCGCCACCGCCGACCTGTTCCCACGGGTCAGCCTGAGCGGCTTCCTGGGCTTCACCGCTGGGCGTGGCTCGCAGATCGGTTCGTCCGCTGCCAATGCCTGGGCACTGGGCCCGACCATCAGCTGGGCCGCCTTCGACCTGGGCAGCGTGCGTGCCCGCTTGCGCGGCGCCAAGGCCGACGCCGAAGGCGCGCTGGCGACCTATGAGCAACAGGTACTGCTGGCACTGGAAGAGTCCTCCAATGCGTTCAGCGATTACGGCAAGCGCCAGCAGCGCCTGCTGTCGCTGATCCGCCAGAGCGATGCCAGCGGCAAGGCGGCAGAACTGGCCTCGGTGCGCTACCGCGAAGGCACGGTGGATTACCTGGTGTTGCTCGATGCCGAGCGCGAAAAGCTTGCCGCCGAAGATGCCCAGGCCCAGGGCGAAGTCGAGCTGTATCGCGGCATCGTCTCGATCTACAAGGCCTTGGGTGGCGGCTGGCAGCCAGACACCGTGGCCAGCGTGAAGTAACCCTCACGCGATCCGTTGCAACGACTCCTTTGGTTGGTCCCTCCCCCAACCCTTTGCCCCGCCGACCTTGGTCCGCGGGGCTTTTTTTTGCAGCCCTGGCCGTGCGCACCGGCGTCAGGCTCATGACACCGCGCGGATCAATGCCAGGATGTCGTCCCGGCTTACCACCGTGCGGCTCAGCGCATTGTGAATGGTGAAGCCTTCGATCAGCGCATCCAGCGCCCGCGCGGTCTTCTCGTCGAAATGCACCTGCAACGCCGCCCGCGAGCGGGCCATCCAGTCATCCATGATGTAGGTGTAGTCGGGGTGGCGCGAGACGAAGGCATAGAGTTCGAAGATCAGCAGCATCTGCCCCGAAGCTTTCCACAACTCGCCACAGATCAGGTCGGCCAGCAGTTCGCGGGCATGCTCGGCATCACGCGCATCGCCCAGACGGGTGAAGTACTGATCGGCGATGCGGTTGGTCATCTTGACGAAGGCTGCCGCGACGATCTCCTGGATGGTGCTGAAGTGGTAGGTCATGGTCCCTGGCGAAACCCCGGCCTCGCTGGCGATGCGCCGGTAGGTGGCGCACACCGAACCGTCGCGCTGGATCACCCGCAATGCGGCATCGATGATCTGTGCCTTGACGTCGCTGTCGCTGCTGTCCTGTTTTCGCGGCCTTGCCATGGTGGTCTCTTGAGGTGGGTTCGCTGCAGAGCATACCAGCCAGGACGCTCGCCCGGCATGCTGCACGATTCGTGCAGCACAGCATTACGTTGGCTGCGTTGTTCCACGATCCGAACGGAATAAGCTGGACCCAGGCGCTTACCGTGACGCCTACGCCCATGACCATTCGATCGCGAGTGACAGCCATGCATCGCCCCAGAACGCTCTACGACAAGCACCTCGACGCCCACACCGTCTGCACCCTGGACGACCAAGGCCATGTGCTGCTGTACATCGACCGCCAGGTCGCCAACGAATACACCAGCCCCCAGGCCTTCAGCGGCCTGCGCGAAGCCGGGCGGCAGGTCTGGCGCCCGGCCTGTACGCTGGCGGTGGTCGACCACGTCAACCCCACCGCCCCCGAGCGCATCGCCACCATGCCTGACGCTGGGGGCGCACTGCAGGTCTCCTACTTCGAGCAGAACTGCCGCGACTTCGGCATCGAACTGTTCGATGTGCTGGACAAGCGCCAAGGCATCGAGCACGTGGTGGCGCCCGAGCAAGGTTTCATCCTGCCCGGCATGGTGGTCGCTGCCGGCGACAGCCACACCACCACCTACGGCGCGCTGGGCGCCTTCGGTTTCGGCATCGGCACCTCGGAGATCGAGCACCTGCTGGCCACCCAGACCCTGGTCTACAAGCGCCTGAAGACCCTGCGCGTCACGGTGACCGGCGAGCTGGGCGCAGGCCTGGTCTCCAAGGACATCATCATGCAACTGATCCGCCGCATCGGTGCCTCCGGTGCGACCGGCTATGCCATCGAGTTCACCGGCCCGACCATCAGCGCCCTGAGCGTCGAGGCGCGCATGACCATCTGCAACATGGCCGTGGAAGCCGGTGCCCGAGGTGCCTTCATGGCGCCCGACCAGAAGGTCTACGACTACCTTGCCGACAAGCCCCGCGCGCCCAAGGGCGAACTCTGGGAGCAGGCAGTGCAGAACTGGCGCGGCACGCTGTTCAGCGACCAGGGCGCGCAGTTCGACCTTGAAGTCGCCCTCGATGTCGGCGAGCTGGCGCCCATGGTGACCTGGGGCACCAGCCCCGACCAGGCCGCCCCTATCGACCAGCAGGTGCCTGACCCGCTGCACGAACCTGACCTGATCCGCCGCCAGGACCTGCAACGCGCCTTGCGCTACATGGACCTGACACCCGGCATGCAGCTCGACCAGATCCCCATCAGCCATGCCTTCATCGGCTCGTGCACCAACGCCCGCATCGAAGATCTGCGCGATGCCGCCCGCGTGGTGCGCGGACGCCAGGTCGCGGCAGGGGTGCGCGCAATGATCGTGCCCGGCTCCACCCAGGTGCGTGAACAGGCCGAGCGCGAGGGCCTGGCGCAGCTGTTCGTCGATGCCGGTTTCGAATGGCGGCAGTCGGGCTGCTCCATGTGCCTGGCAATGAATGACGACGTACTCAGCCCCGGTGACCGCTGCGCGTCGAGCACCAACCGCAACTTCGAGGGCCGCCAGGGCGCCGGTGCACGTACGCACCTGATGAGCCCAGCGATGGTCGCCGCCGCAGCCGTCAGCGGCCACCTGATCGATGTCCGCACTTTTCCCCTGGAGGCCTGAGCCATGCAACCCTTCCTCACCGAAACGGGTATCGCCGCCCCATTCCTGGCCGCCAACGTCGACACCGACGTGATCATGCCCAAGCAGTTTCTCAAGGGCATCGATCGCAATGGCCTGGACCGTGGGGTGTTCTTCGACCTGCGCTTTGCCGCGGGCGGCGCGCCGAACCCTGAGTTCGTGCTCAACCAGGCACCCTGGCAGGACGCGCGCTTTCTGGTGGTCGGCCCCAACTTCGGCTGCGGCTCGAGCCGCGAACACGCGGTATGGGGCCTCAAGCAACTGGGGATCCGCGCGTTGATCGGCAGCAGCTTTGCCGGGATTTTCTTCGACAACTGCCAGCGCAACGGCGTGCTGCTGATCCAGCTCGAGGAGGCCCAAGTCAAAGAGATCGGGCAATGGGTCAGCGAACCCGGCAGCGCTGAACTGAGCATCGACCTGGAGCGACAACGGATCGCGCTGCACGACGGTCGCAGCATCGACTTTGAGATCGATCAGTTGCGCAAGCAGGCGTTGCTGCTGGGGCTCGATGCCATCGGCAGCACGCTGCAACGTACCGAACAGATCCGCGCCTTCGAAGCACGGCATCTGCAGGCCCATCCGTGGCTGGCCTGAGCCGCCAGGGACGACACAAGCCCGCCCGGACACGGGCGGCGCTTCACGGCTCCTCGTACAACAACAAATAGAGGACATGCACATGAACAAGACCCTGGCGCCCAGCGCCGAACACACGCCCGTCCAGCGCCGGCTCAACGCGCTGCTCACCTACCCGATCGGTGTGATCCCCCTGCCCTATTTCATCGGCATCGCCCTGATCGTGTTCTGCTCGGCACACTTCGGTTACCTGCCCAAGACCATGATCGGTGGCCTGGCGGTGATCATGACCATGGGCGTGTTCTTCGGCCAGCTCGGCCAGCGCCTGCCACTGCTCAAGGAAATTGGTGGCGGTGCGATCCTCTGCCTGCTGTTGCCCTCGGTGCTGGTGTTCCATGGCTTCTTCGGCAGTGCCACGCTGGATGCGACGAAGATGCTGATGAAGGATGCCAACTTCCTTTATTTCGTCATCGCAAGCCTGGTGGTGGGCAGCATCCTGGGCATGAACCGCTTCATCCTGGTCCAGGGCATGATGCGCATGTTCGTGCCGCTGGTGGCCGGCACCCTGGCGGCGATCGCGGCGGGAATACTGGTGGGCGTGCTGTTCGGCTATTCGGTCCACCACACCTTCTTCTACATCATCGTGCCGATCATCGGCGGCGGCATCGGCGAAGGCATCCTGCCCTTGTCGCTGGCCTATGCACACATTCTCGGCGGCAGCCCCGAGCAGTACGTGGCGCAACTGGTACCAGCAGCCGTGGTGGGCAACATCGTCGCGATCATCTGCGCCGGCGCCCTCGCACGCCTGGCCGGTAAGCGCCCGCAGCTCAGCGGTGACGGCATGCTGATCCGCGCTCGCGAAGAAAACGACAAGTTCAAGGAGCAGGCCGACGACGAGGCCATCGACTTCCGCTACATGGGTGCTGGTGTGCTGCTGATCTGTACCTTTTTCGTCCTCGGCGGCCTGCTGGAGAAGCTGGTGCACATTCCGGGGCCGGTGATGATGATCGTGGTCGCGGTCCTGTTCAAATACCTGCGCGTACTGCCCACGCACCTGGAAAAAGGCAGCAAGCAGTTCTACAAGCTAGTGTCGACAGCCTTCATCTGGCCGGTGATGATCGGCCTGGGCATGCTCTATGTACCCCTGGAAAGCGTGATGGGCGTGTTCTCCATCGGCTATGTACTGGTCTGTGCCTCGGTGGTACTGGCCATGACCCTGGCGGGATTTCTGATCGGCAATCTGCTGAAGATGTATCCGGTCGAGTCGGCCATCGTCACCTGCTGCCACAGTGGGTTGGGCGGCACCGGCGATGTGGCGATTCTTTCGGCGTGCAACCGCATGGGCCTGATGCCCTTCGCGCAGATCTCCACGCGCCTGGGCGGCGCCGCGACGGTGATCGGCGCAACCCTGCTGCTGGGCCTGTTCAACTGAACGCAACAGGGGCTACCCCGTGGCCCCTGGCTTCACCCCAGCAACACCTTGAAGTGCCGCTCGAGAAACTCCACGCACACGCGCAGTTTCGCCGAGTCCGCCAGGCGCGTCGGGTATACCGCCCAGACGTTGGCACTCTGGGTGTAGTCGTGCAGCACCTGCACCAGCCGACCGCTCTCCAGCAGTGGCCGTACATCCCAGTAAGAACGCAGCAGGATGCCCCCCCCCCCCCGCGCCCACTGCAGAACGATCTCACCATTGTTCGACGACAGCGGCCCGCTGACGCGCACCGTTTCTTCGCGACCGGCATGCTGCAGCTGCCACACACCGAACGGGTTGTTGCGCTCCTTGAGCACCAGGCAGTCGTGATTGTCGAGATCCTTGAGGTTCAGCGGCGTACCACGCTGGGCAAGGTATTCGGGCGTGGCGCACAGCACCCGCTGGTTGCTCGCAAGCTTGCGCCCGATGTGCTGCGCCGGCAGGTCGTCGCCGATACGGATTTCAAGGTCGAAGCCTTCGGCGACGATATCCACCACGCGGTCGAACACGTCCAGGCGAATCTCCAGGGCCGGATACGCCGCCGACAACTGCGCCACAGCAGGTGCGACATGGTTGCGGCCGAAGCCGAAGCTGCTGCACAGGTGCAGCACGCCGCGCGGCTCCTGGCGCACCTGTTTCATCTCGCCGACGAAGTCGTCCATGTCACCGAGAATGCGGATGGCCCAGCGCTGGGCACGCTCTCCGGCGTCGGTGAGGGCAATGCTGCGGGCGTTGCGGTGCAGCAGCCGCGTGCCCAGCGCCACCTCCAGCAAGCGGATGCGCTTGCTGACATAGGCTGGCGACAAGCCCAGTTCGTCCGCCGCCGCTGCAAAACCTGACTTGCGAATCACCGTGAGGAAGACCCGCAGGTCTTCCGGCAGCGGCGATTCGGCACGAGGTGTGTTCATTGGAGGTACTCCCGAAGCGATTGATTCACGCTTCGGGCATGATGCCAGCCCTACCGGTTAGCGACAATCGATCCGATCGGGCCTAAAGCACCATCGCCGCTACCCAGCCAAACGCCAGCAGTGGCAGGTTGTAATGAATGAAGGTCGGCACCACCGTGTCCCAGATATGGTGATGCTGGCCATCGACGTTCAGGCCTGAGGTCGGCCCCAAGGTCGAGTCCGAGGCAGGCGAGCCAGCGTCGCCCAACGCACCGGCCGTGCCGACGATGCACACCGTGGCCAGCGGGTCGAAGCCCAACTGCACACACAGCGGCACGAAGATCGCGGCAAGAATCGGCACGGTTGAGAAGGAAGAGCCGATGCCCATGGTCACCAGCAACCCCACCAGCAGCATCAGCAAGGCACCGATACCCTTGCTGTGGTCGATCCACTGCGCCGAGGTCTCGACCAGGCTCTTCACCTCGCCGGTGGCCTTCATCACTTCGGCAAAGCCCGAGGCCGCGATCATGATGAAGCCGATCATGGCCATCATCTTCATGCCCTCGGTGAACAGATCGTCGGTCTCGCGCCAGCGCACGATGCCCGACAGCGAGAAGATCAGGAAACCGACCATCGCACCGATGATCATCGAATCCAGCCACAACTGGATGATGAACGCCGCAGCGATGGCTGCGCCGGCCACCAGCAACGTCAGTGGGTTGTACTGCACACTGACCTGCTCGACCTCTTCGATGCGCGCCAGGTCGTAGTCACGTTTGCGCCGGTAGCTGATGAACACCGCCACCAGCAGGCCAACGAGCATGCCCGCCGCCGGGATGGCCATGGCGTGGGTGACGTTGACGCCGCTGATGTCCACGCCCGCGCGGCTGACGTTGGCCAGCAGGATCTGGTTGAGGAAGATGTTGCCAAAACCCACGGGCAGGAAGATGTACGGGGTAATCAGGCCGAAGGTGATCACGCAGGCGATCAGGCGCCGGTCGATGCGCAGGCGTGTCAGCACGTACAAGAGCGGCGGCACCAACAGCGGGATGAAGGCGATGTGAATCGGCAGAACGTTCTGCGACGACACCGCAACCACCAGCATCAGACCGATCAACAGCCACTTGAGCTTACCGCTCTGTGCCTGCCCCTGGCGGTCGATCATCGCCAGGGCGCGGTCAGCCAGGGCGTGAGCCAGGCCCGATTTGGCGATGGCCACGGCGAAGGCGCCGAGCAACGCGTACGACAACGCCACCGTCGCGCCGCCGCCCAGGCCGCCATTGAAGGCCGCGAGCGTGCCCTCGATCCCCAGGCCACCGACCAGGCCTCCGGTCAGGGCGCCAACGATCAGGGCGATGACCACATGCACGCGGGACAGGCTCAGTACCAGCATGATACCGACCGCGGCGATCACTGCATTCATGGTGTGCAATACCTCATTACGACAGACAAAAAGCGGGCGCTCCGGCGACAAGCTGCGCTGGGCAGCGGCCGGACCATGGGTGTTGTTATGGAGGGCGCACACTCTGAAGCACTGGGGGGAGGATGTCAAAACTGCCGAGGGATGGCGTTTGTATAGGCGCTTTTATCTTTATTGAACGTTCATATAAAGAAAAGCCCGGTCCCGCCGAAACAGTCGTCAGCCCCAGCTCTACTATTACAAGGGATGTACACCATGCCGTTGCGTCAACTTTCCATCCAATGGAAGATCACCCTGCTCGCCGGGTTGTGCCTGGCCAGCATCGTCACATTGCTCGTCGGCCTCTCGTTGTATCGCATGGACCACAGCTCGGATCTGGTCAAAGCCAGCAGCTCGCAGATGCTCACCGAATCCGCCCAGGCCCGTATCGAATCTCAAGGCGAGGTCCAGGCCCTGAGCATTCGCCGTCAGTTCATGGACGCCTACCAGTACGGTGCCGGCTTCGCCCGTCAGGTCCTGTTCCTGCGCGAACAGGCCGAAAAGCGCTTCATCGACGCCCACGACCTGCGCCAGGACATGACCGCCCAAGTCCGCGCCGCCCTGCAGGCCAACCCCGAGCTGCTCGGCCTTTCGCTGGTATTCGAAGCCAACGCCCTGGACGGCAAGGACAAACTGTTCAGCGGCCTCGCCGAGCTTGGCAGCAACGAAACCGGGCGCTTCGCCCTGTACTGGTCGCAGCCGCGCGCGGGCCAACTGACCGCCATGGCGTTGCCCGAGCGTGATATGGCCAACACCCAGATCGGCCCCAGCGGCGAGGCGGCCAATACCTGGTGGGCCTGCCCGCGCAGCACCGGCAAGGTCTGCGTGATCGAGCCCTACTTCTATGAGATCGCTGGACAGCAAGTGCTGATGACCAGCATCGTCTTCCCGCTGATGGTGGACGGCAAGGTGATCGGTACCCTGTCCATCGACACCAACCTGAACAGCTTGCAGGCCCTGAGCGAAGACGCCAGCCGCAGCCTCTACGAAGGTCGCACCAAGGTCGGCATCCTCAGCCCCGCGGGCCTGCTGGCCGGCTACAGCCCGGACGCCGGCAAGCTGGCGGAGCGCTTCGACCAGGTCGATACCCGCCAGGGCGCCGAGCTGGTGCGCAAGCTGACCGCCGGCAAGCTGCAGGTACTTCACGACCAGCAACGCCTCAAGGTACTGGCCGCGTTCGCACCGATTCCCGGCGGCAAGCCTTGGGGTGTGCTGCTCGACGTACCGGAAAGCGCCCTGACCGGCCCTGCCGACGCGCTAAAGCGCGAACTCGACGTGCTCAACACCAGCGGCACCCTGCTCGAGCTGGGCCTGGGCCTGGCTGCGGCGATCGCCGGCCTGCTGGCGGTGTGGCTGATGGCGCGCGGGGTAACCCGGCCGATCCTCGGCGTGGCAGCGATGCTCAAGGATATCGCCAGCGGCGAAGGTGACCTGACCCGTCGCCTGAACTACGACAAGCGCGACGAACTGGGTGAGCTGGCCGGCTGGTTCAACCGCTTCCTCGACAAACTGCAACCCACCATCGCCGAGGTCAAACGCTCAGTGCAGGCAGCACGCGGCACGGCCGACCAGTCTGCTGCCATCGCCAGCGAAACCAGTGCGGGCATGGAGCAGCAGTACCGCCAGGTCGACCAGGTCGCGACCGCCTCCCACGAAATGAGCGCCACCGCCCAGGACGTCGCCCGCAGCGCGGCCCAGGCAGCGCAAGCCGCGCGCGAGGCCGACCAGGCCACCCGCGAAGGCCTGGCCGTGATCGATCGGACCACTGACAGCATCGATGCGCTGGCCGCCGACATGAGCAGCGCCATGGCCCAGGTCGAGGGGCTGGCGCAAAACAGCGAGAAGATTGGTTCGGTGCTGGAGGTGATTCGCTCCATCGCCGAGCAGACCAACCTGTTGGCTCTCAATGCGGCCATCGAGGCCGCGCGCGCCGGGGAAGCCGGGCGTGGTTTCGCAGTGGTCGCCGACGAAGTCCGCAACCTCGCGCGGCGTACCCAGGAGTCGGTGGAAGAGACCCGCCAGGTGATCGAGTCGCTGCAGGCCGGCACCCGTGAGGTGGTTGGCGCCATGGACAGCAGTCATCGTCAGGCCCAGGGCGGCGTGGAGCAGGTCGGCCAAGCGGTCACCGCGCTGCAGCGCATCGGCCAGGCGGTCACCGTGATCAGCGACATGAACCTGCAGATCGCCTCGGCCGCCGAGGAACAGAGCGCGGTGGCCGAAGAGATCAACAGTAACGTGGCCACCATCCGCGACGTGACCGAATCGCTGTCAGGTCAGGCCAATGAGTCGGCGCGGGTCAGCCAGTCGCTGAACAGCCTGGCCAACCAGCAGCAGGGGCTGATGGACCAGTTCCGGGTCTGAACACGCCTGCGCGGTGCCAGCCTGGCATCGCGCAGGGATCGCCGCCAGCCGCCGAACCAGGCCGCTGCCCTCGTCGTCTACACTTTGCCCGACCCCACGAATTGGCAATCGACGAGGCCATCATGAAGAAAATTCCAACCTTGCTGGCCGGCCTGCTGCTCGCGCTGGGCCTGGCCAGTACCGACAGCGCCGCACGCGCCGAGTCAGCCAAACCCATCCAGTTCGGCGCCATTGGCTGGGAAAGCGGCGCCCTGACCACCGAAATCCTGCGCCTGATCGTCGAGAACGGTTACGGCTACCCCACCGATACCCTCCCCGGCAGCACCGTCAGCATGGAAGTCGCGCTGGCGAAAAACGACCTGCAAGTGATCGCCGAAGAATGGGCCGGGCGCAGCCCGGCCTGGGTCGACGCCGAGAAAAAGGGCGAGGTGTTCGCCTTGGGCGACACCGTGAAGAACGCAGTCGAAGGCTGGTATGTGCCGGCATACGTAATCGAGGGCGACCCGGCGCGCAACCTGAAGCCGCTGGCGCCAGAACTCAAGAGCGTCGCCGACCTCAAGCGCTATGCGCAGGTATTCAAAGATCCCGAGGCGCCGACCAAGGGTCGCTTCCTCAACAGCCCAAGCGGCTGGACTTCAGAGATCGTCAACAGCCAGAAGCTCAAGGCCTACGGGCTCGATGGGCTCTACAGCAATTTCCGCACCGGCTCAGGCGCCGCCCTCGACGCTGAAGTCAGCTCGGCTGTTCGCCGTGGCCAACCGGTGCTGTTCTATTACTGGAGCCCGACACCGCTGATGGGCCGCTTCGATTTCGTGCGCCTGGAAGAGCCCGCTTATGACGCCCAGGCCTGGGCCACCTTGACCGACCCGGCCAACCCCGCCCCACGTGGCAGCAGTTCGCTGCCCGCCAAACTGTCGATTGGTGTATCGAAGGCCTTCAAGATCCAATACCCGGACCTGGTGGCCTTGTTCGAAAAGGTCGACTTGCCGATCGACACCCTCAACCAGGCCCTGGCCATCATGAGCGAGAAACGCCAGGACCCGCGAGAGGCGGCCAAGGTATTCCTGCGCGAGCATCCACAGGTCTGGAAAGCCTGGATGCCACCTGCAGTGGCGCAGAAAGTCGGCGACGCGCTCGGGAAACCGTGATCAGGCAAAGAAATGTAACACCCCTCCCCCTTGGCCCCGGCACTCCATGGACTAGGCTTACACCCATGTGATGCCGGGCCCCTCTGACGGTTTGCGCCGCCATGTCGGAATCACTGTTGCCATGCAACGTCGACAATCAAGGAGGGGCTCATGACAGCTCTGCAGACATTCCTCACAACACCCCTGCTCGGCACCAGCACCTGGCTGTGGCTGGTATTCGTCACCATCGTCATCGCCCTGCTGGTCCTCGACCTGGGCGTGCTGCACCGCCAGGAACGCGAAATCGAAATGCGCGAAAGCCTGCTGCTGTACTCGGGCTACTTCAGCGTGGGCGTACTGTTCGGGGTATGGGTGTGGTACGAGCTTGGCGCCCAGTCGGCATTGGAGTTCT
Organism: Pseudomonas sp. S44; assembly: GCF_016624805.1. Classification (NCBI taxonomy): domain Bacteria; kingdom Pseudomonadati; phylum Pseudomonadota; class Gammaproteobacteria; order Pseudomonadales; family Pseudomonadaceae; genus Pseudomonas; species Pseudomonas sp. S44. The sequence continues at coordinate 441,238 of NZ_JACVTY010000001.1, forward strand.
ACACGGGCTTCCTGGTCGAGCAGTCGCTGTCGATGGACAACGTGTTCGTCATGGCGATGATCTTCAGCTTCTTCGCCATCCCTCGCCGTTACCAGCACCGCGTGCTGTTCTGGGGCATCCTCGGCGTGGTAGTCCTGCGTGCGATCATGATTGGCGTGGGCGCCGCGCTGGTACAGAACTTCGCCTGGGTGCTCTACCTGTTCGGTGCGTTCCTGCTGTTCACCGGGGTGAAGATGGCGCTTTCCAGGGAAGATAGCCATCCGGACCTGGCCAACAACCCGGTGCTGCGCTTCGTGCGCAGGCACATGCGGGTCACTGACCAGATCCACGGCAAGCACTTCTTCGTCCGTCTCACACCACCCGGCCAGAGCAAGGCGTTACGTTACGCCACCCCACTTTTCCTCGCCCTGGTGCTGATCGAACTGGCCGACCTGGTATTTGCCGTCGACAGCGTGCCGGCGATCTTCGCCATCACCCAGGACCCGTTCATCGTCTACACCTCGAACATCTTCGCCATCCTCGGCCTGCGCTCGCTGTACTTCGCCCTGTCAGCCTTGATGCACCGCTTCGTCTACCTCAAGTACGCCCTGGCGTTGGTGCTGATCTTCATCGGTTGCAAGATCTTCTACCACGGGTTGGTGGGCAAGGTGCCGGCGCTGCTGTCGCTGGGCGTGACATTCGGGTTGCTGCTGGGCGGCGTGGTGCTGTCGCTGTTCAAGACCCGAGGCAGCGAAGGGCAAGAACCTGCCCTGGCCCAGGACAGCCCGAGCAAGGCCGAAGCGACCGCTGGCGACACCGTGCCAGGATCATCCAAGGCCCCTACCACGAACCACACCGGCCCTTGACGGCAAGGACCTGCCCAGCGGGCTTACTGCCCGCTGCGCAGCATCTCCTTGGGCACATACTTGCCGATCTCGTACTTGCCGATCGCCGCCCGATGCACTTCGTCGGGCCCGTCGGCCAGGCGCAGGGTGCGCTGCATGGCATACATGTAGGCCAGCGGGAAGTCGCCGCCGACACCGGCACCACCATGAATCTGGATAGCGCGGTCGATCACCTTGAGCGCGACGTTCGGCGCCACCACCTTGATCTGGGCGATCTCGCTACGCGCCACCTTGTTGCCGGCGGTGTCCATCATGTACGCCGCCTTGAGGGTCAGCAGGCGCGCCATATCGATTTCCATCCGCGAGTCGGCGATCTTGTCGACGTTGCCGCCCAGCCGGGCCAGCGGCCGACCGAACGCGGTGCGGCTTACCGCACGCTTGCACATCAGCTCCAGGGCACGTTCGGCCATGCCGATCGAACGCATGCAATGGTGGATACGTCCCGGCCCCAGGCGCCCCTGGGCAATCTCGAAACCACGCCCTTCGCCAAGGATGACGTTCTCGTAAGGCACGCGCACGTTATCGAACAGCACCTCGGCATGACCATGGGGCGCGTCGTCGTAACCGAACACCGGCAGCGGGCGAACGATCTTCACCCCGGGCGCATCGGTAGGCACCAGCACCATCGAATGCTGCTGGTGGCGCGGGCCATCGGGGTTGGACAGCCCCATAAAGATCATCACCTTGCAGCGCGGGTCGCAGGCGCCGGAGGTCCACCACTTGCGCCCGTTGATCACCCACTCGTCACCATCACGCACGGCGGTGGCAGCCATGTTGGTGGCATCGGAGGAAGCCACATCAGGTTCGGTCATGGCAAAGGCCGAGCGGATCTCGCCACGCAGCAGCGGTTCCAGCCACTGCTGCTTCTGCGCCTCGCTGCCATAGCGCACCAGCACTTCCATGTTGCCGGTATCCGGCGCCGAGCAGTTGAACGGCTCTGGCCCCAGGAGCGAGCGCCCCATGATCTCGGCCAGCGGTGCGTACTCCAGGTTGGTCAGCCCCGCGCCGTACTCGGACTCAGGCAGAAACAGGTTCCACAGCCCTTCGGCCCGGGCCTTGGCCTTGAGCTCCTCCATGATCGCGGTGGGCTGCCAGCGGTCACCCTCGGCAACCTGGCGCTCGAACACCGCTTCGGCGGGATAGACATAGGTGTCCATGAACGCAGTGACGCGCTCGCGCAGAGCCTGGACCTTGAGCGTATAGGCGAAATCCATCTGGGCTACCTTTGCGGAATGAAGAACATGCAGCAGAGCCTAGAGCAGTGCAGGTCAATCCACCTAGTCTATTTTCGGCGTGTATTAACATTCATAACCGATATATGATCGGCGAATAACATCAACAACACGTGGCGCCCTTATGAACCTCAGCAAGGTCGATCTCAACCTGTTCATCGTCTTCGACGCCATCTACACCGAAGCCAACCTGACCCGTGCCGGGCAGATCGTCGGCATCACTCAGCCTGCCGTATCCAATGCCCTGTCACGCCTGCGCGAAACCTTCAACGACCCGCTGTTCGTGCGCACCGCCCAAGGCATGGTGCCGACACCGATGGCACAGAACATCATCGGCCCGGTGCGTAATGCCCTGGCCCTGCTGCGTACCTCGGTGCAGGAAAGCCGGATCTTCAATCCGCAGCAGGCCAGCAAGACCTTCCGCATCAGCATGACCGACCTCACCGAAGCGGTGGTCTTGCCGCTGCTGTTCCAGCGTTTGCGCCGCCTGGCGCCGGGCGTGGTGATCGAGAGCTTCCTGTGCAAGCGGCGCGAGACTACCAAGGAGCTGGCCGCAGGTCGCCTGGACTTCGCTGTCGATGCCCCGCTGAACACCGATCCACAGGTGCGCCACGTCAAGCTGATGCAGGACCGCTATGTCTGTGCCCTGCGCCAAGGCCACCCCTTGGGCGAGGCCAAGCTGACCCTCGACAGCTACCTGGGCATGACCCATATCCATATTTCCAGCCGTCGCAACGGCCTGGGCTACGTCGATCTGGCACTGGGCAAGATGGGCGTGCAGCGCAAGATCGCGCTGCGCTCCCAGCACTACCTGATGGCCTCGCAGGTGCTGCAGCAGACCGACATGGTGATGACCGTCCCTGAGCGTTTCGCACGCCGCCATCAGTTGCGCTACCTGACGCTGCCAGTAGAAGTCCCGCCACTGGAAACGCACCTGTACTGGCATGAAAGCACTGATCAGGACCCGGCCAACCGCTGGATGCGCGAGCAGATCATCGAACTGTGCCAGCAGGTGGTGGCGCAGGATGAGCGAGAGATTGCCGCGCAGGCCGCTGCCGACTGAGCGAAGGCGGTGCATACGATGATGGCACACTGGACGAACGGTGCCATCACCTCTAGCATCTGCGCCGCCCTCACCCAACGCTCAAGGACGATCATGCTCGCCACCGCAGCACGCTCCATCACTCTGGTTGCCGCTTGCGCACTGCTCGGCGCCTGCAGCTTCAACGGCACCTACCAGGACAGCAGCCGCACTGACGCGGCAAAACTGCGCTACGTCTCCAACACCTCCAACTCGACGCTGGATGTCTACCGGGGTCCCCGATGCGAGGGCAGCACCACCGGCCTGCTCAACAACTTCCTGGCCAGAGACACTCGCCGTCGCGCCGACATGCGCGTGCCACCCACCGCCGACACCCGTGGCTACCTGGAGATCCGCCTGGAGCCCGACCAGCCACTCTATCTGTTTGCCAACACCTTGAGCACCGGTGGCGCGCCCTGCTCGATCGGGGTCACCTTCACCCCCGCCGCCGGTTCGGAGTACGAAGTGAGCGTCGACCGCAGCGACGGTTACTGCATGCTTCAACTCACCCGCCTGCAACGCATCGACGGCAAGGATTTACGCATCCCCTACCCGCTGAACGATGAGCCCCTGGCAAGCTGTAGCGGCACCTCGCCGCTGTTCCCGCTACCGCCCACTCCGCTGCCTGCCTCCGTGCAACGCAGCGCGATGATCGAAAGCCTCATCAATGACAGCCTGGCCTCGTCCGGCGCAGTGATCGACATACTGCAAGCCGGCAACCTGCAGCAACCTCCGGCCGATCAGCAGATCGCCGAACGTCGCAAGGCCTTGGGCAATGCCACGCTGCCCGATGCCTACTGGGACCAGTACCGCGCCAATCTGCAGCATTTCGAGCAAGCCCTTGGCCAGGTCAAGCCCCTCGCCCAGGCCAGATTCCGCGACAATAACCGCAAGTACCTCAACAGCGTGCAGGACCAGCAGTTGCAGATCTGGGCGGGTCTGGAGTTGGGTAACCGCTACAATAGCCGCGAGGTTCGCATGCGCGACATGAGCCGTTACTACGCGCGGGTCTACCGCCAGATCACCGCTGAAGCGAAGCTCGAACACCTGCGGGCCATGGCGCAGCTTGACCGGCAATACGGCGTTTGCGAACGCTTCGAAGGGTGCTGGAGGCTTTGATGCAACGGCCAGCCAGAATAGTTTTCTTCTGGCTGGCTTAAAGGAGAAAAATATTTCTACGGAACACTGAGAAAGGCGAAAACAAGAAAAACTTCTTCCCTCGCGACTCCCCTAGCATGCTCACATCATTCTTCAGCCTCTGCTCGCACGGTCCCACCTATGCACAACTCACCGCTGTACCTCGACTACGCCGCCACCACCCCAGTCGATGACCGGGTCATCGAAAGCATGCTGGCCTGCATGGGCCGCCAGGCGCATTTCGGCAATCCTGCGTCCAGCGGTCACGCTTTCGGCCAGGCCGCCCGCGAGTTGGTGGAACAGGCCCGTCGCCAGGTCGCCGAACAGGTCGGCGCGGCGCCCGAATCGCTGGTATGGACGTCCGGTGCCACCGAGTCGAACAACCTCGCCCTCAAGGGCATTGCCCAGGGCGCCGGCCAGCCCGGTCACTTGATCACCAGCCAGCTGGAACACAAGGCCGTGCTCGACACGGCCGCCGAACTGGAGCGCCAGGGCTGGGCGGTCACAAGGCTGGCGCCGGATGCACAGGGGCTGATACAGCCCGAAGCCGTCCAGGCCGCCCTGCGTGCCGACACCCGCCTGGTATCGCTGATGGCGGTCAACAACGAGCTGGGCACCACCACCGACTTCGGCCGGATCGGCGAATGCGTCCGCGCACATGGCGCACTGTTACATGTGGATGCCGCCCAGGCCGTGGGCAAGGTCAGCATCGACCTGGCGCGCCAAGCCGTCGACCTGATGTCGTTTTCCGCACACAAGGTCTATGGCCCCAAGGGGATTGGCGCACTGTATGTCGGCAGCCGCGCGCGCCCCTGCCTGCAGGCGCAGATGCATGGTGGCGGCCATGAAGGCGGGCTGCGCTCCGGAACGCTGCCGGGGCATCAGATCGTCGGCATGGGAAGTGCCTTCGCGTTGGCTGGCGCCCTGGCCGCAAGCGAGCACGAGCGGATCAAGGCACTGTCGCAACGCCTGCGTGACGGCCTGCTGGCCTTGCCCGGTGTGAGCCTCAACGGTTGTCCCGAACAACGCATCCCGCACACCTTGAACCTGTGTATCGAGGCCAAGGGCTTCAGCAGTGCGGCATTGGCGAGCGAACTGGCCATTTCCACGACCTCGGCGTGCAACTCGGCCAGTAACGCTGCATCCCACGTGCTGCTGGCCCTGGGGCTGAGCGAGCAGCAGGCACGCAGCAGCGTACGCATCAGCCTGGGGCGCTACAGCACCGAGGCTGATGTGGACAAGGCGCTCGAGGTGTTCGGGCGGGTCATTGCAGCGGGCGCCGTGGCGCTCTGGTAGCGACGCCTTCTGTCAGGTAAGGACAGTGAAGAAAAACCCATTGCCATGGCATCCGGCGCCGATTACTGACATCTTGGCGCTTTCCCCTGCGAAGGAACGCGTTCCATGGCATTGCATCTCTGGCTGACGTTTTCCCTGGCCTATCTGATCACCTCGCTCACCCCGGGCCCCAACGTCCTGCTGACCGTACGCAACGCTCTGCGTTACGGCCCGTCCGGCATGGGCATGACGCTGCTGGGCAACCTCAGTGCGCAGTTGCTGCTGATCAGCGGTGTGGCGATGGGCGTCGGTGCGTTGTTGATCTCGCTGCCGGCGGCATTTCTGGCGTTGAAGCTGGTGGGTGCGGGGTATCTGATCTATCTGGGCTTGCGTCAGTTGCTGTCACGGGACAAGCCCAAGCTGCCCGCAGGCGAGATCACCCCGGTAGCGCCACGCGCGAAATGGCGGATCGGTGTCGAAGCCTTCCTGGTGTCGGCGAGCAACCCCAAGACCTTGGTGTTCTTCTGCGCCTTCCTGCCACAATTCCTTGAACCTGGCCGGCCGATCTTCGGCCAGTTCGCAGCAATGTTCATCAGTATCGCGGCCATCGTCGGGCTGGTGCATTCGTTCTACTGCTTCACCGCCTACCGCTTCGGCCAGCGCCTGAAGGCCTCGCGCCTGGCAGCCTGGTTCAAACGCGCCACCGGTGCGCTGTTCATCGGGCTGGGTGTGCGATTGCTCAGCACCAAGGCGGTGTAAGGCGCGTTATCTGAGCAATGCCTGGATCTGTTCATGCAGGGTGTCGAGGTCGAACGGTTTGGCCAGGATCGGCGCCTTGCGCGCGATCGGGCTGCCAGACTCGAGGATCTCCGCGGGATAGCCGCTGATGAAGATCACCTTGAGGTCCGGGCGCAGCTTGACCGCAGGCTCGGCGATATCAACCCCGGAAATCCCGCCTGGCAGGCGAAAGTCCGTGACCATCAGGTCCAGGTGCGGCTTGCTCGCCAGAATCGCGAACGCCTGCTCACCATTCTCGGCCACCAGCACGTGATAGCCCTCGCCCGCCAGGTAGTCGCGCAGGATCATCCGGATGACCGGTTCGTCCTCGACCACCAGCACCACATCTTGTGCATCTTCGCTCATGACAACGCCTTGAATTTCAAATAGTTGGCCATCTGACCACCAGGTCACACAGAGGTTGCCTGCGCCTGGTCACTTTGTTGATCGGCCGTCGCCAGCGGCAGCAGGATGCTGAACGTCGCACCCTGCCCCTCTTGGCTCTCGACCTGGATTCGTCCACCGTGGGCCTGCACGATCTGCTCGGAAATATACAAGCCAAGCCCCAATCCACCACTGGCCTGGTGCGCCGCAACCCGCTCGAACTGCTGGAAGATCCGCTGCTGGTTGGCGGCACTGATGCCGATGCCGTGATCCTGGACCTGCACACAGGCCATGCCGGTTTGCTCGAACACCCGCACCTGGACCGGGCGTCGCTCGCCATAGCGCAAGGCATTGGACAGCAAGTTGGCCAGCACCTGCTCGATACGGAACTCGTCCCACTCCCCCTGCAGCGCGTCGCAGCGTTGCAGCTCGATGTGGGTGTCCAACGCCGTTGCCTGGGCCGAGAAGTTCTCCACCAGGCCGCGCACCAACTGCGACAAGTCGAACAGCCGCGGGCGGATCGACAGCTTGCCGGTGCGGATGCGCGACACGTCGAGCATGTCCTCGATCAGCCGGATCAAGCTGTTGATCTGCCGTTCGTCACGCTCGACCATCGCATGCAGGTGGGTTTCGCTGAACGCCGCGAGGTTGCCCCGCGACAAATGCATCTTGCGCAGCTGGGTCTCCAGGATCAGGCCGTTGAGCGGCGTGCGCACTTCGTGGGAAACGATCGACATGAAGTCATCGCGCATGCGCACCGCACGCTCCAGCTCGCTGCGTGCCACCTGCAGCTGGGCAAGCAGTTGCTCCTGCTCCTGACGGCTGCGCTCGAGCGCTTCCAACTGACGCCCGAGCACCTGGCGCTGGCGATAAAGGTCGACGAACACCGACACCTTGCTCTTGACCGCCTGGGTGTCCAACGGCTTGTGCAGGAAGTCCACCGCGCCGCTCTCGTAGCCCTTGAAGGCGTAGTTCATCTCGCGGCCAGCAGCGCTGACGAAGACGATCGGAATGTTCTTGGTCTTCTCCATGCCGCGCATCAGCTCGGCCAGCTCGAAACCATTCATGCCCGGCATCTGTACATCGAGGATGGCCAGGGCGAACTCGTGCTCGAGCAGCAGCGACAAGGCCTGCTCGGCCGACTGGGCGCGGTGCACCTCACGGTCCTCACCCTGGATCAGGGCATCGAGGGCCAGCAGGTTTTCCGGCAGATCGTCGACGATCAGCAGTTTGGCGATGATGTGGCTTAGCATGCGCTGGGTTCCAGGGTGGCGAGCAACTGCCCGATACCGCTCAGAGAAAGAATATGGTCGGGGCGATGCAGGGCCAGTGCGGCCTCCGGCATCAGCGCAACCTGTGCGTCGCGGGGGTCCTGGACCACGGTCCGGCCTCCGCACTTCTTGATGCAGGCAAGGCCCTCGGCGCCGTCTTCGTTGGCACCGGTGAGCAGCACGCCGAGCAGCCCTTCGCCATAGGCATCGGCAGCCGAGGCGAAAAGGAAGTCGATCGCCGGGCGCGAAAAGTGTACCGGTGCCTCCTGGCTCAGCGACAGGCTCAGGTCGCGCTCCACCGACAGGTGATAACCGGGCGCTGCAACATAGATCTGCCCGGCCTCGATCCGTTCCTTGTCACGAGCCTCGCGCACCGGGCGATGCAAACGGCGATGCAGCACCTCGGCCAGTTGGCTGTGGCGGTCATCCGGCAGGTGCAGCACACACAGCACCGGCTGGGCGAAGCCCTCTGGCAAGCCGCCAAGCACCTCGAACAAGGCCGCGACGCCGCCGGCCGAGGCGCCGATGACCACTGCGCGCACGCCGTTCATGTCTTGCGGTAGATCCGCTCGGGCCTGACCAAAGGCTCGAAGCGGTCGCTATAGGCCGAAAAATCCACCGACTCCTTGCTGCCCAGGAACAGGAAGCCGCGATGGCACAGCGACTCGTGGAACAGCCCCAGGGCACGGTCCTGCAAGTCTTTGTTGAAATAGATCAGCACATTGCGGCATGACACCAACTGGGTTTCGGAAAACACGCTGTCGGTGGCCAGGCTGTGGTCGGCGAAGGTCACGTTGTCGCGCAGGCTGCTGTCCATGATGGCGTTACCGTAGGCGGCAGTGTAGTACTCGGAGAAGTCGCGCCGCCCTCCGGCCTTGCGGTAGTTCTCCTCGTACTCGCGCAGGCTTTGCATCGAGTAGATGCCCTGCTTGGCCTTCTCCAGCGAGCTGGGGTTGATGTCGGTGGCGTAGATGATGGTGCGCTCCAGCAACCCTTCCTCGCGCAGCAGGATGGCCATGGAGTACACCTCCTCTCCCGTGCTGCAACCGGCGATCCAGATTTTCAGTGAGGGCCAGGTGCGCAACAGCGGCACCACCTCCTCGCGCAAGGCGAGGAAGTGGTCAGGGTCGCGGAACATCTCGCTGACCGGGATCGTCAGGTATTGCAGCAACTGCATGAACATGCCCGGGTCGTGCAGTACCCGCTCCTGCAGCGCAGTCACGGTACGGCAGTCGAACTGTCGCAGGGCATGGAGGATCCGGCGCTTGATCGACGCGCCTGAGTAGTCACGGAAGTCGTAGCTGTACTTGAGGTAGATCGCCTCGATCAGCAGCCGGATCTCGATATCGGTGTTGCGTTCGCTAGTCAAATTCGCTCCAGTTGCGGCAGCCAGACGCGGATCAGGGAGAACAGGCGATCAAGGTCGATCGGCTTGGCCAGGTAATCGTTGGCACCCGCCTGCAGGCAACGCTGCTGGTCATCCTTCATGGCCTTGGCCGTCACGGCGATGATCGGCAGCTTGCGCCAGCGGGGCTGCTGGCGGATCAGCCGGGTCGCTTCATAGCCGTCCATTTCCGGCATCATCACGTCCATCAGTACCAGGTCGACATCATCGTGCTGCTCAAGACGCTCCAGCGCTTCACGGCCGTTGCGCCCGATCTCGACGATAGCGCCCTTGTGCTCCAGGGCACTGGTCAGGGCGAAGATGTTACGCACATCGTCGTCCACCAGCAGGATCTTGCGCCCCTCGAACACCTTGTCGCGGCTGCGCGCGGTCTTGAGCATGCGCTGGCGCTCGTGGGACAGTTGCGACTCGACCTTGTGCAGGAACAGCGTCACTTCGTCGAGCAGGCGCTCCGGCGAGCGCGCGCCCTTGATGATGATCGAACGCGAGTACTTGAGCAGATCGGCTTCTTCTTCGCGGGTCAGGTTCCGCCCGGTGTAGACGATCACTGGCGGGAAGCTGCGGATGTCTTCGGCCGTCATGCGCTTGAGCAGCTCGTTGCCGAGCATGTCGGGCAGCTTGAGATCGATGATCATGCAGTCGTAGATGTTTTCGCGCAGCAGCTCCAGGGCCTCCTGGGCCATGGCCACGGCGGTGATCTCGATGTCGTCGTCGCCGATCAGGCGGGCGATGCTCTCGCGCTGCAGGTCGTCGTCCTCCACCAACAGGATGTGCTTGAGCTTCTGCGTCAGCTTGGCTTCCAGGCGGCTGAACACCTCCTTGAGCTCCTCGCGGCTGGCCGGCTTGACCGCGTAGCCCACCGCGCCCATGTGCATGGCGGCCTCGACGCGGTCTTCCACCGAGATGATGTGCACGGGGATATGCCGGGTGTTGGCCTGTTCCTTGAGGCGCTGTAGCACAGTGAGCCCGGAATGGTCGGGCAGACGCATGTCCAGCAGCACCGCATCAGGCACGTACTGTGCCGCCAGGGCGAAGCCTTCGTCGGCGCCATGGGCGACCAGGCAGTTGTAGCCCAGTTCATGGGCCAGGTCGTAGAGGATCCGGGCGAAATTCGGCTCGTCCTCGATCACCAGGATGCAGCGATTGGCGAACGGCGCCTGCTCGCGATCGTCGGCAAATGCGGGAATCGGCAGCGGCTGCTGAGGTGCAGCCAGCGCGCGCGGTGCCGGCGGCAACTGATCGAGGGTCGGGCGCAGGCTGTGGGCCTCTTCCTGTCCATCCACCGATTCGTAGCGCTCGGGAATGATCAGGCTGAACACGCTGCCCTGGCCGGGACTGCTGTCGACGCTGATCTGGCCACCGAGCAAGTGCGCCAGGTCGCGTGAGATCGACAGGCCCAGACCGGTGCCACCATAGCGGCGGTTGCTGGTGCCGTCGACCTGATGGAAAGCACCGAAGATTGCCTGTTGCTGGTCGGCGGCGATACCGATGCCGCTGTCACGCACGGCAAAGACGATGCCCATGCCGACCTGATGACTGATGTTCAGGCTTACCTGACCACGCTCGGTGAACTTGATGGCGTTGGACAGCAGGTTCTTGAGGATCTGCTCCAGACGCTGTCGGTCGGTGAACAGGGTCGCCGGCACCTGCGACTCCAGCTTCACCTCGAAACTCAGACCCTTGTCATCGGCCAGCGGCTGGAACATGCCGCGCAGTCCTTCGACCAGGCGCACCACCTGGGTGGTCTCAGGACGCACTTCGAGCTTGCCCGCCTCGACCTTGGCGATGTCAAGAATATCGTTGATCAGGTTGAGCAGATCGTTGCCAGCCGAATAGATCGACTCGGCAAACTTGACCTGTTCCTGGCTGAGGTTGCCCTCGCCATTCTCGGCCAGCAGCTTGGCCAGGATCAGCGAACTGTTGAGCGGCGTGCGCAGCTCGTGGGACATATTGGCGAGGAATTCGGACTTGTACTTGCTGGAACGCTGCAAGTCCTCGGCACGCGCCTGCAGTTCCACTTGCGCAGCATTGAGCTCGCTGTTCTTGCGGTCCAGGGCGACGGTGCGCTCGGCCAGTTGCTCGTTGGTCTGCTCGAGCTCGGCTTGCTGGGTCTCCAGGTGGGCCTGGGACTCCTTGAGCACCCGCGACTGCTCTTCGAGCTCCTCGTTGGCGGTCTTGAGCTCCTCTTGCTGGACCTGCAGTTCTTCATTCAATTGTTGAGTTTCGGCAAGCACTTCCTGCAGGCGCTGGCGATAGCGCGCGCTCTCCAGGGAGATGCCGAGGTTTTCGCTGATCCGTTCCAGCAACTCGACATCACGCTCCTGCAGCGGCCGCAGGAAGCCCAGTTCGAGTACGCCATTGACCTGGTTGTTGTCACTGGCCGGCGCCAGCAAGGCACTGCGCGGCAGCCCGCTGCCCAGGCCGGAGCTCAGCCGGTAGTAATCCTGCGGCAGGTCATCCAGACGCAGCACGCGACGCTCGCGCACCACCTGGGCCAGCAGGCCATCGTGCTCGGCCATTACCTGCTCGCGCCCTTGCTGTTCGGCATCGAGCCCATAGCTGGCCACGCGCACCAGGCGCCCATGACTGTCACGGATATACAGTGCACCGACCACACTACCCAAGTAGCCGGCGAAGAAGCGCAAGATGTTGTCCCCCAGCATGGTCAGCGTCAGTTGCCCAATGACCTCCTGCCCCAACTGGGTCTGCCCGTTGCGCAACCAGGCCTGGTGTTCCAGACGCTCGGCCGAACGCTGCTGAGCCTGCAGGTTGCTGACATAGCTTTCGGACAGCGCCAACAGGTCACGCCGCCCCAGGTAGGCCAGCAGCGCACTGAGGCCGACGATGAACAGCACGAATGCGCTGATCGCAGTGACGGTGACCGTGCTGACCTTCTCGTTGCGCGCCATGCGCAGCTGCTGCTCGGTGGCAACGAAGTCGTCGAATTCCTTGCGGATCTCGTCAGTGATGCGCTTGCCGCGACCACTGCCGATCACGCCGCGAAAATCGCCCTGGTCGCGGCGCACCTTGATCAGTTCGCTACCGAACTCGTTCCAGGCACGCTGAAGGGCCACCAGGCGGTCGATACGATCGACCTGCGGAGGGTTGTCCAGGACCATGCCACGCAGGCTGTCCAGACTGCTGAAGATTCTCGGCTTGGCCACCTCGTAGGGGTCGAGGAAGCGCTCGTCGCCGGTGATCAGGAAACCGCGCATGCCGGTTTCCATGTCGATCGACAGCTTGACCGTTTCGTTGGCATTGCCAATCACCCGATCGGTGTGCTCGACCCACTGCATGGCCGAGAGCAAATAGTTGATCACCGCAACGAAGGCGACGGCGCCCAGCAGGCCGACACCCAACGGGAGGCCTACGTTACGGCTCAGCAGCTTGCGAAAACTGCGTTGATCCATGGAGGCTGCTTGAATCATCTGATAACGCCCGAGCGAAATAAGTCCATTGAACAGTGTGTGGCCACTACATTCAGTCATTGTTGTATGCCGCTGCCACGCCCACACCTGGTGCGAGTCTAACCAGCTTTGCCTGATCTGGCAGGGCATTTAGCCAGTATTTGAAGCTATCCGCAGCCAATCGTTCCATCCGATTGCAGGGGCCGCTATCCTGACGGAACTTCTGCCTGTGCGACAGGCACAGAGTAAAGACATTTCCCTTACGCGACAGGATTCAAACCATGCACCTTCTGGTAGTCGAAGACGACGACATCGTTCGTATGCTGATGGTCGACGTGCTCGACGAATTGGGCTACACCACCATCGAGGCGCAGGACGCCACCACAGCCTTGAAGATTCTCGAAGATACCGCGCAACCCCTGTCGCTGCTGATGACCGATGTCGGCCTGCCCGACATGCGCGGCGAAGCGCTGGCCGCCAGAGCCCGGGAAATCCGACCGCTGCTGCCGGTGCTGTTCGCCAGTGGCTACGCCGAGAACGTCAATGTCCCCGAGGGCATGCACCTGATCGGCAAGCCATTCAGCATCGACCAACTGCGCGACAAGGTCGTGGGAATCCTCGGCGCACCCTGACGCGGACCTCACCTTTCACGGCGCAACAGGTAGGTATCCATGATCCAGCCCTTGCGCCGCCGCGCGTCTTCGCGCACTTGCACGATCTGTGTCTTGACCTCCACCAGCTTGCCCGCCACCAGGATCTCGTCTGCCGTTCCCAGATAAGCCCCCCAATAGATCGTCAGGCCCGGGTCGTCCAGCGCGGTGAACGCGCACTGCCCATCGAGCATCACCACGACGTTGTCGATCACCGCCTGGTCGGCCAGGCGCCGCGACGGCAGTACGATCAGGGGTTCGCCAATGCGGTTCAACGCGATCCGGTGCCGCGCGGCCAAGGCCTGGACACTGCTGATCCCGGGGATGATTTCAAGCTGCAGCGCCACCCCGCGCTCGCGCACCAGGTCGAGAATGCGCAAGGTGCTGTCATACAGCCCCGGCTCGCCCCACAACAGGAAGGCGCCGATATCGTCGGCCGCCAGCTCATCCTCGAGCATGCGGGCGTACAGGGCTGCGCGCGCGCGGTGCCAGTCCTGCACCGCACCGACATAGTCCTGGTGCTGCCCGTCCCGTCGCGGATCCTCCAGCTGCACCAGGCGATACCCACCCTCGGGGACATAGCGCTCAAGCATGAGTTTGCGCAGTTGCAACAGCTCATGCTTGTCGCCACCTTTATCGAGCACGAAGAACACCGTCGCGCGGCGCAACGCGTCGACGGCCTCGAAAGTGACCTGACGGGGGTTGCCCGGGCCTATACCGATCAACAGAAGTTGCTTCATGGCATTGCCTCGCTGCCCGTACCGCCGATCATTGTTCATCGCCCAGGGGTATTTGGCAAAGTGCTTCAGAACACCGAGAAGTTGTAACTGACGATGACCCGTGTCTCGTCCATGTCACGCGCCCATCGTTCGTAGTTGCTGCGATACGTGGAGTTGCGCAGACGCACGCTGAGATCTTTGAAGGTGCCGCTCTGGACCTGGTACTTGAGTTCGCTGTCACGCTCCCATTCCTTGCCTTGGGCGCTGCTGCCCGGCACCTGGATATGATCACCGTTGATGTAGCGAGTGAAGAAGCTCAAGCCAGGAATGCCCAACGCCTTGAAATCGTAGTCATACCGCAATTGCCAGGAACGCTCATCGGCGGCTGCGAAGTCGTTGACCTGAGCGTAATTGACCAGATAAGGGTTGCTGCCATCCAGATAAGGCATGGCGCTGTCGCCATACATGCGTTGCCAGCCGGCACTGAACTTGTGCCCGCCCAGGCTGTAGCCGAGCATGCCGCTGAACGCTCGGTGCTCGATCTCACCGGCGCGTGCGTTGCCGATATCGTCGCTCTTGATCAGGCGCACGTCCGCAGAAAGCGCGCCCACCGCCAAAGGTTGCGTGGCGACCAGGCCGAGGAAGTGCTGGCGGTAGATGTTCTCGAGCTTCGACACCTGGTACTGGGCACTGAGGCGATCATTGACGCGGTAATCGACGCCCGCCAGATCGAAGTTGTCGGCCTGGATATCGCAGGCGTAACGCTTGTTCTTGCAGTGCACGCGAATATCCTGGCGATCACTGGAGTCTCGCGCGGTGTACTTGTCCAGACGGGCCACGGTGAACTTCAGGTCGCGCAACTCTTCGGACGTCAGCATTGCACCGTGGAACATGGTGGGCAGCAGACGACCATCGTTGTACTTGAGCAGCGGCACGTCCGGCATCATCGCGCCATAACGCAGTACCGTCCGGGACACCTTCATCTTTGCCGCCACGCCCAGCTTGGCGTATTGATCGGCAGAATGGCGAGGGTCATGCCCACTTGAGGGCAACAGACCACTGTTGCTGTCGGCGGGGCTGGAATCGAGCTTGAAACCTAGCATGCCCAGCGCATCGACACCGAACCCGAGCGTGCCGTCGGTGTAGCCGGAACGGGCATCGAGAATGAAACCCTGCGCCCATTCCTCGCGCTTGGAAGCACCCTGGGCGGAACTGCTGTGGCCGTCACGAAAGTCCCGGTTGAAATAGACATTGCGCGCCTCGACCTTGGCGTGACTGTCTTCGAAAAAACCATCGGCCTGCGCACCGGCTGCCGCGCACAACAACGACAGGCCGGCAATACTGCGGCCAGGGGCGAGAGGAAAGGGAGAGCACATGCAGGGGAACATCCAGAAGAGGCGAGAAACATGCCGATGCACTATCGGGCACACATGCCGCGAGGCACTCGACATTAAACGAAGACGACGCGCCATTTTCACGCGGGCGCTCTAGTCGGGCCATTGGACCATGGTATGAAAACTGTTGCAGAGGCCTGGAAAGCGCACTGAGTTTGCGGTTCGTGACGCCCAGAAAGTTCCTTACTTGCCGCTAAAAGTTTGAGGTTTACCGAACACTGGGCCACGTCTACACTCTTGTTCAGCGAACAGTTTCACCCATCCGCGTGGCCGGCGTTTATTACTGTTGCATGTTCGTCACGCCATGCCACGGCCGACTGACAGGAGTGATGAAAGTGTCCAGACTTGCAGAGTTTCGTGCGGCCGAAAAAGCACTTCAGGAGCAAATCGCGCAACTGGAGACAATGAAAAAGGACGCCAGCCTTAAACGCGAGATCGAGTTCGAGCAGAAACTACTCGGGCTGATGAAAAGCTATGACAAGGGCTTGCGCGACATTGTCGCAATCCTCGACCCCAAGGGCCTGAAAGCCAGCGCGAAAACCTCGACCAGCCCCGTCAAGCAGCAACGCCGTCCGCGAGTGGTCAAGGTCTACGAGAACCCGCACACCGGCGAGCTGATCGAGACCAAGGGTGGCAACCACCGTGGCCTGAAAGCGTGGAAGGAACAGTACGGTGCGGCCACGGTGGAATCCTGGGTGCGCTGATGAAACATCCACGCCTGCTTCACAGTTTTTTCACATCGGCTGGGCGAGTATCGAACCAGCTAAAGGACTAGCGGCCCCATCACGCGCCCGCACATGCGGGCCTCTAATTCCAGCGCCCTGCCTTCGTGCAGGGCGCTTTCATTTGCGCAATCGCTTCACTGCCGTATCATGGCCGTCCTGTTTTCACCGTCGGCGCGGTCTGCGCCGGCCTTGTCTCTGGAGCCCCCATGAGCCTGAACGATCTGCAAACCCTGCCCGGCGTCACCGCCCAGCCCGACACCGCCACCGCAAAATTCGTCTTCAATCACACCATGCTGCGGGTCAAGGATATCGAGAAGTCGCTGGACTTCTACACCCGCGTGCTGGGCTTTCGCCTGGTAGACAAGCGCGATTTCCCCGAAGCGAAGTTCAGCCTGTACTTCCTGGCCCTGGTCGACCCGGCGCAGATTCCTGCCGATGACGCCGCACGCCACCAGTGGATGAAATCCATTCCAGGCGTGCTGGAGCTGACCCACAACCACGGCACCGAGAGCGATGCCGAGTTCGCCTACCACAACGGCAACACCGATCCGCGCGGCTTTGGCCACATCTGCATCTCGGTGCCGGACGTACGCGAGGCCTGTGCACGCTTCGAAGCGCTGGAGGTGCCCTTCCAGAAACGCCTGCAGGATGGCCGCATGAACCACCTGGCGTTCGTCAAGGATCCGGATGGCTACTGGGTCGAAGTCATCCAGCCGACCGAACTGAAGGGCTGACCGACGCAGGTCACGCTCGTCGGGGCCGGGAACTTCCGGCCCCACGCTGTGGTACATAAAGGTGAGCGCTTCCAAACCAGCACAGCGAGGTAAGGACGATGCAAACCCTTCACTGTGAGTACCGTGAGCACACCATCACCGCCAGTGTGATGCCCCACCCCGACTCTCCCCTGCCCTACGCCGCCGGCTGCCTGATCACCGATCCCGAAGGCCATACCAGCAGGCGCCTGTCGATGCCCATGAAGTTCTTCTCCGACCTGGAAAACGCCCAGCACGTTTCTCTGGCGCACGGCCGCGCCCTGGTGGACGAGCGACTGGACAAAGGGCAGAAGGTGTTCTGAGGGCATTCAAGCCATCACGGGGATCCCCGTGATGGCAACCGTTCAGGCTTCACGGGCGTACGCGACCGCGGCCTCCACTTGCTCCACGGTCGGTCTGATACCGGTGTACAGCACGAACTGCTCCAGCGCCTGCAACGCAATCACGTCGAGCCCAGTGATCACCGGCTTGCCCAGCTCCTGGGCGAGAACGATCAGCGGGGTCATGGCCGGCATGGCCACTACGTCAAATACGAGTTGCGCAGCATCGACCGCCTCACGTGGGAAGGCCAGCGCCTGCGCCTGCGGCCCGCCGGCCATGCCAATGGGGGTCACGTTGACCAGCATCGGCGGACAGAGGTCGCCCAGCTCGCGCTGCCAGCGATACCCGCAGGTATCTGCCAGTTGCCGCCCGGCCTGCTCGTTGCGGGCAATGATCAGGCCCTCGCGGAAACCGGCGTCACGCAGCGCACTGGCCACCGCCTTGGCCATGCCGCCGCTGCCGCGCAAGGCAAAGGCGGTGGCCGGATCGACCTGGTGCAACTCCAGCAGTTGGCGCACCGCCAGGTAATCGGTGTTGTAGGCCTTCAAGTGACCGTTGGTGTTGACCAGCGTGTTCACCGACTCGATGGCTGCCGCGGAGGGATCGATCTCGTCCACCAGGGCCATGCACGCCTCTTTGTAGGGCATGGACACACCGCATCCGCGGATACCCAGGGCGCGGATGCCACCCACTGCCGCAGGCAGGTCCTGGGTGGTCATGGCCTTGTAGTAGTAGTCCAGCCCCAACTGTTGATAGAGGTGGTTGTGGAAACGCACGCCGAAAGTCCCCGGACGTCCGGCAAGGGAAATGCACAGTGTCGTGTCCCTGCTGGGTGCAATCGCCATATCTGCTCCTGTCGTTGATGACTGAATCGTTTCTGCGAGCGTACCAGACCTGACCGTCAATCGCCCCTTACACAACCTTTACCTTGCACCTGTGCTCTCTTTACCGATTTCGCGGTCTTATTGATAAGCCCCAAGTGTGGGGTTATCGCGAGGATTCATTCATGAACCGTCTCATCCCCGGAATCGCCCTGCTGGTCGGAGCACTGGCCGTCAGCGGGCAAGCAGCCGCCCATGGCGGCGGTTGGGGCCCAGGCCCTGTACTCGGTGCAGCCGTGGTCGGTGCCGTGGTCGGGGCAGCAGTATCCGGCGGCCATGACCGTACCGTCTATGTGGAGCGTCAACCGGCCTATTATCCGCCGCCTCCGGTCTATGTGCAGGCGCCACCGCCGCCGGTGTATTACCAGCCCTATGTCGTCGAGCGCTATGTACCCGCGCCGCCGCCAGTGTATCGCCGCTACTACGGCCCGCCGCCGGTGTACTACGGCCCGCCGCGCTGGTGACCTGCACTTGTCGTTGAAAAAAGTAATGACCACTATCGAGCAAGTTGATTTCAAACAGCGTCGGCTGCTGCGTAAGGTAGGGCCATGTTTCACAGGAGGTCCAACATGGCCACTATCCACATCATGTCTGTCGTCGGCAGTGCTGTCCCTGCTCCCTTGCGCGCTCAAGGCCTGCTGGCCTGCTGGTACCTGATGCGCAACGGCGAGCCCGTCAGCGGCCCTCTGGATTCCCGCGCCAAGGCCCAGGCCATGGTCGAACAGCTGCAGGCCGGCACCCTTACCGCCTGACCACCGTTTTTATTATCCGTTTCATGTGTTGTGCGTTGCTCCTTACGCTTCTTTCTGCCCGCCTCTGGCGGGCTTTTTTTCACCTGTGCGAAAGCGCGGGGACCATTTGTCGCAACAGGCCGGAAAAACCGATACAGCATGAAGGTTTTTTCATTTCGACGCTGGGCCTGGACGAGCAATCGACAGCCGCTGAGCCATACTCCACAATGCAGCGGTTTTCGGGGGGAAACCCTTGCACAGCCAACGACATACCAACTATTAGTGAGCCTCAACGTGAAAACTTCCCTGTCCATCCTCAGCCTGCTGCTGGCGCTCACAGGAACCGCGATCCTTCCGTCGACCGCTGCTGCACAATCCCCGGCCCAGGCACAACGCGATCCTTCCAAACTGCACCTGGCTTCCGGCAGCGCCTTGCTGATCGACCTGAATACCAACAAAGAGCTGTACTCCAGCCACGCCGACCGCGTGGTGCCCATCGCCTCGGTCACCAAGCTGATGACCGCCATGGTAGTGCTCGACGCCAAGCTGCCGATGGACGAGATGCTCACCATGACCATCGCCAACAACCCTGACCTCAAGGGTGTCTTTTCCCGCGTACGCCCCGGCAGCGAGCTGAACCGCCGCGAGACCCTGCTGATTACCCTGATGTCGTCGGAGAACCGCGCGGCCAACACCCTGGCCAACCACTATCCTGGCGGCTATGGCGCGTTCATCAAGGCGATGAACGCCAAGGCCCGCAGCCTGGGCATGACCCAGACCCGCTACGTCGAGCCGACTGGCCTGTCGACGCACAACGTCTCCACTGCCCATGACCTGGCCAAGCTGCTGATCGCCTCGCGCAACTACCCGATGCTCAGCGAGCTCTCGACCACCCGCGAGAAGACCGTAGCCTTCCGCAAACCCAATTACACCTTGGGCTTTCGCAACACCGATCATCTGGTGAACAAGAGCAACTGGGATATCAAGCTGACCAAGACCGGCTTCACCAACGAGGCGGGGCACTGCCTGGTACTGCTGACCAGGATGGACAACCGCCCGGTGGCGATGGTGATTCTCGACGCCTACGGCAAGTTCACCCACTTCGCCGATGCCGGGCGCCTGCGTCAATGGCTGGAAACCGGCTCGGCCAAGGCGGCGCCGGCGGTGGCGATGCAGTACAAGTCAGACCGCCAGAACCGCTCGCGCGTGGCGTCCGAGTAAGTCACCAGATTCAGGGCGGCCCGTTGCGGGTCCGCCCTGCCCTCACCCTCAGGCAATGGTGCTGATCAGGTTGCCGGAGCTACTGCTGTTCAGCTTGCTCAAGGCCTGCAGCAACTGCGCGGTCGCCTGCTGGATCTGACCGCTGATGGTCGCGATCTGCGCCTGGACACCCGCCACCGCAGCCAGCTTGGCCTTCTCGTCCATCGGTTGCGCCTGAACCTCGGACAGCCGCTTCTGGGCGTCGGCCAGTTGCTTCTGCATTTGCTTGATCAGCTCACGCAACTGGCGGATGTGTGACGGCTCGCTGCTGTTGTCGCTGCTCTTGGCCTTGTCGGCCTTGTCAGACGGTGCCGGCATGGCGACCTGGGCGCCGCCAGCCGCGCTGCTGCTCTTTTCAGTGTCGCTGGCCTGGGCGGCCGTCTGCAGCGCAGACGACTGCCCATTCACGCCGGTGACATTGACACTTGTGATCCCTACCATTTCCCTTCTCCGCAAGGATTTTGACCTGACCGCTGTATCGGCCGCCAAACGCCATGCTTGAGCCTTCATGCTTCCGGCAACAGGCTGCGCTCGAACAGAAAGGGCCCCACGCCTTGCGGCAGGTGCTCGTAAAGCTGTTGCGGCCGGCCCAGTCGCGGCTGATTGCGTTCGCCTGTATCACGCACCCAGCCTGCCTCCCTCAGACGCTCCAGGCGCTTGCGCAACGACGTGTTGTTCACCGGCCGCCCCAGGCACGCCTGCGCCGCACTCAACGCATCGAGCACCGTAAAACGCGTCGGCAGCAAGTACAGCGGCAGGCTGCTGTACAGGCTCTTGGCCGCCAGCCGCTCGCAGGTGCGCTGCACCAGCAGCCCGTGATCGAACGGCAACAGCACTTTGCGGGTCGACAGACTGTCGAGGTCGAAAAAGGCCAATTGCTCCCCCGCGATGAATTGATCCGGGTCGAGCAATGCCAGGTAGTAGGTACTCAACGACCACCCGCGCGGATCACGAAAAGCGTTGCCTTCCGTACCGACCTGCTCCATGTGCCGAGGCAGAACCTGTGCCTTCTCTCGCAGCGCCCGCTCGGCCGCCGCATCCAGGCTATTGTCCGGCGTGCTGCCGTTGACGATGACACCCGGCAAGGCCCACTGGCCGCGATGCGGCTCTCGCTCGCGGCGGTGCAACAACACCTGCAATCCCTGCAAGTCCGGGGCAAGGCGCAATGCAACGATGTCCACGCTGGCCAAGACTTCAACTGCGCTCATGTCGACTCCTTGTTCAATACGTCATATTCCACCAGGTGTTTTTTGTGATGCAAGCCCTAATCCCGAAAAAAGGCTGCTTGACACACTTATAATACCAGGTGAAATATATAGGCATTCCAGTAGAGGAACCTCCTGATGAAGATCGCCAGTTTCGACGTCGATGCCCAGAACGGCTTTACCGCTAACGCCCCGCAGGAGCTGCCGGTACCCGGCGGCCACCTGATTGCACCGGCGCTCAATGCCATGGCCCGTCGTGCCGACCTGCGCCTGGGCAGCAAGGATGCTCACCCAGCCAATGCTGCCTGGGTGGTGAGCGATGCCGCACAGATGCTTCAGCCACTGGCATTGACCAACGCCGACCTCACCTGGGTCAGCCACTGCGTGCCCGGCACACCCGGTTTCGAACTGCTGCCCGGCCTGCCTGCCCCGATCGATTACGACTATTTCGTCTGGAAAGGCGTGGAGCCTGACCTGCACCCCTACGGCGCCTGCTACCACGACCTGGCCGAGCGACGCTCCACCGGGGTCATCGAGTACCTCAAGGTTCACGCCGTCGAGGTCGTGCTGGTCGGCGGCCTGGCTCTGGATTACTGCGTGCGCACCACCGCGCTGCAACTGAACCGCGCCGGACTCCAGGTGCTGCTCTACCTGCCCGCCTGCCGAGCACTGAGCGACGCCGGCGCCCAAGCTGCCTGCAGCGAGCTGGCTGCCGCCGGGGTAGTACTGTGCGCCAATGAGGAAGAGCTGGACCGCCAGCTCGCACTGTTCAAGGAGCCCCGCCCATGAGCGACGACGTGTTTGCCCCACGGATCATCCAGAACCTGCTGGATACCGACTTCTACAAGATCACCATGATGCAGGCGGTGCTGCACAACTACCCCAACGCCGAGGTGGAGTGGGAGCTGCGCTGCCGCAACGACGAAGACCTGTCGCCCTACCTTGCCGAGATCCGCTACCAGATCGAACAGTTGGCCGAGGTCTCGGTGACCCACGACCAGCTCGCCTACCTGGAAAAAATCCCCTTCATCAAGCCGGATTTCATCCGGTTCCTCAGCCTGTTTCGCTTCAACCTGCGCTATGTCCAGGCCGGACTGGACGATGCCGGGCAGCTGGCGATCCGTATTCGCGGCCCCTGGCTGCACGTGATCCTCTATGAAATCCCGTTACTGGCAATCATTTGCGAGGTGCGTAATCGCTACCGCTATCGCGAAGTGACGATGGAACAGGTGGGCGAGCGCCTGTACCAGAAACTCGACTGGCTCAAGGCGCACGCCAGCAGCGATGAGCTGGCGGGGTTCCAGCTCGCTGACTTCGGTACCCGCCGACGCTTCTCCTATCCAGTGCAGGATCAGGTGGTGCGTATCCTCAAGCGCGACTTCCCCGGGCGTTTCGTCGGCACCAGCAATGTCCACCTGGCCCGAGAATACGAACTCAAACCCATCGGTACCATGGCCCACGAATGGTTCATGGCCCACCAGCAGCTCGGCCCGCGCCTGGTCGATAGCCAAGTCGCAGCGCTGGAGTGCTGGGTGCGTGAATACCGAGGGTTGCTCGGCATCGCCCTGACCGACTGCATCGGCATGGACGCCTTCGTGAAGGACTTCGACCTGTATTTCGGCAAGCTCTTCGATGGCCTTCGCCACGACTCCGGCGATCCACTGGCCTGGGCGGAAAAAGCCATTGCCCACTATGAGCGTCTGGGCATCGACCCGCTGAGCAAGACCCTGATCTTCTCCGACGGCCTGGATTTCGCCAAGGCACTGCAGCTCTACCGCGCGCTGCACGGGCGGATCAACGTCAGCTTCGGCATCGGCACCAACTTGACCTGTGACATTCCTGGGGTGACGCCGATGAACGTGGTGATCAAGATGACCGCCTGCAACGGAGCCCCTGTCGCGAAGATCTCCGACAGCCCTGGCAAGACGCAGTGCCGGGACGAAAATTTCGTCGCCTACCTGCGCCATGTGTTCAAGGTCCCCGCCTGAGCCATCGTGCACTGGCAATTGCCCAAGCACCGAATCTTTGCCTCTCCCCCTCGTTGCCGCGTGCAATTGTCGGTATGGTGTTGTCAAAGAAGGATGTTTTACCCGCACAGGAAAGACTTAGATGCCCCAACGCAATGTCATCAACGCCTCCGTCAGCCCCAAAGGCAGCCTGGAGACGCTGTCGCAACGTGAAGTCCAGCAACTGAGCGAAGTCGGTACCGGCAGTCTCTACACCCTGTTCCGCCAGTGCGCCCTGGCAATCCTCAACACCGGCGCCCATGTCGACAATGCCAAGACCATCCTTGAGGCCTACAAGGACTTCGAGGTCCGCATCCACCAGCAAGATCGCGGCGTGCGCCTGGAATTGCTCAATGCCCCGGCCGATGCCTTCGTCGATGGCGAAATGATCGCCAGCACCCGCGAAATGCTGTTCAGCGCCCTGCGTGACATCGTCTACACCGAAAGCGAGCTGGCCAGCCAACGCATCGACCTGGAAAGCTCCCAGGGCATCACCGACTACGTATTCCACCTGCTGCGCAACGCACGCACCCTGCGTCCGGGCGTGGAGCCGAAGATGGTGGTGTGCTGGGGCGGTCACTCGATCAGCAGCGAGGAATACCAGTACACCAAGAAAGTCGGCCATGAACTGGGCCTGCGCAAGCTGGACGTCTGCACCGGCTGCG
Organism: Pseudomonas sp. S44; assembly: GCF_016624805.1. Classification (NCBI taxonomy): domain Bacteria; kingdom Pseudomonadati; phylum Pseudomonadota; class Gammaproteobacteria; order Pseudomonadales; family Pseudomonadaceae; genus Pseudomonas; species Pseudomonas sp. S44. The sequence goes on from NZ_JACVTY010000001.1 coordinate 465,421, forward strand.
GCCCGGGCGTCATGAAGGGCCCGATGAAGGGCGCCACCATCGCTCACGCCAAGCAGCGCATGCACGGCAGCCGCTACCTGGGCCTGACCGAACCGGGCATCATCGCTGCCGAGGCGCCGAACCCCATCGTCAACGAGCTGGTGATCCTGCCGGATATCGAGAAACGTCTGGAGGCCTTTGTCCGCGTCGGCCACGGCATCATCATCTTCCCCGGAGGCGCAGGCACGGCCGAGGAATTCCTGTACCTGCTCGGCATCCTCATGCACCCGGACAACCATGACCTGCCCTTCCCGGTCATTCTCACCGGCCCGCGCAGCGCCGAGCCGTTCCTGCAGCAACTGCATGCCTTTGTCGGTGCCACCCTTGGCGAAGCGGCGCAGCGCCACTACCAGATCATCATCGACGACCCGGCCGAAGTGGCCCGGCACATGGTCGAGGGGCTCAAGACGGTCAAGCAGTTCCGCCGCGAGCGCAACGACGCCTTCCACTTCAACTGGCTGCTGAAGATCGACGGTGGCTTCCAGCACCCGTTCGACCCGACTCACCAGAACATGGCCGATCTTGCCTTGCGTCGTGACCTGCCGCCCCATGAGCTGGCCGCCAACCTGCGTCGGGCGTTCTCGGGAATCGTCGCCGGCAACGTCAAGGACAAGGGCATTCGCCTGATCGAGGAGCATGGCCCGTACCAGATCCGCGGCGACCAGGCGATCCTCGACCCGTTGGGCAGGCTGTTGCAGGCCTTTGTCGACCAGCACCGGATGAAACTGCCCGGCGGCGCGGCCTACGTGCCGTGCTACCAGGTCGTGACCTGACTGCGGGTGCGGCTCCAGCGCCAACCTGCGCGGATCAATCGCAGCGGTGAACTGCCACTGCGATTGATCCGCGCACGCGTCACCCCATGAGCAAACCTGTTATCTGCAATATCTTGCAGACAATTCCCGCCCAAAGCAGTGAACCTGCCTACAAAAAAACGGTCTTTCGCTGACGGTCAATCCACCGACCGCTTCACGGCCCAGTCACCGGGCCTCCAACCGTACTGTTTCAGCGAAGACCACCATGCCCGAATTCCGCCGCGCCACCCTCGCCCTCGCCGCCCTGCTCGCCACTGCCCCGTCCATCCACGCCGAAGAATCCTCCAGCGACGCACGCTGGGTCAGCGACAGCCTGAGCACGTATGTGCGCAGCGGTCCGACCGATGGCCATCGCATCGTCGGCACGCTCAAGTCCGGGCAGAAAGTGTCGCTGATCGGCACCCAGGGCAACTACAGCCAGGTTCGCGGCCAAAGTGGCGATCTGGTGTGGATTCTTACCAGCGACCTGCAGACGGTCCCTGGCCAGAACGAACGCCTGCCGCAACTCGATGCCCAGGTCGCAGACCTGTCCGGCCAGCTCAAGACCATCGACGACAGCTGGAAGACGCGCGTGCAAGGCATGCAGGAAACCCTGGATTCGCGCAAGGCGCTGATCGACGAGCTGGAGTCGCGCAACAAGGCCCTCAACGAACAGCTCGAGCAGTCGCAGTCGAGCCTGCGCGACACCCAGGCACGCCTGGGCGACGAGAACAAGCAGGTGATGATGCGGTACATGGTCTACGGCGGCAGCATCGCCGGCGCCGGCTTGCTGGCCGGTCTGATCCTGCCGGCGCTGACCCGCGGGCGCAAACGCAACGACCGCTGGTTCTGAAGCCCTCAGCTGGCGGGTAACTGCCCGCCCGCCACCAGGAAATCGATGAACAGCCGCACCCGCAGCGGCATGTGCCGCGCCTGCGGATAGATCAAGGTGAATGGCCGGGCCGTGCCACCGAAGGCCGGTAGCACTTCGACCAGCTCACCGCTGTCCAGGGCGTCCTGCACGGTGAAGCGGTACGCCTGCATCAGGCCGGCGCCATGTCGCGCGAGGGTGGCGGTGGCGAGAAAGTCGCCCAGGCAGGTGATCGAGCCGCCGACTTCGATCTCCACCAGGCCACCGTCCCGGCGAAAGGTCCAGGGCGCACTGCGTCCGCTGCTGGGGATCTCGAACAGGATGCACTCATGCCGCGCCAGGTCTTCCGGCACCTGCGGATGGCCTGCTCGCGCCAGGTAGCCCGGGGTGCCCACCACCACCAACTCGGCGTTTTCCAGGCGCCGTGCCACCAGCCGCGAATCGGCAGGCTCGCGTCCGCGGATGGCCAGGTCGAACTGCTCATCGGCGAAATCGACATTGCGATTGCTGACATGCACGTCCACCTGCACTTGCGGATAGCGCTCGCGAAAACGTGGCAACCAGGGCAACAGACGGTGATGGGCGTAAGGCGTCGGCGCACTGACCCGCAGGCGCCCACGCGGCTCGATCTGGCCACCAGAAACTTCGCGCTCGGCCTCCACCAATTGCCCAAGTGCCAGGCGGCACTGTTGGTAGTACACCTGCCCGGCATCGGACAAGCGCATCTGCCGCGTAGTACGCACGAACAACCGTACACCCAGGCGTTCTTCCAGGCGCGCCACCGAGCGGCTGACCGCCGCGGGCGTGACCCCGGCCTCGGTGGCTGCGGCAGTGAAGCTGCCGGTATCGGCAGCCAGGCAGAACAGCTCGAGGCTGCCCAGTTGAAGATCATCGAAATGGCGGGTCATGATGGCTCTATTGATTACATGAGGTATCGATTGAAATGCCATCCGCCTTATTTTTCAACTTCAGATGAGGTCTTAGAGTGGCTCCACCTACGAACCAGCCGGTTCGCTTATCTGGAGATCACCATGAGCACTGCAAGAACCATCGTCATCACCGGCGCATCCAGCGGCTTGGGCTTTGCCCTCGCCAAGGCCTTTATCGAACGGGGCGACAACGTGGTCGGCAACGCCCGCACCCAGGCCCGCCTCGATCAGGCCGCCATCGAGCTGGGCAACCCGGCAGCCTTCGTCGGCGTCGCTGGCGACATCGCCGACGCCAGTACTGCACAACGCCTGTTCGATACGGCGCTGCAAGTGTTCGGCCGCGTCGATATCCTGGTCAACAATGCCGGGATCTTCATTCCCAAACCGTTCACCGACTACACCGAGCAGGACATCGACGCGCTGTTTGCCACCAACCTCAAGGGCTTCATCTACCCCTCCCAGGCCGCAGCGAAGATCATGAGCGCCCAAGGCCATGGACACATCATCGCGATCACCGCCTCGGTCGCCATGCAGCCTAACGTGCGGGTACCCGCAGCGCTGCCGATCCTCGTCAAGGGTGGCCTGAACCAGGCGGTCAGGGGCCTGGCGCTGGAACTGGCCGGTAGCGGCATACAGGTCAACGCCGTGGCTCCGGGGATCATCGAGACGCCCCTGCACAACAACGACGTCGCAGGCCTGGGTGTCTTGTCGCCGAGTGGGCGCACCGGCAAGCCGCAGGACATCGTCGATGCCGTGCTATACCTGACCGACGCACGTTTCGTCAGCGGCGTCGTACTTCCAGTAGACGGCGGCAGCACCGCCGGTACCTGGCACTGAAAACCCAAGGAGCCTGCCATGCCATACGTTCATATCCGTGTGACCGAAGAAGGGGTCACTGCCGAGCACAAGCGTCTGTTGATCGAAGGCACCACCGAACTGCTGCAACGGGTGCTGAACAAGCCGCCAGCGAGTACCTTCGTGGTGATCGAGGAAGTGCCCACCGACAATTGGGGAGTGGGTGGTGAGACGATAACGGCGGTGCGCAAGCGCGAGCGGGGTTGACCCACATCATCGCAGTGGTCTTTTGGCGGACACGCCTGCCAAGGACCACGGCGGTGTATGCGCTTGATCGCAGCCGACACAGACGGTCATTGCCGCAACCGTTCCAAAGCCTCCAGCACATGCCCCGTGGCCCGCTCCACCTCACCTTCGCGGCAAGCGATCCCCAGCGCCCGCCACAACCCCGGTCGCAACGGGCGTCGAGCGATGCGTCGGTCCAGTTCAGGCGCCTCCCCCTCCTGGGGCAGCAATGTCGCGCCATACCCCGCAGCCACCAGGCTCTTGATCGCATCGTTGTAGTTCAACTCGATGCGCGCCTCCGGATACAGCCCGGCCGCCGCGAACCAATCGCTGGTCACCCGCGAAAGCTGCGTGCTGCTGTCGTTGAGAATCAGCGCGCGCTGCCCGAGCCAGGCCGGTGTGACCCGCGCCGGAGGCTGCCAGTCGGCAGGCAGGTAGGCCATGATCGGGTCGCGTCGCCAGGGGGTGAGTTTCACCCCCTTCACTGCCACCTGCGGCAGCGCCACCAGGCCGATGTCCAGGCTCCCCTCACGCACACGCGCCAGTGATGCTTGCGACGTGAGCACCTGAACCTGCACATCGATCCCCGGATGCTCACTGCGCAGGGCCGCCAATGCACTGGGCAACAGATGAGCGATGGCGCCAGTGGAGGCGCCCAGGCGCACCCGCCCGGTCAGCCCGGCCACCTGGCGTTGCACTTCATCCAGCGCCTGGTCGGCATCGGCCAGCAGCCGACGGGCACGCGCCAGCAGGGTTTCTCCGACCACCGTGGGCCGAACCTGCCCGCGGGTACGGGTAAGCAGCGCAGCCCCCACCCTCGCTTCAAGCTCGGCGACATGCAGGCTGATGGTCGGTGGTGCCAGGTTCAACTGGCGAGCGGCCTCGGCGAAAGAGCCAAGGTCGGCGATCACCACCAGTGTGCGCAGGCGGTCGAGGCTGATTTCTCGCAGGGTGCTGCTCCTTGTCCTGTTGGACGTCGTGATTCATTTAATCTGAACATCGTCGTCATGATATTCAAATTTTCTTCAGATCAAACAACAGCGAGGATACACCCACCTCCTTCCTGAACGGATCCCCACCATGCACCAGCCCCTGATATTCATCGACGGCGACCAGGGCACCACCGGCCTGCAGATCCACGCCCGCCTGCACGGTCGCAGCGACCTTCGCCTGCTGACCCTGCCCGAGACCGAGCGCAAGGACCCGCAGCGCCGCCGCGAGGCCATCAACAGCGCCGATATCGCCCTGCTCTGCCTGCCCGACGCGGCCGCACGCGAGGCCGTGGCGACGATTCACAACCCGGCAGTACGGGTGATCGACGCCAGCTCCGCGCACCGCACCACCCCAGGATGGGTCTACGGCTTGCCGGAGCTGGACGAGCAGCAGGCCGAACGCATCGCCCAGGCCACACGGGTCAGCAACCCTGGTTGCTACCCGACCGGTGCCATCGCCCTGCTGCGGCCGCTGGTGCGCGCCGGCCTGTTGCCTGCGGACTACCCGCTGAGCGTGCATGCCATTTCCGGCTACTCCGGTGGTGGTCGTGCTGCGGTCGAGCGTCATGAGCAGTCGGGTGGCGATCCTGCCCCGGCGCTGCAGCTCTATGGCCTTGAGTTGGCGCACAAGCATGTCCCGGAGATCCAGGCCCATGCTGGCCTGAGCGCACGCCCGGTGTTCCTGCCGGGCTATGGCGACTATCGCCAGGGCATCGTGCTGAGCATCCCGCTGCAGTTGCGCCTACTGTCGCCGGGCGTCACCGCCGAGCATATGCAGGCCTGTCTCGAACAGCATTACCAGGGCGCGCGCCATGTCCAGGTAATGCCCCTGCACCAGCAAGGCCCAGCGACACCCTTGGACCCGCAGGCGCTGAACGACAGCAACGACCTGCGCCTGGCACTGTATGCAAACCCCGAGCACGGGCAGGTCCTGCTGACGGCCGTGTTCGACAACCTGGGCAAGGGCGCTTCGGGTGCCGCAGTGCAGAACCTCGACCTGATGCTTGCAGCGATGCGCCAGTGAGGCCAGGCCGGTAAAAGCGGTTAGACTGTGAACCCCGCGTCATTCAGGCGCGGGGTGAGTTCAACCGCCGGAGCCTGTCCCCCGATGTTCATCCTGAGCCGCCTCGACGGCGTGCCGCCCGAGTCCTTCCAGAACCAGATCCGCCAGCTGGTGATAGAACATGTCGGCGCGCTGAGCAGCGTCGCCATCACCGCAGACAACCCGCTGTATCCGCTGTACCAGTACGGTGTCGGACTGGAAGTCCACCAATACCTGCAGGCCCTGGACGGCACTCGTGGCCTGGCCGTGGAGCTGGTCCTGGCACTGGACGCCGACGCCCCGGACCAACTGCTGGGTTTCGCCCTCGCCTTGCCCGCCCAGGATGACGCACACGCCTGTGTTCTGGCGTTTCTCGCCGTATCCCCTGCCCATCGTCGCGAGGGCATCGCCCGCGGACTGCTGACAGACCTGCGGGCACGCTACCGTTGCGTGGAGATGAGCGCGTTCGCCCACGCCGTGCCCTGGTTCGAGGCCATGGGCCTGCAGGTCGTGAGCGCCACCGGGCCGCAAGTGCTGATGAGCAGCACCGGCAAGGCCAGCGGCGCGCTGGTCGGGCGCCTGGACATCGCGCCCATCTACCAGACCCTGGAAGTGCGTCAGATCCACGCCTACCTGCTCAAGCAGCATGGCGAAGAGGCGATGATCGACGCCGAACGCCAGCGCGATGAGCACCTTGACGAACTGGCGTTGCACGCCCAGGCCTGCGTGGCGATGCGCAAGCGCGTGCATTGAGCCGAAATCGGTCGCCGCTCGCGGAAATGGCCTGTGATGCCATCGCCGCAGCGGCGGCAATCAATCAGCGAAGCGCGGAATGGCCAGCCCCAGGCTCTCCCTCAGGGTCGTCCCTTCGTACGCCGTGCGATAGACCCCACGCTCCTGCAGCAACGGCACCACCTCCTGAGTGAAGCGTCGGAACTGCCCCGGATGCCCGATGTAGATATTGAAGCCATCCAGAGCCCGCGCTTCGAACCAGTCGGCCATCTTCGCCGCCACCGTCTGCGCCGAGCCCACGAAGGCACCCGGGCGCAGCTGGCGGCCGAACTCCACCGCCTGGCGCAGGCTGAAGCCCTTGTCCCGGGCCTGGTCGGCGATGCGCTTGGCATTGGTGAAGAAGCTGCTGCGGGCAAACTCAAGGCTCTGCTGCGGAAACGGCGCATCGAGGTCGTACTGGCTGAAATCGTGCCAACCGAAGTTACGCCCGAACTCCTTCAACGCCAGCTCGAAGCTGTGATCGGCCTGATGATAGTGACGCTCGATCTCACGGGCATGCTCGTCGGTGTCACCCACGTAGATCTCGGCGCCCGGCAGCACCAGCACCTGCTCAGGGTCACGCCCCAGGCGTGCGGCGCGAGCCTTCACGTCGCGGTAGAACGCCTGGCCCTGCTCGACGCTTGCAGCGTGGGTGAAGATCACGTCCGCCGTGGCCGCCCCCAGGTCACGCCCCTGCTCGGAGTCCCCGGCCTGGAAGATCACCGGCTGCCCCTGGGGTGAGCGCTGGATGTTCAACGGGCCGACCACCGAGAAGTGCTCACCCTTGTGGTTGAGGGTATGCAGCTTGGCGGGGTCGAGAAAGCGCCCGCTCTGGCGATCCCGCGGGAAGGCATCGTCTTCATAGGAATGCCAGAGTTTCTGCACCACCTCGACATGCTCATGGGCGCGACTGTAGCGGGTGTCGTAGTCGTAATGCTCGTCCAGCCCATAGTTGCCAGCGGTACCGGCATCGCCGCTGGTGACCACGTTCCAACCGGCACGCCCCTTGCTGATCAGGTCCAGCGAGGCCAGGCGCCGAGCGACGTTGAACGGCGCATTGTAAGACGTGGTCAGGGTGCCGACCAGGCCGATATGACGGGTGCTGACGGCCAACGCCGAGAGCAATGTCAGGGGCTCGAGGCGATTGAGGTAATGGGACGGCGAACCTGGCGTGATGAACTGGCTGTCGACGATGAAGATCAAGTCGAACAGCGCAGCTTCTGCCTGGCGGGCAATATCGATGTACCAGTCGATGTTGACGCTGGCGTCGGCAGGCAACGCCGGGTCCAGCCACAGGTTGTGTCGCCCTGGGCCGCCGCAGCCCATGGTCAGGGCACCCAGTTTGATCTGTCGTTTGCTCATGCCGGGGCCTCAGTGCTGGGTAACGGCGCTGTCCTGCAGCGCCGCCGAGAAGGAGGTGTCGAACAGACTTGCGGCCGGATAGCCCTTGATCAGGCCGATTCCGGCAAAGAAGTCCACGGTCTTCTGTGCATCGGTGATCACCTGTGCGTTGAGTGGTGCCAGGTCAGTGCGGGCGCGGGCGAACCAGGCGCGGGCGATGTCGCCGTCGGCACGGGTACGCTTGGCCCAGGCGTCGGCATAAGCTTCGGTGTGCGCCGGGTCGCTCAGGGTCCATTGACGCGCCTTCTTCAGGCGCTGGAGGAAATCGGCGATCTGCGCACGTTTTTCCTGCACGGCCTTGGCATTGGCGACCACGAAACTCTGCGCCGGAATGATGCCCTCGGCGGTGGCCAGCACCCGTGCACCCTGGCGCTCCTGCTGGGTGACATAGGGCTCCCAGGTGGCGATCACGTCGACCGATCCGCCATCCAGCGCGTGGGAGGCGTCCAGGGCGCTGAGGTAGCGCAGCTCCAATGCGTCGCGGGGGACGCCGGCCTTGTCGAGGGCGCTGAACAGCAGTTGCTGGCTCCAGGAACCTTTCCAGATAGCCGCGCGCTTGCCCTTGAGGTCGGCCAGGCTGTGGATGTCGGAATCCTTGCGCGCGAGGATCGCCACGCCCTCGAGGTTCTGCCGCGACACCGCCACCACCTTGATCGGCGCACCGAGTGCGCCAAGGAACAACGGTGGCGCATCCCCCAGCAGGCCGAGATCGAGGCTGCCGACATTGAGTGCCTCGGCCACTGGAGAGCCGGCAGTGAACTGCTTCCATTCCAGGGTGTAGGGCAAATCGTCCAGCACGCCGGCCGCTTCCATCACGGCACGGGCGTTGTAGCTCTGGTCGCCGACCACCAGGGTCTGCGCAGCCGCCGCAAGGCTGATCGAGGTGGCCAGCACACCGGCGGCCAGTTGTTTGAGATAACGCACGTTCGTCTCCAGATGCCACATCGGGCAAGTCAGGGCGATCCGCGCGTGCGGTCTCGTCGCGTGTAACAGTGAATATCAGGCGTTGCGCGCTGCCACCTTGGCGCGGGTCAACGGGATCAGTTCGCGGCCATAGTCTTCGGCGTCGGCCAAAGGGTCGAAGCCGCGAATGAGGAAGCTGGTCACGCCCAGGTCGTAATAGGCCAGCAAGGCATCGGCGACCTGCTCGGCGGTCCCCACCAGCGCCGTGGAGTTGTGACCGCCGCCCACCAGCGCAGCGATGCCGGTCCACAGGCGTTCGTCGACCCGCTCCCCCTTGGCCACGGTGTCGCGCAGGCGCTGGGCGCCCACGCTCTGCGGCTTGTTGGCGATCACCGGCCCTGCCTGCTCGAGGCGCTGACGAGCCTGACCCAGAATGCCCTCGGCCTTTGCCCAGGCCGCCTCCTCGGTGGCGGCGATGATCGGCCGGAAGGACACACTGAACTGCACCTGGCGACCATGACGCGCAGCCTGCTCGCGCACGGCGGCGATGGTTTCGGCGGTTTGCTCCAGCGATTCGCCCCACAAGGCGTATACATCGGCGTGCTTGCCCGCCACCGCCAGGGCGGCAGGCGAGGAGCCGCCAAAATAGATGGGCAGATGCGGCTGCTGCAGCGGCTTGATCGCCGAAAACGCCCCCGCGGCCTGGTAATGGTTGCCGTCATGGTCGAACGGCGTGTCATGGGTCCAGACCTTGCGCACCACATCGAGGAATTCATCGGTGCGGGCATAGCGCTGGTCATGGGCCAGGTGGTCGCCGTCCTTGCGCTGCTCGATGTCGCTGCCGCCACTGATGATGTGCACCGCCAGGCGCCCGTCGAGCAGGTGTTCGAGGGTCGCCAGCTTGCGTGCGGCCAGGGTCGGTGCGACGAAACCCGGACGGTGCGCCAGCAGGAAATGAATACGCGAGGTGGCAAGCCCTGCCAGGGCAGTCACCAGGAAACCGTCAGGCTGGTCCGACCAATAACCGACCAGGATGCGATCGAACCCGGCCTGCTCATGGGCCTGGGCAAAACGGGTGATGTAGTCCTTGTCGAAGACGGGCCCGCTGGGGGCCAAAATCTCCGATGACAGGCGATGGCCGATCATGCCGATGAATTGAACGCTCATTGCAGGTGCCCCAAGGTCAGAAAGGGTTTTTATAGCGTTTGAATCTAAATGCCGACTGACTTATACGCTAACCACTTGATCACACCCTGTGAAATTCGTTTTAGGCATAACCTAATGCAATCAAAATGCAGAACTTGCAGATAATTTCTCATCGTCAGTAAATGCTAAATTTGCATATTAGCTTATGAATAATTTGAATTTTGAGAATATTCAGGCAGTTGCTAGGGTTTGCCCATGACCGTCAGCCCGAGCCTGAACCATGAGCCAGACACCGCGCCTCGAGCGCCTGCGCCACTTCATTGGCGAACTCTCCGACCTGCTGGACCGCCACCCCGACGAAGCCACCCTGCTCGATCAGGGCCACACCCTGCTGCACAGCCTGGTCGCCCATGACGACTGGTTACCCGAAGCCCTTGCCCAGCCGGACCCCGCCCGCTACCAGCAATACCTGCTGCATTGCGATTCGCGCCAGCGCTTCTCGGTGGTCAGCTTCGTCTGGGGCCCAGGCCAGAGCACGCCGATCCATGACCACCGTGTCTGGGGGTTGATCGGCATGTTGCGCGGTGCCGAGTACGCACAAGGCTTCACCCGCGACGCCCATGGCGCCTTGGTGGCCCAGGGCGAGCGGCTGCGGATCGACCCTGGCCACGTGGAAGCGGTGTCACCGCGCATCGGCGATATCCATCAGGTCAGCAACGCCTTCGACGACCGGGTCTCGATCAGCATCCATGTCTACGGCGCCAACATCGGTGCGGTCAGCCGCGCCGTCTACCTGCCCGACGGTAGCGAGAAGCCATTCATCTCCGGTTATTCCAACTCCAGCCTGCCCAACATCTGGGACCTGTCCAAAGAGAACCCTGCCCCATGACCCGCCTCAGCACACGCAGTTTCCATGACATTCGCTCCGCCCTGCTGGCCCAGGAAGAAGTCGCCCTGATCGACCTGCGCGAAGAAGACCCCTTCGCCCAGGCGCATCCGCTGTTCGCGGCCAACATCCCGCTCTCGAAGCTGGAACTGGAAATCTTCGCCCGCGTGCCACGCCGGGACACCGCCATCACCGTCTATGACGATGGCGAGGGGCTGTCGGCCATCGCTGTCGAGCGTCTGCAGGCGCTGGGCTATAGCGATGTGGCAGTGCTCGAGGGTGGACTTGGCGGCTGGCGCGATGCTGGCGGCGAGCTGTTTCGCGACGTCAACGTACCCAGCAAAGCGTTCGGCGAGCTGGTGGAGAGTGTGCGCCACACGCCCTCGCTGGCCGCTGAAGAGGTCCAGGCCCTGCTCGACAGCCAGGCCGACGTGGTGGTGCTCGACGCCCGGCGCTTCGACGAATACCAGACCATGAGCATTCCCGGAGGCATCAGCGTGCCTGGCGCCGAACTGGTGCTGCGCGTCGCCGAACTGGCACCCGATCCGGCGACCCGGGTGATCGTCAACTGCGCAGGGCGCACCCGCAGCATCATCGGCACACAATCGCTGGTCAACGCCGGCATCCCCAACCCGGTGGCAGCGCTGCGCAACGGCACCATCGGCTGGACACTGGCCGGTCAACAACTGGCCCACGGCCAGGCGCAGCGCTTCGCCGAGGTCGGCGACAGCACCCGCAGCAGCGCTGCCGAGCGCGCCCGCGCCGTTGCCGACCGGGCGGGAGTGCAGCGCCTGGACCGTCAAGGTCTGGCCAGCTGGCAGGCAGAGACTGCGCGCACCACCTATCTGTTCGACGTGCGCACACCCGAGGAATACGTTGCCGGTCACCTGCCCAACAGCCGCTCCACGCCCGGTGGCCAGCTGGTGCAGGAAACCGATCACAACGCCAGCGTACGCGGCGCCCGCATCGTGCTGGTCGATGACGACGGCGTGCGTGCCAACATGAGCGCTTCGTGGCTCGCGCAGATGGGCTGGGAAGTGGCGGTGCTCGACGGCCTGAGCAAGGCCGACTTCAGCGAAACCGGCGAGTGGCAGGCACCCCGCCCGGCACTTGCGCGCAATACCGAGATCGACGTCGAGCAATTGCAGGCCTGGCTGGCCGAGGAAGGCACCGTCTTGCTGGACTTCACCGCCAGCGCCAATTACGTCAAGCGCCACATCCCGGGCGCTTATTGGGCGATCCGCGCGCAGTTGCCCGAGGCCCTGGAGCGCCTGCCCAAGGCCGAGCGCTACGTGCTGACCTGCGGCAGCAGCCTGCTGGCAAGCTTTGCCGCCACCGACCTGCAAGCCCTGACGCGCACACCGGTCTATCTGCTGGCAGGCGGCACGGCAAGCTGGATCGCCGCCGGCAACCCCCTGGAATCAGGTGAAACGCGCCTGGCAGCGGAGCGTACCGACCGCTATCGCCGGCCATACGAAGGGACCGACAACCCGCGCGAAGCCATGCAAGGCTACCTCGACTGGGAGTTTGGTCTGATCGCGCAACTCGAGCGCGATGGCACCCACGGCTTCAAGGTGCTGTGACCTGAAGCGCAACGGCTGCAGGCGTATCCGCTCACGCGAGATAGGCCTGCAGCCGTTGCGCCAGAAACCCTTGCAACCGCCGCACCGCCGGGCTCAGCGACTGTCGGTGCGCGCATACCAGTTGCAGCGGCGCCGCCTGCCCTGCATGATCCGACAGCAACTCCACCAGCCTTCCGGCGCGGATGTCCTCGAGCACATCCAGGCGCGACTTGTAGACCACACCGAGCCCCGCCACCGCCCAGCGTCGCACGATATCGGCATCATCGCTGCAGCGATCGCCACTGACCAGCACCGTGCTCGTTGCCCCTGCATCCTCAAAACTCCAGCGATCGTGGATCTGCTCCCCCATCACATAACGCAGGCAGTTGTGCCCGGCCAGCGCCTGCGGAGTCTGCGGCGCGCCATGCCGAGCGATGTAGGACGGTGCCGCGCACAACGTGCGGCGGTTATCGGCGGCCAGCGGCAAGGCCACCAGGCTGGAATCCCCCAGCAGCCCGTAGCGGATGCTGGCATCCAGTTGCTCGCCAAACAGATCGGCCACCTGGTCGCTGACCCGCAGGCGCATGTCGAGTCGTGGATATTCGGCCTGAAACTCCGTCAGCCAGGGCAACAGCAGGTTGCGCCCCAGGTCCGACGGCATCGACAGACGCAATGGCCCCGCCAGTTCGGCGCGTGCCTGCTCCAGCGCCATTTCGCCATCGACCAGCGCGTCCAGGGCCTGACGCGCGTGGGGCAGATAGCGCTCGCCATCGTCCGACAGGCGCAGTCGGCGTGTCGAACGCACCAACAGACGAATCCCCAGGCTGTGCTCCAGGCGCTGCAACGCGGCACTGGCCAGGGCTGGCGAGATGTCCAGTTGTCGCGCTGCAGCTGAAAGCCCACCGGCCTCGACAGTGGTGACAAACACCTGCAGGTCGTCCATGCGCACCCGTTTCTTCATGCCACGACTCCTTCACGCCCCACGCGCCGCGCATCACGACGTATCGCCTGGGGCGGAATGCCGAACCCGCGTACAAAGGCCTCGCGCAAATGCCGACGGTCGCGAAATCCTGTCTCGCGCGCCACCACATCCAGGCTGTGCCGACTTTGTTCGATCATCAGCCGCGCTGCCTCCAGGCGCAGGCCCTCGATGGCCCGCGCCGGGGATTGCCCGGTTTCGGCACTGAACACGCGGCTGAACTGGCGCGGGCTCAGGTGCGCAACCTCGGCCAGTTCCTCGACGCTCAGCGGCCGCTGCAGGTGCTGGCGAGCGTAGTCGAGCACACTCTGCATGCGGTCAGTGCGCGGTGCCAGGTCGAGCAGCTGCGAATGTTGCGACTGGCCTCCCGAGCGGCGCTGGTGCATCACCAGCCGATGCGCAACGGCTCGTGCGAGCTCATGGCCGTGATCCTGCTCGAGCATGCCCAGGGCCATGTCGATACAGGCGGTCATGCCGGCGGACGTCCAGATGTTGCCATCGGCAATGAAGATGCGGTCGTCCTCTACCTGGATCGCCGGGTGCATCTGCCGCAGCTCCCGGGCGTAGGCCCAATGCGTGGTCGCCCGACGCCCGTCGAGCAGGCCGGCTGCCGCCAAGGTGAAGGCCCCCGTACAGATCCCGGCGGTACGCCGCGCCTGCTCGCCCAGCCGGCGCACCAGGTCCACGCTGGCCGGATCGGCAGGTGAGGCGATCGGCGACAACGTGCCCGCCACCAGCCAGGTGTCGGCATGCCCCGGCGTATTAACAGCCTGGGTCTGCAACTGCATGCCCAGCGACGACATCAGCGCACCGCCGGCCACGCTGTAGTTGCCCAAGGCGTAAAGACGCTTGCCCGTCAGCACATTGGCGAACTCGAACACCGACTGCGACGCCAGCGCCATGACCTGGAACCCTTCACACAACAGATAGCCGACCCGATGCATGGCCCACCTCGCTTGATGTCCTGAAAACGTACTATATGCGTCATTTGCGCCACAATCAAAGGCGCGCATCATCGCTGCAACCCAACCCACGGAGCAGCAACCATGACTCGTACAGCCCTCATCACTGGCGCCTCTACCGGCATTGGCGCACTCTACGCCGAACACCTGGCCCGCCGCGGCCACGACCTGATCCTGGTCGCCCGCAACCGCGAACGCCTCAATCAACTGGCCTCTCGCCTGAGCAGCCAGACTGGACGCAGCGTCGAAGTCCTGCCGGCAGACCTGGCAGACAGCCAGGACCTGGCGCGCATCGAAACCCGTCTGCGCGAAGATGCCAGCATCGGCCTGCTGGTCAACAACGCGGGTATCGGTACCCACACTGCACTGCTGGAAAGCGACGTCGAACAGATGACCCGCATGATCGCGCTGAACATCACCGCCCTCACCCGCCTGACCTATGCCGCGGTGCCTGGCTTCGTCGAGCGCGGCGAGGGTGCGCTGATCAACATCTCCTCAGTGGTCAGCCTGCTGCCGGAACTGCTCAATGGCGTGTATGGCGGCAGCAAGGCATACGTCACCGCCTTCACTCAGAGCCTGCACAAGGAGCTGGCCGACAAGGGCGTGCAGGTCCAGGCCGTACTGCCAGGCGCCACCGCCACCGACTTCTGGAGCATCGGCGGCCTGCCGGTGGAGCACCTGGATCCGGCGATCGTCATGACCGCGCAGGATCTGGTGGAAGCGGCACTGGCCGATTTCGACGCCAAGCGCCTGATCTCGATTCCGTCGCTGCACGAAATCGAACGCTTCGAGGCGTTCGAGGCCAGCCGCCAGGCGTTGAACGGGCACCTGTCGAATCAACAGTTGGCGCCACGTTATCGTCAGGGTTGATCTGGGTGTGCGTGGGCAGGCCTTGTGACAGCGGCGGTTCGGCGCTCCGACTTGCCCGCGAAGCGCCGCGCGGGCGGCGCTCGATCTCACAGGCGCTAAAGAACTCCCGCCAAGCAACAAAACTTGCGAGCCACCCCCCAAAATCGCAAGCTAGGCCGTCCCCCATCCGGATAGCCCCATGGAACTACACATTCGCCTGGAGGGCCGCAAGGGCCTGGCCGAGCAGCTCTACCAGCAGCTGCGCAGCGCCATCGACAGCGGCCACCTGGCCGCCGGCACCCAGTTGCCCCCCACGCGCCTGCTGGCCGAGCAGTTGGGGATATCGCGCAAGACCGTGGCCGAAGCGTACTCGCGGCTGACCTACGACAACCTGCTCAGCGGCGTGGTCGGGCGTGGCACCTTCGTCAGCCCACGGCGGGCCCTGCAGGCCAGCGACGTCGAGCCGATTGCCTTGGCCGCCGCCAGCAACCTCGAACGCTGGCAGCAACGCGCCACCGTGCTCGGCCGCTCCGCGCTCGAGGCGCCCTCGCGTTACGACTTCGTCGGCGGCGTATCGGCCAAGAGCCAGTTTCCCTTCGATCAATGGCGCGCCTGCATGCAGTACGCCCTGCGCTGCAGCCAGCGCCACAGCGAGCGCCAGTTCCCGGCCCAGGGTCTGCCCGAGCTGCGCGAAGCCATCGCCCATCACATTGCCTTCGCCCGCGGCGTGCACTGCAGCGCCGCCGATGTGCTGGTGTGCAACGGCGCCCAGCAGGCGCTCGACCTGATCGCTCGGGTGCTGGTCGAACCCGGTACACGCGTAGCCATGGAGGATCCCGGCTATCCACCGGCACGCCAGCTGTTTCTGGCGATGGGCGCTGATTTGCAGTCGGTGCCGGTGGACGATGAAGGGCTGTGCGTCGAGCAGATCGCAGACGGCACCCAGCTGATCTATGTGACGCCGTCGCACCAGTTCCCGCTCGGCATGCCGATGAGCGAACGGCGCCGACACGCCCTGCTCGCCCGCGCCGCTGAACTCGGAGCGCTGATCATCGAGGACGACTACGACTGCGAATTTCGCTATCAGGGCCCGGCCAGCGATGCGTTGCAACGCCTGGATCGACACGGGTTGGTGGCCTATGTCGGTACCTTTTCCAAGACCTTGCTGTCGGAGCTGCGCCTGGGCTATGCCGTACTGCCTCCCAGCGTCCTGAGCGCCGCCTGCGTGGCCAAGCACCTGAGCGACTGGCACAGCCCGAGCCTGCAGCAATGGGCGTTGGCGCGCTTCATCGGCGAAGGCCATCTGAACCGCCATATTCGTCGTTGCCACGACATCTATGCCGCACGGCGCGAGCGAATCCTCGCACGCCTGGAAAGCGACCTGGCGCCCTGGCTGAGCGCCGTACCGGCCAGCGCCGGCTTTCACCTCAGCGCCCTGGCCGCACCTGGAGTCGATGTGGAGCTGCTGGTCAGGCTGACTCGCCGGGTCGAAGTCGGCGTCTATTCACTGGCGCCGTTCTTCAACGACGTGCCAGTGCGTCCGGGGTTGCTGATGGGCTTTGGTGCCATCGAGCGGCTGGACATCGACCCGGCGCTGGACCGCGTGCGCGATGCCCTGCAGCAACTCAGTTGAGCGTCGTCGCCTGCATCGAGCGCCCCCGCCGCGCCATGGCAGCGGCGTAGCCTCGGGGGGCAAAGCGTGCGGTCACCAGCAGCATCGCCACCACGGTCAACGTCAGCAGCGTCCAGGCAGCCTGGAAATCACCGGTGAACGCACGCAGCCAGCCCGTCACATAAGGCACGGTACCGGTGACGATGAAGCCGACACCCTGCACGAAAGCAGCCAGGCTCCCCGCCTCGCCCGGTGTTTTCAGATGCTCGAGGGTCAGGGTAAGGCTGAGGCTGAAGCACGCACCCAGCCCTAGGCCGATCATCGCCACCCAAAGCCCCATGGCCTGGGTAGGCGCCAGCAGCAAACCGAGAAAGCCACCCAACTGGATCGCCAGCGCCAACCACAGACCAGGCCGCCGGTCATGCAGGCGCCTCAGCAGCAATGGCAGCCCCAGCGCGCCACTGACCTGGAAGATGGTCATCAGCCCCACCAGTTCGCCACCGCCCTGAGCTGTACCGCCGTGCTCCAGGTGATAGGCCGGCAGCCAGGCGACCATGCTGGTGTAGCCGCCGTTGATCAGGCCGAAATACAGCGCCAACAACCAGGCACGGCGATTACCGAACCAGTGACCGCCGCTGGCCGCGGCCAGGTGAGGCGTGTCGTGGCGCGGGCGTAGCCAGGCCCAGCCGCACAGCGCAAGCAGCGCGGGCACTGCCCAAATGCCAAGCCCCGCCTGCCAGCGCCCCGCCACCTCGCTGACAGTCGGCCCGAGCACCGCAGCCAGGCCGCCGCCGCTCATCAACGCTGCCGAGTACAGCCCCATCGATGCAGCCAGGCGGCTCGGGAACCAGCGATTGACCAACCCCGGCATCATGCCCTGCACCACCGCCACGCCAAGGCCGGCGACCACGGCGCTGGCGATCAGCGCCCAGGCGCTGTCCAGTTGCAGCCGCCACAGGCACGCCAGGGCGATGGCCGAAAGTCCGGCGAGCATCCCGCCATGCTCACTGATCCAACGCCGCAGCCAAGGCTGCAGCAAAGGCACCAACCCCATGCACAGCACCGGTAGCGCCGTGAGCAACGCCGCTTGCTGGTAGCCAAGCCCAGTGCTGCTGCGCATGGGTTCGAGCAAGGGGCCGATGCTGGTCAGGATCGGCCGCAGGTTCAGGGCCAGCAGGATCACCAGCAGCAGGTTCAACGCGCCTCTCATACCGGGTTCGCCTGCCGCCACTGCTGGTAGAGGCCGGCCTCGCCCTCAGGCTTGAGCATGCGCAGTGGCAGGCTCTGCTGCTGCGGTGCACGTGCCATCTGCGCGTAGACCGCTGCCGTAGACAGCCCGTAAGGCTCGCCCTCGTCGTTGTCATAGGCGAACCATGCCCGCTCGATGCCGCACAGGTGCATGGCGGCCAGGCACATCGGGCACGGGTGGCCGCTGGCATAGATTTCGGCACCGTCCAGACGCGACCTGCCCAAGGCCTGGGCGGCCTTGCGGATCGCCTGCAACTCGGCATGGGCAGTCGGGTCCTGAGTGCTGTGGATCTCGTTGACCGCACGGGCGACGATCTGGCCCTGGTGCACCAGCACCGCACCGAACGGGCGACCACCCGCTTCGATATTGGCGCGGGCCAGTGCCAGTGCTTCACGCATGAAGGTTTCGTTGGACATGAATCGATACTCCTCGAACAACAGGCGGCCATTATCCCGGCTGCTGGCGCGCGGCAGAAATGAAGAGATTGGATGCAGGTCAGTGGCCGCACGAATGCCGGCATTGGTCTCCCGGCAAATAGCGGGATTGGCTATCGGGCCCTGCAGGCAACGGCGCTACGCTGGCACCACGAATCACCCCTGACTTGAACTGACTGGAGAATCACCATGCACGATCGAATCGAATGGGCCAGGCACGCCCCTGAAGCCTACAAGGCCATGGTCGGCCTGGAGCAGGTCCTGGCCAAGTGCGGCCTGGAGCATTCACTGCTCGAACTGGTGCGCCTGCGCGCCTCGCAGATCAATGGCTGCGCCTATTGCGTGAACCTGCACGCCAACGATGCGCGCAAGGCGGGCGAAAGCGAGGCACGCTTGCAGACCCTGAGCGTGTGGCAGGAAACCCGTTTCTTCACCCCGCGTGAACGCGCCGCACTGGCCTGGCTGGAAAGCCTCACCCGCTTGCCTGAGCGCGGTGCACCGCAGGTCGAGTACGAAGCGCTGCTGGAGCATTTCGAAGCAGGTGAAGTTGCCAACCTGACCCTGGCGATCGCTACCATCAATGCCTGGAACCGCTTTGGTGTCGGCTTTGCCATGGTGCCGGCTTGAGGTGGAGCCTTTGGGGCCGCTATGCGGCCCCGGCGGTCTGCGGGTTCACACCCAGCCGGGTCCGATAACTCCCCGGACTCTGCCCCGTCCACTTCTTGAACGCCCGGTGAAAGGCGCTGGGCTCCTGGAACCCGGTCTGCTCGGCGATCTCGGCAATGCTCAGTTGCCCCTCGCGCAAACGCTCGAACGCCATGGCCCGGCGCACTTCATCCTTGATCTGCTGGTACGAGCGCCCCTCGCGCTCCAGTTGCCGGCGAAAGGTACTGGCGCTCAGGCCCTGGCGCTCGGCCATGGCCGTCAGGGTCGGCCACTGTCCGTAGCCACGGCTGCGCAGATGGCGATAAACCTCCGCCACCAGGTCGCCCTGGTTGCGAAAACGGATCACCAGGCCCTGCGGCGCGCTGCGCAGGAAGGTCTTGAGCGCCGCCAGGTCCTGCACCACCGGCAGGCGCAGCCAGGCGCTGTCGAACTCCACTTCGGTACGCCCACTGCCCAGGCGCAGGTCCGGCCCCCACAGCAGCGTGTCGTCGTCCTGCGCCGGGCGCGCCACGGCAAGCTCGGTGCGGTCGATGCTGATGCGCCGTCCGGCCAGCCAGCACAGCAGGCCGACCACCAGCACCAGGAAGGTTTCCTCGGCATAGACCCGTGTCAGCGGATCGTCGATATTCGACTGCACGCTGATCACCGCACGCCCGCCGCGCACCGCGAAACTGCCGCGCAAATCGCGCAGGAACAACGCGAAGTTACCCAGGCACTGACGCAGCGCCTTTTCCAGGGTCGGCTCCTGGATCAAGCCACGGCAGATCAGGGCGAAGCTGCCCATCGGCATGCCATGGCTGTCGAGACGAAAGAACTCGTCGTCCAGGTCTTCGATCAGCGCCAGCCACAGCCGGGCGAACGCCTTGGCCGGTACCCGCGCCTGGGGGCGGGCGAGCAGCGCCGGGTCGATGCCGACCGCACGCAGTTGCGCATCGCGCTCATCGGGGCGATCGCGCAGGGCGTGGAGCATGGCATTGAGAAAGTACACCGCGACCGAATCGCTTTCGCGCATGACGGATATCCGCTGTCTATGCTGAGTGGCAAAAAATGCCAGGTTGACTGAGCAGTTTCGGCATAGGCCCCTTCCCGGCCTTTGCCTAGACTCGGACCCCATCCGCAACGGTCGCCATTCTCGCAGAGCCCGGCACCGTCCCGCCACGCCTTCGCAATCGGAGCTATATATGAGCAGCGCAGAAATCTATGTCGTCAGTGCAGTGCGTTCGGCCATCGGTGGTTTTGGTGGCTCACTCAAGGACCTGCCGCTGGCCGACCTCGCCACCGCCGTGACCCGCGCTGCCATCGAGCGCTCGGGCGTGGCCGCCGAGCAGATCGGCCATGTGGTGATGGGCAACGTGATCCCGACCGAACCACGCGACGCCTACCTGGGCCGAGTGGCGGCGATGAACGCCGGCATTCCCAAGGAAACCCCGGCATTCAACGTCAACCGCCTGTGCGGGTCGGGTCTGCAAGCGATCGTATCCGCCGCCCAGGGCCTGCTGCTGGGCGATACCGACATTGCCCTGGCTGCTGGCGCCGAGTCCATGAGCCGCGGCCCTTACCTGCTGCCGCAAGCCCGTTGGGGGGCACGCATGGGTGACCTGCAGGGCATCGACTACATGGTCGGCATCCTCCAGGATCCGTTCGAAGGCTTCCACATGGGTATCACCGCCGAGAACGTCGCGGCCAAGCACGGCATCACCCGTGAAATGCAGGACGAACTGGCGTTGACCAGCCAGCGTCGCGCCGCCCGCGCCATCGCCGAAGGTCGTTTCGACAGCCAGATCGTGCCGATCGAACTGAAGACCCGCAAAGGCAGTGTGCAGTTCGCCATCGATGAGCACGTGCGCGGCGATGTCAGTGCCGAGCAGTTGGCGGGCATGCGCACCGCCTTCAAGAAAGACGGCAGCGTCACCGCCGGCAATGCCAGCGGCATCAACGACGGCGCCGCCGGCCTGGTCCTGGCGACCGGCGATGCGGTGCGCCGCCTTGGCCTCAAGCCGCTGGCAAGGCTGGTGGCCTACGCCCATGCCGGGGTCGAACCCGAGCTGATGGGCCTGGGCCCGATCCCGGCCACGCGCAAGGTGCTTGAAAAAGCCGGCCTGTCGGTCAAGGACCTGGACGTGATCGAATCCAACGAAGCCTTCGCCGCCCAGGCCTGCGCCGTGGCCCAGGCGTTGGGCTTCGATCCGGAAAAGGTCAACCCCAATGGTTCGGGCATCTCGCTCGGCCACCCGGTCGGCGCCACTGGCGCGATCATCGCCACCAAGGCCATTCACGAGTTGCAGCGCATCCAGGGGCGCTATGCACTGGCGACCATGTGCATCGGTGGCGGCCAAGGCATCGCCGTGGTCTTCGAGCGCGTGTGACGGGAGCATCGACATGACCATCCAGCAAATCGCCGTGATTGGCGCCGGTACCATGGGCAACGGCATCGCTCAGGTGTGCGCGATAGCCGGCTTCCAGGTGTTGCTCATCGATGTCAGTGACGCGGCGCTTGAGCGCGGTGTCGCCACACTGAGCAAGAACCTGGAACGCCAGGTCAGCAAGGGCACCCTCGAGGCGGACAAGGCCCAAGCCGCCAGGACGCGCATCCGCACCAGTACCGACTACGCGCAGCTGTCGAGCGCGCAACTGGTGATCGAGGCCGCGACCGAAAACCTGGCGCTCAAGCAGCGCATCCTCCAGCAGGTGGCCGCCAGTGTCGCTGCACAGTGCCTGATCGCCACCAATACCTCATCGCTGTCGGTCACTCAGCTGGCCGCCAGCATCGAGCACCCTGAGCGGTTCATCGGTGTGCACTTCTTCAACCCAGTGCCGATGATGGCCCTGGTCGAGGTCATCCGTGGCCTTCAGACCAGCGACACGACCTACGCCCAGGCGCTGCTGGTCACCGAGAAGTTGGGCAAGACACCGATCACTGCGGGCAACCGCCCCGGCTTCGTGGTCAACCGCATCCTGGTGCCGATGATCAATGAGGCGATCTTCGTGCGTCAGGAGGGCCTGGCCAGCGCCGAAGATATCGACACGGGCATGCGCCTGGGCTGCAACCAACCGATCGGCCCGCTGGCACTGGCCGACCTGATTGGCCTGGACACCCTGCTGGCGATCATGGAGGCCTTCCACGAGGGCTTCAACGACAGCAAGTACCGCCCTGCACCGCTGCTCAAGGAGATGGTTGCCGCCGGCTACCTCGGGCGCAAGAGCGGCCGTGGTTTCTTCACCTACTGAGGAGCGCGCGCCATGCCGGTCACTGCTGCCCTGCGCTGCGCCAATTTCGAGGAACGCCGCGACAGGGCCATGGCGCTGTTCGCCGAAAAAGGCTTCGGCCAGGTCAGCATGCGCGAGCTGGCCGCGCATGTCGGGCTGACGGCGGGCTCGCTGTACCACCATTTCCCGAGCAAGCAGGACCTGTTGTTCGACCTGATCGAGGAGCTGTATGAAGAACTGCTGGCCACGCTCGACCAAGGCCGCCGCGCGCTGGCCAGAGGCAAGCCGGCATTGCCTGGCCTGATTGCTGCGCACTGGCAGTTGCACAGCGAGCGGTCCTTGCAGTTTCGTCTGGCAGAGCGGGATTTCTGCTGCCTGAGCGAGGCTCAGCAGGCACGCCTGGGCGAGCTGCGCCACGACTACGAAACCGGGTTGTTGCAATTGGTTGCGCCCAAGGCGCGCCATGGCGGCGAGGTGCTGGCAGCGGCCGGGCACGTGCTGGGCAGCTTGCTGAACCAGCTGCCGGGCGTGCTGCAAGCGCGTGGTGTGCCCGAGCTGCAAGGCGTCGGGCTGATGGAGAGCCTGGTGGCGGGCGGGATAGAGCGAGCGTTGGTGTGAACGGTAGGCGCTTCGCGTCCCGCTCACACTATCCTCTGCGTCAGGACGCCGCCGAAGCTTCCTCGCCCACCACTTCCCGCGCTGCGTAGCGCTGCGCCAGCACCGCACACACCATCAGCTGGATCTGGTGGAACAGCATCAGCGGCAGGATCATCGCGCCGATCCCGCTACCCACGAACAATACCTGAGCCATCGGCACCCCGGTGGCCAGGCTCTTCTTCGAGCCGGCAAACAGGATGGTGATGCGGTCTTCGACGCTGAAGCCCAGCACGCGCCCCAGCAAGCGGGTACCGAGCAGCACCACCGCCAGCAACACGCCGCAGGCGACGAACAGACCCAGCAGGTGCTGCGGCGAGACGGTATTCCACAAGCCCGTCACGACCGCTTCACTGAACGCGGTATAGACCACCAGCAGGATCGAACCCTGGTCGACGATCTTCAGCCAGCGTGCATTCTTCTTGACCCAGGCGCCGATCCAGCGACGGGCGATTTGCCCGGCCACGAAGGGCACCAGCAGTTGCAGGGTGATCTTAAGTACCGCATCGAGCCCCGAACCGGTATCGCCGTCAGCACCCAGCAACAGCATCACCAGCAGTGGCGTGAGGAAGATGCCCAGCAGGCTGGAGGCCGCCGCACTGCAGATCGCTGCCGGGACGTTGCCGCGTGCCAGCGAGGTGAAGGCGATGGCCGACTGCACGGTCGCAGGCAAGGCGCACAGGTAGAGCAGGCCCAGGTACAGCTCGTTGCCCACCAGCGGCACGAACAGTGGCTTGAACGCCAGGCCCAGCAATGGAAAGAGTACGAAGGTGCAGGAGAACACCAGGATGTGCAGGCGCCAGTGGCCGGCACCGGCGATGATCGCCTCGCGTGACAGCTTGGCGCCGTGCAGGAAGAACAACAGGCCAATCGCCAGGTTGGTCAGCCAGCCGAAGGCCACTGCGCCGTCACCCGAGCAGGGCAGCAAGGTCGCCAGCAGGACCACCGAGAGCAGGGTCAGGGTGAATTTATCGAAAAGCATGCGCAGGTACTTCATGAAGTGTCCGTCTTGTCATGGTGCAAGGCCTGACGATAAGGTCTGCGCTCTCTCGGCGCTAACGCCGGAACCCCCGCCAGTGTCGCTGAACGGACATTGGCCCTCTTCCAGGCAAGGAAACCTACCGATGTACAACCTCCGCCCCGCCCTGCTCACCCTGGCCCTGGCGATGACCGCAACCCCGGCGCTGGCAGACGACCTGCAACACCAGGTCGACGCCATCGTCCAGCCACTGATGCAGGCACAACGCATTCCCGGCATGGCCGTGGCGGTCTACGCCAATGGCCAGGCGCACTACTTCAGCTACGGCGTGGCCGACAAGGCCGACAATCGCCCCGTGACCCGCGACACGCTGTTCGAAGTCGGCTCGGTGAGCAAGACCTACACCGCGACCCTCGTCGCACTGGCCAGCGCCCAAGGCAAGCTCGACCTCGATGCCCCGGCCAGCCGCTACCAACCGGCACTGGAAAAGTCCGCGCTGGGCTCGGCGAGCGTCCTGGAACTGGGCGCCTACAGTGCTGACTGCCTGCCGTTGCAGTTTCCCGACGAGGTAAGCAACGACGCGCAGGCGCTGGTGTTCCTCCAGCAGTGGCAACAGAAAACCGAGCGCGGCACCCGCCGTTGCTATTCCAATCCGAGCCTGGGACTGTTCGGTAACCTCGCGGCGCAGGCGCAGAAGCGCCCGTTCGCCGAACTGATGCGCCAGGACGTGCTCCCAGGCCTGGGCCTGAAGCACACCTACCTGCAGGTCCCGGCAGCAGAGCGCAGCCACTATGCCCAGGGCTACGATGCCAATGAGCGCCCGATTCGCGTCAGCCCGGGGCCCTTCGCCGACGAAGCCTACGGCATCAAGACCAGCGCCACCGACATGCTCGCCTACCTGCGCGCGCAGCTCGACCCGCAGGGATTGTCGGCGGATATGGCCAAGGCGATCGCCATCACCCACGGCGGCTACTTCCAGGTGGGCGACATGACCCAGGGCCTGGGCTGGGAGCGCTACCCCTATCCGGTCGCACTCGACACCCTGGTCAAGGGCAACGGTGTGCAGATGATCCGCGAAGCACAGGCCACCAAACGCCTACAGCCGGCGCAGCCGGACGCTCCTGGGTACTGGTACAACAAGACCGGTGCCACCACAGGGTTCGGCGCCTACGTGGTGTTCGTGCCGAGCAAGGGCATGGCCATTGCGTTGCTTGCCAATCGCAATTACCCCAACGATGAACGGGTTCGTGCAGCCTACGCGATCCTGTCTGCCGTGGCGCTTTGAGTGGCATGCCTTTCAAGGTGGTTGCGTAGAGGCTGGGAGGTGCTTGCCCTCACACAATCACCTGCGAACTCCTTGAAAGCAATGACCTCAAGTACACGCTATTCCCCTGAAAAAGCAGGATTGTCCGACAAGATGTAGTGAGAAAAAATTTTCACTACAAAACCATTGACGCCCTTCCCCAGCCTTGTGCATGATGAGGCCGTCTCCCTGATCGGGAGCGGTGGCAAGGGTATTCCAGACGGCCTGCGCGGTAACGCAGGCCGTTCGTGGAGAGGGAAACTGTCCAAAAGGCAGCGTGAGAAAGCCCCTGTTGCGATGCTGCTGTAGCAGCCTTGGTAGAGCGCTACACCGCTGTGGCGCCAACTGTGAAAATCACCAACGAATGGGTAATGGGGGCTTTATGATGAACTTGAACAACAATCCTACGATCGACCAATTGGCCCAGCTGTTCGCCGCGCGCAAGGACAGCCTCGACGACCACCTGCTGTGGGTCAGCCAGACCGGCGAGGTCCGCCTCGACCGCCTGCCGGCCAACACCGTCGAAGACGAATCCGACCTGCATATGCCCGACAGCATGTGCGCCCGTTTCAAGGTCTACCGCCGTGGCCAGGGCTACGTTGGCAAGAAGGCCGCCGCCGACACTCAGTTCGTCGAACGCGTGCTCATGACCCTGCAACAAGAATGGCCCGCTGCCCGTGAGCAGCAGGCCGTCAAGGTGATCGACCCACTCAACTGAGTTGTACACCGCTACTTGAGCCCGGCCCGCAAGGCCGGGCTTTTTCATGCCCGGCGCGGTCTCACGCAATGGGATCAATGAGGCGTCAGGATGATTTCTTGGCTGGCACCCGTGGCGTGAAACGCCCTTTCTTGCTGCGCTGCAAGTGGGCCGGCTGAAGCTGCTCGGATTCGTCGTGGGTCATGTTGGCAAAACCCAGGTGAAAGGCCGTCTGGCCGCAACGCACCTGGTTATTGATCGGGAATGCGTCGTTCAGGTCTTCGATATAGGACTCGCTCATGCCCTGTCTCCCTCCAAAGGCGTCCGCGTCGGCAAGCAACCTGCTTGCCCAGAGAAACACGGCCCGTAGAAATGAGACTAGTCGGTCATTTGCAGACCACTCGGACGAAAGTCCTTTGCCCGACCAATGGCACCTGGCCGCTATCTAAGGCGCACAGCCGTGCCGGTGGCGAACACCACGACCATTCCGCCCTGTACGGACGGCATGCTGATTTCGAAGTCCACGCCAACCACTGCATCGGCCTGCAAGCGACGTGCCCGCTCCAGCAACTCCTCGGTGGCTTGCTCGCGCGCCTGGCGCAATGCGCTTTCCAGGGTTTGCGAGCGACCGCCGAAGAAGTCGCGCCAACGTGCGAAGAAATCGCGCACGAAGTTGACGCCCTGCACCGATTCGGCGCTGACCACGCCGAGGTACTCGGCGATCGGGCGACCTTCGAGCTGGCTGGTAGTGGAAATGATCATGGGCGCGGCTCCGTGGTTCTGGAAAACCCCAGATCCTAACAGAGCCTTGCACTGAACAGCGCTAGTGCGCGCTGGCAGCTCGCAGGCGCTGGCTCAGGCGAGGCCCGAAGACGTTGATCAGCAGCCCCAGCATCACCAGCAGCGCCCCCCAACCCTGCGCGGCGCTGAGGCGCTCGCCGAGCAGCCAGGCCGAAGAGCTCAGGCCAATCACCGGCACCAGCAGCGAAAATGGCGCGACCTTGCCGGCCGGGTGACGCGACAGCAATGTGCTCCACAGGCTGTAGCCGAGCATGGTGGCGACCAGCGCCAGGTAGAGCAGCGCCAGCACCGAACTCATGCCGATGTTGGCCAACGCATGGCCAATACGCTCCGGCCCCTCCAACCACCACGACAGCGCCAGGAACGGCAGCGGCGGAATCAACCCGCCCCAGATCACCAGGGCCACCAGATCCACCGAGCCGAAGCGACGGGTAATGATATTGCCCATGCCCCACATGGCGCCGGCGCACAGGGTCAACAGCAGCGCCACAAATGGCACATGGCTGCTGTCTTCGCTGCCGATCACCGCAAGGCCGCCGGCCGCCACAAGCAACCCGAGCACACTGGCCGGGCGCAAGCGCTCGCCCAGAAACAGCGCGGCGAAACCCAGGGTGAAGAACGCCTGCGACTGCAGCACCAGCGAAGCCAGACCCGGGGGCATGCCGCTATACATGGCCTGGAACAGGAAGGCGAACTGCCCCAGCGAGATGGTCGCGCCATAGGCAATCAGCCAACGCCAGGGCAGGTTCGGACGCTTGATGAAGAGGATTGCCGGAAAGGCCACCAGCATGAAACGCAAGGCACCGAGCAGCATGGGCGGAAGGCCATCGAGCCCGACCTTGATGACCACGAAGTTGACGCCCCAGGCAATGATCACCACCAGAGCGATCAACAGGTCCTTGACTGGCATTTCGGTGTTCCTTCTCTCAGGCTTTACTAGACATATTTCGTTACAGCATAAGGGTATTCCGTCGACAGCGACCAGCACAGTTGCGGCCCAGGGTTGCGCAACAGTCAGCTGTTTGCGCAAGGGTTGAGCGGTTTTGCAGCGGTCGTCTCGCGGCAAGTCGGAGCGCCTAATCGCTGCTTGTGTCCTGAAAGGTGCCGCGTAGCGGGTCCAGGATCTGTGCAGATACACAGAGTATCGGGGGCTGCTGCGCAGCCCTTTCGCGACATGAGGCCACTCCTGCAGGGCCGATGGCCGTCGAGGGCAGAGACCGAAGTCACTCCGGCAACCGATACCGCTCGGCAAAGTACTGCCGGAAGAACTCCACCGCCACCCGCACTCTGGCCGATCCGGCCAAGGGCGCGGTGTACACCGCCCAGATGTCCGCCGCCTGCTGGTAATCCTCCAGTACCTGTACCAACCGGCCATCGACCAGGTTGTCGTGCACATCCCACCACGAGCGCAGCAGGATTCCGCGCCCATCCAGGCACCACTGGTGCGCCACCTCGCCATGGTTGCTCGACAGCGGCCCGGTCACCCGCACGCTTTCTTCGCCACTGGGCCCCTCCAGGTGCCACAGACCGAATGGATGATCGCGTTCCTTGATCACCAGGCAGTCGTGGCTGGCCAGCTCCGCCAAGGTGCGCGGTGTACCGTGCCGGGCCAGGTAGGCCGGCGCCGCGCAGAGCACCCGGCGATTGCGCGCCAGAGGCTTGGCAATCAGGTGCGGTGCGATGACGTTGCCCACGCGAATGTCCAGGTCGACACCTTCGGCGATCAGGTCCACCAGCCGATCGTGCACGTCCAGACGGATGTCCAGGCGCGGATAGCGCGCCGCCAGCTCCGACAGTGCTGGTGCCACGAAACGTCGCCCCAGCCCCAGGCTGCTGGCGATGCGCAGTTGCCCGGCAGGCTCGCGCTGGCCGGCGTTGAGATCGTCGTCCATGCCCTGAAGCGCATTGAAGATCTGTTGTGCCCACTGATAGACCCGTTCGCCCTCCTCGCTCACCGTCACCCGTCGCGTGGTGCGATGCAGCAGGCGTACGCCCAGGCTTTCTTCGAGTAGCCGAATACGCTTGCTGACGAACGCCGGCGACATGCCGCGCTCGTCCGCCACTGCAGCAAAGCTGGCACGACGGGCCACGTGCAGGAAGATATCGAGGTCGTCGAGATTAGGCAGATTATTCACGATATGTACACTAAGAATAAATGAATGGATGGATTATCTCTGAATAGCCTCCTTATAGCATGAGCCGCATCTGTTCCCACACACGAGATGCACGTCATGACCAAGACCTTCAAAATCGCCGCCATCCCGGGTGACGGCATCGGCAACGAAGTCCTCCCCGAAGGCATCCGCGTGGTCGAGGCCGCGGCACGCAAGCACGGCCTGGACCTGCAATTCGAGTTCTTCGAATGGGCCAGCTGCGACTACTACCTGGCCCACGGCAAGATGATGCCCGATGACTGGTTCGAACAGCTCAAGGGCTTCGATGCGCTGTTCTTCGGTGCCGTCGGCTGGCCAGACAAGGTGCCCGACCACATCTCGCTGTGGGGCTCGCTGCTCAAGTTCCGCCGCGACTTCGATCAGTACGTCAACATCCGCCCGGTGCGCCTGTTCCCCGGCGTGCCCTGCCCACTGGCCAACAAGCAGCCGGGTGATATCGACTTCGTGGTGATCCGCGAGAACACCGAGGGTGAATACTCCTCGCTCGGCGGACGCATGTTCGAAGGCACCGACAACGAATTCGTGCTGCAGGAATCGGTGTTCACCCGCCGCGGCGTCGACCGCATCCTCAAGTACGCGTTCGAAGTCGCCCAGACCCGCGAGCGCAAGCACGTGACCTCGGCGACCAAGTCCAACGGCATGGCCGTGAGCATGCCCTACTGGGACGAGCGCACCGCCGCAATGGCCGCGCACTACCCCGAGATCAGCTGGGACAAGCAGCACATCGACATTCTCTGCGCACGCTTCGTGCTGCAGCCAGAACGTTTCGACGTGGTGGTGGCCTCCAACCTGTTCGGCGACATCCTCTCCGACCTGGGCCCGGCGTGCGCTGGCACCATCGGCATCGCGCCCTCGGCCAACCTCAATCCCGAACGCAAGTTCCCATCGCTGTTCGAGCCGGTGCATGGGTCGGCGCCAGACATCTACGGCAAGAACATCGCCAACCCGATCGCGATGATCTGGTCCGGCGCGCTGATGCTAGAGTTCCTCGGCAAGGACGGCGACGACGCGCGCTATCAGGCCGCTCACGACGACATCCTCAAGGCCATCGAGACCGTGATCGCCAACGGCGGCACCACCCGCGACATGGGCGGCAGCCGTTCGACCCAAGAGGTCGGCAAGGCCATCGCCGAACTGCTCGACGCCTGACCAGCAGTATGGATATCCGTGAGAGCGGCGGGTCGCCGCTCTCATAGGGATAGAGCGGGCTTCGCGCGCTCACCGGAACTGCACCAGCCTCGCTTTGACCACATCGCCACAAAACCCGCCATCAGGATTGTCCGACGATCCTCTTGCGGCCCTCGACAAATCCATGCACACTTTCCGTTAACCAATGGATTTGTGTTAATCAATGGTTAACAGAATAAAAAAGCCTCACCGATACGGACTTCCTCAACGCCTGACTCCTACTACAAGAAAAGCTCCAGGAGACAATTGATGTCCCCCTATAACAAAAAGATCGACGTGTTCCTGATTGCCATGAGCCTGCTTGCTGTACTGCTCACCGTGATCGGCCTCGCAGCCTTCCCTGTTCAGGCAGAAGGCATGGCCAACCAGCTGTTCGAACTGTCCACCCGTACCTTCGGCACCAGCGTCCAGGTGCTGGTGTTCGCCAGCACCCTCGCGGTGCTGTACATCGCCTTCAGCAAGTACGGCAACATCCGCCTGGGCAGTGGCAAACCCGAATATGCCACCACCACCTGGGTGTTCATGTTCATCTGCGCTGGCATGGGGTCCTCGACCCTGTACTGGGGCGTGATGGAATGGGCCTACTACTACCAGACACCCGGCCTGAACATCGCACCGATGTCCGCCCAGGCCCTGGAATACAGCGTCAGCTACTCGTTCTTCCACTGGGGCATCAGCGCCTGGTCGATCTACGCCTTGGCATCGCTGGCCCTGGCCTACCACTTCCACGTACGCAAGAAGACCGGCCTGAACCTGGCCTCGATCATCGAAGCGGTGACCGGCTTCAAGGCCACCGGCCCCGTTGGCCGCGCAGTGGACCTGATCTTCCTGCTGACCATGATGGGCGCGCTGACCGTGTCGCTGGCATTGACCGCCTCGACCCTGACCCGCGGCCTGTCGGACCTGGCCGGCACCCCCAACACTTTCACCGTGCAACTGCTGGTGATCGGCGCGGTGGCGCTGCTGTTCTCGCTCAGTTCCTACATCGGTATCGATGGCGGCCTGCAGCGCCTGTCGAAGATGGTCTGCATCGGCGCCCTGGTGTTCGCCGGCGTGGTGCTGCTGGTCGGCCCGACCCAGTTCACCATCAACAACACAGCCAACGCCGTCGGCCTGATGTTCCAGCACTACGTGCACATGAGCCTGTTCACCGACCCGGCCGGCGACGGCGCCTTCACCCGCAACTGGACAGTGTTCTATTGGCTGTGGTGGGTATCCTATGCCCCAGGCGTTGCCATGTTCGTCGCCCGTGTATCGCGCGGCCGGCAGATCAAGGAAGTGGTGTTCGCCCTGCTGATGGGCGGCAGCTTCGGTTGCTGGTTCTTCTTCGGCGCGCTGGAAAGCTACAGCATGCACCAGTTCATCAACGGTCAGATCGACGTGCCGAAGATGCTCAGTGAACTGGGCGGCGAAGCGGCGGTAACCGACCTGCTGCTGGCGTTGCCGTGGGGCACGCTGTTCCTGGCGGCGTACCTGTTCATCATGGCCGTGTTCTGTGCCTCGCACATGGACGCCGCCGCTTACGCCGTAGCCGCCACCAGCACACGCAACCTGCGCGAAGGCGACGACCCGAGCCCGACCCTGCGCCTGTTCTGGTGCGTGGTGCTGACCCTGGTACCGCTGGCCATGCTGTTCGCCAAGGCCTCGCTGTCGACCATGAAGACCGCTGTGGTCCTGACCGCGATACCGTTCATGGTGATCCTGCTGGTGAAGATCTACGGATTCTTCAAATGGCTTGCCGCGGACTACGGCGACATGCCGGCCTACCGCATCGAGGAAGAAGCGGCGCGCCTGGCCGGTGAGCAAGCGCCCGCGAAAGCACCGCGCAGCGCGGCGACGGTTCACTGATCGGCGGTGAGCATGTGGTGAGTGGGCGGGCCTCTTCGCGGGCAAGCCCGCTCCTACGAGGATGCTCGACACGGGATCGAAAATTTTTTTGCCCTGCTTGTTAACTGACAGATACGCGTTAACCCAAAATAAAACCGAGAGACAGCCATGAACGATTTCAAACGCCTGCCCGCCGACTTCTGCACCAACCCTGAAGAGGCCTACACCATCCCGGCCAACTTCTATACCAAGGCCTCGGTGTTCGAGCACGAGAAGGAAGCCATCTTTGCCCGCAGCTGGATCTGCGTCGGCCACGGTAGCGAGGTTGCCGAGAAGAATGCCTACATCACGCGCGAAGTGATCGGCGAAAGCATCATCGTCGTGCGTGGCCGCGACGATGTGCTGCGTGCCTTCTACAACGTCTGCCCGCACCGCGGCCACCAGTTGCTCGAAGGCAGCGGCAAGGCCAAGAACGTCATCACCTGCCCCTACCACGCCTGGACCTTCAAGCTCGACGGCGAACTGGCCCACGCGCGCAACTGCGAGAACGTGGTCAACTTCGACAAGCAGAACTCCACCCTGGTGCAGCTGCGCGTTGAAGAGTACGCAGGCTTCATCTTCATCAACATGGACAACGATGCAGGCTCCGTCGAAGACCAGCTTCCAGGCCTGCAGCAGCGCATGCGCGCGGCCTGCCCGGTGATCGACGACCTGCACCTGGCGGCGCGCTTCGTCAGCGACACCCCGGCCAACTGGAAATCCATCGTCGACAACTACCTGGAGTGCTACCACTGCGCCCCGGCCCATCCTGGTTTCTCCGCGTCGGTCGACGTCGGCCAGTACAGCCATAGCCTGCACGGCAACTGGACCCTGCAGTACGGGGTGGCGACACCTTCGGAGCAGTCGTTCACATTCGACGAATCGGTGAAGGATCCGTCCTTCGCCGGCTTCTGGGCCTGGCCGTGCACCATGTTCAACGTGCCGCCAGGGGCCGACTTCATGACCGTGATCTACGAGTTCCCGGTCGATGCCGAAACCACCCTGCAACACTACGACATCTACTTCCTCAACAAGGACATCAGCGAAGAGCAGCAAAAACTCATCGACTGGTACCGCGAAGTGTTCCGCCCAGAAGACTTGCGCCTGGTGGAAAGCGTGCAGAAGGGCCTGAAGTCGCGCGGCTACCGTGGCCAGGGCCGGATCATGGTCGACCAGCAGCGCAGCGGTGTCAGCGAGCACGGTATTGCCCACTTCCACAACCTGATCGCCGTCGCCCACCTGGACGACTGATTTCCCTGAAGTTCGTCCCGCGCCAGGGCCTGGCGCGGGGCTTTGCTGTCGAGGTACGCCATGGCCAAGCAATACGAGATGTTCAAGGTAAAGGTCACCGGCGTGGAGCAAGCCACCCCGCTGATCAAGCGCTTCACCCTGGCCCGCGCCGACGGCGCCGCCCTGCCGGCCTTCACCGGTGGCAGCCACGTCATCGTGCAGATGCAAGGTGCCGACGGGCGCCAGTTCAGCAATGCCTACTCACTGATGAGCGACCCGCGCGAACTGTCCAGCTACCAGATCGGCGTGCGCCTCGAGGAGCAGTCCAAGGGCGGCTCGGCGTTCATGCATCACCAGGTGGAGGTGGGCAGCGAGCTGACCATCTCCAGCCCCAACAACCTGTTCGCCCTGGAGCCGGAGGCCGGTCGCCATGTGTTGATCGCCGGCGGCATCGGCATTACCCCGTTCCTGGCGCAGCTGCACGAACTCGAAGGCGGCGCGACGCCCTATGAATTGCACTACGCCTTCCGCGCCCCCGAGCACGGCGCCTTCCAGGCCGACCTGGAAAATGGCCCGCATGCGCACAGCACACGGTTCTACATCGACAGCCTCGAGCGCGAGCTTGACCTGGCCGCCCTCTGCGCCAACCTGCCCGATGATGCGCACCTTTATGTCTGCGGCCCCAAGCCGCTGATCGACGCAGTGATCGCCAGTGCCGCAGCAGCCGGGATCGCCGAGTCACGCGTGCACTGGGAGCAGTTCGCCGCTGCCGCCCCTGCCGCCGGCAGCGCTTTCACCGTGGTGCTGGCGCGCTCGGGCACCGAACTTGAAGTCGAGCAAGGCATGACCATCCTCCAGGCCATCGAGAAGTCCAAGGCGGCCAAGGTCGAGTGCCTGTGCCGCGAAGGTGTGTGCGGCACCTGCGAGACGGCCATCCTCGAAGGCGAAGCCGAACATTTCGACCAGTACCTGAGCGATGAGGAAAAAGCCTCGCAGCAGACCATGATGCTGTGCGTGTCGCGCGCGCGCAGCGCACGGCTGGTGCTGGACCTGTAAGGCACGCCACCCGGCAGCTCGGCACCGCGGCCTCGCCCGCGGTGCAGTACCATGTAGACGTCCTTCCAGCGTCGACATGCCCATGACCCATCCCGCCAGCTTCCCGGATACCCCCCACGTCTGCCACGACCTGCCGCGTCGAGTGTTGTTCCTCGCCTACCCGCAAATGGGCCTGCTTGACCTGACGGGCGCACAGACCGTGTTCTGGGCGGCGAGCAAGGCCCGCAACGAACGAGGGCTGCCAGGCTATGAAGTGCGTACGGCAAGTCTTGGCGGTGGGCTGATCACCACAGCCGAGGGCCTGGCGGTGGCCAGCGAATGCCTGCAAGTCCTGCTCGACCAGGCCCTGGACACGCTGGTGGTGCCCGGAGCACCGCAGATGATCGGGCTGCTGCCTGAC
Organism: Pseudomonas sp. S44; assembly: GCF_016624805.1. NCBI lineage: Bacteria > Pseudomonadati > Pseudomonadota > Gammaproteobacteria > Pseudomonadales > Pseudomonadaceae > Pseudomonas > Pseudomonas sp. S44. The sequence continues at coordinate 500,140 of NZ_JACVTY010000001.1, forward strand.
CAGGGCGAGTTGATCGAAGCCCTGCGACACGCCAGCCACAAGGCACGACGCACGGCATCGGTGTGCAGCGGCACCTTCCTGCTTGCCGCGGCCGGTTTACTGCAGGGGCGTCGTGCCGCCACCCACTGGGCGATGTGCGACGACCTGCAGCGGCTGTTCCCTGAGGTGCAGGTCGATGCCGAGTCGATCTTCGTCGAACAGGAGCATTTGTGGACCTCGGCCGGCGTCAGCGCCGGCATCGACCTGGCACTGGCCCTGGTCGAGGCCGACTGTGGCCGGGAGGTCGCCATGCAGGTGGCACGGGAACTGGTGGTGTTCCTCAAGCGGCCCGGCGGCCAGACCCAGTTCAGCCAACTGCTCAAGGTCCAGGGTGAAGACAGCGCAGCCTTCGAAGCCTTGCACCTATGGATCAACGACAACCTGGGCGACCCGCGCCTGAGCGTGGAGCGCTTGGCGGACCAGGCGAACATGAGCCTGCGCAACTTCACCCGGGTGTACAAGCAAAAGACCGGTCGCACCCCCGCCAAGACCCTCGAGCTGTTTCGCGTGGAAGCCGCGCGCCGCCTGCTGGAGACCTCCGCGCAGCGTATCGAGCAGATCGCCCGCCTGTGCGGCTTCGGTAACGAAGAACGCCTGCGCCTGGCTTTTCAGCGTCACCTGCAGGTCAGCCCACGCGATTATCGCGCCCGTTTTGCCCGTAGCGTGCCACTGGCCGAAATCCAGGGATCTTTGACCTAGGGCCGCCCCGGCAGCGCACGTAGCATCGCCGTGACAGATCGAGCCTTGCGGCTACGCCTGTCGGGCCACGGCCGTGCGACGCCAGCAAGCCTCATCATCGACTTCGGCCAGTCAGGCGAACCGCACTGCGCCGCCAACCGTTCGAGCGACCCTTCCTGCGTCATCGCATGCCGTGCCCGTTACCGACAACACCCATAATTTGCGGTATCCGGAATTTTCCAGGAGCACAACGATGAAACAGATCCTGATCCTCGGCGCAGGCTTCGCCGGCCTCTGGAGCGCCCTGGGCGCTGCGCGCCAGCTCGACCTGCACGCACGCGACGACGTCCAGATCACGGTGCTCGCACCACAGGCCGAGCTGCACATCCGCCCACGCTTCTACGAGCCTGACGTTCACCAGATGGCTGCCCCGTTGCAGGCGCTGTTCGACGCAGTAAACGTGCGCTTCGTACAAGGTACGGCCCACCACATCGACGAAGCAGGCCAGCGCGTCGGCTATCGCAGCGCAGATGGCAGCGAGGCGACCCTGGCCTACGACCGGCTGATCATGGCGTGCGGCAGCATCCTCAATCGTCCGGCGCTTGCGGGCATCGAGCGAGTCTTCGATGTCGACAAGATCGACAGCGCCACACGCCTGGAAGAGCATCTCAAGTCGTTGCCTACCCAACCCGATACACCGGCACGCAATACCGTGGTGGTTGCCGGCGGAGGCTTTACCGGTATCGAGACCGCCACTGAACTCCCCGCACGGCTGCGCAAGATCCTCGGCGACCAGGCCAAGCATCGCGTGGTGGTGGTCGATCGCGGTGCACGAATCGGTGCGGCGCTGGGCGACGGCATCAGCCCGGCGATCGTCCAGGCATCGCAAGCGCTGGGCGTGGAGTGGATCTGCGGCGCGTCAGTGGCCGCAGTGGACGCCGCCGGCGTCACGCTGGACAACGGGCAGCGCATCGATGCAAATACCGTGATCTGGACCGTCGGCTTCCTGGCCAACCCGCTCACCGCACAGGTCAGCGGCGAGCGCGACCGGCAAGGGCGCCTGCATGTGGATGGCACCCTCAAGGTCAAGGGCAACGCGGCGGTCTACGCGGCGGGTGACGTGGCCTATGCCGCGTGCGACGAGATGGGCAACTTTGCGGTGATGTCGTGCCAGCACGCCATTCCGCTGGGCCGCTATGCCGGCAACAACGCTGCTGCCGAGCTGATCGGCGTGGCGCCGATGACCTACAGCCAGCCCAAGTACGTGACCTGCCTGGACCTCGGTGCCTGGGGTGCGGTGTACACCGAAGGCTGGGACCGCAAGGTCAGCCCGCCGGAGGACAAGCACGAGGCCAAGGCGCTCAAGAGCCAGATCAACAGCATCTGGATCTACCCGCCTGCGGCCGATCGCAAGGCGGCCCTCGCCGCAGCCGACCCCTTGATCCCCGTGGCCTGATGCAGACCGCTGCGCGTCTGCAAGCCCCTGGCAGACGCGCAGCGGTTATAACCCCTGCGCAATACTTCACTTCCCTTGACCACTTCTCCTGCCCTAGTCTTGGCCAATCGCACCCTGATCGCATCAGGCGATCGCAATGGGATCGAAGACCATCAGGAGATTTCATCGGATGAGCAACAGCCCCTACGTCCCACCGAAGGTCTGGAAGAACGACGCCGCAGCCGGCGGCCAGTTCGCCAGCATCAACCGCCCGATCGCCGGCCCCACCCACGACAAGGTCCTGCCCGTCGGCAAGCATCCCCTGCAACTCTATTCGCTGGCCACGCCCAACGGCGTCAAGGTCACGGTCCTGCTCGAAGAGCTGCTGGCCCTGGGGCACAGCGGCGCTGAATACGACGCCTGGCTGATCCGCATTGGTGATGGCGACCAGTTCTCCAGCGGCTTCGTCGAGGTCAATCCGAACTCCAAGATACCGGCCCTGCTCGACCGCAGCGTCGAGCCGCCGGTGCGGGTGTTCGAGTCCGGTTCGATCCTGCTGCACCTGGCGGAAAAGTTCGGTGCCTTCCTGCCGAAAGACTCAGCCGCCCGCGTCGAAAGCCTGAACTGGCTGTTCTGGCAGATGGGCTCGGCGCCTTACCTGGGCGGTGGTTTCGGCCACTTCTACGTGTATGCGCCGGAAAAGATCGAGTACGCCATCAACCGCTTCACCATGGAAGCCAAGCGTCAGCTCGACGTGCTCGAGCGACGCCTGGCGGTGAGCCGTTACCTGGGTGGCGACGAGTACAGCATCGCCGACATCGCCGTATGGCCGTGGTACGGGCAGTTGGTGCGCGGCAACCTGTACGGCGCGGCCGAATTCCTGGCGGTGGACGAATATCCGCACGTGCAGCGCTGGGCCGAAGAAATCGCCCAGCGCCCGGCCGTGCAGCGCGGCACCCGGGTCAACCGCACCTGGGGTGACGAGCAAAGCCAGGTGCCGGAGCGACACTCGGCGGCAGACTTGCAGTAACGGCTCTACCCGCGAACACCGGCCATCGTGATGGCCTTTTCGCGGGTGAACCCGCTCCCACAGGTACGCGTCAACGCACCAGGTGCAGGAAGTGCAGGTGCCGTTCGAAGTGATCGAGAATGTCGCCGATCACTTCGTCCTTCGACCAGCCCATCACATCGTGGTCCTGCCCGCCCTCACGCAAGTGCACTTCGGCACGGAAGTACTTGCGCTCCTCCCCGGCGGCATCGCTCAGGACGAAGCTGGGCATGGCATAGGCGCGTGGGCGAATCTCGTAGACGAACACCTCATCGCTCGGCCCGACCTTGAGCGTCACTCGGCCAGCCTCGCCTTCCTCGACACTGCATTCATAACCCTGGCGACGCCACTCCTCGGCCACCGATTGGCAGGCCGGCAGCGCTACGTCAGCGATGAAGCGCTGCACATGTGAACGGCGCGGGAACATCGCCAGGGTGCGCAGACGTCGCTGCCAGTTGCCCGCAGCACGCGAAGCCGTCGGCGAGATAGCCAGCGCCTGGTAGCGCAGGTCACGCTTGGTGGCGTCGAGTTTGAGCGCCTTGAGCAGCCCGCGCATGCTCAGCAGCAACGCCAGGGTAAACGGCAGCGCACTGGCGATGGTCGCGGTCTGCAGCGCCTTGAGGCCGTCGGCCAGCAGCAATGCGATGGCGACGATGCCCATGCTTGAGGCCCAGAAGATCCTCTGGCGGATCGGTGTGCCCTCCTTGCCGCCGGAGGCCAGCATGTCCACCACCATCGCGCCGGTATCGGCCGAGGTGACGAAGAACACCACCACCATGACCACCGCCAGGGTGCTGATGATGCTGGCGAAGGGGAAATGCTCGAGGAAGGCGAACAGTGCAAGCGACGTATCCTGCTCCACCGCCGCGGCCAGGTCGGTCAACCCCTCGTCAAGGATCATGTGGATCGCTGTGTTGCCGAACACCGTCATCCACAGCAGGGTGAACGCAGTCGGCACCAGCAGCACGCCGGTCACGAATTCACGGATGGTGCGCCCGCGCGAGATGCGCGCGATGAACAGCCCGACAAAGGGCGACCAGGCCAGCCACCAGCCCCAGTAGAACAGGGTCCAGCCACCGATCCAGTCGGTCGGCTGATAGGCGTATAGGTTGAGCGTGCGACTGACGATCTCGCTCAGGTAGCCACCCGTGTTCTGTACGAAGGTCTGCAGGATCAGCACGGTCGGCCCCAGCAGCATCACCATCAGCAACAGCAGCACCGCCAGGCCCAGATTGAGCTCGGACAACCGCCGAATGCCCTTGTCCAGCCCGGACATCACCGACAGCGTGGCCAGGAACGTGGTACCGATGATCAGCGCGATCTGCACCGGAATGGATACCGGCACACCAAACAGGGCATTGAGCCCGGTGTTGATCTGCGACACGCCAAAGCCCAGCGAAGTGGCGACGCCGAACACCGTGCCGATGATTGCAAAGATGTCGACCGCGTGCCCCAGTGGCCCGTGGATACGCTCGCCGATCAGCGGGTAGAGTGCCGAACGCAGGGTCAGCGGCAAGCCATGGCGATAGCTGAAATAGGCCAGGATCAGTGCGACGATGGCGTAGATCGCCCAGGCATGCAGCCCCCAGTGGAAGAAGGTGATACGCATTGCCTCGCCCGCCGCCAGCACCGTGCCGCCCTCACCCAGCGGTGGCTTGAGGAAGTGCATCACAGGCTCCGCGACACCGAAGAACATCAGGCCGATGCCCATGCCTGCGGAGAACAGCATGGCGAACCAGGTGGCATTGTTGTAATCGGGGGTGCTGTGGTCGGGGCCGAGCTTGATATCGCCGTAGCGACTGATACCCAGAAACACCACAGTGCCGAGAATCAGCGCCACACCGAGAATGTAGAACCAGCTGACATTGACGATGATCCAGCCCTGGATATGGGCGAACAACGCCTGTGCATGGGCCTGGAACACGCTGGCGTACAGCACCAGAATCAGCAGCAGGACCGCGGAAATCCAGAAAACCGGTGGGTTGATGGTGGGCTTGCGAGGTTGCTCGGGCGGACTTGCCATGTACGGGTAATCTCCATCAGGGCGCTTCATGCGCACGGTTAGCTACGACAAACGGTAGACGCTGATGGTTTTGCCCGTCGTGACATATCGGATGTTTCTGAATTTTTCAAAGCGCACCCTCCTGAGCACACGCCTTCCTGCCCGCACATGCCGTGCTGCAAACAGGTTTTTCCCTGGTGCAAACCTGCGCCCGCGCAGGGCTTCTTGTACACTCGCCTGCATAAAATCCACCTGTACATTTTGGTGACAGCATGATCGAGGTAACCGAGGTTTCCATTGCCGAGCTGCGCAACGCGCTCGAGTCCGGCCGCACGACGGCGGTCGAACTGGTCAAGGCCTACCTGGCCCGTATCGACGCCTACGATGGAGCCGACACCGCCACCGCGCTGAACGCCGTCGTGGTGCGCAACCCCGAAGCGCTCAAGGAGGCCGAGGCCTCCGACGCCCGCCGCGCCGCCGGCACCACGCTTGGCCCGCTGGACGGCATCCCCTACACCGCCAAGGACAGCTACCTGGTCAAGGGCCTGACCGCCGCCTCCGGCAGCCCGGCATTCGAGCATCTGGTCGCCCAGCGCGACGCGTTCACCGTTGAGCGCCTGCGCGCCGCAGGGGCGATCTGCCTGGGCAAGACCAACATGCCGCCCATGGCCAACGGCGGCATGCAACGCGGCGTCTACGGCCGCGCCGAAAGCCCGTACAACGCGGCCTACCTCACCGCCCCTTTCGCCTCTGGCTCCTCCAACGGCGCCGGTACCGCCACGGCGGCCAGCTACAGCGCCTTCGGCCTGTCCGAGGAAACCTGGTCGAGCGGTCGCGGGCCGGCGTCGAACAACGGCCTGTGCGCCTACACCCCGTCGCGTGGGGTGATCTCGGTGCGCGGCAACTGGCCGCTCACGCCAACCATGGATGTGGTCGTGCCTTACGCACGGACCATGGCCGATCTGCTGGAAATCCTCGACGTGGTGGTGGCCGACGACGCCGATACCCGTGGCGACCTGTGGCGCATGCAACCCTGGGTGCCGATCCCGGCAGCCTCGAGCGTGCGCCCCGCCAGTTACCTCGACCTGGCCGTCGGTGCCGGCGCGCTCAAAGGCAAGCGCTTTGCCGTACCCCGCATGTACATCAATGCCGACGCCGAGGCCGGCACTTCGGAAAAACCCGGCATTGGTGGCCCGACTGGCCAGCGCATCAACACCCGCGCCAGCGTCATCGACCTCTGGGAGCAGGCCCGCAACGCGCTGGAGGCGGCAGGCGCCGAAGTGGTCGAAACCGACTTCCCGTTGGTCTCCAACTGCGAGGGTGATCGTCCGGGTGCGCCGACCGTGTACAACCGCGGTATCGTCAGCAAGGAATTCCTGCACGACGAGCTGTGGGAACTGTCCGGCTGGGCTTTCGACGATTTCCTGCGCGCCAACAACGACCCCAAGCTGAACCGCCTGGCTGACGTCGACGGGCCGAAGATCTTCCCTCACGATCCGGGCACCCTGCCCAACCGCGAAGACGACCTGGCGGCCGGCATGGACGAATACGTCAACATGGCCAAGCGTGGCCTCAAGTCCTGGGACCAGATCGCTACCGTCCCGGACGGCCTGCGCGGCCTGGAGCAAACGCGCAAGATGGACCTGGAAGACTGGATGGACGAGCACAAGCTGGACGCGGTGCTGTTCCCCACCGTCGCCGATGTCGGCCCGGCTGATGCCGATATCAACCCAGCCTCGGCAGACATCGCCTGGAGCAACGGGATCTGGGTCGCCAATGGCAACCTGGCAATCCGTCATCTGGGTGTGCCGACAGTGACCGTGCCGATGGGCGTGATGGCCGACATCGGCATGCCAGTAGGCCTGACCTTCGCTGGCCGGGCCTATGACGACAATGCCTTGCTGCGCTTTGCTGCAGGTTTCGAAGCCACCGGCTCGCGCCGGGTGATTCCACCGCGCACTCCACCACTGAGCTAAAGTTCGAGCGCAATCCACACTCGCCAGATTCAACTATTTGTGTAAAATTCAACACAATTAAGAATCTGGCGATTTCCCATGCCCACACTTCCCCTTCAGCAAGAACGCCAGCTCACCCTCACCGTCCTCAAGGCTGCGCTCCAGGCCTTGGGCAGCGTTGCGCCGCGCAACCTGGAAATCCTCCTGCACGACCTCGACAATCCCGAGCACTCGGTGATCGCCATCGTCAACGGCCATCTTTCGGGCCGTCGAGTGGGCAGCCCGATCCTGGCCGCACCGGAACAGGACCAAGGCTTCAAGGCACTGATGCACGCCGGCCGTACTCAGGACGGCTGCGAGCCGGTGGTGCTGCCGGACTACCCCACAACCCTCAAGGGGCGCACGCTGCGCAGCGCCACGGCAATCTTTCGCGACAGCGGCGGCCACCCGTTCGCCAGCCTGTGTGTGAACACCGACATTACCGGCCTTGATGCCGCCATGACCTTTCTTCAGCACTTTCAGCCACTCGGCGCCCTCGCGGACACACACACGCCCCGTGAGGCGGCCGACATGACGCTGCTGATGAGCGAGATCATCCAGGACTCGCTGCAGCGCTCGGGCCGAGGGCGGATGAACAAGCAAGCCAAGGTCGAGGCCGTACGAGTGATGCAGGAGCGCGGCCTGTTCATCGTCAAAGGTGGCGTGGAGAAGGCTGCCGACGCCCTGGGCGTGACCCGCTACACCATCTACAACTACCTGGAGCAGCTGCGCGGCGACGCCACGCCGGCTGCCCGCGAACGCTGAATGCGGAGCCCGCCATGACCTTGCATATCCAGACCCCTTTGATCGAATCCCGCCCGCTGTCACTGGCCGCCGGCCGTACCCTGTGGCTCAAGCTCGAGGCACTGCAGCCCTCTGGCTCTTTCAAGCTGCGCGGCGTAGGCCATGCCTGCGAAGTGCACCATGCACGTGGCGCCCGGCACTTCGTGTCGTCTTCCGGAGGCAACGCCGGCCTCGCCGTGGCCTATGCCGGGCGCAAGCTCGGCGTGCCGGTAACCGTGGTGGTGCCGGAAACCACCAGCACGCGCGCCATCGAACTGCTGAAACTCGAAGACGCCCAGGTCGTGGTCAAAGGCAGCTCGTGGCAAGAAGCCAACCAGCATGCGCAAGGCTTGCTGGGCGCGGGTGATGCGTTCATCCACCCGTTCGACGACCCGCTGCTGTGGACCGGACATGCCAGCATGATCGACGAAGTCGCCCAGGCTGGGCTCAAACCCGATGCAGTGGTGTTGTCGGTAGGGGGCGGCGGACTGCTCAGCGGCGTGGTCGAGGGGCTCAAGCGCAATGGCTGGCACGACGTGCCAGTGCTGGCGGTGGAAACCGAAGGTGCCGCATCACTGCACGCTGCCATCGCTGGGGGCCATCCGGTGGAACTGCCGGCCATCACTTCGGTGGCCACCTCGCTGGGCGCCAAGCGTGTGGCGGACCAGGCGCTGGCCTGCGCACAAAACCATCCACTGCACAGCGAGCGAGTAACCGACCATGCGGCGCTCCAGGCCTGCGAGCGCTTTCTGCACGATCACCGGATACTGGTAGAACCTGCTTGCGGCGCAGCGCTGGCCTTGGCCTACGCACCCGAGCGCCTGGCGCAGTACAACAACGTGCTGATGATCGTCTGCGGTGGCGCGACTGCCACGCTGGAGCAGATTCGCGACTGGCTTGCAGCCTAGCGGCCAGTGCTCGCGAAACAAGGCCACTCCTGCAAGAACTGCAGGAGTGGCCGTTTCTTCAGGCGTGGTTGATATCCCGGTCCTTGGTCTCAGGCAGGAAGAAGATACCCAGAACCGCGGTCATCACCGCGATGACGATCGGGTACCACAACCCGTAGTAGATATCCCCCGTGGCCGCCACCATGGCAAAGGCCACCGTCGGCAGGAAACCGCCGAACCAGCCATTACCGATGTGGTAAGGCAGCGACATCGATGTGTAGCGGATACGCGCCGGGAACAGCTCCACCAACCAGGCAGCGATGGGGCCGTAGACCATGGTCACGTAGATCACCAGAAGCGTCAGCAGCAGCAACACCATCGGGTAGTGGATCTTCGCCGGGTCAGCCTTTTCGGGGTAGCCGGCCTCCTTCAGCGCGCCGGTCAGGGTCGCGGTGAACGCATCGCCCTGGGCCTTGAGCTCGGCCGCCGCCAACCCTGTGCCCTCGAAGCTTGCAATGACCCGTTCACCGATACGCACCTGCGCCACACTGCCGGGCTGTGCACGTTCGTTTTCATAGGGAATGGCGCGCTTGGCCAGCAGGCTCTTGGCGATATCGCAGGAACTGGTAAATTTGGCCTTGCCCACCGGATCGAACTGGAACGAGCACTGCGCCGGGTCGGCCACCACCACGACGGGATTCTGCTCCTGGGCGACGAACACGTCCGGGTTGCCGTACTCAGTCAGGCCCTTGAAGATCGGGAAATAGGTGAGCGCGGCAATGATGCAGCCCGCCATGATGATCTTCTTGCGCCCGATGCGATCGGACAGGCTGCCGAACAGGATGAAGAACGGCGTGCCGATCAACAGCGAACCTGCAATCAGCAAGTTGGCGGTCTGGGGGTCGATCTTCAGGGTCTGCAACAGGAAGAACAGCGCGTAGAACTGCCCGGTGTACCACACCACGGCCTGGCCGGCAGTGCCGCCGAGCAGCGACATGATCACCACCTTGAGGTTATCCCAACGCGCGAAGGATTCGGTCAGCGGCGCCTTGGACGCCTTGCCCTCGGCCTTCATTTTCAGGAACACCGGCGACTCGTTGAGCTGCATGCGGATGTACACCGAAATCACCAGCAGCAGGATCGAGATCAGGAACGGAATCCGCCAGCCCCAGGCTTCGAACGCTTCGGTGCCCATCACCGTACGGCAGGTCAGGATCACCAGCAGCGACAGGAACAGGCCCAAGGTGGCGGTGGTCTGGATCCACGACGTGAAAAAGCCACGCTTGCCGGGCGGTGCGTGCTCGGCCACGTAGGTCGCTGCGCCACCGTACTCGCCGCCCAGCGCCAAGCCTTGCAACAGCCGCAGGGAGATGAGAATGATCGGCGCCGCCACGCCGATGCTGGCGTAGCTGGGCAATATGCCGACCACGGCAGTGGACAGGCCCATGATGATGATGGTGATGAGGAAGGTGTGCTTGCGCCCGATCATGTCGCCGAGTCGGCCGAACACGACGGCCCCGAACGGCCGCACGGCAAAGCCTGCAGCAAACGCCAGCAAGGCGAAGATGAACGAGGTGGTTTCGTTGACGCCGGCGAAGAAGTGCTTGGCGATGATCGCCGCTAGCGAGCCGTAAAGGTAGAAGTCGTACCACTCGAACACGGTGCCCAGGGATGAAGCGAAGATGACCTTGCGCTCCTCCCGACTGATGCCGCGTTGGGGCGCACTGCCCGTCGATGTGCTGTCGATTGCCGCCATGGGTTGCCTCCGTCTTGTTCTTGTCAGGCCGGAGTACCTCAGAAAAACAGCATCGCACCCTGGCCCCGGGTCTAAGCAGGACTACGGTTGCGCGAAGCACGACAGGGCGGGCTGCCCAGAATCGCAGCAAGGTACGTTGAAGCATAATCGGGATTGCGCGGATATCCACTGCGCCCTTGATGACGCTAGGGACGGGTAGCCTGCTCGCCAACAGGCCCTTTCAGCTCGACCTGGTTGCCATCGGGGTCATAACAGTAAAGCGACAGGCCCTCGCCCTCGGCGCCGTATCGCACTTCGGCGGCATCGACCGCAACCCCGGCGGCTTGCAGGTAGCGGGTCAACGCCTGCTCGTCGAACGGTTCGATACGCAGGCAGAAGTGATGCAGGTTACGCCCGCTCTCGCCTGCCGCAGCACCGCCCGGGCGTCCCAGCTCACCGTCCAGGCTCACCAGATCGATCATCGCGGTACCGGTGGCCAGATGGATCATGCCCAAGTCCGGCCGCTCCTTGCTCACCCGGCAGCCAAGCACGTCACGGTAAAAGGCGACACTGCGCTGAAGATCGCGCACGCGCAGCACCAGATGATCGATATGACGAATGGCAAAGGGACGCATGGGGGCAGCTCCTGGTCGTCGCTTCGAAAGGGCATCGCAGCACCATAACCGATCCCTCGCAGAGAGGACAATTCACGATCAGGTGCTAGCCATCTACAGGCGCGCGCGCCCTCCTGGCCCGTCCAATGGACGCTCCCCACGAACGGAGCATTCCATGAGCAGCCTTCCCTACCAGCATGAACAACAGATCCTGCGCACCTTGCCGAACTGGAGCAAGGACCTGCATCCGCAGCACTTCAGTGCGCTGCTGGACACACAGCGCAGCCCCCACCTCTACCCCAGCGGTCACGCGTATGACTGGTACGCCTCGGCACTCCCCGAAGATCAGGCGGCCCTGCGCAATGCACTCGACCAGCGCGCCAAGAGCGTGCGCGCCCTGCAAGCCAGCCTTTCGGAGCTAAAGGGCATCAGCGATTTCTGTCGGCCATTACTGCAGCAGTACTTCAGCAATGAGCGCACGCCCGATGGCGAGGAGCATTCGGTCGATGTCATGCAGTACTACACGCAAGCTGCCAAGGTCGAACTACCAAAACCCGGCCAGACGGAAACGGTTTACACCCCTACAGGCACTCCTGTTTATCGCTCCGTGCTGGCTGCTGCACTGCACAACTTCAAGAGCGAGCAAGACAGACCCCGATTCGCCGGCCTGCGGCATTTCAAGGGTGATAATCGAGAGTTCCTGATCCACAACCTGACGGACTTCATCGTCCTGACGCGGCGTCTGGATCTGGGTCAGCAGTACCAGGCGCACCTGGCCTCGATCTATGACGGCAGCAATGCCGAGCAGATCAGGCAAGATTCAATGCTTGCGCGCCGGGACGAGCTGAGGGTGCAAGCTCGTATCGCCTACCTCAAAGGCGACATCAGCCAGACGACATACACCGCCCTGCACGAGCTCTGCGCCGATTTGCCCACGGACGGGAGCGAGACACACGAGGTCAAGTGCCAGTCGCTCAGTGTTTTCGGTTTTGAGCTGTACGAACTCATGCTGATTTCGATTGTGACCCCCAAGGCCAGATGCGTGGTGCTCTACCTTCCGGGGAACAGCAGCGAAACGCTGAGAGAATTCAAATCAATGGCCGAATGTCATATCCACCTGCGCACACGCTTGCTCGATGCAAATGTACGCCAGACATTCATCGGGTACACCGCACACGCCGTGCAACCTGCACTCAGCACGCGGCTGCGCAATGCGCTGTACAGCAACCCGACAGCGAACGATGCGGCGCTGATCGCGCGGACCACCGTCAACCTGGACACCAGCCTTACGGACCTGCCGTCCAGTCCGTGGAGTGAGCTGGAGAGACGCCATGTCAAACGGATGAAGGCCGATGCCCGCTCGATCGCAGTGCCGACCGCCGACGTCGATGCCCAAGCCCGTCTGGAGCGCCTCGAGTTCTGGGCTGTCATCGGGATGGACATCCTCAACATCGCCGCCGCCTATATACCAGGGCTCAACCCCGTCATGTCCCTGGTGGTCGGCGCGCAGATGATGGAATCGGTATTCGACGCGCTCCACGCCTGGGAAGAAAACGACAATGCCCAAGCCATCGCGCACTTGAAGTCGCTGGCGATCAATACCGGCCTGCTGGTTGGCACGGTGGCAGGTGGCGCGGTACTGCAATCGCACTTCGTCGATTCGATGCAAAGCATTCACGTCAATGGCCAGGAACGGCTGTGGAGCCCGAACATGGGGGGATACGCCAGTGACCTTCAACTCCCGTCCGAGCTCGAACCCAACGCACGGGGTCAATATGTCTACCAGGACAAGACCTATGTACGCCTGGGCGAAGATCTCTACGAGCAGTTCCAGGACATGGACGGCCAGTGGCGCGTACGCCACCCAAGCAACCCGCACGCCTACAGCCCTCTGCTCGTTCACAATGACGCCGGGGCCTGGCGCGTGGCGCACGAAAATCCCCTGGCATGGGACAGCGACACCCTGCTCGAGCGCCAGGGTTCGGTGGCACGCAGCCTCAGCGTAGAGCAACGCAACAGCGCGCTGCTCAGCACCGGATTGGGCGCAGACGCGCTACGTCGCCAATTGATGGAAAATACTCGTACGCCTGCACAATTACTGGACGCCTTCGAGCGTCTGCGCACATCCGAGGAAATCTCCGGCCTGACACGCAGCGTTCGCGAAGGAACGCGCTTCCCCGCGCACAAGAATTTTGCTCTCAATGCCCTGACCCAACTGCCAGAATGGCCAAGCGATCACGTTCTGGAAGTGTTCGCAGGGAACGAGCGTGCAGGCGAATCCATCACCTACCCCAGGGCCAGCAGGCCCGACGATCATGTGGTGCAGCTCAGCAGGGAGGAGCTGGAGAATGGCGAGCTAGCAAGCGTCGTGCTGGCTCAGATGGATGCCGAACAGGCCTCGCACCTTGCACCAGTCGGAGCTGAACAGACGTCCCAGGTAGTGGTCTTGCAGGAGCGCCTCGCCAACCAGCTCGAAGCTGACCGCCAGTCGATCTTTGCCAGCCTGCGCGCGGCCAAGGTCGAACACACTTCACTGGCGACCGAACGCCTGTCGCAGCAGTTCCCCGGCCTGCCCGAGGTGGCGGTGGATGAGATCGTCGAAAGTGCCAGCCCCCAGGAGCGTGTGAGGATGAACAGCCATGATGGACGCATCCCTCTGCGCGTCGCCGAGGAAGCGCGCCTGCTGCAAGCCAGCATCCGTCTGGATCGGGCCATCCTCGGTTTGAAACAGACCGACCTGGCGACCACGGATACCGCGATCCTGCGCGACGGCCTGCAGACACAACCACCAAAGGTAGATGCCGCGCTGTTCGAGCTCGCCACAGCCGACCGTAACAAGGCACGCCAACTGATCGGCCAGCAACCGGTCAGGCCTGGCTTCCGCTCTCCCCTGCGCCTGAGTGACGGTCGGCTGGGCTATCCGCTCAGTGGCCGTGGCGTGCCAGGTCCGCGGGCAAGACTCCGCGTACTGTACCCCGGGTCCACCGACGCACGGATCAATGAGCTGATAGCGACCCTGGGCGAAGGCCGCGTACTGCGCGACAACATTGCTCGTCTCGAACACGAGTGGCGCACGCTCAACAGGGATATTGACCAATGGACGCAAGCTTCATGGGAGGCCGGCATAGATACCGGCAGCATAGGCTGGGACCTGATGGCCGCTTGGCGAAATACGCAGGCACGCGAACTGGAGCTCATCGCACTGGGTGATGAGGTCTCTACACTGCCCAGGATCTCGGCGCGCTTCCCGAATGTCCGTACATTAAGGCTCAATCGGCTGGGGTTGACGGCACTGCAACCCGACCTGCTTGACTGCTTCCCAGCTTTGGAAAGACTGGAGATACTCGGCAACCCGCAGATAGGCGAACCCTCCCTGACACTGGCCCTGCGAGCGGCTCCAAACCTTCGCAGGCTGGTACTCGTCGACAATGGGCTGACCGGGCTAAGCATGCAGATGCAGGAAACCCTGGCCGCCATGCCTTATCTGCGTGATCTGGACCTTGGGTACAACTCACTCTCCCTGAGTGCCGCAGATATCGACTTTCTCGCCGCCCGCCGCCTTGAAACCCTCAACCTGAACAACAATCACATCACTCTCGATGCTACCAGTGCCGGGCGTTTCCGGCAGATGGTCGACGTACGGCACTTGAACCTGCGAGGCAACCCTCTTGGCGTGGCACCTGATGTTGGCTATATGGCTCGGCTGTCGCACCTGAACTTGTCCCGTTGCAACCTGGAGCAATGGCCACAAGGGTTGACGACCCTGATGAGTCAAAGGCAGTACCAGTTGCGCGAGCTCGACCTGTCGAGAAACCGCATCAGCACCCTGCCCGACCTCGACAACATCCTCGTCACGCCTTTCGCCCAGGGCATCAGGGCGCGCCAGGTGGGCCTGCGCTGGAGCTTCAACTACAACGCGCTGGAACGAGAGGCCCGCTCCGGGCTTGCGCGTATCCAGCTCGTTGTCCACGAGCACGAAGGTGTAATGAGCCCGACAGAAGCATTCATGCAGACCGACGCCACGCCAGCGCAACGTCTCCTCTGGGCGGATCTGTTCGGAGCAGGCGAAAACCAGGCGCTGCTGGACAAGTTGGGCTTGTTGCGTGAGTCGGCGGACAGTCAGCAACAACCCGTCGCCATACGCAGGCGGGTTTGGGCATTGCTTGAAGCGGCTGGTGAAAGTACTGAACTTCGCGAGAAGCTCAACGATGTCGCTGAGCAGTACCCCACCAGTTGCGGTGACGCCGGCACCGATGCGTTCAGCGCACTGGAGACGGAGGTCAGCTTGCAGAAGATCAACCAAGGCGACTTCAGTCTCAAAGACAAATGGACCTTGCTACGCCAGCGCTACCGTCGTGAGCAGGTCAACAACCTGGCTGATCGCATTGCCCTTGCCCGCAGCCTGCGCAAAGCCGCCCTGCAGCGGGTACTGGAGGGTAACGGCGAAGACATCCCTGCACTCGATGACTTGGACGATCCGGCCGCTGTTCCGGATCAGGTGTTGTTAGACGGGCCGGTCGACGACATAGAGATCCGCCTTGCACTGCGCCAGACACTCGCTGACGATCTGGACTACCCAGAGCCGAGCGATAACATGCTCTACAGGCCGACCGCCCAACTGTCGCGCAAGATAGAGACCAATGTAACCAAGGAAGTGACGCGCCTGGACCAAGACCCGAAACAGGTCCGCGAATGGATCGTCGAGCAGCCCACTTGGCAGCTCAGTCTCCGGCGTGCCAATGCCTCACAGTTCGAGGCGGTCACCGAGTTCTGGCGACCCGGGCTTGAATACCTGCAGTATTGCCGGGACTTCGCAGCACAGTTGGATGGTGAGACCGTGGAGCTCGAGCCCATTACATCCTTGTCGGCCTCGGTCAAGAAAGCGTTGGAGAACGCGATCGGCCAGGAGTTGCCCAGCAGCAACGCTGAGCTGCAGCCGCTGGTGCTCACCGATGCACAGGCTGCAGCGGCATACAACGCGCTGCGCGATGAGCAGGCCAGCGTCGAGCGCGGCCTGTTCGACAGCCTGACCCGTGAGGTCGAAACCCACTGACACTCTCCACCCTCACTGGCCGCGCAAGTCCTCGAAGAAGGCTTGCCGGCCCTGTACCTGGCTGGACGCACGATGCAGCGCCGCCGCCTCGCCGCTGACAGCTTCCACATGCCAATAGCAGTGCCTGATCGCCCGCGTCACCCCGACGTAGGCCAGGCGCTGCGCTTCGTCTTTCTGCGCGCTGTCGAACGGCTGTGCATCCCCGGTACGCCCTAACCCAGCCATGCGATACACCTGGTTCTTGTAGGGTGAACTGGTCAGGTACTGACAATCTCCAAGCATGAACACGGCATCGGCCTGCAGGCCCTTGGCGCTGTGATAGGTGAGCTGACGCAGACGACGCTGCTCAGGCGGCAGGCTCGAATCAGCCCTGACAACCGCGTCTATATGATTTGAAATCAATGACTTATCGCTACTTCTTCGAAACAACATCATCACCGTTTCGCCCCGTTGGTAATGCTCGATCAGGGTCTGCCCGAGAGCGGCTTCGTCGCGCTCGAACACCTTGACTGGGGACAGTGGCAGCGCGGCAGCGCCACCGCAGGCCCTGGCTTTCTTGCCATTGATCGCCGTTGTACCGCGCACAAGGTGTTCGGCCGCATCTATGATGTGCTGCTGGCTCCGGTAGTTCTCGACCAGCATCACCCGCGTATTGGCCGGTGATGGGAAGGTCTTGCCAAACTCCATGAAGTACTTCGGTGAACTGCCGCGCCAGCCATAGATCGACTGCCAGTCATCACCCACGCACATCAACGACGAATGCCCCGCGTTGCGCCCGGCATGCATGCCTGGGCCACGCCTGCGGATCTCGCCCAATGTAGCGCGCAACCAGCTGACGATCTGTGGCGAAACATCCTGGAACTCGTCGATCATCAAGTGCGCCAGCGGGCGTAGCAGCCGGTCTGGCAGCAGTTGCAGGTTCTCGGGGTTGTTCTCGCCGAACAGGGCGAACATGCGGTTATAGGTCATCACTGGCGGCGACTGCCCAAGCAGGTGAGCTTCCAAAGCCTTCCAGTACAGGGCCAGGGCTTCGAAAAACGGCGCATCGCTGTCGCCTGGCGCAAAGTTCATGCGAGCCACGGCGCTCCCCACCTCGAGCCCCAGGTTCTCGATGAAGCTCGCCGCACCGACGAAGGCATCGAGCAACGGCGCAGGGGCCAGTTCGCCCTTGACCTTGAACTCGAACCCAGGCCCCGCCACCGCATCACCCGCCAGCGACGCGGCGAGACGTTTTGCCGAAGTATAGTTATCAAGCCAAATCAATGGCTTATCACAGAAAGCTTGAAACAACGTGCGCTTTACAGCCCACTCGGCACGCACCGACAGCTTGGCGTTTGCACGCTGGTACTGGGCGCTTTCCGACGGATCGAAGCCCAGCACTACCCAGGCATCGAGCCCTTCGAGACGCCCATGCACATGGAAACGCTGGCCACGGATCTGCACGGTTTCCCGACAGGGCTCGATGCCCTTGATCGGCCAGGCGCCCGCAGCGAACCACAGGTCTTCGATCACGTCGCACAGTTCTTCGTCGCGCTGGGCAGCCAGTTGAGTCACCTGCACGCGCTTCTGCACATCGGGATGATCCGGATCGAGGGGTTTGAGCTGCAGGGCCTCGCGGCGCATCGTCGCGACCAGTTCGGCAAAGCGTGGGCTGTCACGCAGCAGGTCGCGATAACACAGATTGAGCTGCTGGCGCTGGGCATCGTTCAGGCGCAGGTCGAAAGGATTACCTTCGCTCTCGGCTTCGCTGCCAGCCGGTAGATCGTTGCCCAGTGTCTCGAATGCGCGCAGTTGGGAGAACCCCGGCAAGCTGCGCACCAGCGGCAGGATGCGCGAATGGAAGGTGCGAACCAGGTCACGAGCACGGGCCGGCGGCAGGTCGATCTGCCAGATGGCGAAGACCTGCACCAGCCGCTTGATGAAGTCCTTGCGCGACTCACGCGTGAAGGTGACCACGGTCATGGCGTCCAGCTCGAAGCCCAGGTAGTGGCGCAGCAGCAGGATACGCAGCACCAGCGAAGTGGACTTGCCGGCACCGGCACCCGCCACCACGCAGGTAGATGGCGTGTCGCTGAAGATCAGCTTCCATTGTGCGGCGCTGGGCTGGGCGTCGGCAGGCAGGCGCTGGGCGACATCGGCCTTGAAGCGTTTCTTCAGCTCTGCTGTCAGCGGCAGGCGCCAGTCGTCGAACAGCTTGTCATCCTGGCCTGGCACTGCAGCGCTGTCAGGGCGGCTGTCGCGGATCACCAGGACCTGCCGCCCGGCCTCGTACCCTTCGGCACGCCCACGTTCGTAGCCGTCACGCAGGCCATCGGCGTGCCCGCTGCGTTGGCCGGTGGCGTGGCCGAGGAACCATGAGTCGCGGTGCTGCGCCTGCAAACGGCTCAATCCTCGCCCAAGCAGGCGTGCGGCCAGGCGGCGCAACCAGGGTAATTGCGCGGGCGGGGTCAGGTCCGGTGGCGCCGGGGGCTGCTCGAGAGACACGGTCACTCCATTGCTAGTCGAATCAGTGGAGCATGTTCCACCGAACGGCTGAAAAGTGCCAGCTAATGCTTGCAGATCATAGGATTAGGCGATGAAACGCAGAAAGTACCGCAACGAAAAACATCGATTTATCAGATAAAAACAAGTCGATATTTACGCTTATTTTCGATACTTGAAAAAGGCATCATGAGCCCATTCCCACCTACCGAGGACCCTGATCATGCTGCAACTGCGCCCCTTCGAAAGCCTCGGCCATGCCAACCACGGCTGGCTGGACGCCCATCATCACTTTTCCTTTGCCGAGTACTACGACACCGAACGTATGCACTGGGGCAACTTGCGCGTATGGAACGACGATCTGATCGCCGCCGGCAGTGGCTTCCCGCCGCATCCGCACCGGGACATGGAGATCATCACCTACGTGCGCGAAGGTGCAATCAGCCACCAGGACAATCTGGGTAACAAAGGCCGCACCGAAGTCGGTGACGTACAAGTGATGAGTGCGGGCACGGGTATCGTGCACAGCGAGTACAACCTGGAGAAGGTCGACACCCGCATCTTCCAGATCTGGATCGTGCCGGACAAGGTCGGAGAGGCGCCGTCCTGGGGCACTCGACCCTTCCCTAAAGGTGACCGCGGCGAAGGCTTCGTGACCCTGGCCAGTGGCCGTGTCGAGGATCAGGATGCCCTGCGCATCCGCGCCGACGCCCGACTGGTGGCCGCGACCCTGCGCGCCGGCGAGAGCGCCGAGTACCGCTTCGATGCCGGACGACGTGGGTATCTGGTTCCAGCCAAAGGCGTGATCGAGGCCAATGGCGTGCGCGCCAAAGCCCGGGATGGGGTCGCTGTGGAAGGTGAAAAAGTGCTGCGCGTCACGGCGCTCGAGGACAGCGAGATCGTGCTGGTGGACGTGGCCTGAGGCAGATGACCGAACCGCGCTTTTCGCGGGCTGGCCCGCAAAAAGTACGGTTCGGCATGCGCGTAGGCAATCAGCTGATCGCCGCATCCACCAGTGCCTGGGCCTCTTGCACCAGGCGCTGCAGATGCGCCTCGTCAATGAAGCTTTCGGCGTAGATCTTGTAGATGTCCTCGGTACCCGAAGGACGCGCGGCAAACCAGCCATTGGCGGTCATCACCTTCAGGCCGCCGATGGCCTGGCCGTTGCCCGGTGCGTGGCTGAGGATCTGCTGGATCGGCTCGCCGGCAAGCTCGGTGGACTTCACCTGCTCGGGTGCCAGCTTGCTCAGCAGCGCTTTCTGCCGCGCATCGGCCTTGGCCTCGACCCGGGTGGCGTAGGGCTTGCCCAGGGCGGCGGTGAGATCGGCGTAGGCCTGGCTCGGATTGCGTCCTGTGCGTGCAGTCATCTCGGCCGCCAGCAAGGCGGGAATCAGGCCATCCTTGTCGGTCGCCCAGACGCTCCCGTCCAGACGCAGGAACGAAGCCCCCGCACTCTCCTCCCCACCAAAACCGAGCGAGCCCTCGA
This sequence comes from Pseudomonas sp. S44, assembly GCF_016624805.1. NCBI lineage: Bacteria > Pseudomonadati > Pseudomonadota > Gammaproteobacteria > Pseudomonadales > Pseudomonadaceae > Pseudomonas > Pseudomonas sp. S44. Next base: position 520,375 of record NZ_JACVTY010000001.1, read on the forward strand.
ACAAGCCCTGGGCGAAGAACTTGAAGCCCACCGGCACTTCATGGAGCTTGCGCCCTAGCCGCTCGGTAACCCGGTCGATCATGCCGCTGCTGACCACGGTCTTGCCGACAGCGGCGTCGTTGCGCCACTGCGGGCGATGGCGGAACAGGTAATCGATGGCCACGGCGAGGTAGTTGTTCGGCTGCAGCAGGCCGTCACTGGTGACGATACCGTGGCGGTCATGGTCCGGATCGCAGGCAAAGGCCACGTCGAAACGCTCGCGCAGGCCGATCAGGCCCTGCATGGCGTATGGCGACGAAGGGTCCATGCGAATCTGCCCGTCCCAGTCGACGGTCATGAACCGGAAGGTCGGGTCGACCTCGGTGTTGACCACTTCAAGGTTCAACTGGTATCGCTCGGCAATCGCCGACCAATAGCGCACGCCCGCACCACCCAGCGGATCGACACCCAGGCGCAGATTGGCGTTGCGGATGACCTCGAAATCGATGACGTTTTCCAGGTCTGCCACGTAGCTGCTCACATAGTCGTGACGCTGGGTGGTGGCCGCCTGCAGAGCCTGAGCGTATTCGATGCGCTTGACACCCTCAAGGCCTGCGGCCAGCAGTTCGTTGGCCTTGGCTTCGACCCACTTGGTCACATCGCTGTCGGCCGGGCCACCATTGGGCGGATTATATTTGAAACCACCGCTCTGGGGCGGGTTGTGCGAGGGGGTGATGACGATGCCGTCGGCCAGGCCCTGTTGACGCCCGCGGTTGTAGCACAGGATCGCATGGGACACCGCCGGGGTCGGGGTGTACTCGTCGTCCTTGGACAACCGCACCTGCACGCCATTGGCCGCCAGGACTTCCAGCGCGCTGGCCGTGGCCGGCGCCGACAAGGCATGGGTGTCAGCCCCGATGAACAGCGGGCCATCGATGCCCTTCTCCTGGCGGTACAGGCAGATCGCCTGGGTGATCGCCAGCACATGATGCTCGTTGAAGCTCAACTCAAACGAGGTGCCTCGATGTCCGGAAGTGCCGAAGGCCACGCGCTGCGACGCGACCGTAGCGTCCGGGCGACCGGTGTAGTAGGCGGTCAACAGGCGGGGAATATCGACCAGCACGCTGGCCGGAGCCGGCTTGCCTGCCAAAGGACTGAGCGTCATGCAAAACCTCGAGTTCAACGGATGTAGATGTTGGAACGCGCAGTGTACTGGGAGTTGCAACGGCGCGCGATGGGGCTGGCTCAGTTGATAGCGGTCTGCCACCAGATGGGAAACATCTGTTGTACCCGCGGCTCATTGAAACGCTCATCGATCAGGAACAGCACGCCACGGTCCTGGTCGCCGCGAATGACCCGACCGGCCGCCTGGATTACCTTGCGCACGCCAGGGTACAGGTACGCGTAGTCGAACCCGCTGCCAAACTGCCGGGCCAGACGTTGCTTGAACTGTTCGTTGACCGGATTGACCTGAGGCAACCCCAGGGTGGCGACAAAAGCACCAATCAATCGGGTGCCTGGCAGGTCCACCCCTTCAGCGAAGGCCCCACCCAGCACGGCGAAGCCTATCCCTCGCCCATTCGCCACGAAACGCGCCAGGAATCCCTCGCGTGCGGCCTCGTCCATGCCCGGCGCCTGACGCCAGTACGGCACTTCAGGATAGCGTTCGGCAAACAGGGCCATTACCTGCTCCAGGTATTCGAAGCTGCTGAAGAACGCCAGGTAGTTGCCCGGCTGACGCTGGTACTGCTCGCCGATCAGCCCGACGATCGGTGCCAGGGACGCATTGCGCTGCTGAAAACGGGTCGAGATCTCACTGACGATACGCACCTGCAGTTGCTCGGCACGAAATGGCGCGGCCACGTCCAGCCAGGCGGTATCTGCCGGCATGCCCAGCAAGTCGGCGTAGAACCGTCGTGGCCCCAGCGTCGCCGAAAACAGCGTGACACTGCGCGCCGCAGCCATGCGTGGGCCGAGCAGGCGCGCGGGCACCACATTACGTAGGGTCAGCGTCGCCAGACGACGGCTGCGCGGGCCGTTGCGCAGGCTGATATCGAACAGGAAATGCTCATCGAACAGCTCGGCCACACGGCTGAACTGCAGAGCCTGGAAGTAGAACTGCAGGACCTGCGGCTCGATGTGCGCAGGCGCCTGCTCCATGCCCTCCTGAATCAGGCCGATGCACTGTTGCAACGCCCGCAGGAACGCCTCGGGCAGTTGCTCACTCGCCTGGTACGGTGCCACCTGAGCCTTGTACAGCGCATTCCACTGGCGATTGAGGCGCTCCAGTGCACCGCTCAAGCCCGCCGGCTTGGTCTTGCGCAAGGCCAGCAGTTGCCCCTGGTCGAGGCTGGCGCTGTACATGGCGCGCCCGCGCTCCACCAGGTTATGCGCCTCGTCCACCAACACGGCAACCCGCCACTGGTTGAGCTGGGTGAGGCCGAACAGCAGCGCATGGGCGTCGAAGTAATAGTTGTAGTCAGCGACCACCAGATCGACCCAGCGCGCCATCTCCTGCCCAAGGTAGTACGGGCAGACCTGGTGTGCCAGCGCGACCTCGCGCAACCCGACCCGGTCGAGCAACACCACCTGAGACGCCGCTTCGCGAGCCGCTGGCAGCCGATCGTAGAACCCCTTGGCCAGCGGGCAGGACTCGCCATGACAGGCACTGCCCGGGTATTCGCAGGCTTTGTCCCGGGCGATCAACTCCAGCGCTCGCAGGCTGGGCTGTGCGGTGGTGTCGGTGATCTGACGCAGTGCATCGAGCGCCAATGCCCGGCCTGGTGTCTTGGCGGTGAGGAAGAACAGCTTGTCCAGTTGCTGCGGGGCCATGGCCTTGAGCAGCGGGAACAGGGTGCCGAGCGTTTTGCCAATACCGGTGCTGGCCTGGGCCATCAGGCAGCGGCCGGTGGCCACCGCCTTGTACAGGGTCTCTGCCAGTTGGCGCTGGCCCTGGCGAAACTGTGGGTAAGGGAACGCCAGCCCCTGCAGGTCGTTGTCCCGCAGGCGCAGCCGTGCGGCCTGGGCCTGTGCCCAGCCAAGAAAGCGCTGGCACAAGGCCTCGAAGAACTGCTGCAACTGTGCGGCATGATGCGGCTCGCTGAACAAGGTCTGCCGGTCGCTGTCGACATCCAGGTACACCAGCGTGACCTCGATCCGCTCCAGCCCACGCGACTGGCACAATAGGCAGGCGTAGACCCGCGCCTGCGCCCAGTGCAATTGCCGGTGGTTGTCCGGCTGGCGGTCGAGACTGCCACGGTGAGTCTTGATCTCTTCCACACGATTACGCAGCGGGTCGTAGCCATCGGCTCGTCCACGCACCCGCAATCCCTGGTACTCGCCCTCCAGCGATACCTCCGCCTCGTAGCCAGGCCCGCGCCGGGCAACGACCCGCCGATGGCCATCAATGCCCTGCTGGGCGGTGGGCGACGGCGTAAAGCGCAAGTCCAGGTCGCCGACCTTGGCAGCAAACTCACACAGCGCGCGCACCGCCACACTCAGACTCACGGCGCAACCTCGCACCACCGCACATGACATACCGCGACCGGCATGCCGTGCTCACGGCAGAAGTCCAGCCAGCGCAACTGGTTATCCTGCAGGCGATCACCCGGCCCCTTGACCTCGATCATGCGGTAGCGCCCTTGCCCCGGCCAGAACTGGACGAGGTCGGGCATGCCTGCGCGGTTGTTGCGAATATCCTGCAGCAGGCGCTGGAAACACCGCTTCAGATGCTCGGCAGGAATGCAGGCCAAGGCCTGTTCGAGCAGCACCTCATTCAGTACCTGCCAGAACACGAACGGTGACTGCAGGCCGTGCTTGGCGGCAAAACATTCGCGTATCGCCTGTCGGTAGCTGCCATCGTCGAGCCGCCCCAGACAGGTTTCGAACAGCGCGGCGCGGCGCGTCAGGAAATCACAGTCGTGCAAATCCTGCGGCGCCGCCTGATAAGGGTGAAAGAAAGCGCCGGGCAGTGGCGCGAAAATCGCCTCCCAGCACAGGAGGCCGAACAGGCTGTTGAACAAGGTATTCTCGACATAGTGGACCTCGCCGTCAGCCTGCGCCAAGTGCAAGCGCACCGCCTCCTCCACACCCCGTTCGGCCATTTCCACGGGCAACTCCAGTTCGATGAGCGTTTGCGCGGCAGGCGACGGGCGGCGTCGGGGCGGCCCTCCGAGCTTGCGTGCAAGGCGCGGCAGCATGCGCGCCAACGCCTGGCTCTCAAGAGGATTGGCCACGGTCTGGGCCATGTGTGACGCCAGTGCCTGCGCCCTCTGCCACTGCTCGCTGCGCTCGAGCACGCGTACCTGACGAATGCGCGCCTCGGGGTGGTCGAGCCCATCGTAGACGCTCAAGGCCAGGTCCCACTGCCCAAGCCGCTCGCAGCGCTGGCCAATTGCAAACAGCAGACGTACACGACGCCGGGCCAGCCAGGGATTGGTGCTGTCGACCCGTTCCAGTGCCTGCAGCAACGTACTCGGCGCCTCTCCCTGCTCCAGACGCTCGGCGCAAGCATGCAAGGCCATCGCCAGATCGACCTCATCGCGCTGGCGCAAGGCGCGTGAATCCGCACTGAAGTTCACCTGCTCGTAGCGCAGCACGCCCAGATCGGCCAGTACGAACTCCGACCAATCCTGATAAAGATTGCCAAAGAACAACAGGCGCAGGCGGTCGCACAGGGGTTGCAGACGCCAATGCAGGATCTGCACCGGCGCCTGCGCGAACCAGGCAGAAAGAGGCCTGCCCGGCAGATCCAATGGCCGCAGCGTGGCCAGCAACTGGGTCTTGGTCACGCGAGGCTGGGCCAGGTGATCGGCAAAACAGGTGAGCAGTTCGTCCCGGCGCAACAAGGCGAACAGCTGTTCCAGATCCAGTACCGGCCTCGGGCAGACCCATCCCAGGGTGAGCAAAGGCTGCAAGGCCGCGTCCGTGTCGCCGATCTCGGCATACTCAAGCCGGTCGCCGCGAAACAGCTCGCCTTTGCGCATGACCATGCGCACCAGCAGTGCCTGCGTCGGCTGGGCTAGCCCGCTGAAGACTCGAAGAAAGTCTTGCTCGTGCGGGTCAAGGATATCGGCGTATCGGTGTTCGACCCACCTCAGCACCTGGCGGAAGTTATGCAGGTAATAGAGCGGATCTTCGACGGAATGGGCAATCACGGCATGGCGTCGCAGGCTGGCATGAGCACTGGTTATACATACAGATACAGCCGCCTGGCAAGCGCGCCGGATCGACGGTCAGTCCGACCTGTCCTTTGCGTTGGCACGCAAGCACTGCAACCGCTGCCCGAGTTCCCCGAGTGCATCCTCCAGCTCGCCTGCATCGTCCCCCTGCCAGGCCAGCAGCAGGTGGCGACCGTAACTCTCTTGCAAACTGAACAGATTTCCAGGCGCCGCCAGCAGCGCCGGGGTACTCGAGGCCTCCAACAACTGACGCACATCCACTGCCAAGTCCAGGCGACACCAGAGCACACGTCCGCCTTCAGGCACGCTGAATGCCAACAGGCTGCCCAGATGCTGTTCGACGGCATGGCATAAAATCGCCATGCGCAACTGCAGCCGGTCGCGCATTTGCTGCAGATGACTGTCCACATCACCTCGGGTCAGCAGACAGGCCACAGCCTGTTGGCGCCGAGGGGGCAACACAAAGCTGCGGCGCACGAAAGCCTCACACACTGCTGGATGCCGACTCAGCACATAGGCATAGGGCGCTTCGGCACCGATCATTCCTTCCAGCGAACCCATGACCAGCAGCCAGTGCGGATCGACCCAGTCGCGCAGGCGTGTCGCAGGTGGCGCGGCAAAACACTGCTCGCTATCCAGGTCATTCTCCAGCAGCCATGTCGGATATCCCGCGAGCAGACGCGCCACTTCACGCTGTTCCTCCAGCGACATCAGGCGTCCGGGAGGTGTCGCCAGACACGACGGCATGAGCAGCAGGCGCACGGTTTCACGCTTGAACAGCTGCGCCAAGGTACCCAGGTCCAGCCCCCCCTGGTTATCCAACGGCCACTCGATAACCCGTATTCCCAGCTGTTGCAAGACCTGCAACTGCTGCCAGCAACAGGGCGTCGCCACCAGCACCGCGCCGCCCTGCAAGTCCAACGCAAGCAGCAATGTCTGCAGCAGCGCCTGGACATCCGTCGCCAGATGCACGTCCTCAGCCCGCCAGAACTGCCTGGAAGAACGGGTATGGCGGGCCGCCAGCGCACTGCGCAACAGCGCGTTGCCGGTCTGCGTCGTCGCGGATTGACGCGCCAGACGCCGCTCATGCGCCAGCAACAGCGGCTCGAGCGCCTCACATGACAATGGCGGGAGAATGAACGGTGCGCACTGGCCAGATCTCGCAATTGCCCTCGGCGCACTGGCGCCCCCATCGGCTGGCACCAGTGCAAAATATCCGGACTTGGGCACCGAATGTACCCGTCCCTCGCGCTCCAACAGGCTGTAGGCATACTGCACCGTGGCCAGGGAAACCCGCAGGCGCCGGGCCAGGTCACGCAGCGATGGCAAGCGCGGGTCCCCTCCCTCGCAGGCATGGCTGATCAGCGTTTCGAGGTAGCGATAGACCGTTTGATAGGCGAACTCGCGCCGCACGGAACGCCCCATCAACTGGCGACCTGCGCCATCTCGGCCCGGGGCGAGAGGCGCCCCAGCAATCGCAGCCGCACATCGCGCCGTGTCAGCTTTGCCATCAGGCGAGATGCCGTCTGCGGGAGCTCACCCGAATAAATGACCCGCAACTGCGCCAGGCTCAGCCCGCTGGTGCCAATCAGCCAATGGACCACGGCTTCCGGGCAGGGTTGCCCCTGAAGCGCGCGGTGCAGATAAGGCAGTGCGACACGCATGGCCGGGTGACAACGCTGCAGGAATGCCGGCAATCCACGGCCCTGCTCGGCGAACGGGGCGTACAACAGGCAGGTCAACTGGTTGTCGTCGATCGCAAAGGCCTCCTGAAACAGGTGCCTGCCCTCCCCCGAGCGGACGGCGTCGCACTTGTCCAACTGCCATTGATCACGCAGCCGCTGCAGGTGTGTCAGGTACATCGGGTCGAAAAACGCAGCCAGCGGCTCTTCACAAGCCGACACAGGCAACTCGATACCCAGCATGTGAAACAACGTGTCGTCCGCTCGACTGTCGTTGATCAGATCATCGACCGCGATCACTCGCAAGGTTGCCTCGCTCTGGCATGACGGGACTCTTGCCTCGACATGCTCCGTCGGCTTGGCAGCCAGCGTTCGCAGGCGCCCCAGCGTTTCGCACAACACCGCGGCGCACTGGTGCATGGCATGGCTTCCGCGCTCGCCGGTCAGGCGCATGAGCGTGCGACTCCACGCCAGGTACCGACGCCGCTGCCGCACCGGGATCGCCGTGACCAGCGCGCTTGGGAGCGTCCCTTGGGACAGGACGCAGCGCAGCGTCTCGGCCAGTTCAAGGTACAAACGGCTGCCTAGCAAGGATTCTGGGCGCCCGGTAGCAATATGACCGAACGTCAGCAGCGCCTCGCGCTCCAGCGGTGTGCCGGCAACTATCGCGGCGTGGCGGCTGAAAGGCTGCAGTTGTTGGCCGCCAGCCAGCAGTAACTCCACACGGGGGTCATCCTGCAGGAACAGTGCATTGAAGGTGCTCTCCAGGCTGCGAAGCACTGCTGCCCCCGGTGCGGGCTGGCACGCGACCACTACTTGCAGGCGAAAGGTATCGGGCGCTCGCAGCGCAATGCTCAGTTGCGCAGCACGTAAAAATGCCAGCAGGCGTGTGTTACATCGGTCATGCCCGTGTATGACCAGCACGCGGAAGTCCCCGATGTACTCCACACCACCTGCCGCCACCAGCAGACGCTGGATCAGCAATTGCACGCAGGCCCGTTGCGCCTGGGACATATGCTCCAGCAGACGATCCAGTACTTGCTGATATATGTAGTGCATGGCCTGCTCATGGATATTACTCATATAGTCCACTCCATTCCTTGAGCACAAAGAAAGCCGGCATTAACCGACGTAAGAAACAAGTCGCGATTCACTTCAAAGAACTTTCCCACAAACCGTTAGGAGATTTCTAAGCAACAGCAGGCCGGCATTCATTCGAAGCAAAGGCATCTACCATCCCCCGCATGCGCCTTGGGCCGCACCAGCAGTGCCCACGTGCTTGATTCAGCCGAGCCACGCCAAGTGTCACAGCGCCATTATCGAGGGTTGCCGACTGAATAAAAGATACAGATCCTGGTAAAAAAACCATTCAGTAGAGCAGCATTGATCTACAGACAATAAAGAAAAACCCAAGCATGGAATCATGGCCGCAGCGGCAATGAACCGTCATTGCCGCTGCAGTGTTATTGCGTCGGATAGTTATTAATTTTTTGTAGGAAATATCAGAAAAAAACCGGGCCTAGGCCCGGTTTTTCATGCAACTCGACGCGCTGGAATCACGCAGATCCCATGTCCAGCACTATCCGCCCACCACATGGGCATTCATCCATCAGACGATGGGCCTCGACAACCTGCTCGAACGGGTAGACCTTGATGATCTGTGGCGTCAGCAGCTTGTCGGCGGTGAACTGGTTGATGTCTCGCAATGCCCGCTGCAGGGCGACCTGGTCCTGTGCAATACCCAGCTCCGGCTTGCCAGTGAAGTTGCCAATGCAGTGCACGTAGAACTGGATGTTCTTCTGGAACGCCGCACAAGCCGGGAATGGCGTCTGGTTGCCACCCTGCAGGCCGTACAGCACCAGGCTGCCACGCGGCGCAAGTACATCGCCGAGCAGCGACATCTGCGGCCCGCCCATACCGTCCAGGACCATGTCCACACCGCGGCCATCGGTGTACTTGCCGATCTGCATCAGCAGGTCCTGCTCCTCGGTGACGATCACCTTGTCAGCCCCTAGGCCCAGCAGGTACTCACGCTGCTCCGGCTCCTTGGTGGCGGCGAACACCTTCAGGCCCAAGGCCTTGCCCAACTGCACGAAGGCCGGGCCTGCGCAATGGCTGGCATCGGTGACCAGTGCCGTCTGCCCCGCCTTGGCCCGCGCCAGGTCGACGTAGGCGAAGTAGGCGATCAGCAGCGGTGTGTAATGCACACTGGCCTCGACCGGGGTGAGGTGCTCGGGATAGCGGGTAATGGCCGTGCGAGGAAGCACGATCACATCACCATAGACCGGATGCTCATTGGGGCTGGTCGCCGGGAAACTGGCGACACGGTCGCCCACGACGATATCGTCGACACCCTCCCCGACCTGCGTGACCACCCCGGCCATTTCGTGGCCGATCCCTGCCGGCAGGCGTGCCTGCGACGGTGCCAGGTTCTGGCGCCAGAGCACGTCATACCAGCTCAGGCCGATGGCCTCGACGCGTACTTGCACCTCGCCCGCTGCGGGAGACGGCTCGGCCTGCTCCTCGCAACGGAGCACATCGGCCGGGCCGAACTTGTGGAAACGGATCATGCGGGACATCGCATACCTCGCCTTTGTGAACCTCGTATTACCACGGACTTTATCCGGGCTTTGCACGTTAGACCATCAGTGGCCATTAATAGTCGACATGCCTGTCATTGATTGGGCTACGGGCAAATCGCTGCATTGGCACCCGTAAACCCGTGCAGGGTAACAGCCTTTGGCCTTAATATTCACCCCGACCCACCTGAGCAAGGCGAAACGCACCGATGAATCGTAACGACCTGCGCCGCGTAGACCTCAACCTGCTGATCGTGTTCGAGACGCTCATGCATGAGCGCAGCGTAACCCGTGCAGCCGAAAAACTGTTTCTCGGCCAGCCGGCGATCAGTGCGGCACTGTCACGTCTGCGCAACCTGTTCGACGATCCACTGTTCGTCCGTACCGGGCGCAGCATGGAGCCCTCGGCTCGCGCCCACGAGATCTTCGCCCTGCTCTCACCGGCCCTGGATTCGATCTCCACCGCCGTCAGCCGCGCCGCTGACTTCGACCCAGCCACCAGCACCTCGGTCTTTCGCATCGGCCTGTCGGACGACGCCGAGTTCGCCTTGCTGCCGCAGTTGCTCAAGCGCATCCGCGCCGAAGCGCCGGGCATCGTCCTGGTGGTACGGCGGGTCAACTATTTGCTGATGCCGACGCTGCTCGCCTCTGGGGAGATTTCGGTGGGTGTGAGCTATACCGCCGACCTCCCGGCCAACGCCAAGCGCAAGGTGCTGCGGCGCAGCAAGCCGAAACTGCTGCGCGCCGACAGCGTACCGGGCAACATCACCCTCGACGACTTCTGCGCCCGTCCGCATGCGCTGGTCTCGTTCGCCGGCGACCTCTCCGGCTTCATCGACGAAACCCTCGAGGAAATCGGTCGCAAGCGTCATGTGGTGCTGGCCGTGCCGCAGTTCAACGGCCTCGGCACCCTGCTCGCCGGCACCGACATCATCGCCACGGTACCGGACTATGCAGCAGAAACCCTCACCGCCGCCGGCGGCCTGCGCGCCGAAGACCTGCCATTGGATGTGCGTACCTTCGAACTGCACATGGCCTGGCGCGGAGCGCAGGACAACGACCCGGCGGAGCGGTGGTTACGGTCGCGGATACAGATGTTTTTTGGCGACCCTGACAGCCTCTAGAGGACAATGTCACCGTGCATGCGCTTCGTGCTCTTCTGGGCCGTTGCCAAGAACATCTGGTGATGTACTCGTGCAGAGAGGTGACAGAACCGCTCACCAAACAGGCCATTGAGGCCATGCGTAAGTATCACTAGCGGGGCCAGGAGTTCTACCAAAGCCAGGGTGGGCATTGATCGGCTTCGATGCCGCCCGTTGGTTGACGTGCCGCGAGCCGCCAGGCTGTGGCCTTCTGAAGCCGAAAAAAAGGCCCGCAGCGAGGCGGGCCGAAGACCTGATGTGGAGAGTCGAACCAACTCTACAACTGTTCTGACGAACGCAATCATCAATGGTTTTGCATATCCGTGTCCCCCTCCGACGGGCGGATAACTCTTGATAGCCGCGGCATGGGTTGCGCTGGCGCTAACCGTCCCCTAGTCCGCCAAGTGCTGCAGTCTGATGAAAGTAGGGGTGTTAGAGGCAGATGCTGAAGCCCCCAGTAGAGGATCTCCTCCCAGCGTTGCTGGCATTGCAAAATGCCCGTCCAGATTAAAGACCGATCAGATGGAGACTACCTGAGCCGTTGCGCAGCTCGAGCTCGGCAAGCGGCTCCAAACGCCTCGAAAATCGCGCGATATTGCGGATAGAACATCACCTGCCACTCCGGATGCCACTGCACCCCAAGGGCAAATGAGCGACTGTCTTCCACCGACAACGCTTCGACGAGGCCATCCATTGCCACAGCCTCAATACGCAAACCTTCACCGACCCGTTCTATACCTTGCCCATGTACCGAGTTGACTTCGATCACCTCGGGAAACCCCAACCCATGTAACACCCCACCTGATCGTACCGTGAGCCTGTGAGCAGGCGCGTACTGGTCTTCAATAGGTTCGTTGCTTGGGGGCTCATGCTCTACCCCAGGTTGATGGAGCTGCTGGACGAGCGTCCCGCCGAACGCCACATTCATCTCCTGAAAACCCCGGCACACGCCTAGCACTGGCAGCCCTTCTTTTATTGCCGCACGCCAAAGCGGTAGTGTGAGGTGATCACGAGCAGCATCTTTTTTTGTACCAGGCGGGCTCGGGGGGCCATCGTAATGGTGAGGCTCGATATTGGACGGCGAGCCGGTGAAGAACAGCCCATCCAGTCCATCGATCATGTCTGCGATGTTCAGCAACTCTGGAAACATCGGCAAAATCAACGGTAATCCATTGGCAGCAGTGGCTACTGCCCGGGCATTCTTGTCGTCATTCAGTTGCACTGCATGTTGGCCGACCTTATAACTACAGGCCGTCACCCCGATTATTGGCAGCCGTGACATCTTCTGCCCCTAGTCATGTCTCCTGTCGGTGCAGCCGGTGCGCATGGCTGCACTCTAGTAATCAGCACCGGCAATGGCTTTGAGAAAGGCCCTGTCTGCGAGCTTGCGCAGGTCTCGCCATTCGTACCAGTCCACCAATCCAAGGCGGTCCATCTCATCGGCTTGACGCAGCAGTTCTTCATGATGGGTACTGGGGCAATCACGTCTTTGCTCCACGTCGTCGTAACGCAGAAACCACCTATTGATCGCAACGAGTCGGCGCTCTTCCTGGTCTATCTGTCCGCTGATCGCGTTCATGCTGATAACCCGTCAGGGTTGCTAGTAGTGTCCTGGCGATGTGCCGGGCTTGTGGTCATGCACGACACGCTGAACTTGCACATCGGTGAACGATGACGCTTCGTTACGATGCAAACCCTGCAAATACTCGTGCGCAGCCTCGCGAGTAAGGCCCTCCTGGTGACTGCGGAACTCGCAGGTGTCCGGTTGGTTGTCGAAGATGTAGCTGATCAAGTACAGGTAGTTGGCCATCTTGAGGATCCCACGGCAAAGATAGAGTGAGACGCGAATCTACTGGGTTGAGCCTGACATAGTGGCATCCGTTCACCCCGATTGACGATTGGCGTATCCGCAACGGTTCCATGGGCCGTACGTCCGTGGTCATTAGAGCTATGGTTTTCAGCCCCCCGACGGCGACTCGGTCCGCAGCTTCATGGCTTCAAGTACCGAGCGATCGGGAGCTGACAGCTCTACCGAAGCAGGGCCGTCACCACCATCAACGGATTTTCGACGTACTCCCACGCCTCCCCTTAATTCCAAGGGGCCCGCCGTCTGGTCCACCCGACATATTGAAATACTTATTGGTGGATAGGCGTGTTGAAGAAAGAATTGGGTGCAAAGCGCAATCAAAAACGAACGGAACACGCGAGAAAGTTCAGATCGGCTACGCAAATAAGCCCACCCAAATAGTTTGCGCGCCAAACCACTCGTCAGGCCACTTGAACACGTGCTGGCGACAGAAATTCTCAATTACTCTGGCATAACGGAGAACTATCATGACTCAGCCTACCGAGAACCTTCTTGATTGGTTGCGCGACGCCCATGCAATGGAACAGCAAGCGGAAAAAATGCTTAAAGCACAAGCGGAACGGCTGGAGCATTACCCAAAATTGCGCGGGCGTATTGTTCAACACATCGCCGAAACCGAGGGGCAACAGCGATTGCTAGTTGAGTGCATTGAACGGTTGGGAGGAAGCACCTCAACCCTGAAAGATCTGGCAGGAAAGCTTATGGCGTTTGGACAGGCTGTGGGCGGCATGACGATGAGCGATGAAGTGGTTAAGGGCGCGATGTCCGGTTACGTATTTGAAAATCTAGAGATCGCTTCTTACACCGTGCTTATTGAAGCGGCTAACTTCTCCGGTGATGAGCTGACCGCAGAAGCCTGCCGGTCGATTTTGAAAGAAGAGATCGCCATGGCTGACTGGTTAAGGGAGCACCTACCCGAAATAACTCGAGCGTTCCTTAGCCGCTCGGCTACACCCGGGGAGGAAGCGAAACGGTGAGCAGCGCTCACGGCCGCATGCTCATGCGTGCGGCCCAACACACCAATTAAAGGGCCGAAGATGAGAAGCTCAAAGAGGATATGGCGCCGGCTTGAGCATAGTTAAAAAGTCATGCGAAATTGCACACTGGTAATGCAACATAAATAATTAAGCTCCCAATTAGATGCCTGCATTACCGCCCGTTTGATTATTACCGGTGCGAGGCCAAGGGCAGAAAAGCTCCGAGCATGTTCAGCACTCCTTGAATATACAAAGACTGGCACTGCCAAGCCGCAGTCCTGTAGCGACCATGCTCGCTCCTGCATCCGTGTGTGTTCCCGTTGCAGGATAGTGAATTAAGTTTTGTTTGGCAGAGAAGTACCGCGGCCCGACGCGACGAGATCTTCTGTCGCGTGTATCGCAATGTATCCACGCAGCCCTCCGATACAGTCCCCGTAATTTCCCACCTTCCCCGAACACAAAGTAGATACAAAGCTGCGCTGAACTATGCAGGCTGTTTGACCCTTCTCGGGCTGCCTCAGCCGGCAGCCGTTCGCTTTTGATTCCCAAGGGGACCACAATGACAACGCCTGTTCCTGATTCCACCCTCAATGTCACGCCGGTCGACCGCCTGCGGGTCGATCAATACACCCATGGAATCATCGGGCCGAGCCTGGCTATGCTCGGCCCGCTGGCTGATGGCGGCACCCTGATCACCGGCACGCCGCCGGGCTGCTGGGGACCGATGATCACCCCAGCCTTCGAGGGCGGCCATGAGGTGACGCAACCGGTGGCCATTGACGGCGCTGAAATCGGCGATGCCGTGGCGATCAAGATCAAAACCATGCGCGTCACCTCCCTGGCCACGTCGTCCGGGGTCATGTCGTTCGTCGAGGGTCGCTACAATGGTGATCCGTTCGTTTCCAAGTTCTGCGCCAATTGCGGCACCGAACACCCAGCCAGCCATGTCGAAGGCATCGGCGAAGACTCGATTCGCTGTAACCACTGCGGCGCCGAAGTCAGTGCGTTCCGCTTCAGCCATGGTTACGTTATCGTGTTCGATGCGCAGAATCAGGTCAGCCTGACGGTCAATCAGGACATCGCCAATCGACTGGCCGGCAAGGCGTCTGAAATGTCAGCACTGCCGGAATTCGCCGCCCAGCATTCGATCCTGTCCCTAGCCCGCGCCGATATCCCTGGTGTCGCCGCGCACATGCGGCCGTTTCTCGGCAATATTGGCACCCTGCCGTCGCGAGACTTGCCCGATTCCCATAACTGTGCGGATTTCGGCCAGTACCTGATCAGCGCCCCGCACCGTTTCGGTATGACAAGAGAAGAGCTGCACGCGGCCAAGACCGATGGCCACATGGACACCAACTCGGTCCGCGAGGGTTGTGTGCTGATCTGCCCGGTGAAAGTGCCGGGCGCCGGGGTGTACATGGGCGACATGCACGCCCAGCAGGGCAACGGTGAAATTGCTGGGCATGCCACCGATTGCTCCGAGGAAACCGAAGTGGTGGTGGAGGTGGTGAAGAACCTGACGCTGGAAGGTCCGATCCTCCTGCAAAACATCGATGATCTGCCGCCGATGGCGCGGCCGATGAATGCCCGTCAGCGCGCTGATGTCCGTGCGCTGAGCGAGCACTGGGGCCAGCAGGAAATCGAGCAGAGCGGTCCGATCACCTTCATAGGCAGCGGCGAAAATCTCAACCTGGCTGTGGAAAACGGCCTGCAGCGCGCCGCTAATGTCACTGGCCTGCCGTATGACGAAATACTTAATCGCGCGACCATCACCGGCTCCATCGACATCAGCCGCCTGCCCGGTACGGTGCGCGTGACTTTTCTGTGCCCCATGAGCGTGTTGGAACGCATGGGCATCGCTCATCTGGTGCGTGAGAAATACGATTTGGCGTAATGGCCTGGTCCGAGGCCGAGCCGTTAGCGCCCGGTGATACCGATTCATTGCTGGAGCGTCCGTTGACGGTATCGCCCCAAGGCCTGCCCCTTGGCATCAAGCGTGTCTGATCGGCCCGGTGACACACAGACTTGCCAGGCAGATCAAAATCGAAATCAACTGGATACGCTAGTGAAATTGGCTGGCGCCCTACCCTAATATTCAGAGGTTGCTGCCATGATCAGTCGCTCGAAACTCAAGACCGCACGCATCCCCACCGGCTGGATATCAGCTCTCGCCTTGATCGCACTCCATTCCCAGTTTTCAGCGGCTGCGACTTCACCTGCCGGCGATGCGGTCGTGACAACCACAAACGCGCCAGCCGCCATAGGGCCCTATTCACAAGCGATTCGCGCTGGAGATACGCTGTATCTTTCAGGGCAACTGCCAATTGACCCGGCTACCGGAAGCCTGCCTATAGATGACACTATCGAATCACAGACTCGGCAATCACTGGAAAACATCAAATCCATTCTTGCAGCCGACGGGCTGAAGATGAGCGACATCGTGTCCACCACCGTCTACCTCACGGACCTGGAAGATTTTGGCAAAATGAACGAGGTGTATGGCACCTATTTTTCAACTGCCTATCCCGCCAGGGTCACTGTTGGAATCACACGCCTGCCGAAAGGGGCGAAGGTCGAGATCGCATCGGTTGCAAGCCGACATGAATAATCCAAGGCCGAGCCAAGGAGCTCGACCTTCACCTCTTTAGCTGTCTAACTGTCAAGGCTACAGCCATGCCGAAGCGGCCCGTTCGCAAGGCTTGTTCGAGTCGGCACTGCGCCGATGGGTTAATCAGCTTCAGCAGGAGCGCGGCGGCGTTCTTTGCCGAGTTGGGCACAATGTCGATAGCCTGGTAAGGACGGTCATCACACTGGGTCTGGCCCCCTGGTTCAGCCAGCCCAGCACCGAAGACCTCGGAGAATGTTACGGGATCATTTCACGCCGGTGTGGGTTCGTTGGTGAACTGGTCCACGATCTTCACCAACCCCTGAACAGCCATCATCACCAACTGCCGGCCCTTTTCCGGCGACGCCTGGCCTGGGTCAGACCCCATTCGCCCGTCCGGGTGGCGCGCGCGAAAATCCAGCGCCTCGCGGATGGGACCCCAGTTGGCGATCTGGGGTGCATAGTCGGCTGTCTTGATACACGCTGGGTATGCCCATTGGGTCACGGCAATTTCCGACGGCGTGGCATGGATGCCATGCCCGGTCGGGAACTGTTCCTTGACTAGCGCTTCCACCCCGTCCAGATCCCACCAGTTGCACAGCTTCAAAGCAAACCCTGCCGGCCGGCGGGCAAAGCTGGCCTCGGTGTAGATTTCCGAAAACGCAGCCTCGATCGAGGCCACGTTGCCGCCATGGCCATTGAGAAAGAGGATTTTCTCGAAGCCATGCACCGCCAGCGAGCGGATCCAGTCGGTGATAGCGGCAATGAAGGTCGATGGTCTGAGCGAGATCGTGCCGGGGAAACCGAGATGGTGCTGGGCCATACCGATGTTGAAGGTCGGGGCGATAAGGATGTCGGCCGTCTTCTGCGCCTCAAAAGCGATGATTTCCGGGCACATCCAGTCGGTACCCAACAGTCCCATCGGCCCATGCTGCTCGTTGGAGCCTATCGGGATGACGATGGTTCGGCTGCGCTGTAGGTATCGTTCGGTTTCAACCCAGGTCGATTGATGTAGGAGCATCTTGGTTTTCTCTTGGGAAAGGTGGTTGACCGGTTACGCCTGCCCAGTGATAGCACCCTCACACCTGGCCCGACAGCATACGAAGGTATCGATGCCGCTCCCGCAATCCGCGGCTAATAACAGCTAACAGCAAATAACGGGCAGTCCGCTGCCTGGCGCCTCACGCTGGAGGCCAGAGTACGGATCACGAGAATTACCCAAGCTGAGTGTCGAAAAATTTCTGTACAGCGCGCCCCCAGCTCTGCTGGTGCAGGCGGCCAACCGGAATTGCCCCTCCCCCAAGGCGACACGGGACAACATTACCGTGACGCTGAGCCTTGCACCGACACCTTGATGCAATAGCGCAACACTCAAGCAACCGCTAGAAGTGCGTGCCTCAAGGTTCAAGACACAAAAGGTAGCGCAGATGGAACATGTGGATCACATCCTGATCGTAGACGACGATCGCGAGATCAGGGAGCTGGTGGGCAACTACCTGCGCAAGAACGGCCTGCGCGCCACGGTCATGGCCGACGGCAGGCAGATGCGCAACTTCCTGGAGTCAAACCGTGTCGACTTTATCGTGCTTGACATCATGATGCCTGGCGACGATGGCCTGGTGCTCTGCCGCGAACTGCGTGCCGGCAAGCACAAGGCTACGCCAGTGCTGCTGCTGACCGCGCGCAACGAAGAGGCCGACCGCATCGTCGGCCTTGAGATGGGCGCGGACGATTACTTGGTCAAGCCTTTCGCCGCCCGCGAACTGCTGGCGCGCATCAACGCGATACTGCGTCGCACGCGCATGCTGCCACCCAATCTGATCGTCAGCGAGGCCAACCGGTTGCTGGCGTTTGGCGCCTGGCGGCTGGACACTACGGCGCGTCACCTGCTCGACAGCGAGGACACCGTCGTGGCCTTGAGCGGCGCGGAATACCGCCTGTTGCGGGTATTCGTCGACCACCCACAGCGGGTGCTGAGCCGCGACCAGTTACTCAATCTGACCCAAGGCCGTGACGCCGACCTGTTCGACCGCTCGATCGACCTGCTGGTCAGCCGCCTGCGCCAGCGCCTGGGCGATGACGCCCGCGACCCGGCCTATGTGAAGACCGTGCGCAGCGAGGGCTATGTGTTCTCCTACGCTGTGCAGATCCTGGGGGAACCCGCATGAAGCCCACGCGCTGGCCACGTACCCTGGCCTCCCGACTGTCGCTGATCTTCCTGGTCAGCCTGGTGATCGCTCACGGTCTGTCTTTCGGCCTGCAGTTCTATGAGCGCTACCAAAGCGCCAAAACCCTGATGCTGGGCAACCTGGAGCAGGACCTGACCACCACCGTGGCCATGCTCGAACGCCTACCAGCCGAAGAGCGCCAGGCGTGGCTGCCGCGTTTCGTACACCCCAACTATCGTTACCAGCTGGATGAGGGCCTACCCGGCAAGCCTCTGGACATGGCGTCGTCGCCCGAATTCGTGCGATCCATGGAGGCGACCCTGGGCCGCGAGTACACCTTGAACTATATCCAGCTGGAAGACCTGCGCCCCCACTATCAGGCCCACTTGCGCTTGCACGACGGCAGCCCCTTGACCATCGATGTGCGACCTTCAATTTCACCGCTCTCAGCCTGGCTGCCGCTGGTGCTGGTCGGCCAGTTGCTACTGCTGCTGGGCTGTACTTGGCTGGCGGTGCGCACGGCCATTCGCCCGCTGACGCACCTGTCCAAAGCCGTCGACAGCCTCGACCCAAACGGCGCCGGCACGCGCCTGGATGAGTCGGGCCCGGTGGAGGTCGCCTACGCCGCTGTCGCCTTCAACACCCTGCAGGCACGCATTGCCGCCCATGTGAAGGAGCGCATGCAACTGTTGGCGGCCATCTCACATGACCTGCAAACGCCCATCACGCGCATGAAGCTGCGCGCCGAGCTGATGGACGATTCGCCCGAAAAAGACAAGCTGTGGAGCGACCTGAGTGAAATGCAGCATCTGGTCCAAGAGGGCGTGGCCTACGCCCGCAGCATGGATAGCTCGACCGAAGTAAGCCGCCGCATCGATGTGCAGGCTTTCCTGGAAAGCCTGGTGTTCGATTACCTCGACACCGGCAAGCACATCAACCTGGACATGGCTTGCGAGGCTGTACTCGACACCCGCCCCCATGCCCTGCGCCGGCTGCTGGTGAATCTGCTGGACAACGCCCTGAAATATGCTTCAGACGTCGAGATCGCGGTAACGAGACCCGGCGCTGGGAGCCTGTCCATCCAGATTCTTGACCGTGGCCCCGGCATTCCCGAGGAGTTGCTGGCCGAAGTGCTCAAGCCTTTCTATCGCCTGGAGAGCTCACGCAACCGCGACACAGGCGGAACCGGGCTCGGCCTGGCCATCTCCCAGCAACTGGCGATATCGCTGCAAGGCACGCTGCTATTGCGCAACCGTGAGGGCGGTGGGTTGTGCGCTCAGTTGAGCCTCCCTGCCCTCGTTACCGAGCAGGTCAAAGCGTTGACCAACAGCTGACACCGTCTTCAGCGCGCAGCCATGAACGCACTGGGCGAATCACCCATCACCCGACGGAACATGCTGCTGAACGCGCTGACGCTGGAATAACCGAGCGCCTTCGCAACAACGCTGATCGCCTCGCCATTGTCGAGCCGGTCCAGGGCGCTGGCCAAACGTACCTGCTGTACCCAGTTGCGGAATGTCATGCCGGTCTGTTTGAGGAACAGACGGATCAGCGTGCGCGAGCTGGCTCCGACCTTGTCCGCCCAGTATTCGATGGTACGGGCATGCCCTGGTGCCTCAAGGACCGCATTACAGATCACCAACAAGCGTCGATCGGCCGGCCAGGGAATCTGCAGCGGCAAGGTCCGGGCAGACTCCAGTTCACTGAGGATCAGCGCGACCACGTGGGCATTACGCCCCTCCAGCTCATATTCGATGGGTTGGCTGGCCAGGATAAGGATCAGCTCGCGCAACAGCGTGGAAACCTCTAGCACCCGGCAGCGTTCACCGTAGCGGGCGGCGAGATCGGCCTGGATGTAGATAGAGCGCATGCTGACCGCACCCAGCATCAGCTGGTCATGCACCACGCCCGCCGGGATCCACAGGGCGCGCCTGGGAGGCAAAAACCATAGCCCGTCGTCCGTTGCCACGCGCATGACACCATGAGTGGCGTAGAGCAATTGGCCGTGGCGGTGGGTATGCGGTGCGTTGTAGGCGCCGGCGGGCTGGTTGCGCAACAGCGCCGTCATCGGCAGCGCGACGTCCTGATATTCGCGATAATCCTCACTACGCCCACACAACGCATCGGTGTCGTCCCGCGCCCGTGCTTCTTTGTTCATCTCATACCCTTTGAGGTTGTCACTTGGCCGATACATTTTGGCACTTATCATCGCCAATGCCTCGTTACGATCCTTTGCAACCACCCGATACAAGGCGCGTCAACATGGCATCCGACAAACATCATCTACAGGCCGTCATCGGTCTGCTGGTGCTTTCCCTGGCACTGCGCCCGGCGATCGTCTCCATCGGCCCGATCCTGCTGCCGATCCAGCAGCACTTCGGCCTGAGCTTCACCCAGGCAGCCTTGCTAACCGCCATCCCGGACGTGTGCATGGGCCTCATGGCCTTGCTGGCGCCCAGCCTGGCCCGACGTCACGGCACCGATCGCTGCGTGGTTGCCGCACTGGTTCTGCTCGGCGCCGCTTGCCTGCTGCGAGCGTTGGCCGGCACCACGATGCTGCTGTTGTTCAGCACCTTCCTGGTCAGTGTCGGCATCGCCATCGCCGGAGCGCTGATCGGTGGCTGGATCAAAACACACTTTCCCCAGCGTCCGGCATTGTTCATGGGTATTTACGCCGCAGGCCTGAGCGTCGGGGCCAGCCTGTCAGCAGTCCTGACCACGCCCATTACGGCGCTTGCGCAAAGCTGGCGCGTAGGCAGCGGGATTTGGAGCATGCTGTGCGTGAGCGCGGTGCTTAGCTGGCTGTGGATGGGCAGGCGCTTGAGCGTAAGCACTCCGATAGTCGCACCGCTCGACAACCAGCCGACCAGGTTGCCCTGGACCGAGCCGCAGGCCTGGCGGGTAGCGCTGCACTTCGGCGCCAGTCAGTTCGTGGTCTATGCGCTGTTCGCCTGGCTGGCGCCGGCGTCCAGTGAACGGGCGCTGACATCCCTGCCTCCCGGCATTCTGCTCGGCCTGTTCACTGCGGTGTTTGCCGTAGCGAGCATCGTCGCCGGAGTGGTTCCCGGTAACCCCGAGGACCGTCGCGGTGTGCTGGCGCTGTCGACCCTGCTTGCCCTGGCCGGCGCTGCCGGCATGGCTTTCGCCCCTGCCGCCGCGCCGACGCTGTATGTGCTGCTGGTCGCTACCGGTCTGGGCATGGGTTTCACCGTGGGCATGACGCTGCCACTGGACCATGCGCAAACACCTGCGCAGGCCAGCGCCTGGACCGTTTTCATGCTGTTCATCGGCTATCTGATCGCCGCACTGGGGCCCATCTGCTTCGGCGCCCTGCGCGATTACACCGGCAACCATGACCTTGGGTTCGAGCTGCTGTTTGCCGTGCTCGTCTTGATGCTGTGCCTGACCACGGCGCTCAAACCGGCCCGCTCAAGCGCAGAAAGATTGAATCAGCTAACAGAAGCTGACAGGGCATAACTGGTGGTCGCCAACATCGGCCCTCACTCTGGGAACTCGCCACTCTGTGCGCTGGCAAGTCAGTGGCATCGGCGTGGTACTTGACATCGGGCGCCTGTGCGGAATTCTTCGCCCAGCGTGGCCTGCTTGCTACTCGAGGCCCAGTGGACATCACAGATCTGCTCAATCTGTACACCGCCGGCCTGCTGCTGGCGTCCCTGCTGGTCTGGTGCAGCTACCGGTCGCGCAGTGACACCCAGGTAACTATCGGTACATTTCCCGCCGCAGTGCACGCTCACTCGGCGGCGCACGCAACACAGAGAACCGCCATGCCCAACGAACCAGACCTAAGCCACCTAATCAATGCCGTGCCCGGCTTCGTCTGGAGCGCCGACGGCAATGGCGAGGTCAATTTCATCAACCAGCGCTGGTGCGATTACACCGGCATGTCGCAAGAGCAGGCACGTGGCCAAGGCTGGACCGCATCGCTGCACCCGGACGACGCCGGAGGACTGCAGCAGTACTGGGTGGCCTTGATGCAGGCCGGCACGCCAGGTGAATACGAAGCTCGGCTACGGCGCCACGACGGTGCCTTTCGCTGGTTCCTGATCCGCGCCGTGCCGCAACGTGATGACACCGGAGCAGTGGTGTGCTGGTACGGCGAAAACACCGATATCGAAGACCGCAAGCAGGCTGAAGAAGCGCTGGACAAAGTCCGATCGGAAATGGCCCACCTGGCACGGGTAGCAAGCCTCGGCGCGCTCACGGCCTCCATTGCTCATGAGGTCAATCAGCCGCTGGCAGGCATTGTCACTAACGCCAGCACCTGCCTGCGCATGCTCGGTGCCACCCCACCCAACGTCGATGGCGCGATGGAGACCGCGCGGCGCACCATTCGTGACGGCAACCGTGCTGCGGATGTGATCAAGCGCCTGCGCGCCTTGTTCGCCAGGCAAAGCGTGATGACCGAAGCAGTCGATGTAAACGAGGCGGCGCACGAAGTCATCACACTGCTGCTCGGCGAGCTACGGCGCAACGGCATTGCGCTACAGGTGCAGTTTGCCAAGGGGCTGCCAGCGGTCATGGGGGACCGCGTGCAGCTGCAGCAGGTGATCCTCAACCTGATCATCAACGCCATCGAAGCCATGCGCAAAGCGGCCGGCACCGCACGGCAGCTGCTGGTGACCACGGTTCTGGACGGCCAACATGGCGTGCACCTGGCTGTACGCGACAACGGCAGCGGTTTCGACCACCAGGCCATGGAGCGCCTGTTTGAGACGTTCTACACCACCAAGGAATCCGGGATGGGAATCGGCCTATCCATCAGCCGCTCGATCATCGAACGCCACAATGGGGAGCTCTGGGCCACACTCAATGATGGCCCGGGGGCAACCTTTCACTGTGCCATTCCGTTGCCGACAGCCAGCAGCGAAGCAACAGCCGACGGTGTCACCAAGGAGGTTAACGGATGAAAGGGCCCTTGCTCGTAGCGGTGGTCGATGACGACGAGTCGGTCCGCGAGTCGCTGCCCGCCCTGCTTAGAGAGTTCGGGTTCGCGGTAGAAGCATTCGCCTCGGCCCAGTCTTTCCTGAGCGCGTCTGGCCTGCAGCAGATCCGCTGTCTGATCCTGGATGTGCTGATGCCCGGCATGTCAGGCCCGGATCTGCTCCAGGCCCTGCAAGCCTGCGGCCACGCCATGCCGGTGATCCTCGTCACCGCCAACACCGACGCTTGCCGGGACCCGCGCCTGCAGGGCGCCGGCGTGATCGACTGCCTGGCCAAGCCTTTTAGCGAGGCACAACTGCTCAAGGCACTGAGTGCCGCGTTGCCGGTTGGTTGATCAAGGAATTCAAAGGAACTGACCGGATGATCGCCCGCCCCCTCACAGCCCCCGTGACGGCCACTGCAACGCCTGTGGTGTATGTCGTGGACGACGATATTTCCGTGCGCGAGTCGCTGGAAGCGCTGATCCGCTTCGCCGACTGGCAGCCGCAGCTGTTCGCCTGTGCCCAGACCTTTCTCGCTCACCCCCGGGAGGTCGTGCCCAGTTGCCTGGTGCTGGATATCAATCTGCCGGGCCTGAACGGCTTGGACTTGCAGGCCAACCTGACCGGCGCGCAGCCGACCATGCCGATCATTTTCATCACCGGCTACGGCGATATTCCAGGCACGGTTCGCGCCATGAAGGCCGGCGCGCTGGAGTTCCTGACCAAGCCGTTCGACGCTGACATTCTGCTCGCGGCCATCAGCGCCGCGCTGGAAAAAAGCCGCAGCGCGCTGGAGCGCGAAGACCATCTGCACGATCTTCGCATGCGCCATGCGTCATTGACCCCTCGCGAGCGGGAGATCATGAACCGGGTGGTGGCTGGCTGCATGAACAAGGTCATCGCCGCGGACCTCGACATCAGCGAAATCACGGTAAAGGCCCACCGCGGCAAGGTCACCCGCAAGATGAAAGCACGTTCGGTGGCTGAGCTGGTGCGCATGGCGTCACAGCTGACGGGGCCCACTGCTGACGAGCAGTGAGCCCCGCGCCTGCGTGGCAGGGTGGTTCCGGGTTTACCAATTCATGGCTGCGCTCCCTGTAGACGGATCGAGTCGGTTGTAGATTTCAGTTTTCACCGATGCAGTTGCTGGAAAGGGTACGGTAGTTCATCACTTGGGTCTGATTGTGCGAGTCGAGGTAGGTCAGCCGGGCATTGACCGGTCCGCAGGTCGGCGCGTCATCCTGGCTGGTCGACACCACCTTCTTGATATCCAGCTGAGTGCCGTAGGTGTAGTTGCGCACGTTGCCGGCCGCTTCTGCGCGGGCAGCCAGGGTGCAGACATTCAGTGCGGCGAACAGGCAGGCGGCGTAGACGGTTTTGCGGTTCATGGTCGGGCTCTCCGGGCTTCAATGGGCTGTTCGTTTGAACCGAGGCGTTGCTGCCTCGCTTCGATGGAGCCCATTTAAAGCCGGCAAAGTACCTGGCCTGTGTCACGAACCTGGGTTAATCAATCACAAGGTATCAACGCCGCCTGCCAATACGCTGTGATACAAACCCGCCGACACTGCTCGATCTAAACCAAAAACGAATCTGTCGAGCAGACTGCGGGCGTCCAATCACCCCAAACTCCGGGTAGCGGAAAATCTCGCTAAGCGCTCATCCATCCGAGCCCGCTTGCCCAGAACCATGAGCCCTAACCCCTACCCCGTATTGATGCCGAAGTCTCGATGAACGCGCAATCCACCACCCTGAACAAATTTGCAATGTAAAAATGATGATGGCATAAAGCCTCTTCAATCGGCAAAATCCACACGTCCTCGAAGGATTTGAAGGAGCGATTCCGATGACATGGCCAGTCACGCTGAAACTCGACAGCGCAGCGTACCCGCTCAGCGTGGCGCAACGCGCAGCTTATTCCCTGGCCGACACTGTCACGATCCAGGTCGGTATTGAAGCCAATCAGATAAGCCTCACAGCCCATCCTGCTGAAGTGAGACTCACGCTGTCCCCGGAGCGGGCTCACTCGCTGATCCTCCAGCATCTGAACGACTTCGCGTTACGCGACCATATCAACCGCGAAACAGCAGGGTTGCGCGAAGCCTTGGTCCGAGCCGCCTTCGTTGGATGTGGGATTTCGCAGTGACACTGATCGCGACAGACGCCAAGCAATACCGCTTGCTGCCTTTTCGATTCATGCGCATGAATACGGGACATGATCGTGACATCCTGCTCACCTCCGATACCGGTGAGTACATGCACGTGAACGACGCGCAACTACGAGCCCTCAGTTACTTCGACGTTCCAGCAGGTACGTCTTTATATAAGGACCTGCTGGCCCGCCACTTCATCTATGAACCAGGCCGCCACGATCCACTCCCGGAAATGGCCGCGCAGTATCGCAGCCGCAAGGACTTCCTCTTCCAGGGCCCTGCACTGCACTTGTTCGTGGTTACATTGCGCTGCAACCACACCTGCCAGTACTGCCAGGTGTCGCGTGCCCCTGTGGGAGGAACCGGTCACGACCTGTCGGAAGCGGATGCACAAGCGGCGGTCGATCGCCTGTTCGAATCGAATGCTCCCGCCCTGACTGTGGAGTTTCAAGGTGGCGAACCGCTTTTAGCCTTCGAGCGCGTCCGCCAGATTGTCGAATGCGTCGTTGAACGGAACGTGGTCGAAAAACGGGATATCCAGTTCGTCATCACCACCACGCTGCACCACCTGACGGAAGAGATACTCGACTTCGCAGAACAGCATCGCATCCAGTTTTCGACCTCGCTCGACGGGCCAGCGCCCCTGCACAATGCCAACCGCCCTACTCCGTCACGAGACTCCTACGAACGCACTGTAAAAGGCATCCAGTGGGTCCGTGAGCGCCTAGGCCATGATGCGGTTTCCGCGCTGACCACGCTGACTTCAAGAAGCCTCGAACAACCTGAAGCGATCATTGATGAGTATGTTAGTCAGGGCTTCTCCAGCATTTCGCTTCGGCCTCTGAGCCCTTATGGGTTTGCCATCAAGAGTGCCCATCGACTTGATTATCCTATTGAGCAGTACCTGGCCTTTTACAAGAAAGCACTGGCCTATTTGCTGCACATCAATCAACAGGGCGTATACCTCTCTGAGAGTTATACGAGTCTGTTACTGAAGAATATCTTGACCCCTTTCTCCTCCGGCTATGTAGACCTGCGCTCCCCTACTGGCGCTGGTACTGCCGCGCTGGTTTACAACTATGACGGTTACGTCTATCCCTCGGACGAAGCCCGAATGTTGCTGGAAATGGGAGAGGACGGCTTGAGGCTTGGCACCGTCCAACAACCCTTGTCTGAATTGCTCGCATCGCCCGTTATGAATGCGTTGCTCGCCAGTGGTGTTGCAGAGGCGCTGCCTGGCTGCTCCGATTGCGCACTTGTCCCATACTGTGGTGCTGACCCCATCGAACACTATGCCCGCCAAGCTGACCCGATCGGGCACAGAGTGTTCAGCAACTTCTGCAAGAAGAACATGGGGCTGCTGAAGCATCTTTTCGGCCTGCTTTGCGATGGCGACGACACCGTGCAGAGGGTGCTGCTGTCTTGGCTAAACAGGCGCTCTTACAACGATGTCCGGTTCCCGGGTTACAGGGGCTGAAGGCAATGCTGCGCAAAGATACCCACTTCGAAATCCATCACCTGAATGAGCCGAAACTGCTCAAAGTCATCACGCTTGATGAGTTCATCGAACAAGGCCTGGCTGTTTGTGCCGGAAGCGCTGAGTTCTGTGACCTGCTGCTATGGCTGCCAAACGAAGAACGGCTACGCAGCCCGCATCTGCTCTCATTACCAGTGGGTGGATTCCTGATCCCGGAGCCATTGATCGGCGACTTCGACAGCGCAAGGCCACATCTGCACACCCCCAGAGATGCGGATGTCGTGCAGCCCGGCGATGTCATTGCCATCACACCAGGCAACACGCTGGTGCGAGTGCTCTATCGACGAGGCTCAGACAGCAACCTGCTATTCATGACCGATCGTTGCAACAGCCTCTGTCTGATGTGCTCGCAGCCGCCCAAAGATATCGATGACCGTTGGCACATCGAAGAGAACCTACGGCTGATCGACCTGATGGACCCGGGCGAGGAAAATCTGGGAATCAGCGGCGGAGAACCAACGCTTTATCGCGACGGCCTGCTCGAAATCCTGGCCAAGTGCAAAGCCGTTTTGCCGCAGAAATCCATTCATGTGCTCAGCAACGGGCGTCTGTTCCAAGACCCGAGCTGGACCGCAGCGCTCTCTGCCATCAGCCACCCTCAGTTGAGCTGGGGCATCCCGCTGTATGCCGACAATGCCGAAGACCATGACCATGTGGTGCAGGCTCCAGGCGCGTTCAGCGAAACCCTGCAAGGTCTTTACAACCTGGCGCGCGCCAACCAGATCATCGAGATACGCGTGGTGCTCAATCGCCTGACCACGCCACGCCTGCCAGAGCTCGCCCACTACGTGTTCAGGAACCTGCCATTCGTGCGGCATGTTGCGCTGATGGGTATCGAAAGTACCGGCCTGGCCAGGAAGAACTACGAAGAGCTGTGGATTGACCCGCTGGACTATCAGGAATCGTTGAGCCAGGCCGTGTATTTCCTGTTCAACCGCGCAGTGGCGGTTTCGATCTACAACTTGCCCCTGTGCCTGATCCCGGCACACCTCTCGCGTTTCGCCCGCCAGAGCATCTCGGACTGGAAGAACCTGTTCATCGATACCTGCCAGCAATGCGCTGCATTGAAACATTGCTCTGGTTTCTTCAAATCGCACACCGACCGTTGGCAAAGCCGCGGCGTACAACTGCTATCGACTGAGGCGTTTAGCGCCTATGCAAGGAGTGCACAGTGAAATTGCTTGATCGCTGGAAAGTGCTGATCAGTGGGATCAGCTTGCTGCCAATAGCAGGTACCCCCCTGGCACAGGCAGGCCATCTGTCGCTCGCCGATGCGAACTGGCAACCCAACGATAAGTTACAGCCGCCGGTATTTACCGATACGCTCAATGCGCCAGACACCGTCAACATCTATGCGGCACATCGCTCGCACAGTTCGCACCGGTCCCACAGTTCGCACAGCTCCCACTACAGCGGCTCGGGTGGCTACAGCGCACCTCGTTACTACAGCCCACCCGCTACCAGTACCCGAAGCTATAGCGCGCCGAGTGCTTCGAGCGGCACGTCCAGCAGCAACAGCCTTTATCAGTCGTCTGGCGCTACCAGCGGGACAAGTTCGAGCACTTCAAAGAGTCGCGCGACCAATGAGCAGAAAAACAACCTGATAACCCGTGTGCAGACCGCGCTGATGGTACGTCAGTATTACCAAGGCGCCATTGATGGGGTCATGGGCAAAGCGACACGTGGTGCGCTGATGGCCTTTCAGATGGACAGTGGGCTAACAGTCAATGGCCGGATGGATACGCCATCGCTGAATGCATTGGGGATCAAAATTCCTTGAGTTGCGTGGGGGTGAAGCTAGCACACGTTCAACGAAGCACGAATTATCCCGTGCTGCACAACCCTCAAGTCGACACCACTCGCTAGAGGTTGCTCAACCACCTGCGAAATAATGCTACCGGAAGGTAGAGCAATCCTGTTGAGCGACTGCCCCGCTTACGCTTGATGAGCAGAAGACCAAAATTTGACAAGGTAAGGATTATTCCTTACCATTCGCTCAATTAGCCTTGGGAGATCACTCATGCCTGCCATCCACGAAATCGCGACGTTGACCTCAAAGGGTCAGGTCACAGTGCCCAAGTCCGTTCGCCAGCTTCTAGGCCTCGGCACTGGAGACAAGATTGCATTCGACGTACGAGGCGGTGAGGTCGTGGTCAACCGCGTAGAAACCACCCACGAAGATCCTGCCATCAATGCGTTCCTGGGTTTGCTGGAGGCTGATATCCGAGGCGGCCGCAACCTCACCACCCTGCCGGAAGACTTGGCGCAAACCATGCTCGCCAACGCAAAGCACTCCGTAAACCTGGACGAAGATATTGATGGTGAGGTCGCGCTCTGATGCTGCGACATGGCTGGACACTGTTGTTCCATGAAGGTGTGATTTTACAGCTACGCAAATTGCAAGAAGCCGCCGCCCGGGCCGAGCAGAACGACCCGCGAGGTTTTGAAAGCAACGCTAACGTGAAGCTGTTTCGGGCATTGAGCCATCTGATCCTGGAGGCTGTGCCTGCTGACCCAGGCCGCGATGAGTTCCGCCAAGGCAACACGCTCGGCACCGCTTACCGACATTGGCGGCGGGCAAAAATCGGTAGGCGCTTTCGGCTGTTCTTTCGCTACGACTCAAGATCCAAGGTCATCGTCTATGCATGGGTCAACGACGAAAATACCCTACGGTCCGCAGGCAGCAAAACCGATCCCTACGCCGTATTCGAAAAGATGCTGGGCCGCGGCAACCCTCCTGATGACTGGGATGCGCTGACGGCTGCGACGCGTAGCGACTGGGACAAGCCCAAAGCGTAAGCGGCACGCTTTGGCATCGTCCACTCGTAACCATCGCCAAAAGGTGTGTTTCCGGGAGGCGAATGAATTCCTTACTCAGTCCATGAACAAGCGAATAAGGGTGGCGGCGATGCGCGCAAGAACGATCAACCATTCATATTCAGCGCTGCCGAAAGGACGCGACCGGGCTTAGCGCCCGGTCACCTGGTCGGATATTCAGCGACGGGCTTTCCTGTCGACCTCGGCCAGACGCTTTTCGATCTGGCGAGTCTTTTCCTCCTGTTCCTTGATGGACGTGGGCGTAATGACCTTGTCCACCGCCTCGGTATCCTGGTCCGGGCGCTCAAGCACCGGGCCTGGCACCCGCTCGCCTTGCTGTGCTTCTTCAGAAGAGAGCGGCCGTGGGACTTTGTCGCCGTTCTTGCCATCGTCAGCTTTCATGGACTGTTCCTCGCGGTCTAATGGGTTCTCAGAAGAGCCCTAACGCAGCCAAAAAGTTTGATCCGGTTTGCATCAGCGCAGATAACGCTCAAGCGTCAGCGCGTTACCCAATGCTGCGCCGGAGGCGGTGTTGTCGAAGATGCACCAGGTATCTGCACCTGCAGCGTGACTGCGCTGCAGCCGCTCAGCCAGCTGTTGCAGGTACTGTTGGGAATACTCGCTGTGGTAGATCCGCGGCTCGCCGTGCAAGCGCCAGTAGACCAATCCAGGCCAGCCAGCGGGTTGTGCGTCGGCAGCAAAGCGTGAAGGGCTCGCCGCCACCTGGGCAATACGCAAGTCGATCAACATCGATTGCGCCGCTTGCCAACTGGCGTGCCTGGGCTCGACCGCGACCGGCCCGGCATAGTGTTCGCGCAGGACTTCAAAGAAACGCCGGTCGCGCCCGGCATCATGGGCGAGCGACGGCGGCAACTGAACAAGCAGGCAGCCCAGGCGGTCCCCCAATTGCCGGCATTGGCCAAGAAACGCATCAAGCGCAACCTCGCAGCCTTCCAGGCGTAGCTCGTGGGTGATGAGCCTGGGCAGCTTGACGGCGAAGCGAAAATGTTCCGGAACCGAGCAAGCCCAACGGGCATAGGTCGCAGGTAGATGCGCACGGTAGAACGAGCTGTTGATCTCCACGGCATCAAGCCGCGCGGCATAGCGCTGCAGGTGGCTGCCGGGCAGCGGGAACTCGTCGGCGTACTGGCGGGACAAGCTCCAGCCCGCGCACCCCAGATGAATCATCATGGCATTCCAAATGCACTGTGTTGCTGCAATGGAGTCGTCAAGGCAGGTCGTCGTTCAATAAGCGCAAAGCGCCGAGCAAGAGGCGCCAGAGACGAGTCGGCGCTCTGCCTGGCTTATTTCGATTATCGCGTTCATCCCGGCAACCCCTCAGGGTTGCTGGTAGTGCCCTGGCGATGTGCCGGGCTCGTGGTCATGCTCAAGACGCTGAACTTGCACATCGGTGAATGAAGAAGCCTCGTTGCGGTGCAGGCCCTGCAAGTATTCGCGCGCAGCTTCGCGGCTCAGGTCTTCCTGGTCACTACGGAGCTCGCAAGTACCGGGCTGGTTGTCGAGGATGTAGCTGATCAAGTACAGGTAGCTGGGCATTTTGAAGGTCCTAGGGCAGGTGGAGTGAGAAGCGAATCTCCCAGGTTGAGCCTGACTCCGTTGCCTCCGTTCACCCCAATTGACGACTGGCGTTGCCATAACGGCTTAATGCGCCATACCGCAGGGGTCCAAGTGCTGCGCCTGTCCCTTCACCATGCTCTCAGGTTGTCGAGGGAAGCAGCTTCGAAGTGCTTGTCACGTCATCCATGCCTGCATCACACCACCACTGAACCAGTTGCTCTGAACTTTGCCAGCCTAACAGCCTTCCCCTGCATACCCCCCCCCCACGTTTTAGGGAGCTTGCACCATGATTGATCAAGCGACAGGCATGAAGCCAGGTGAACGGTACAGCGTTGAAAACCTTGAACGCGCCCATCAGTTCCCAGGCTTTTTCCAAGACGGCAAGTATTACCTCAGCCCAGAGCTTCTGACGGCTATCGGATGGCTGGAAGGCGACCGATTCATCTACGACAGTCTCGATGCTGAAGGCGAGCCCATTTTCCCTGGGCGGGTGGCCGGCACCATCAGCGACTTGACCCTGAATCTTGTGGACGGTACCTCCCTCCAGCTCTCGCGCATCGAAGCCAGTGAGACTTTCACGGCGCCGATAAGCGAGCCCATTTCACCCGCCGATGAGCCGCCCCCGTTGACTCGTTCGCCGATCAGAGGCCCGCTGCGCGGCAAGGTGGTGGTGATCACCGGAGCGTCCAGTGGCATAGGCCGCGCCGCAGCCCATGCCTTTGCCTGCAAAGGCGCGCGTCTGGTTCTGGCAGCACGAGATGAGCAGGCGTTGTTCGAAACGCTGGACGAATGCACCGATTGCGGCACCGATGCTGTCGCCGTAACGACCGACATGACCCAGAGCGATCAGGTACTCGCCTTGGCGGAACGTGCTGCCGAGTTTGGTCATGGCCGAATAGACATCTGGATAAACAACGCGGGCGTGGGTGCGGTGGGCAGTTTCGAGGAGACGCCGCTCGAAGCCCATGAGCAGGTCATCCAGACCGACTTGGTGGGTTACCTTCGAGGGGCCTATGTAGCGCTCCCCTACTTCAAGAAACAGGGCAGCGGTACGCTGATAAACACCTTGTCGCTAGGGAGCTGGGTTGCACAACCCTATGCCGCAGCCTACTCAGCCAGCAAATTTGGCTTGCGCGGGCTCACTCAGGCACTCAGGGGCGAGCTCACTGAATTCCCCGACATCCACGTCTGTGACATCTACCCAGCCGTAATGGATACCCCAGGCTTGCGCGATGGCGGCAACTACACAGGCCATGCGCTCAAACCGCCAGGGCCCATCTACGATCCAGAGCTCGTGGCAAAGGCGATGGTGGCCTGCGCTATTTCGCCTCACGCCAGCACCACTGTCGGTGCAAGCGCCCGCCTCGCGCATTTGGCCAGCTATCTGATGCCCGGGTTACCGGCGCTATCGGGATGGCTCACGCGCTGGGGATTGAACCGTAGCCCTGGCGCAGCGAAGTCTTCAGGCAACCTCTTTGAACCGCCGATTGGTCGGCGAAGTGTCGAAGGCGGATGGAGAACCCCGAAGGCCAGAACCCCTTTGTTGCTGAGTGCCGCAGTGATCGGGTTCCTCGCCGGGTTCGTCATTACCCATGCCCAACGCCGGCGCCGGTGAACGATCTCGATGAGGCAAAGGTTCGGCTGGCCAGCTGATCTCGCCTGGGTTTCTCTCAAGCGGAAATCCAGGCGTTCTTTTGACAATCGGGTTGGCTCTGCAGGCGTTTGCTGCTAATCACTGCCAGAGCCTCATCAGCGCACCATGTGCGCCAGTCACCGGGTCTTGCTCAGGGTGCGGCACTCGGGCAATACGCGCCAGCGCCTGCTGGTGAGCGCCGGTTTCGGGTCGCTGGGTATCGTAATCCTCCTGCCCCTGGGGATAGGCGCCCACGACCAGGAATTCGTCGCTGGACGAGATGCAACGATGGCCTGTCCCTGCCGGCAAAACCAGAACATCACCCGCCTTGACCGTCAGCGCCTGACCCGCTGCGCCGCCCAGCATGATCCGAGCATGGCCGCAGGCAACGCCGAGCACCTCGTGTGCATTGGGGTGGAAATGGTGGTAGTCGAAAATCCCGGCACGCCACAGCGGGGTCCACTGATGAGCGGCGAACAAGGACTCGAACGCGCTGGCGTTGTCATGCGCAGGCGCAAGTTTCAGCTGGTAGAGCAACACGGGGAAACGGTTATTGGGTGTCGCGCCGTCGTCCTCGAATCGCAAGGCCTGGATGGGCTGGGCGCTACTGTCGATGGCAATCATGAGGGCATCCTGATCAGGCTGGTAATGTCCTTGAGAAGCCATACCCGTGCCGAGGTTCCTATGGACTGACCACCTACAACCTGTTGAAACTTTACCCTCCGCGGCCCAGTCCAGACCCTATTGATCACAGATAGGGAGAAGACGATGACAACGACGGTAGGCGACTTCCTGGTCGAGCGCTTGTACCAGTGGGGCGTTCGACGCATCTTCGGCTACCCGGGGGACGGCATCAATGGCGTATTTGGTGCATTGAGCCGAGCCAACGGGAAGATTGAATTCATCCAGGCCCGCCATGAAGAGATGGCCGCATTCATGGCCAGCGCTCACGCCAAGTTCACCGGTGAGCTCGGTGTGTGCATCGCCACTTCCGGACCCGGCGCCTCGCACCTGCTGACCGGCCTCTACGATGCACGAATGGATCACCAGCCGGTACTGGCCATCGTCGGCCAGCAAGCGCGTGCGGCGCTGGGCGGGCATTACCAGCAGGAGCTGGACCTGTTGTCGATGTTCAAGGATGTGGCCGGAGCCTTCGTACAGCAGGCCTCGACCCCGGAGCAAGTGCGGCACCTGCTCGACCGTGCAGTGCGTACCGCCGTCGGCGAACGCCGAGTCACCGCCATCATCCTGCCCAATGACTTACAGGACCTGCCCTATCAAGAGCCGGCAAGGGTACACGGCACGGTGCATTCGGGCATCGGCTACAGCAAGCCCAAGGTCGTGCCGTTCGACGCTGACCTGCAGCGGGCGGCCGAGGTGCTCAATGCCGGGAAAAAGGTGGCGATCCTGGTCGGTGCCGGCGCCTTGCAGGCCACCGAGCAGGTCATCGCCGTCGCCGAAAAGCTCGGTGCCGGCGTGGCCAAGGCACTGCTGGGCAAGGCCGTGCTGCCTGACGATCTGCCCTGGGTCACCGGTGCCATCGGCCTGCTCGGTACGGAACCGAGCTACCAGTTGATGAACGAGTGCGACACCTTGCTGATGATCGGCTCAGGCTTTCCCTATGCCGAGTTCCTGCCCAAGGAAGGTCAGGCCCGTGGCGTGCAGATCGACCTGCAACCGGACATGCTCAGCCTGCGCTATCCAATGGAAGTCAACCTGGTCGGCGATGCCAGCGAAACCCTGCAAGCATTGCTGCCATTGCTGCAGCACAAAAGCGAGCGGCGCTGGCGCGGCAAGGTCGAACGCTGGCGCACACAGTGGGACAAGACCCTGGAAAAGCGCGCGCAGGCCAAGGCCGACCCGATCAACCCGCAACGCGTGGTGTGCGAACTCTCCCCGCGCCTTCCGGACCACGCCATCGTCACCAGCGACTCTGGGTCGTGCGCCAACTGGTTCGCCCGCGACCTGAAGATCCGCCAAGGGATGCAGTGCTCATTATCCGGCGGCCTTGCCAGCATGGGCGCGGCGGTACCTTACGCCATCGCGGCGAAGTTCGCCCACCCTCAGCGCGCGGTGGTGGCGTTGGTGGGTGACGGTGCGATGCAGATGAACAACCTGGCCGAGCTCATCACCGTGGCCAAGTACTGGCGCCAGTGGGACAACCCGCAGTGGATCTGCGCAGTGTTCAACAACGAAGACCTCAACCAGGTGACCTGGGAACAAAGGGTCATGGAAGGTGACCCCAAATTCGAGGCCTCGCAATCGATCCCGGACGTGCCCTATCACCTGTTCGCCATTTCCATTGGCCTGCAAGGCATCTATGTGGAGCGTGAAGAAGACATTGCCAGCGCCTGGGAGCGCGCCCTGGAAGCCGACCGACCGGTGCTGATCGAGTTCAAGACCGACCCGGACGTCCCGCCGTTGCCACCCCACATCAAGCTTGAGCAAGCGAAGAAGTTCGCCAGCGCGTTGCTTCATGGCGATCCGAATCAGGGTGGTGTCATCGTCCAGACTGCCAAGCAAGTATTCAGCTCAGTACTGCCGAGTAAAAAATAGACCCTGCCGAGACCCGCGCTCAGGCGCGGGCTGCGGTTCAGCTATCCGGGGCGGCGCTCATCTTGCGGATGCGGCGTCGGATCGCTTGTCAGGATGCGGATCTATCAGATATTCGACGAGCGTGACGGCACAGGCCGAGATTCCTTCCAGCACGGCCATCTCGAAACCATGGGTATTTTCGGTCGGGATCGCGATGCAGCCAGCCTTGGCATCAATACCTGTACTCAACACCGCGCTGGCATCGGATGCAAAATCTACCAGCAATGCGGTTTGGGGAATGTACCCTGCCCGCCCAGCAGCGGTCATCAGCGCCTGCACCACTGTGCGGCTGTAGTACCCCTTCTGATCGCCGGTATTGATGATCGGGTTGGCCGTCAGCTCCGTTCCATATTCTTCAAGCACCGGCCCGACCTCGACTGCAATGGTGGTCTCTCCCGGTAACCTGGCTGCCGCGTAGAGCGCACCTGCATTGGATTCCTCTTCCAGCGTGGTCAAGACGAACCACACATCCTGGTGCAATTCCTCACGCCGTGCTCGCAGCAAACGGGCGCACTCGATGACCGCAGTGAGCGGTGCACGGTCATCAAGGAAATGGGCAGCCACACAGTCATGGACAGTGAACGGTTTGCGCCAATGCTGACTGAGCACCACGCGGGTGCCGGGGCGCACGCCGGCACCTTGCAGCTCGCGCTTCGACATGCGCGTGACCACGTATACATCCTTCCACTGAACATTGCCTGCGAGCACATCTCGCCCATTGGAAGTCCGACCGCTGTTGTGCATCGAGCCATAGGACAGAACACCGGGCAGGTTTTGTTCATCGCCAAGGATATCCACCGGGCAGACACCGAAGCTGATCGGCTGAGCACCACCCAGGGCCAAAACTTCCAGCGTTCCGTTCTCGCGGACGTTCTTGACGATCATTGCAATCTCATCAAGGTGCGCCATGACCCTGATGGCGTCTTCTGGATTACAGGAATGCTCCGCTCGAACGACGCCCACGACATTGCCAGCCCCGTCAATATGCGCATCGTCGCACAGAGAAGCCAATTCTCGCTGACAGATGGCCCGTACCTCATCTTCCTGGCCGCCAGGGCCGCGAGCATTCAGCAGCTCGGTCAATAACGCATGGATTTCCACCGCTCACCCTCCTCACTCCATCGCCAGTTGTTGACCCTGCCCCAGCAGCCCGCGTTCAGCCGATTGGCTGGTATTGCAGGCATTTCTTTGAGCAACCACCTTTGGTGGAAACAATGCCAGAGGACTGATGAGTAGCGCTCCAGGCTACTTGCGGCGCAGGCTCTAGGACACATGAAATAAAGCGCCTAATACTTCATGCGTTTCGTCCGGTGGATGCGAATTTTTGGGAGTGGTTGCCTCCAGGCTAGCGGTCGAAGTTGAACACAGACTTTCCTGTGTGACTGACATGAGGTGAAAGATCATGGCTAATAACCAAACCAATCGCGGGCATCAAGGCGGCACTGCACAGAACAACCCTGGCAATTTTGCCAACGACCGAGAGAAAGCGTCCGAGGCGGGGCGCAAGGGTGG
This sequence comes from Pseudomonas sp. S44, assembly GCF_016624805.1. Lineage (NCBI taxonomy): Bacteria > Pseudomonadati > Pseudomonadota > Gammaproteobacteria > Pseudomonadales > Pseudomonadaceae > Pseudomonas > Pseudomonas sp. S44. Next base: position 557,319 of record NZ_JACVTY010000001.1, read on the forward strand.
CCAATCCTCGGGCGGCAACTTTGCCAACGACCGTGAACGCGCCTCGGAGGCTGGCCGCAAGGGCGGACAAAACAGCCACGGAGGCGGTCGCAACAGCTAAGGCCGCTGGCCAATGTGAAGGTGCCGGGGCGAGAACTCGCCCTGGCGCTCTTCAGAGAGATTGGCCATCGTCTTCGATGTCTTCCTCAGACTCTGCAGCGCCAGTGGCGTCAGCTTCATTCAAAGGCGGTGAAGTCGGTTTTTCTGGATCGTTGATGAACGGCACACCACTTGGGCCGTGCTCTTCAAGACCTTCGGTTTTAGGTTGCATAGCAAAGCCTCCCGGCAATATTACTCATGTGCCTGTGAGGGACGAAGGACGAGAAAAATTCAAAGGAAACGCCAGGCGGCAAAATACGACGCCACGCCAATCACGCCTGCGATTTTTCAATTGCTGCCCATTGGTCAGCTTGACGCGATTCGACGCATCGTCTTTGAACTTCGCACGTGGTGGATGGCCTTCCCTTTCAGGTCCATCGTAAACGGAGAATTCACAATGAATGCGCAACTGAGCGGCAAACGCGTGGCCTTCCTGGTCACAGACGGGTTTGAACAGATAGAGCTCACCGGCCCGCGTGACGCCCTGGAAAAAAGTGGCGCCGTGGTCGACATCCTGAGCGACAAGGAGGGAACTGTACGCGGCTGGAACCATGACAAGCCGGCAGACGAGTTTGCCGTGGATGCAACGTTCGACAGTGCCCACCTGGATCTCTATGACGCCATTGTGCTGCCGGGCGGCGTGCAGAATTCCGATACCATCCGACTGATACCCAGCGCCCAGAAACTGGTGAAAAGCCACAATTCTGCAAGCAAGCCATTGGCGGTCATCTGTCATGGCGCCTGGCTGCTGGTGTCGACCGATCTGGTCCAAGGCAAGCGGATGACCAGCTACAAGACGCTGCAGGATGATATTCGCAATGCGGGCGGTGACTGGGTTGATGAAGAGGTAGTGGTGGATGGCAACCTGATCACCAGCCGCCAGCCGGACGATATCCCGGCATTCAACGAGCAACTGATCAAGATGCTGGTCGGTTGACCCTTCTCTCAGCACACCCAAAAAGGCAAGGCGCGCTGACACGATCAGCCTTAAAAAATCCGTGGCACAACCGCAGGAGCTTTTACCATGCGAGACTTCCCTACGCCGCCCTTTCCTTCGCAACCGCAAAGCGTCCCCGGCTCACAACGCAAGATGGAGCCCTATCCAGATTGTGGTGAGCACTCCTATACCGGCCACAACCGCCTGGAAGGCAAGATTGCGCTCATCACCGGTGCTGACAGTGGCATCGGGCGGGCAGTCGCTATCGCCTATGCACGCGAGGGTGCTGACGTCGCCATCGCTTACCTCGACGAACATGAAGATGCGCAGGACACTGCGCGCTGGGTTGAAGCAGCAGGTCGAAAATGTCTTCTGCTCCCTGGAGACTTGGCGCAGAAACAGCACTGCCATGACATCGTCGAGAAGACCGTCAAACAGTTCGGGCGCATCGACATCCTGGTCAACAACGCCGCCGTCCAGATGGCCCATGAGACCCTGGAGGAGATCAGCGATGACGAATGGGTGAAAACCTTCGATACCAACATCACCGCTATCTTCAGGATCTGCAAAGCAGCATTACCCTCCATGCCCAAGGGCAGCTCGATCATCAACACGAGTTCGGTCAACTCCGACGACCCATCCCCCAGTTTGCTGGCCTACGCCACGACCAAGGGCGCCATTGCCAACTTCACGGCTGGGTTGGCTCAGCTACTCGGGAAGAAAGGGATTCGAGTCAACAGCGTTGCGCCTGGCCCCATCTGGACGCCTTTGATCCCGGCTACCATGCCCGACGAGGCCGTAAAAAACTTCGGCTCCAGCTACCCTATGGGGCGGCCAGGACAGCCGGTGGAGGTCGCTCCAATCTACGTGCTGCTCGGCTCCGACGAGGCGAGCTACATCAGTGGTTCACGGTACGCTGTTACCGGCGGGAAACCGATCCTCTGACGAAAAAGAGGCTCGCCAGAAGGCGAGCCTGCTTCCTGATTTTCGGGATGGAATCAGCGTTGCGCTGCCCCTCCTCACATGCTGTTTTTGCGCCGTGGACACCGATTGCGCTGAACCAATCACCGCTTGATTGCGTCCACCGCACAACAACAAGCGAGTCGATGTCGTATGGCAAGCGAACCCGTATTGACTGCCCTCAGCTATCTCAAAGACCACAAGTTGATCCTGACGACCGCAGAGTCGTGCACGGCAGGTTGCATGGTCGCGCTTCTGGCGGCGGTGCCCGGCACCGGGGAGGTGCTGGAAAGTGGCTATGTGGTCTACTCCCCAAGCGCCAAGAAACGCTTGCTTGGCGTCAGCGACGAAACCATCGAACGCTACGGCCTGACCAGCGAGCCAGTAGCCTGGGAAATGGCGCTGGGAGCATTGAGAGACAGCGACGCCAATGTCGCGATCGCTACCACTGGCGTCGCGGGGCCCGCCCCTGAGTCTGGTGTGCCGCCGGGCACCCTGTGCTTTGCCTGGGCTTTTGCCGGGGAGCCCACAGCCGTATTTACGCGTACCCAACGTTTCTTCGGTGAGCGGTCTGAGGTCATGCGACAGGGAGCGTTGTTCGGGCTGACGCGTCTTGCTCACTATCACCAACGCTGGCTTCGCGGCGAGCGCGCCTGAGGGCAAGGACTCATGCCGGAAGACGAATGGGCGTCCAGACGCAATCCTGTTCAAGAAGACATGTCGATGCAGCAACGCGTCTGGCGCTTCGAGCGCGTTGGCTGGTATGTACTCGTCATCATCGTCCTGCTGGCCTTGGCAGGGCTGTTCGGCAACGGCCCGCTCAGCGATGCTGAGGTGGTCAGCCCGGATGGTCGTGTCAAAGTCGAGTATCAGCGCCTCAGTCGCAGTGGTACGACCGACAACCTCTACATCACTGTTCGAGGCGAGCCTGGGCAGCCGGTGGAGGTAGAGCTCGAGGGCTCTCTACTTCGCGCTGCCAGTATCGAGACGATGCAGCCGGAACCGCAACGTTCGATGTCGCACGGCCCTGCCCTGTTACTGCAACTGGGTACCCGCAAAGACGGCGTGGCCACCTTGTACCTGACGCTTCGAAGTGATCACGTAGGTACCCTGGAGGGCGTCGTCAGGGCTGGCCCCCGAAGCGCTGTCCACTTCTCCACATTCCTCTACCCATAGGAGTGCGTCATGGATTCGATCCTACGCGCAGCTGGGATGTACCTGGCCCTTATGCTGGTATTCCGCGTAGCCGGACGACGCTCTCTGGCCGACCTGACTACCTTCGACTTCGTCTTGCTGCTGATTATTGGAGAGGCGACTCAACAGGCGCTGCTGGGTGAGGATTTTTCGTTCACCAACGCCATGCTGGTGATTGCTACGCTGATCGTCCTCGACGTAGGGCTGTCGTTGGCGAAGCTCAACTCCAAGCCCTTGGCGCGGCTTCTGGATGGGCACGCTACCCTGGTCGTCGAAAACGGGCGCTTTCTGCATCACCGAATGCGCCGCGCACGCCTCACGGAAGACGACATTCTTGAGTCGGCGCGGGATAGCCAGGGTATCGAGAACATCGAGCAGGTGAAATTTGCCATCGTGGAGCGAAACGGCAAGATCTCGATCATTCCAGCCGACTAAAGCACCCATATCGCCTGGGCATGATCGATGCTGGGAACGGGCATCCTGTCGCGATGGGACATCAGCCATTCGCGCATACGCTCGGCATCGAAAATCTGCCCCTCTTCCATCATCATCAGAATGAGTGAATGGGACATCCGGTAACAACCACATCGGGAGCATCGCCGCTCCTCCCAACCGCTGATGCATTCGACGGACTCAGCCTGACCAGCGCAGATTAGACAACTCATGTAAGCCCCCTTTTGTTCTTGTTCAGTTGAGGGTGGGTGAAAGGATCTGGCGCATTCAATGTCTCTCGCATGACATATGATTTCCACGCCACGCCTAAATTCCCTCTACTTGGCAACCCATCACAAGACCTTATCCACCTGGCTGTTAATCGGGCAGCGCTGGTCATCGCTGATCTGTGCCCGGATCGCTGATGCCACCCATCGTGGACGTTGAACCCCGCCGCTTCGCCGTGACTCAACCCCAGGCAAGTTTTGTATTCTCAACCCGTGATGAGGTAACGCCATGAACGCTATCGATTTGCTGATTCAGGATCACAAGCTGGTGAAGAAGCTTCTTGAAGAACTGTCCGCCACCACAGAGCGAGCCGTGAAAAAACGTGCCGAGCTACTGCAGAGAATCGAGCAGGAATTGCAGATTCATACTGCGCTCGAGGAGGAAATTCTCTACCCGGCCATCAAGGAAGCCGGGGGCAAGGAAGAAGCGAAGATGTACTACGAGGCCAAGGAGGAGCACCGCACTGTCGACTCCCTCGTCATCCCTGACCTTCTCGGCACTGACACCGGCACCGTTGAGTTTGCCGGTCGGGTCAAGGTCATGAAAGAGCTGCTGGAGCATCACATCGAGGAAGAAGAAGGCGAACTCTTCCCGACCGCCAAAAAACTCCTTGGTAAAGACATGCTGGAACAGCTCGGGCAAACCATGGAAACCCAGAAAAAGTTGCTCAAGGGCGAGCAGCGGGCTGCCTGATGGGCCACTCCCTGCCAGCCTGACGAAGCTGGCAGGGCATTTCTCATCGAGCTTGTGTCCCAAGAGGCAGTTGAAACGGCTCAGGCAGCAGGTCTGAGCGCCCCGAGCTGGCTTGCTCAGGCGCTGGGGGTGAGCTTGATGCCACCACAGCGCCCCCGAGTCAGCAGGTAGTCCACCTGCCTGGCCCGATTGACCGCCACGCGGATTTCACAGCTGGCCGAGTTGACCACATCGCCCCAATACTCGGTATGCACCAGTTGGCCGTTCTGCGGACCGGTGTAGGTACCCAGCGCTTCACGCGACACATAAGAGGTGTCGCGGCGATAGATCAGCACCACCCAGTCCTTCTCCGGTGCCAGCGCGATCTCGCTGGGTGTACCGAAGTGATCGACCGCCTGGGCCACCGGGCGGTTCTTCCAGTAACTGCGGGCCTGGGCTTCGGGCAGGGTCGGAATGGCAGAGCAGCCGCCGAGCAGCAGTGCGGTGATCATCAGCGAGAGCAGTGTTTTCATCGCACCACCTCCTTGGCAGGTGCATTCCGGGCGGGCATCTGGTCGAAGGCCTGATCGACCATCTTCAGGATGAGGTCCCTGCCATGCTCTCGGTTACGCAACTGGAACAGGCCTGGAGCGGTCGCCACCATCTGGGTGGGCAGCATCTTGCCCATCGGAATCATGAACTTGGCCTGGCGCTGGCTTGGCTGGCAAAGAAAGTCACGGCTCTGCGCCAACCACGTCTCGGGCTTCTTCTGCCACTGAGTGGAGACCTTCACCGGCCGGATATCGTTGTAGAACTTGTCGACGTTCTGCGCACCCTTGAGGCGCACACGATTCTTGGCGCAATCGACCTCGACGTCATAGGCGGTCATGGTCGGCTTGGCGCCCTCTTCGTAAAGCCTGAATACCCCAAGCGAACGGATACCGCCCGGGCGCTGGAAGATATTGGCAGGCTCGCCATCGACGACGAAGGCTTCGTTCTTGTACATGCCGCCTTGCTGGTGGATGAGCCAGTAGTCGCCGACCGAGGAAGGTTCGGCTTGTGCAGTAACTGCACCGCAGCAGAGCAATGCCGCAAGCCCGTGCTTGAGGGAAATGGTCATGACGCAACAGTCCTTGTCAGTGTTATCGCCCAGACGCAGCGCATCGGAGGAAGTAGGCATGGAAAGCTAGTTGCCTGACAGGGTTACGTCAAATCAAGTGTCGACGACTGTGAGAGGGAGCACACATGGCTGCGGCGTCAGCATGCCGCTAGCATCACCTCAAGAAGCCACGCAACCAAAGGCACAGAACCCCCACGCCCGGCTCAGCCATCCGCCCTCGGGTACGGCATGCTGCCCGTAAGTACTGCAAGCGTGACCGGGGTCTGCAACCCAATTTCCACGCGACTGGTCATATCCTTCCAGACCTTGATGGAATCCAAATATCTCGACGCTTGCTCTACTTGCCACGACATTTATTAGGCTCTATCTCAAGCTGCCCGGTGCTAGTGTGGCTTCGCCAGTGGACATGGATAAGGGCCAAGCATCCCAAGGATCCGATGATGGCTACCAATGTCGTGATACCCGTGGACAATCCGAAGAAGTCGATCAAGTAGCCGGTGACCACTGGAATTGTTCCAGCTGGAATGTACCCACCCATATTGAAAATCGCATTGGCTTCAGCCCTCCGCTCGCTGCGGACATTGTCTGCGATAAGTGTGAGGCCACCCAATTGGCCTAGCCCTTGTCCTGCTCCGGCGAAGAGGGCTGAAGCAATCAGCCAGGACACAGAGTTCATTTCCATGGCGATCCAGACGCTACTCATCGACGCAATCGTGGCCGCCCCGCTAATGATGAAGATCGTGCGATGGCCAAATCGTTTGGCTGCGAACTGGACACCTACCGCGACAATGAACATGAAGAATGCCATGCAGCCGGTAATCAACGGACTGCTCATTCCCATGAACGTGGCGATCAGCTTCGGGCCCAAGGAAAGGATGAACGAAGTAGATGTGAGGCCGGGCCCAAAGAAAGCGATGCCCAGCAGCACGATACCTACGCTCTCTTTCGGAACGGTTGGTAAGCGCAGCTTGAACGAACCAACCCCCAGCTTGCGGTTTTTTTGGCCTAAAAGAGCAAAAAACGCCAGGCAAAGAAGAGCGATCTCAATCTCAAAGACCGTGTGAATGGGAGTGGCGAAATACTGCGCGACGATGCCAGCCAGTAACGGCCCTGCACCTGCACCGGTAACCATCGCCACAGACGCCATCAACGAAGCAAAGTGCTTTCGGTGCGGTTGAGCGTGCTCAACGACGTTGGCCATACCTCCGGATACCACCAATCCAACAGATATACCGGTGAGGAAGCGAGCCGCCATGAGGGCACCAATGCTTTCCGCCTGGTGGAACAGGATAGCGCCGATGATTGCCAAGCCGATGCAGGGCAGCAGCAGAGCTTTGCGTCCGTAGTGGTCGGATAGCTGTCCTGCCACCGTCAGAGTGAACAGCAGTCCGATGATGTAGCAGGCGAAAATCACGGCCAGGGTTCCAGACGTAAAGCCTAAGGTCTGCTGCCAGATGCTGTAGAGCGGAGTAGCGGCGTTGGAGAGGATAAAAATCGCGGTGACGATCCATGCTGTTCGATACACAGCGAGTGTCCCCTGTTGGGGTGTTGTGCTGTTCATGAGCGAGGTCTCTCTGGTAACTGGTTGCGGGCCAGATTAATCAGAGGACTGATGGACGCCCATTCGCTGGAGGCGCAAACGGGGTGTGAAAAAATTCACATTGATGTGGTTTTTGCCAAGCCTTCAATGAGGAAGTCGAGTACCACTCTGATCTTCACTGAGTTTCGCAAGTCCTCGTGAAAAGCGAGCCAAATTGGAAGCTCAAGGGCAGGGATATCCTTGTCAGCTCTCACAAGCCCATACTCGGCAGCCAAGAAGTGCGGCAGGTAAACCACTCCCGCTCCCCCAACTGCTGCGAGTGCCTGGATCCGCAAGTCGTTGCTGGTCACCGAAAGCTCCCGACCATCGAGATGATCCATAAGCCATCTCTGCTGTGTTGACTCCACCATGCTTTGGTCATAGCCAATGAACTCGAAGTATTCAGGAGATCGCTTCGCCAAGTAGGCCTCGCTTGCACAAGGGTAAAAGCACAATGTTCCCAGGTTTTTGGCAACAACACTTCGCTCTTCAGGTCGATTGAAAGTGATCGCGATATCCGTTTCTTTTCTCGCCAAGGACGCAGTCGATTTTGCTCCCACCAACCTGATCTGAAGTCGAGGATGACGCTCACGTAGCTCCCCCAATCTGCGAGCGACCAGAGTGCCTAGGTAGGCAGGAGGCGCTGACAAAACGACCTCACCTTCCACTCGACACTCCTCGCCATCGACAAAGCGTTCCAGCGCGAACGATGCCGACTCCATCAGCGCTGCATACTCGCCCACTCGGAGGCCGTCCTCGGTGAGTGCGTACATGCGCGCTCTCCGGTCGACAAGCTTCATGTTCAATGCGGTTTCGAGGGCAGAGATCCTTCTTGCAACCGTGGCATGCTCGACACCTAAAGACCGAGCTGCTGCTGCCAATGATCCTTCTCGAACGAAAGCGATAAAATATCGGAGGCTTTCCCAATCAAACATAGCGACTCAATAGATAGTTGATCAACAGTCATGAATGTATCAGCACCCACTCAACTAGGGCAATGTCAAGACTTGCAAAGCACAGGGTTGGCGATTTTCTAGGAAAACTCCGAACACGTTGCCCATCAGCCGGAAATGGGTGGCTTAGGGATGCCGAAAAGGTGCTGACTTGATCGGAGAACCCCTAAAGTACAGCAGTGCATTTACGAACTCCTTGCCCACTCAATGTCAGTAACGCTTCAACTTCGCCCTCCGTCCATAAACTGTTCCCTTTTCCGTCGGAATATTTGGCCCCTGAAGCTGTGCGCTCTTCTTCCAGAGTGAAAAGTTTGCCACCGACGAAAACGCTTGCAGCGTCCTCTCCAATGAAGGTTACATCCACCTCCATGCCTTCACACATGTAAGCGGCCTTATCTTGAGCCGCCAATGACGCACTAATGTCTTTTCGTTCATTGCCACTATCATTACAGGCAGATAGGGCCAAGCAGGCCATACTCGCACCGATCACTAAAGGAAGTTGTTTTAGTCACATACTACAGCACCCCCGATAACCGAGAGCACATCATCAATATGTATATCATGCCCTCCAAAAGCCGCACGAGCAGTTGAAGCGCACGTCAAGAACGATATATCTTGCATCAGAACTCGTAACTTAATTTAAGCGTAGCTCCAGCACTGTTTCCGATCTTTTCTCCGAGGGTTTCTTTGAGCGCCAAACTCGCGTGTACACTTCCGTGACGCGCACGCACGGCCAAGCCTGCACTTAAAAGGTCGCGAGACTGTTCGGCCGAGTTCTGTTTCACCTCAATGCCTTCAAGGGTAGCGGTGCTGCTTGCCCCTCGTGAACTCAAAGAACGGTGGTAGCCAAGGTTAAGCTCAGGCTCGACTGACCAACTGCCCATGGGTATGCCGCGCCCAATACTCAGTTCAACGGTAGCGAAGGTAGCATCCTTACTCGCTTTGTTCACGCCCAGCGCCAGCTCGCTGTTCTTTTCTCGCCTATCGCTCCATTGTGTATGTGTTGCCACCAACCCGACCCTGGGCTCGATACGCCAGTCTGCATACCGCTGCTGGTACCCAACGTTGATGCTCGCATGATAGAGCTGGCCATTGCTGTCCCCTTTTGCACTCGTGAATCCGGTCAGATCCCTTTTACTCTTAGCATCAAAATAACCGGCCCCGAGGATACCGCTCAGGTAGGGGCCTTGCTGCAGGCTGTCGAAAGCATGAATGAAACCGACAGAAAGCTGAGTGATATCAAATTCAACTTTTCCACCAGCGCTGCTCACGCGCCCTTTGGTCTGGGCTAACGTAGCCCCACCTTGATTTCGCTCATCGAATTTTTGGATGATGCCAATTGCGACGCCGTCGCTTCGCTCCCTGCTGTTACTGGCACTCGAGCCACCCTCATTGCGCTGTCCAGAGGTGAGGCCTTGCATCCACAATCGAGTCGTCTGGCCAGGAGAGACATTGGAAAGTTCGGAAGACATTGCATTGCTTACTGCGATAGGTTGCCGACTCAAGTACGCTAAACTGTCGGCATAGACCTGACCCCCCGCGTTGCGAGGCAGGTCGTCGAGATAGCCTCTCGATAAAGTGCTTTGAAGCCATTCGTTATAATCCCCCGCACGCAGCGCGATAGGTCGATCTCGTAACGCGTTTAGCGCACTTGCAGTTCTCGCCGTATTTCCTCTCAAGTCTTTTTGGCCGGGCAGCTCTGTCGATGCCAAAATCAAATCGACAGCGTGCTGGCGGAATCTCAGGTCATATCGCATGCCTCGCTCGGCGAGTCCCGGGGCTTGTTGCAAGCTATCGAAGCCTGCGCCGTAACCTGCACCTTGGCTCGCAACGATGAGCGGTTGTACGGTTCCAACGCTATGGGTAGGCCCAGCGGTGAGCTGAATTCGACCGCCGAGATTAGCGAATGCCGCTGGCCCTTCAAGGCGGATTGCCGCATTTTGACTGTCCGTGGTCCTGAGGGTACTGGTAGTCGACAGTTCCAGCGAGCGAGTGAAGGATAGTGCGCTGACCTCTCGTTCCACTACGAGCGTACCCTCCAATCTGGTAGGTGCATTCACCTGGCCCCTGCCGCGCAATTCACCACTTTCAGCGACCGTCAGTCCTGGGCCCGTCAACGCCCCATTCACGACCAGCCGCCCACTGCGAACATGACTGGTTGTAGAGAACTGGTTGGTACCGTCAAGCGCCAACTCGCCCTGCTCTACAGCTACACCAGAAAAACGGTTGTTGCCTGCAAGGGTCAAAGCACCTGCACCGCTTTTGGTAAGCGTGCCACCAGACGTTATGTCGTTACTCCAGACATCACGATTACTCCAGCGAAGCGCGCTAGGGTTCATCGTCACGGTTTGATCGGCAAAAAGCATCGCGGGCCCCTTGATTGCTTTTCCCAGGTTTAAAAGCCCCCAACCGAATTCGTTGTCTACACCAGGACTGCCAAGATCCGACGCCGTCGTCAGCAACGTCATTCTTACCTGCGCCATACTCAGATAAGGAAACCGCTCAGCAATCAATGCTGCACCTGAACTCACCAGCGGAGTTGAAAAAGAGGTTCCACTACTCGGCTCATAAACATACTCGACATCACGCTCGCCGCTCACGCTCGCGCCCACCACATACAGGTCGCCTGGAGCTGCCAAGCACCAGCCTCTTGAAACACCGCACTCATTTGAATAGTCCGTCAACCTTCCGTCTGCCCCAACTGCAACCACGCTCAGAAAGCCACTCTCCAGCTCTGGCCTATATCGAGGCAATGTCGCGAGCAACCCAGGTTGAACGTTACTTTCGTTACCTGCAGCGAATGTGAATAGGCGCCCACTTTTCACGCCACTGACGAGTTCGTCAATGAAGGGGTGCTTAGCGGCGGGGTCTATTCTTGAGTACGCCAGATCGACCGATTCGGGCGTCTCGCCAATAGGGTCATCATTATAACTATTGCTGATTATTCTAATCGAGGGTGCCTTCTGCTGAAGTGTGGACAGTGCGCCGTAAAAGTATTCCTCTTTTCCGGGCGTCAGCAAGGAGGATGGGGGTTCTTCTGCATTGTCATCCGACTCATCCTCGTCTTCATCCACTTCTCCCACCTCTGTTTGGAATAGTCGAGACTCAGGCGCAACGCCACCTACAAATGTGAACTCACCAAGGCTTTCTGTGCGCGATGCGATAATTCCACTAACACTCGCCCCATGACTTTCAATCGTGGGCAGTCCGGTTTTCTTGTCTGTACCAAACTTCGGAATTGAGAGATCCGAGTCAAACGCCATGTCATTGATGATGGTACGGTTGATCAGTGGTCGAATATCCAGCCCGAAAAAAGCAGGGTGCTGCGGAAGAAACCCGCGATCAATGACACCTACGTCGACTCCGCGGCCGAAAAGCTTTAGGTCGCGAGCAGCAGGTACGCCAACATAATCCTGCTCCCACCCACTATAGTTATTCGCTGCATTTGCGTGGCTCGGTAATGCGGCCAGCAGGGGGGCCAAGGCGAACTGCGTTAACGATTTTGTGTTGAGGGTGCATCTTCTCAGGGACGGCTTCATTGTACGTTCTCACGAAAGTATAGAAAATCAAGTCAAGAGTGGCGCCAGCATTACTTCCGAAAATGCCCATGTCTGGCCAGGTAGTCATGACCCTGCCAAGTTGAATACGGTGCCAGCGAGATTTCCGAAATACCGCCGCTTGTCGACATCCACGCAACGTCACCCGACTTAAAAGTCAAGCCGCAATAGTGTGCGCCAGAAGTTTTTAATGGGCGAACGCCAGTGCTTTCGCCAATTGTTTTCCCACCATTCGTCTTCGTTTTTGATCACGCCCTCGATGTCACTGCTCGCCTGGGTAGCGGAATGCTGACGGAACATCATCGGAAATACGCAGTGTTGCCGGATCCGCTGTTTGAACATCACGTCCACAGGGACACCGTCATAGGGAGTTTTTGCCAAAATCTCACAGCCCGCTCGCGAAAGCACATAGGCATGAAGAGCGACTACGCGCCCTCTCGCGATGAAGGGGCACCACGTCAGCCACGTTCGACCCATGCTGTAACCCAGGTGCAAGGATTCGAAGCGTCGCGTGCGCATGAAACGATTTATCCACGCGACACGACCCGCCTTGAAGTCGTAGGATTTCGCGTCATCCTCAAAGATGAGAATCCTGTCGAGACCTTCATCGAGCGCTTGTTGGGCAAGTCTCTGATGAGACAAATAACAGCCGCGCTGTGGGTTGCTGTCCTTTTGCGCGATGTGGAAGATCACTTGCTGGCCGAGTCGCTCACCGATCCCGCGCCTGAATAACTCTCGCCTGTCGCTTCGCACATCGAGCGAAATGCAATAAACAGCGTCAACATCAAATTTAATTTTACTCAGCATTCCAACCACCCGACTCAACTGGCTGGAAATATTGGAGCTGCACCCACCCTCCAATATATAGGAGGATTCTTATATCGCCCCTCGCTCAAGCTAGCGCCGTCCGTATAGCCGAGGCCGCCAGGTCGAAAACATGAGTATTAGCTGCGAAACACCAACGAGTTGCCTTACAGCATTGGGGCAGATCACGCCTCGCCTACGGTGACCCGTCGCGTACACGACCCCGGCATTAACAACATTCCACGAGCCTCACTCCAACAAGCCGCGCAACCAAAGGCACAGGCTCCCCCAAGTCCGGCTCAACCATCCGCCCTCGGGTACGGCATGCTGCGCGATGATCGGCTCGGCTCTGATCAGGCCGCCCAGCAGACTCCAACGCACCACGCCTACCTGCTGACCCTGCTCGACCGGCGCGATGATCGGCTCGAAATACTCCACCTCGCTCCTCAGGCCCGCCTGCTGTCCGGTAGGTACTGAAAGCGTGACCGGCGCCTGCAATCCCATTTCCACGTGACTGGTCATGCCCTTCCAGACCTTGATGGGATCGAAAGATGTCACGGCTTGCTCTGCCTGCACCTGCTCGAAGGCGCGATAGCCCCACCTGATCAGGCCCGCCGCCTCTTCGGCCCTGCGCTTTTCATTCTCGGCCCCCAGCAGCACCAGCAGCATGCCGCGCTCATGCGTGGCATCGACTCGCCGCTGTGCAGTCGCCACCAGACAGTAACCTGCTGCCGCTGTGTAGCCCGTCTTCATGCCCGTCACGCTCGGATCGCTGAACAGCAATGGATTACGATTCTTGCGATTGGCCGTCGGCGTTCCGGGATAGTGATATTCCTTGATCGCGAAATAGTGCGCATATTCAGGAAATCCGTTCACCAACGTCAGCGCCAAGGCACCCAGGTCGACGGCGCTGCTGAGGTGGCCCTCTTCAGGCAGGCCAGCAGGGTTCATGAAATGGGTATCGAGCATACCCAGGCGTTGCGCCTCGGCATTCATCATGATCACGAACTGATCGACAGTACCGCCCACCACCTCAGCCAATACATAGGCCGCGTCGTTGCCTGATTGCACCAGAAGGCCTTTGATCAGATCGTCCAAGGTGACCTCCATGCCGGCGTGAAGGTACATGGTCGTGCCCGATTGTTTCCAGGCACAACCACTGATGAACACCTTTTGCTGCAGGTCGATGTGCTGGGCACGCAACGCCTTGAATACCAGCAGCGCCGTCATCAATTTGGTGGTGGAGGCGGGTTCGAATCGCCGATTCCCGTCTTTTTGCGCGAGCACCTGTTTCGCATCGGGGTCAATCAATACATAAGCCTTTGCAGACACATTAGCGCCGCCGGCAAGTACCGCCTGACTCAGGATCAACAGCGTGGCGCTGCAGGCGGCCATACTCAGGTGGTTGCGAAAACGCGCCGTGGGTGTCACGCAAGACTTCATCAGGTCTCCAGATTATCGAACAGGGCATGGATGCACCCGATAAAAACCCAAACAACAGTAATTTGCCAAATGATCGCTCATCATCGATAGCGTGATGCCTGCGCATCCGATAACGCCTTAACCACCATCACGCCAAACATGAGCAAATATCACGTATTTACCCGCTAACGCGCAGTACTTATAGTTTTTGCGCAAGATGAACTTCAGCAATCCCGAACAACTACAACTTACGGCACGCATGATTCCTCTGCACACATTGAACTCTCGTAAAGGAATAATTCGCCATGATAAAGCCCTATGTACTTATCGGAAGGCAGCGCACATTGATATTGGCATTGGGATATTGCGCCCTGCTCACAGGTTGCGCCAGCGACTCACCGAGCGCCCAGTACGCTGTCGCCCAGTCCCAGGTGGACGCCGCCGTCGGCGCAGGGGGTACCGAGTTTGCCGCCATCGAGATGCGCGCGGCCCAGGACAAGCTCAAGCAGGCCGCAATCGCCATGCACGCTGCTGACAACAGCGAGGCCCGCAGGCTTGCCGAGCAAGCTGAATGGGACGCCAGGGTAGCAGAGCGCAAAGCCCAGGCCGCCAAGGCTGTGAAGGCGGCAAGTGACGCCAAGCGCGGTGCCCAGGACGTCCTCGGCGAGGCCATGCGCAGCGCCCGTTAAACAGCGCCCTATCTATTGTGTTTGAAAGGAACTGCATTCATGCAAAAGACCATCTTGATCCCCGCCCTGCTGACACTGGGCGCTATCGCTGGCTGCTCGCACGCGCCCAACGCTCAATTGGAGCAGGCACGCGTGAACCTCGCCACACTGCAGAGCGATCCGCAGGCAAGCCAGGTTGCCGCCGTCGAGACCAAGGAGGCCGAGCAAGCTCTGGACCAGGCTGACCTGGCCTACCTCGATGGAGAAGACGAACAGAAAGTCAGTCACCTGGCCTATCTGGGTAACCAGCGGGTAGAGGTTGCAAGGCAGACAGTGACACTGCGTGTTGCCGAAGCAGACCTGAGGAATGCCAGCGCCCTGCGTGCTCAGGCCAAACTCGAAGCCCGCGAGGCGCAGATTCGAAAGCTGCGCGAAAGTCTCAATGCCAAGCAGACAGCACGCGGCACCGTGGTCACCTTCGGTGATGTGTTGTTCGCCTTCGACAAAGCTTCGCTCAGGACCAGTGCCCACGCCAACATCGAGCGTCTCGCGCAGTACCTGAATGAAAATCCCGAGCGCAAGGTGATCGTTGAAGGCTTCACCGACAGCAAAGGCCCTGCGCCTTACAACCTGAAGCTCTCCGATCGCCGGGCCACCAGCGTCCAGGCAGCCTTGGTGCGCGCAGGGGTCGACCCACGGCGCATTGTGGTCAGGGGTTACGGTGAGGATTTCCCGGTGGCGGACAACGCCGATAGCACTGGCCGTGCGCAAAACCGTCGCGTGGAAGTCACCATTTCCAATGACGACCAACCAGTCAAGGCTCGCCACCTTTCACCTACGCACTTCTGAAAGCCAGCCCAATAATGGCCCAGGCGCTGTCGTCGACAGCGCCTGGGCCATTGGCCTACATATCCCGATACAGCAGCGTCTTGCCGATATTCTTAAGCACCTGGATGTATTGCTTTCGCCAGTTGGCTTTCCAGAAGGCGTCGTCGGGATAGGTTCCATCCAGTGAGCGAGAGGTGACGATGTCGCTGGGGGCCAGGTTTTCTGACTGCTGCTGACTTAACATCGGGAACGCCATGAACGCCTTGAATCCCTTCGAGAAAACCTTGTCAATCGCCTCCCCCGCATAGGGGGCATGACTCACCAGGCGCTCACAACCCGCGCGGGACAAGATGTACGCATGTGTCCCCTTGGCACGGACCCGTGCGATTCCCCGGCACCAGGTAAGCCAGACCTTGCCAAGGTTGGCGCCCAAGTAGAAAAGTTCTGGCTCATGGCGGCTCAGGAACGCGTTTATTTGGGACACCTGAGTCAACTTGAACGGCACCAGCGTCGCATCGTCTTCCAGAATAAGCACTCGCTGGTAACCCCGCTTCAACGCTAACTGGGCGCAGGCTGCATGAGAAGTGAAACAGCCTCGTTCCGGGCATTCACTGTCACGTTCTACCAGCAGGAATTCGATAGGTAATTGGCTGCAGGCAAACTCGCTGTTGAAGAGCGACCGACGATCTGAACGCTCCCGGATACTGATACAGAAAACCCCATCGACTTCCAAGTTGCCGAGGTCCGTAGTTTTGAACATAGCGGTTACTTCCTGATATCGCGCACATCATGAATAAACGGCGACGCGCTGAACGCCGAATCTGGGTTCGTCGATTTTCTGAAACATCAAGGCATCCTGTATTTAGGATGCCTCCGAAAAGAGCGTGAATAATCAGGGCGCAATGCGCGCAGAGCATGCACCGTGGATAGGCTGCTCTATCGATATCTACAACCGTCGAGCGGTAGCGCGTGTGTTGAAGCAGAACAGCATGTCGGACGGCAGCAAGGCATAGCGATCGAACCGCGCCAGAAAGTCCATGCCGACCCCCTGTTCGTCATCGGTAGAGGTGGCGAAGAGCACCTCACCCACGGGCCAGTCGTCCATCTCCAGCCCGTCCACCCGAAAGTCCGCCCAGAGTTTGGCATTCAGAGGTACGGTCATCCCGCCTTCGATGGCTAGATCCGTCACCCGGCCACCCAGGCTCCTGAGCTTTTCAGCCGCTTGCTCCGGCAGCGAGTTTTCCTCGAGAAGCGTGTTCAATTGCAGCGGTACAGGTTGTCCTGAATAGTTGAACCAGAGCGTCGGGGAGTTGCCGTGACTGTCGCTGTAGCCGCTGCAGTGGTCATAGTCGGAGAGCGACGGCGTGCCTTGGGCGATGAGCAACGTCTGCTCGAGGTTGTCGACGATCCAGTTGAAACGCCTGAAGGTATCCATCCCCAGAAGACCATCGATTCGCACGCCCATGATCGGCTCATAGGCAGAAAGATCCAAGGTCAGCCACGGATCACTTCCAATGACCGTCTGCGTACCAATCTGCAATGGCAAGGGATGAGCGACGCCAAGCCGGTCGCTACCGAGAGTGGCTCTGATGGTCGTTACGCCCTCACGGTAGATTTCCGGTATCTCGCTCGGGGCCATAGCCAAGACCACGTCATCTGCAAGCCGCTGGTCGAGGATGGTGAAATTCGAACCCGTCGCCAGCAGGAATCTGTAACGTTGACCGCCGATGGTCACTGGCACGACCAGGCCGTTCCGGGTCTCGACCTTCAACACAGGCTTGAGCGCCAGATCTACCCGGTCACGCGAGTCGCCGGGCTGGTTGCAGCCTGTCGCCATGAATGCGAGCAGAGCAAGCAGGAAGATGGTCTTGACGCTGCCGCCAGGGGCGATCGTCGGCATGGTTACCTCCGTTGAGTACATGATTGGGCTTCATTACTGCACCGCTGGCCGCAAGCCATCGCCAGGGACATTGTTCAACCGCAGCGCCGCGGCCATGATCCGGCTGAATACGGGAGCCGCCACCAGGCCACCGTAATAGCCACGCTTGCTGGGTTCGTCGATGACCACGACCACCACGAAGCGAGGTGCACTTGCCGGAGCGAATCCGGCGAAGATGCCTTGGTAGGCATTGGCTCGATAGCCACGAGCATCGGCGGCGGTCTTCCGGGCGGTGCCGCTCTTTCCGGCTACCTGATAGCCAGGGACTCGCGCGCGAAAGGTGCCACCATTGGCCTCCACCACCCGCGTCAGCATCTGGGTGATCGCTTTGGCCACATCGGCAGGTAACACTTGCTCACTGCCCTGCGATGGCTGCCGGGCCACAAGCGTCGGTTCCACCAACTGCCCTTCGTTGGCCAGCGTTGCGTATGCCCTCGCCAGCTGGACCGCGGTGACCGACAGGCCATAGCCATAAGACAGCGTGGCGGTTTCTGCAGGGTTCCAGACCCGATACGCAGGCAGGACTCCGGCCCGTTCGCCCGGAAAACCCAATTGCGTATCGACGCCAAAGCCGACCCTGTTCAGCAAGGAATGGACCCGCTCTCCACCGATATCGAAGGCGATCTTGCTCATGCCGACGTTGCTCGAGCGCAACAAGACATCGCTCAAGCCCAGGACCCTGCCCTGCCTTCTTGATACATCGCGCACGGTATAACGGCCGATCTTGAGCGTACCGTCACCTACGTCCACGGTATCCGTAGGCTTCCAGCGGCCACTTTCGAGCGCTGCCGCCATGGCGAATGGCTTTACCGACGACGCCGGCTCGAAGACATCGGTCAGTGCACGATTGCGCATGGCCTCACGGGGCAACGATGCGCGATTGTTCGGGTTGTAGGTCGGCAAGCTCACCAGCGCCAGCAACTCACCGGAGCGGATGTCCATTACCACAGCGGAGCCGGCCATTGCGGCCTCTTGTTCGATTCCACGCTTGAGTTCGCGAAAGGCCCAATACTGCAGACGCATGTCGATCGATAGCTTCAGCGTCTGGCCAGGCCGCGCGGGACGTACGGTACCAAGATCGCTACTGAGATTGCCCTTGCGGTCCTTGATCACCTGGCGGATGCCTGGCACGCCTTGAAGCGCGCTATCGAATGCCAGCTCGACACCTTCGATGCCCTGATCGTTATCATCGGTGAAGCCGGTGATGTGCGCGGCTGTCGCGCCGGCCGGATAGAAGCGCTGGGACTCTTCCAGCCCGGCGACACCCTGAATGCCCGCGTTCTTCAGGCTGTCCAGTAGTCGCTGGGCCTCATCAGGAGGCAGGCGTCTGCGCAAGTAGACGAACGCCTTTTTTGCATTGTCGTCCAACTGCCGGTTCAGCTTCGCCGGGTCCATGTCCAACAGCCTGGCGAGTTCCGGCCAGCGTGTACGCTGCGATTGCAGCATCCGCGGGTCCGCCCAGAGCGTGGTGACCTGCGTGCTGACCGCTAGCGGCTGGTCCCTGCGATCGGTGATCACGCCTCTGGACGCCGGCAACTGGAGATGCCGCAGGCTTCTGGAGTCGCCCTGCTGGATCAGGAAGGCGCTGCCCGAGACCTGTAACTGGAACAGCCTGACGCACAAGACTGCCGACAGCAGCACCACCAACGCGACCGCAACGCGGAACCGCCAGGGGCTCGAAGCTTGCGCAGGTCTCATGGCGTTGTCGAGCTGCTGCTGAGCGACTGAGCGCTATCCGGCGTGGCGGGCGCTTCCTTGTGGTGCAACAACCACGCAGGTACCGGGATCCCCAGATGAGTCAGGGTAGGTGCATTGATTGCACCCGTGGCGGCCAAACCGTTGTCACGCTGATAGCGGTAGAGCGCTTGTTGCGTTGCACTGCCGACACACCCATCGAGCGGCTGCCGATAGTAGCCTTGCTCGGCGAGCATACGTTGCAGATCGCGCGTCACCCGTGTACCCAACGCTGCAAAGGCATGCCCGTCCAGGCGCTCGCAGACCTCGCTCAACGCAGGGGCCTGCTCTTTCAGCCCGGGACCGGCAGCGTCCTGCTCTGGCATGACGGCCTGACGCAGCGACACGACCACGGTGTACATGAGTACAAGGATCAACAGCCCGGTGCACGCCGACCCCGCAGTGACAACCGGTCTCATTGGCATGCCACTCCCCGGCCCGGTTCGGACCACGTCACGCCCACACGTCTGTTTACCTGCTGGTGACGCTCATCTGGCCGGGTTTCGATAGGCAGGCGATTACCGACCGCCCGTGTGACGATCTGCTGAGCCTGCACCCCCTGCTTGAGCAAGACATACCTGACCATCTGCACCCTGGCACGCGATATCGCCACGCTGGGCTCGTACTGCTCGAACTGATCGGCGTGGCCTCTGATGCACACCCGCTGACCTGGGTTTTGCGCCAGTTGCCAACCCAAGGCTTGCAGGTCGTACAGATCGTCCTGGCTCAAAGTGGCCTGGTCGGACTCGAAGTACAGAAAGTGATCTCCCCCTTCCACCACGTCGGTAGCTGCACGAGGCTTGTCACCTGCATGAAGTGCGGAGGACTTGGGCGCAGATTGCCCGGACATGACCGAAAGGCTCGCCACGACCAGCGCAAGTGCCAGGATATTTTCTGAAGCCATGGGTCTACCTCCGTCTGGATCGAATTCGAGGAAAGGTTCGGCTGGCCACTCACGCAAAGGCATGCTGCTTCAACCAGTCGACCAGCACTTCCATGCGCCTTGGCAGCGGATCCAAGGGTGGATGCACCAAGTAGTAGGCGTAATCGTTGGCCGGCTGGAAACTGCCCCAGGGCGCTATCAGTTCACCGCGGGACAAAGCGGCCTTGACCAACTGTTCGCGGCCTACCGCTACACCCGCGTGATTGATTGCCGCGAGCATGCACAGGTCGGAACGGTCGAAAGTCAGGAACCGCGAGCTCAACGGGGCCTCGCTGCCCACCGCCTTGAGCCACAGTTGCCACTCGGCGTCGAAAGACGAGTTGTGCCAGGCGGCGCAGTCATGGATCAGGGTGCAGCGCTGCAGTTCGTCCATCCGCCCATCCAGGCCATGACGTCGGGCATATTCGGGGCTGCAGACCGGCGCGATGCGCTCGGCCATGATTCGGCTGCTCACAAGCCCTGGGTAATCACCGTCGGAGTAACACAGCACGAGATCGACGCTGCGGGTGCGATAGTCGACCCGCTCGTTACCCACGCGGATATCCAGCTGCACATCAGGGTATTGCTCTACGAAGCCCGCGAGCCTTGGGATCAGCCAGCACTGCACGATGGAAGGACGCACATACAGGCTCAGTTGCCCACGCACCTGTTCATCGGCGCGTGACTGCATGGCCTGGTCGAGCGCATCCATGGTGTTCTGCATGATCTGGTAGAACCGCTCGCCGTCGGCCGTCAGGCTTACCTGGCGGGGCAACCGATGAAACAGCTTCAGCTTCAGCCCTTCTTCCAGTCGGGCAATCCGATGGCTTACAGCGCTTGCGGTCAGGAACAATTCATCGGCTGCCTTGGAAAAACTCAGGTGCCGGGCGGCAATCAGAAAGGTATGGAGATTGGCCAGGTGTGCACCCTGTACCCTTGGTAAACCAGTATCTTTTCGAATAAGGTAATTCATTAACCGCTCACGACTCATTGACTGTTGCGCGACACTGCGCTGGTAATAACTCACCGACGTTATTATCGGTGCCGCACCTGGTTACTGTCTCCTCGGGGCGGACTGCGTCACCGGGTTCGGGATTGCACACGCCCCACGGTAAACACTCACGTATTACATGGGCAAATGATCCGTGGTCAGGTAACTGTTAAAGAATTTTCAGTTGTCCTGCCAATGCCCACACGCCCAGGCGTTATAAGTCGATCTGCACAACCTGATGATTACGAAGAATGTGCAACTTGAGTTTCCCGGGCGGGGTCGTCTTCAATAGAGTTCTCACCGCCTCTATTTGACGTGGCGGATAAGCATGACCATTGATCTGCTTGATCACATCACCGTTGAGCAGTCCCGACTCCCTCAACTGCTCAAGCGTGTTGTAATCAAGCGTAATCTGTCCCTCTCGGGCTTTTATCCGCACATCACGGTAGACCAGGGGCAAGGGATCAACCGGCTTAAGCCCGCTGTAGCAAAACATCATCTTCGAAGGAATGAAGGCATAACGACTGAATCGACTCAATACATCCATACCGGCGCCGTATCGCTCTGGCGTTTCGTGCACCTCCATCATGCCCAGCGGCTGGTTTTTGAGGGTGACGGCATTGACCACATAACGCGACACTTCTGCGACACCGTCGGCGTTGACGACAACGTCCATACCCGGGTTTACCTGGAGAGCGCCCTTCTCGGTGCTCAGGTGATCGATAAGTTCCTTGGCGATATAGCTCGTCGACGCGCCGGTATCGAAAGGCATGAAGACCTGCTGCTCGCCCATACCCAACAGAATTCCTGGCTGAGAACCGAACTGGTCGGAGTAGCCGATGCACTCATCGAACGCAGCCACTTCAAGCGGACGCTGAGTAATCTGGATGACCTTTTTTTCGTTGGATACCTCCCAACTGAACTGCCTGAACGTGTCTACACCCAGTAGCCCGCTGACCTGCACGCCAATCGCCTCACTGAGCGAGGATAGGTCCGTAGCCACCCAGACATCCTGGCCTACCAGCGAGAATGGCCCTAGTTTCAGAGCGACAGGCTCGACAAGATCGAACCGGGCAGGATCCACCGAGCCGCGGGTACCCTGAAGCTTGGGGAGGTCCTGATACACGGTCTTGTCGACAAGTTTACGGGTGTCCAATGGCACTGTAACTTGACGAGCCAACTGCCTATCCAGGAGCACCACCGAGGCGCCGCTGTCGAGGAGAAAGTTGTAATACTTGCCGGCAATCTGCACGCTGACCAGGGGCGCAGTCTCGAATGGCTGATCGTAACTATCGCTTGATGACGGCACGCCTTGATCAGGGTGCGAGAAGTGCAACCATTCCGTGCAGAGCAGCAAGAAGATCAGTGCACTTGTAAACAGAAAGAGTTTTTTATACCAGATCACGTTGCGTTGCCCCGACAAATGGTTGGATTAGTTTGAGTGCTTGCGGCGTTTCTTGGCGTTCTCCGCATCCCGTACCGAACGGTCGAACCGTTCACCGGCATGTTCGCGCTCACTGCGCATGTCATCACGCTCGGCTTGATAACAAACATCCCGGCTTACACCGTGGGCCTGGCATTCATCCAATCGTTGATCCAGTGTTTTACAACCACTGCACAATGCCACGAGTGCAATCGCCATCCCCTTGGAAACTGTGATCTTCATCAATGACCTCTTTTCGTACACTCAGTTAATCAAATAGCGCGCGCACGCGCTCGCCCGGCCAATAATGGCCAGCGTCAAATCCGCGATGGGTTGGAACGGTGTATTGTTTTTTGAAAGTGTCAGCGGGCGATCTTTTCCGCCAGTACCTTGCGAAGCTGCATCACGTCATTGCCGGCCTGCTCGAAACGCTCTACTTGCACATGAGACTGAAGATCTTTAAGACAAAGAATCATCCTGGGGTAACCGAGTACCGCACAGGCACCAAGCAATCGATGAGCGCGATAAAGCGCTGCTTCCTTGTCGTGGCCCTCGATCGCCGCATCCAGTGCGTCCACGTCGATCTGCAGCGAATCGGCTGCTGCCTGCAGAGTACCGGCCGACAGAGCGTCCTCGAACGCTTCGGCGATGTGCATGTCAGCCCAGAGCGCGAGCGTGTCCCTGAGCTTGCCCAGCCTTATCGGCTTGCCCAGCACGCCATTCATCCCCGCGTCGAAACAGGCGATGGTATGTGCCGCGTCGTTCTGCGCCGACACTGCGACGATAGGTGTTGGCGTCGCGCCGTTCACCACCTCTGCCTGTCGCCAGCGACGAGCTACCTCGTAGCCGGTGATGTCCGGCAGTTGGCAATCGAGCAGCACGATATCGAAGCGGTTCTGCTCAAGTGCCAGCAACGCATCGCCCCCGGTTTGTGCAAGCATCGAGTGACAACCCAGAACTTCCAGCTGTGCTTGCAACACGATCTGGTTGGCGGGCGTGTCCTCCACCAGCAGAACTTGCAAAGCCTGCTCGACTTGACGCATTTCGAATGCGCCTGCTTCGGGAACTGTTTGTGCAGCATGATGCGTTGCGGGCTCATGAAGCTCACAGGGGATCACCACCGTGGCCACTGTGCCCTTGCCAGGCTCGCTCGACAGCCCGATCGACCCGCCCATCAGCTCGCACAGTTGGCGGCAGATCAACAGACCCAGTCCGGTACCCCCAGAGCGGTGGCTGGCGGAACCCGAGGCTTGTGTGTAGGGTTCGAACAGTTTTTCCAGACTATGGGAATCGATGCCGATACCCGTATCGATGACCTGGATCCGCAACTCGCCCATCCCCGGTGATGAAGCCTCGGTATTCAGCCCGACCGTCACCTTCACGCCACCGGCCGCCGTGAATTTGATCGCATTACTGATCAGGTTCTGCAGAATCTGCTCCATGCGTACCTTGTCCAGCATCAGCCACTGCTGGATGTCAGATGCCTGTACCAACTCCAGCGTCAGCCCTTGCTCACGCGCCTTTACAGCGAGCAAGTCGACCACCGAACCTATCAGGCGCATGACGTCCACCGGCGCAGGGTCAAGCTGCAGGCGCCCAGCTTCCAGCTTTGAAACGTCAAGCACATCATTGAGCAGATACAGCAAGTTTTCCGACCCGCTTCTGGCCAGGTCCAGCAGACGGCGCGATTCGGCTGAAAGCTCTTCGCCGCGCCCCAGCAACTCGATGGACGCAATGATGGCGTTCATCGGTGTACGTATTTCATGCGTCAGTACTGCAATGAACATCTTTTTCTCACTTTCACTGCGGATCGCCTCGCGCCGTTCCTTACGGGCATGCAAGGCGAAGAAGAGGATCAGCAGAAGGCTGACGACAAGCATTCCCAGGATTGGCCCGTAATAGCTGAACATCACCCTGAGCGTCGGCGCACCGTAGGTAGCGTAATCGAAGCTGCGCTCCTGCATTTCATAGGCGCGCTCGGCACTGACCGAAGCGAGCGCCTTGTCGATGATCCCGTGAAGAATCACCAGGTCGCGACGGACCCCCATCGTCAGCTCTATCGGAAGGCTGGCGATACCGCCTGATACCTGCAGCAACCCACCGTACTTCCTGCGCAGGTAAGGCAGCATCGTCTGCCCCACGCCCATGGCCGCATCGGCCCGTCCCTCTATCACTGCGATCAGGGCGTCTTCGGGGGTGCGGGTCGCCAGTATGGTTATTCCCGGATATAGCGCGCGGACCCTGGCCTCGTATTCACCACCGCCCTTGACCGCGACCACTCGCCCTTCGAGTTGCTTGACATCGAAGACCATCGAATTGTCTTCGAGCGCGACAATGAAGGTAATGCCGATGTAGTACGTACGAGTTTCGCTGACCAGTGCGGCAAAAGCCGGCTGGGCAAAATCACGCACTAGCGACGACACCAAATCCACTTCACGCCGTTCGAGCAGGCCGGCCACGGTGGACCAGTCACCACTTGGTACCGGGACGAAGTGCAGCCCCGTGTTCTGTTCGATGAAGGCGAGCAACTCTCCCGCCAACCCCTTGATTTCCCCATCTTCCATGTACTCGATCGGCATCCAGTGGCGGTCGGCTGCAACCCTGACTACTGGGTTGGCCTGAATCCAGGCCCGCTCCTCCTCACTCAGCCTGAATTTCTGCGCGGCCACTGGCGGTGCCAAGCTCGCCAGAATCACCAAGCTGAGCAGCGCCAGACACCTCAAAAGGCACCCGACTGATGCTTGAGGTTGAACAGCTCGGCATCCGAAGTCACGCCCAGCTTGCGGAAGGCCGACCATTTCTGGGTGCTGATGGTCTTTTCACTGCGTTGGAACTTGCGGGCGATCTCACTGACCGTAAGGCCTGCAAGAAAACACCGAATGACCTCGCTTTCCTTGGCTGACAGCCGCACCCCCTCGACTCGCACCGCACTGCATTCCACCGCGGGCGTCGGTGCTCGCTGCAGGGCCGAATTGACGCTGACCTCCACCAAGCGGTAGGCCATATCCGGGTCGATGTAGGTTTTGCCTCTGGCGACGGTGCGGATGCCGCTGATCATATGCGCCATGTCCTGGGTTTTGCCGACGAACCCGCAGGCGCCCACACGCATGGCCAGGCTTACGATCGCAGGCTCATAGTGCGAAGAGAAGATCAGTACCGCACTAGCGGGAAACCTGGCCATGAGGGCGCGGATCAGTGAAACGCCATCGAGCTCGTTCGGGCTGAGGGTGTAATCGACCAGCAACACATCCGCAGGCGCAGTGCGCAAGCCGGTAATCATCTCCAGGCTGGAGGCGTAGCTGCCCACGACTTGGATATCCGGCTCCTCGCCGATGCGCGCGACCACCCCACAGCGCACCACGGCGTGATCATCGAGCACGGCAACACGTATGACGGTGGAATCAGCGCTCATGTCAGCTCCATCTATGATTGGCACCTGTTTGCATCCCGATGCTTGGGCACCACACCTGAGCGAGCGCCAGGCAAGCGCTCAGCCATTGCCAGGCAATCCTGACTGAAATACTGGCCATACGCCAATACTGCGCAGTTCTTCACTTGAAGTCCCACTGCATCTGCTGCGTGATCGCGACGCCTCTGGACGTTCGAACACAGGCTTCAAGATAGTCGGTAAAACGCGGCGGCGGTGAGATGCCTTCATCCAGCAAACGGCTGTTGTCGAACACGTAGTTGAGATTGGCGAAACCACTGTACAGGCGCAAAGCGCGCATGATCAGACGGGGGTTGCCTGGCCCGATGCGAGACTCGAAGTCGGCCGCCAGCGCCGGCAGATCCTCGACACCCACTTTCTGGTAGCGCTCGCTCACCGGCTGCGTCGTGCAGGCAGCAGCATAGGCCTTGTCTATATCGGAAAACGTGCAGGCAGCGTCCCGGCCTGCGGAGATATGATAGAGGTCATGCCGCAGATGGCGCTTGAGTGCAAGATTGATCAGCGCATCGGCGCAGTAGTCGACCGGGATCACATCGATCTTCTCTTCCAGATCACAGGTGAAGCTTTCCAGGGCCAGCCCCATGCGGAACATCCAGAAGATGCTGCCCGACGGCTGGCATCCCAGGGTGCGGTGCCCGACCACGATCGAAGGCCTGGCCACGACCAGGGGTAGATCAGGCAACTCCTGGCGCATGCGTCGCTCGATTTCGGCCTTCGAAGCGGTATAGGGCACCAGTTGTGCCTCGGCCTGCGGAAAACGCCAGGATTCGCTGACCAGCGAATCGCGATCAGGGCCGCAGCTCATCGCCGTGCCGACATGCACGAAGCGCTTCAGGCGCGGCATGCGACTCATCGCCTTGGCAAAGGCAAAGGTGCCTTCCACGTTCACCGGCCAGATGTTCGGATTATTCGAAAAAGATGCCACGGCCGCGCAGTTGATGACCCGATCGATCGTCATCAACCTTGCTGACTCAGGCTCGAGCCAGGAGGTATCCAGCAGGTCTCCACAAATGACCTGATTGGCGTTGAGCGACATCCGCCCGACTTCACCTACACCGTGCAAGCTCAGATTGGTACGCACACGCTCCAATCCCTGCTCCGGGCTACTTGCCCGAACCAGGAAGCACAATTGGCTGACGTAGCCGTATGCGATCAGCTGAGCGGCCAGCGAACCACCGAGAAATCCGGTTGCACCTGTGATCAACAGGCGTTCACTGATGGCAGCCCGCGTTTTCGCTATAGCATCGATCTGCATGTTCATACACTCCTAACCATCGGCGAGGCAGGCGATTACACACGCCCACCTCGCGGTTCTACGTTGATCGAAACGAATTACCACTGATAACCGACGCCCACTGCAGCACCAGCGTCGTTACGGGTGTTGGTGGACCCGCTGAAGTTCGTCGACCAACGACCGCTGGGCGAGACGTACGAGACACCCACCGCCAGGGCCGACTCGCCCCGGTAGTTGCCCGCCGCCACGGAGGTCATGCTGCCGCCGGCGACCATCGACCGTGGCAGGTTGGCCATCGCCATGGCGCCGGCAATACCCGCACTGAGTGTGCTGTCCTGCTGCTTGAGGTCGCGGTGCAGTTGCGCGTAACGCTGGTCGGTATAGACATTCGCCTGCTCGGTGGCAGCAGCCGTGGCGCGAGTCAACTGGGCGATGTTGGCGGCATCCGTGCCACTGCTGCCCGCAGCGACATGGGTAATCTGCCGCTCGGCACCGGCGTGCCCCACAGAGACCGTGTTGCTGCGATCGGCAACCGAGTTGGCGCCAAGGGCAACGCTGTTGCTGGCAGTGGCCTTGGCATCACTCCCCACCGCAGTGGTGCCACTGCCTTCGGCACGTGCTCGGGCGCCCATCGCCACGCTGTTGTCACCCGCAGCCTGAGCAGCGCCGCCACCGGCCACGGCGTCTTTCCCCGAAGCCTGGGGCTGACGCAGGTTGCTGCGGGCGCTGGTCTGGAAAGCACCGCCCACGCCTTTCTGCAGGTTGGCCACCTCAGCGCTGACTTTGCTCATCGATTGCGCGGTCTGAGTCGCAACGCCCTGCACCGCCTCGATGGATTGGCGCACCGTGACGACGTTGGCATCGGTGTAGGCCTTGGCCGCAGCAATGTCATTGCCGGTACGTGTGGCCAGTTCGCCAACCTGGGTGCCAAGCTGACCGATACGTTCGTTCGAGGACGACAACTGGCTGCCATTGACCGCATCGGTGCTGGTGGCGGTCAGTGCGCCGGCCTGGACGTTGGACAGGCGCGCCGCCTGACCACCAGGATTGAGGGTCAACTGCGCCTTGTTACTGGCGTCGTCATATTTGACAGCTGCTTGCGCGGTCTGGGTCGCTACGTCCTGGATCGCCTCGATGGACTGGCGCACCGTGACGACGTTGGCGTCGGTGTAGGCCTTGGCCGCAGCGATGTCATTGCCGGTACGTGTGGCCAGTTCGTCAACCTGGGTGCCGAGCTGACCGATACGTTCGTTCGAGGACGACAACTGGCTGCCGTTGACTGCATCGGTACTGCTGGCAGTCAGCGCGCCGGCCTGGACGTTGGACAGGCGCGCGGCCTGACCACCCGGATTGAGGGTCAGTTGAGCCTTGTTACTGGCGTCGTCGTATTTGACGGCAGCGTTGGCAGTGTTCTTCACGCTTTCGCCGACAGCAACCAGTGCATCGGCTACGTTATTGCTGGTCGAGACTGAAGTTTGGGCATTACCGTTTGCATCGACATCCACGGTAGTAAAGACCGGAGCACTGCGAGCGTCCTGCGTCTTGACCGAAGGAATCTTTGCACCACCACCCAGCGAGTCGGCAATTAACTTGTTATTAGCATCGGTCTTTTCATAGAACTTCTCAAAACCGTCAGCTAACCTCTCAACACCGTCAGTGAACCCCTTGATTCCCCTCTCAACACCGTCAGCCAAGCCCTCAACTCCGAGATAGTCGGCCACCTTACTCGCGTCTTGTACGCGACGTTCAAACAGATTGCGCGTCGTAACGAATGTGCCATCGCCTTTATCTAACGAGCCGACCATAGCTGTAAAAGCACCAGGCTCACTGCCAGGCAGCGGAAAGACCTTGCGAATCTCTGCGTTAATCTTTTCCCATTTTTCGGTCACTACCTTGATATTGGCATCAAGGCGTGCATCATCCACAGCCGTCGGCGCTGGCCCCTTTACATCGGCAACTTGTACAGCCCATGCCACTGGCGAGCCTCCCATTCCCAACACACACGAGACCAACACACCACCCATCCACCGCTGCCTGCCCGGCGCAAACTTGATATTCATTTTCGACTTCATGACCAACCGCCAACCCCTTCAATCCAATAATCAATCGAGATCATCACCTCGACCTGCTTGTGATAGGGAGCCGCTCTTCGCGCACAGGCATCCAATCCAGTGACGAAAAATCGCCTGGAAGCTCAAAATGCAATATCAGCGCCCGGATGAACTACCCGCACTTCAGCGGCCGAAAAAAACGAATGCATCGAGATACCTTCAAGTCGCGCGAGCAACTCGAACAGTGACTGTGTACCGATGGGCGAAATTAAAGGCTTTCATAAAGAAAATGCCCATCCCTGGGCATTAATGCACCCAGCACCCGCATCCATCAGGCGCTTTCTTCAAAGAGCGAGCCCTTCCGAGCTGACGCAAGTCCTTGGCATGTCCATAAGTTTCGTCACACGCTCAGTGCGCACTTATAGAACCCAGAAGCACCCACCCCCTGAACACGAGCGCTATCTTCCAGTAAATACCCGGGCGGAAATATCGGAGGATTCCTAAAAACTAAGAAAAAGCCTATTTAACTATCAGACAAACCCTCGTGCGCATGAGCAGCGGCACAATGCCGACACGCCGCCGAGCACTCAACCACACGCTATGCCACCATATGCCCCCTGACCCTCACCACAGGCTCACCCATGCTCTACGTAGTCATGCTCGGAGGAAGACATCCTCGAGCCAGCATCGAAGTCCACGACGTGGTCTTCGCCCACGCCGACACGCTCGACCAGACCTACCCGCAGCTGCGCAGCGCCTGGTTCGGTAGCCCTAAAGGCTTGCACATCGATTCCTGGCTGGAAGTCCACGGTGTGGATGGCTATCGCGTCGAGCTCGGCCACGCCGCACCACCGCCCGGCGCCATGCGCTTGTTCTTGCTGAACCTGGGAGGCTACGCACCTGGCGTGTTTGGCGAGGATCACCGCTACTTGCTGGTCACGGCTACCGACAAGGCCGCCGCCAAGCAGATTGGCAAGCGACGCATGGCAGCCGGTTGGCTGAAGCCGCATACCGACACAGTGGTGGATGTCGACGACTGCCTGCCGGTGGACCTGGTCGACGGTCGCTACGTGCACCTGGTCGAGGGCGAACATCGAGGCACGCTGCAGCGCAGCGACTACATCGTCATCTGAGCGACGGTGGTCGACCGAAACGCTGACCGCTAACGTTGCTGGCGGCGCCTGCCCAGTTCGATCCAGACCGGCGCATGATCGCTGGCCTTGGCCTCGTTGCGTACCCAGGCATCCACACCCGCTCGTTTCAGATAGGGGGCGAGGTCGGGATTGAGCAGCAAGTGGTCGATCCGCAGTCCGGCATTGCGTGCCCAGTGATTGCGAAAATAATCCCAGAACGTGTAGATGCGCTGCTCTGGGTACAGGTGGCGAACAGCATCGACCCAGCCCTGCGCCAGCAACTGTTCGAAACACGCCCGTGACTCAGGTTGCAGCAGCGCGTCCTTCAGCCACGAACGTGGGTTGTAGATATCCAGATCAGTCGGCACGACATTGAAATCGCCCGCCAGCAGCGTGGGATGGCTGCTGCCATGCAGTGCCTGGGCATGCTTGATCAGGCACTCGAACCAGCGCAATTTGTACTCGAACTTCGGGCCGGGTTGTGGGTTGCCATTGGGCAGATACAGACAGCCCACCAGCACGCCCTGCACCGCAGCTTCGAGATAGCGGCTCTGCTGATCGTCCTCCATGCCGGGCAGGCCACGACGGACCTCCAGTGGTTCGCTATCGCGCGCCAGGATTGCAACACCGTTCCAGGAGGGTTGCCCTTGGTAAAGGCAGCCATAACCCGCCGCTTCAAGCGCCTCGCGAGGAAACTGTTGGTCGGCCGCCTTCAATTCCTGCAGGCAGACGATGTCCGGTTGCTCCCGCGCCAGCCAGGCCAACAACGCGGGCAGGCGGCTGCGGATGCCATTGATATTGAAGGTGGCAATCTTCAGTGCTTTCATGCGTCAGGGTCGTTCACGTGGGCCTGGACGGCGTCTTCCAGTGCCCGGACATGGGCCTGATCGGCTAACGCCTTCAGCGCCAGCCAGTCATCCCAGTCGATGGCACCATCGTCACGCAGCGCCTCGGCGGTGCGAACCAGTTCATGGTGGTAGGCATCCGGCGACTCGCGCCGGTAACTGACGTCGTCGTACTGTGCGTACCAGGCTTCAAGTTCAGGAATGCTGCGTTCGATGCTCATGATGACGGCCTCGTTATACCCCTGTTCGTGAGAGCCCGCCCTGCGCGCAACGTTCCAATGAGCATTGGATCAGGACCGCTGGTGCTGGCCGGATGCAGCCTGTTCCGGCTTACCCCGATCGAACAGAGGCCGCTATTTAGCGAGTCAGTATTTAGTACCACCGGACTTACTCACCTGAACTTTGCTGACCGTCATGGCTTCCCCTGCATACCTACCACGCAAACATGCACTTGCAGGAGCAGACACTCATGAGAGCACTGACCTACCACGGAGCACACGACGTCAGGGTCGATAACGTCCCTGATCCCTTCATCCAGGAACAAGACGACATCATCCTCAAGGTGACCGCCACCGCCATCTGCGGCTCCGATCTGCACCTCTATCGAGGCAAAATTCCGCAAACCGAAGCGGGCGATATTTTCGGGCACGAGTTCATGGGTATCGTCGAGGACACCGGCAGTGCCGTTACCAATCTGAAGATCGGCGATCGCGTCGTGATCCCCTTCGTGATCGCCTGCGGCAGTTGCTTCTTCTGTCAGCACGATCTGTTCGCGGCTTGCGAGACTACCAACACCGGGCGCGGCGCGATCATCAACAAAAAAAGCATTCCCCCAGGAGCTGCCTTGTTCGGATACAGCCATCTGTATGGCGGTATCCCTGGCGGCCAAGCCGACTATGTCAGGGTGCCCAAAGGTAATGTCGGCCCGTTCAAGGTGCCCACGGACCTTGCCGATGACAAGGTGCTGTTTCTCTCCGACATTCTGCCGACCGCCTGGCAGGCGGTGATCAATGCCGACATCGGCCAGGGTTCGTCAGTGGCCATCTACGGGGCCGGGCCAGTGGGCTTGTTGAGTGCTGCCTGCGCGCGGATGCTCGGCGCCCAGACCATTTTCATGGTCGACGACAACGGTTACCGCCTGGCGTATGCCCAGGAGGCCTACGGAGTCATACCCATCAACTTCGAGCAGGACGACGACCCTGCAGACAGCATCATCCGTCAGACACCTGGCATGCGCGGCGTGGATGCCGTGATCGACGCAGTCGGCTTCGAGGCCAAGGGCAGCACTGCAGAAACGGTGATGACAGCGCTGAAAATCGAAGGCAGCAGTGGCAAGGCGCTACGCCAGAGCATTGCCGCGGTTCGCCGTGGCGGGGTTGTCAGCGTCCCCGGTGTGTATGCCGGTTTCATCCACGCCTTCATGTTCGGCGATGCCTTCGACAAGGGCCTCACCTTCAAGATGGGGCAGACCCATGTCCAGAAATACCTGCCAGAGCTGCTGCAGCACATCGAAGCCGGACGCCTGCAACCGGAACTGATCGTCACCCACCGCCTGGCGCTCGAGGAGGCAGCGATGGGATACAAGATCTTCGATCAGAAGCAGGACAACTGCCGCAAGGTCATCCTCGTGCCAGGCGCTGCGGCGGGCACCCTGGGCCCTGACTACGTGTAGAGGAGGCAAGGTCATGAACGGTTTAGCCAGTTACTTCTGGATTGCCGTGGCGGCAATTCTGCTACTCATCGACCTGTGGGCCATCGTCAGCGTGTTCAGGAGCGACAAGACGGATGCCGTCAAAGCGGCCTGGGCCTTGCTGATCCTGGCGCTGCCGCTCGTGGGTCTGGGTATCTGGGGCGTTGCTGGCCCACGAGGCATCAAGCGAGGCACTGGGCCCACGTCTGACGAGCACAGCAAAGGCTGACGGTGCCGAGGTTGGCGCTACGGCACACCTCGCCCGCTAAGCCCGCGTCGAGCCCTTGATATTCGAACCGAACGTCCAGGATCGACGCGCTCAGGCCAGTTGTATGTAGACCGAGTAGCTACCCAGCAGCACCCAGAACACCAGAAAGATCCACGGCGTGCGTAACGAAAACAGCAGTGATTTTCGATGCCCTGCACGTGAGGTCTCTGCCTCGGAGAACAGCGGCGACTCGTCGTAGGCCAACCCCATCAACGGCTCGCTGCGCAGCAGGTGGCTTTGCTTGAGCTGCCAGTGATCGATGATGTTGTACGCAGCCCGGATGCCAGGCCAGGCGTTGAGCGAGCTCAATACCCCGAGCAAGGCAAGGAACGCCGGCACGATCAGGGTGAACATTTCGCCCCACCCTTGATTGAGGTTGCCCATGGAAGAAACGAACGCGATGACCAGGAAAGATTGCGCCGCCAGGTAGGCATCCGTGCGATTGGCCAGGATGCTGGTTTCGTACTGGATCTCGCGGCGGTAGAAGTCCAGGCGCTCCTTGGGAGAGCCGAACATCCTCGCATTGTGCTCGTTGATCTCGTGTTCAGGGGTGGTTGGGGTAATGATTCGAGGCATTCGCTGCTCCGGAAAGTGGGGTCCGAGCTACGAGATGAGCCAGGAGCTGAGTCCGGTAGAACAGGCGATGGGACCGAGAATTCCATTGAATTGACGTCTCACCTGCGATATCCCTGCTCCGCCCCAGAAGCTCGCCAACGTGGCGAGCCTCAACCCTGTCGGGTGGCAGTTTCAGCGTTTGTGCTGACCATGATCACGGGCCGTTTTTTGCGCCGTCGAGTCATGTGACGTACCGGTAGATCCGTCCGGACGATGGGCGTCGTTGTCTCGCTCCTCTTCCCCCTGGGTCCCGGTCTGCGTCCCCGGCTTTTGAGTCTGGGTCTCTTTCTTCATGCTGCTCTCCTCAGCTTGGCCTTTGAACAAGGGAAGCCAATCCGTGGGGCAAAGTTCCATGTTTGAAGTCCAGACCCGCTAAAGGTCAAGCGCGCCACGGTGCAACGCACTCAGCCTGCGCGCAGCGTCAACGCCTCCCTCGTCCAGCAGGCATAACGGGATTCCACTCAACGCGTGCAACGAATCAGCCAACCGCTCGCCAACCAAGGCCAGCGGGCAGGCAATGTCCATCTGCAAGGTACGCAAGCGCCTGGCCAAGGCGGGACTCACCGGCGCCTGGACTTTTATCACCAGCGCCGCAGGCTGCATGGCGGTGCAGAGCAACGGCAACTCTTCCAACGACTGTCCGCAGCCCAGTACGTCGATGCGCTGTTGCTCGCTGCTCAACATCAGCCCAGCGCACAGCACCTCGAATTCAGCCAGCCCCTCGGTGCTCGCCAGCAGCACCCGCGGCGCGGGGATCTGATTCAAATGCAGACGCGCCAGCAAGCGGGCACGCAGGAACGTATCGAGAAACAGCCATTGGCTACGCCGGCCTGGAGCAGCCCCTGAAGCCAACTCATACCAAACCGGCATCAGCACTTCGCGCAGCACGGAGGTCTTGGGGAACAGGGTGAACAACTGGCCATGAATCCCTTCCAACGCCTGTGCATCGAATGCCTCGGATGCACGCACCACAGCGTCTCGCCATTCGTCGAAGGCCGAGGGCTGCTGCACTGGTGCCTCAGGCCGGCCGGCGAGCCTGTCGCCGACCTTGCTGATAGACAGGCCGTTGGCAGTCCAGCGCAGGATGTCGCGTATGCGTTGCACATCCCGGGCGGTGTACAAGCGGTGGCCGCCCTCGGTGCGCTGCGGGCGTATCAACCCATGGCGCCGCTCCCAGGCGCGCAACGTGACCGGATTGATGCCGGTCAAGCTGACCACATCGCGCATGGGTAGCAAATCGGGTGGGGTGGTGTCAGTCATAATCAGAGAATATCCGGGAGATCGAGCATTCTAAACTCATATGGACTTTCTGCGGCGAGCCTCCATGGTCCATCATGCAACCAACGGCGCCGAGGTCTTCCACATAGAAGCAATCTGCGCATCCTGCATATAAAACGCCTGTAGGTGGGCCCTATGATCACCGCGAAACTCCTTCAACTGATGGTCGAGCATTCGAACGATGGCATCGTCGTTGCCGAGCAAGAGGGCAACGACAGCATCCTCATCTACGTCAACCCCGCTTTCGAACGCCTGACCGGCTATTACACCGACGACATCCTCTATCAGGATTGCCGTTTTCTGCAGGGCGAAAATCATGACCAGGAAGGCCTCGCAAGCATCCGCGATGCGATCCGTGAAGGCCGCCCCTGCCGCCAGGTGCTACGCAACTATCGCAAGGATGGAAGCCTGTTCTGGAACGAGTTATCCATCTCGCCCGTGTACAACGAGGCAGACCAGCTGACCTACTACATCGGCATCCAGCGCGATGTGACAGCGCAGGTTTGCGCCGAAGAAAAGGTGCGCGAGCTTGAAGCCGAAGTGGCCCGCTTGCGCCGCCAGCTCGGCCAGGACGAGCGCTAAAAAAAAGCTATACACAACCCTCAATCTGTATAGATTAATCCCGGAGCTTCAGCTATACCTGTACAACAAATATATTTTGTACAGGATTTCCTGGAGCCCACATGTCAGCATACCTACAGCAATTCGCCGAGCGCTTCGCCAGCCTCGATGGGGCTAACCTCGGCACGCTGGAAAACCTGTACAGCGAAGACATCACTTTTCGCGACCCCCTGCACCACATACAGGGCCTGCCGGCGCTGCGAGCCTATTTCGAACAGCTGTACGCCAACGCCACCGATATCCGCTATGCCTTTCTCAGCGCCGACGAGGTGAGTCCCGGACAGGGTTACCTGCGCTGGACCCTGCAGTTCCGCCACCCACGCCTGGCCAGCGGGCGGCAGATCTCGTTGCAAGGTTGCAGTTGCCTGCACTGGCGCGACCGTGTGCATTTTCACCAGGACTATTTCGACGCCGGCGCCCTCATTTATGAACACCTTCCCATCATGGGCGGCGCCATTCGCTGGCTCAAAGGCAGGCTGGCATGAGCCGCTGCTGGTTGACCGGCGCCAGCAGCGGTATCGGTGCCGAGCTCGCTCGCATCCTGCTGGAGCAAGGCCATCAAGTGGCCCTGGGCGCACGCCAGGCCGATCGCCTTGCGCCCCTGGCCGAACAGTTTCCGGGGCAGGTACTGCTGGCCATCGGCGATCTTGGCAACCCTGAGGATATCGCCGCGATCGCCGCGCGGATCGAGCAGGCCTGGGGCGGGCTGGACATGGCCATTTTCAATGCCGGCACCTGCGAATACCTGGAGCCGGGGCAGTTCGATCCGGCGCTGGTCGAGCGCGTGATGCGCACCAACCTGCTCAGTGTCGCCTATTGCCTGGCATCGGCACTGCCCCTGCTTCGCAAGGGCCAGCGCCCTCACCTGGTGGTGATGGGCAGTTCGGTGACCTGGCTGGCTTTGCCCCGCGCCGGTGCCTACGGCGCCTCCAAGGCCGCGGTGCCCTATTTGATGGAGTCACAGCGGATCGACCTGGCTCGCGAAGGTATCGCAGTCACCTTGGTCAGCCCTGGCTTTGTCGACACACCTTTGACACGCCGCAACGATTTCCCCATGCCGCAGCTGTGGAGTGCGCAGCGCGCCGCCCGACACATCGCCAGGCGCTTGCCCCACCGCCCCGTGGAAATCAACTTCCCCGGTCTTTTCACCTGTGTATTGCGCCTGCTCGGTGCGCTACCGGCGCGCCTGCGTCTGGCCCTGGGGCAACGCCTCGCCCGTCATGAACAGGAAGGTTGATTCATGCGTATAGCAATCATCGGCAGCGGCATCGCCGGGCTGACCTGCGCCCATCTGCTGTCGCGCAACCACCAGGTCACGGTTTTCGAGGCCGAGCGCTGGATCGGTGGTCACACCCACACCCTCGATGTGCTCTGGAAGGGCCAGCGCCATGCAATAGACACCGGCTTCATCGTGTTCAACGACTGGACCTACCCCAACTTCATTCGACTGCTCGACCAGCTCAAGGTCACCTCACAGCCCACCGAAATGAGTTTTTCCGTGCATGACCCGGCCACGGGCCTTGAGTACAACGGCCACGACCTGAACACACTGTTCGCACAACGCCGCAACCTGATCTCCCCAGGTTTCTGGGGAATGCTGCGGGATATTCTGCGCTTCAACCGCCAGGCACTGACCGACCTGGACAGCCAGCGCATCGATGCCAACACCACGCTGGGTAGCTACCTTCAGGCACAGGGCTATGGGCAGCGCTTCATCGACCACTATATCGTGCCGATGGGATCGGCCATCTGGTCGATGTCCCGCGCCGACATGCTCCACTTCCCCCTCGAGTTCTTCGTCCGCTTCTGTCGCAACCACGGCCTGCTGTCGGTCAACCACCGTCCACAGTGGCGGGTCATCAACGGTGGTTCGAGCAGCTACATCGCGCCACTGTGCCGCCCCTTCGCTGAGCACATCCGCCTTGACTGCAAGGTTCACCGGGTCAGCCGCGACGAAGGTGGGGTAACCGTGGTGAGCGCGGCCGGCACCGAACGCTTCGACAATGTGGTGTTTGCCTGCCATAGCGACCAGGCCCTGGCAATGCTGGAAAGCCCCAGCGCACAGGAGCGTGCCGTGCTCGGGGCCATCGGCTACGCCAGTAACGACGTCGTACTGCACACCGACACCCGCCTGCTGCCGCGCCGCAAGCGCGCCTGGGCGAGCTGGAACTACCGCCTGGGAGTCCCACAGGAGGCTCCCGCCGCGCTGACCTACAACATGAATATCCTGCAAGGTATTCAGGCACCGACCACCTTCTGCGTGAGCCTCAACCAGACCGCATTGATAGACCCTGCCCAGGTGATTGCCCGCTTTCAGTACGCCCATCCTCAATACAGCCTCGCGGCGTCCGCGGCGCAGGCTCGGCAGTCAGAGCTGCAAGGTCAGCAGCACAGCTACTTCTGTGGTGCCTACTGGGGAAATGGCTTTCACGAGGACGGTGTGGTCAGTGCGCTGAAGGTGGCCGCGCATTTCGGGGTGCAACTGTGAACAGCAGCCTTTGCCTGGGCTGGATCAGCCACCATCGCCTGACGCCGCGCGCCCACGCGTTCCGCTATCGAACAGGCATGTTCTACCTGGATCTGGACGAGCAAACCTGGCTGATGAGCCTGTCACGCTGGCTAGGGCGCTGGCGCCTGGCACCGCTCAGCTTTCGCCAGACCGACTACCTGCCAGCGCTGACCCAGCAGGGACACACGCTGGCACAGGCCGCGCGCTTGATCGTCCACCAAGCCACCGGGCATATGCCCGAAGGCCCGGTCCACCTGCTCACGCAACTGCGCTGCTGGGGGCTGTCGTTCAACCCGGTGAGTTTCTATTTCTGCCATGACCGCGACGCGAACCTGGCGGCGATCCTGCTGGAAGTACGAAACACCCCCTGGCGTGAACGCTTCCACTACGTGCTGCCGGTCCACGACAACCTGGGCACACCCTTCACGGTATCCAAGGCCTTCCATGTGTCGCCGTTCATGCCACTGGACATGGACTATCGCTTTCGCTTCTCCCTGGATGCGCAACATGTACGTATCCACATGGAGAACCACCAACACGAGCGCACGGTGTTCAAGGCAGACCTCGCCTTGCAGCGCCAGCCTTTGGACCGCGCCAGTCTGCATCGATACATCCTGGCCTTCCCGTGGATGAGCCTGCGCACCCTCTCGGCTATCTACTGGCAAGCACTGCGCCTGCTGTTCAAACGCACCCCCATCCATGACCACACTGCCCGCCAGAATCACTTGGCGCTCGGCCACTCCTGCGAGGACACGAATGATGTCGAATCACACCCTGAGCGTTAGCAAGTTCGCCGGCCTTGCGCCGTTGCTCGGCGGTCTGGCACGAAGCGCCGTGCTCGCCCGGATGGGCAAGCTGCGCCACGGTCACTTGCGCCTGCTGTGCCACGGCCAGCAGTGGAGTTTTGGCGATACCGAGAGCCCGTTGCAGGCCGAAGTGGAGGTGCTCGATGACGCCACCTGGAGCCTGATCGCCGGCAATGGCTCGATCGGTGCCGGCGAAGCCTACATTCACGGCTATTGGCGCAGCCCGGACCTTGCACGGGTGACGCGCCTGTTCGTCGCCAACCTTGAAGTGCTCGACGCGCTCGAGGGCGGCCTGGCGCGCCTCGGCCGCCCTGCCCTGCGGCTGCTGCACCAGCTCAACCGCAATAGCAGGCGCGGTTCCCGGCGTAACATTCTGGCGCACTACGACCTCGGCAACGCCCTGTTCGAGCGACTACTGGACCCCACCATGATGTATTCGGCAGCCCAGTTCGAGCATCCCGGGCAGACACTGGAACACGCTCAGTTGAACAAGCTGGAGCGCATCTGCCAGAAACTTGAGCTATGCCCTGACGATCACCTGCTGGAAATTGGCTGCGGTTGGGGCTCCCTGGCGATTCACGCCGCCACCCGATACGGCTGCAGGGTCACCACCACCACCCTTTCCGAAGCGCAGTACAGCCATACCCTGGAGCGCGTTCGGGCGCTGGGCCTGGAGCAGCGCATAACAGTACTTCGCGAGGACTACCGCGACCTGGAAGGCCGTTTCGACAAACTGGTTTCGATCGAGATGATCGAAGCGGTCGGCCATCGCTACCTGCCGGTGTACTTCCGCCAGTGCGCCGCGCTGCTCAAGCCCGATGGCCTGATGCTGCTGCAAGCCATCACCATTCGCGACCAGCGCTATGACCAAGCACGGCGCTCGGTGGACTTCATCCAGCGCTACATTTTCCCCGGAGGCGCCCTGCCTTCGCTGAGCGTGATGCTCGATACCGCCAGCCGGCACACCGCGCTGAACCTTGTACATATGGAAGATTTCGGCCAGGACTACGCCCTCACCCTGCAGCATTGGCGGGAAAACCTGCGTCAGGCACGCACGGCGCTGGCCGACCTGGGCTACGACGACACGTTCCAGCGCCTGTGGGAATTCTACTTGTGCTACTGCCAAGGCGGCTTCGAGGAGCGCGCCATCGGCGTTGCCCACCTGCTGTTGGCTGCGCCCCAGGCACGTCGTGCGCCCTTGCCAGGCCATGCCTGATGCACGGCGGCAGGCTGGTCGCCAATGCCCTTTGGTTGCAGGTCGGCTGGTGGGCCTGCGTACTGGGTGCCGAACGGCCCTGGCTCTTGCTGCTGGTGATCCTCGGCCTGGGCGTGCATCTGCGCCTGAGCAGGGACGTCAGCGCCGAGTTCAAGGCGCTGTGGCGCGTTACCTTGGCCGGCTGCCTGCTCGATACGGTGCTGGGAGCGCTGGGGGTATTCGCGTTCGATGCCTGGCCGCTGCCACTGTGGCTGGCGCTGCTGTGGCTGGTGCTGGCCAGTGGCATGCGCCACAGCCTGGCATGGATCGCCAGGGACTGGCGGCTCGGTGCACTGCTAGGCGCAATCGGCGGCCCCCTGGCTTACCTGGCGGGCGCCAGGCTGGCCGGGGTGGGATTGCCTTTAGGCACGCTGGAAACCGGCCTGCTACTGGCGCCCATCTGGGCCTTCACCTTGCCCCTGCTCTTGCGCCTGGCGGCGTGGCGCTGACCTGCGGCATCGCTCGGAGCAATAGCGCACCGCTTCCCAGCAGCGCGCCCAGCGCTTGCGCCAGTTGAACGGCCGGCCGCACACCACACAGACTTTGCTGGGCAACAGGCTCTTCTTCATATTGCCTGCCCGGCATCCAGTCGCGCCAACAACGACTGGCCGCGTTGCCATACGGCATCGCGACGGCTGGCCGACATGCCATCGAGCCCACGATAGGCCAGAGCCAGCCGCGGGTTAGCCGACAGCAAGGTGCGATGGCGAATCAGAAAATGCCAGTACAGAGCATTGAACGGGCAAGCATCCTCCTCGGTTACCTGACCAACCCTGTAACTGCAAGACGCGCAATGGTCGGACATGCGCTGGATGTACCGACCACTCGCACAATAGGGCTTGGAGCCCAGGTAGCCACCGTCGGCATGCATCACCATGCCAAGCGTGTTGGGCAGCTCGACCCAGTCGAAAGCGTCCATGTAGACCGCCAGGTACCACTCACAAATCGCCGTTGGCACGATACCGGCCAGCAAGGCGAAGTTGCCGGTGATCATCAGCCGTTGGATATGGTGTGCGTAGCCCAGCCGCAAGGTCTGCCCGATGGCTTGCGCCATGCAGCGCATACGGGTTTGCCCGGTCCAGTAGAATTCCGGCAACGCGCGCTCGTTGCCCAGGTGATTGAGCCCGGCATATTCCGGCATGCGCAGCCAGTAGATCCCGCGCACGTACTCGCGCCAGCCTATCAACTGGCGGATGAACCCCTCGGCTGCATTGAGCGGCACTCGCCGCTCGCGCCACGCCCTGTCGACGTCTTCACACAGGCAACGCACATCCAGTAGCCCGATGTTGAGCGCCGCACTGATGCGTGCATGAAACAGGTAAGGTTCGCCCTCGGCCATCGCATCCTGGTAGTCCCCGAAAGCCGCCAGGCCAAACTCCAGAAAGTGTTGCCAGAGCTGCTGGGCCTGGGCATGGGTTACTGGATAGTCGAAGCCGTCGGTGGCTCCGTAGTGATCGCTGAAGCGCTGAACTACCAGCGCCTGTACCGCTGCTGTGATCTCGTCCTGCGCAAAATGCGCAGCGAATGGACCACGTAGCTGACGCGGCAACGGCTTGCGATTGTCGACATCGAAATTCCAGGCCCCACCTGCCGGACTGCCATCGAGCTCCATCAGCAGGCCGGTGCGCTTGCGCATGCCACGGTAGAAGTGCTCCATGCGCAGTTGGCGCCGCTCACCGGCCCAGCGCGCAAAGGCTTCGCGCGAGCACAGAAAACGCCGGTCACGGTGCCACACCAGCGGCAACCCGGCATCACGCAATGCCTGCTCCAGACGCCACTCGCCGCACTCGGTCAGGTGGATCTGCGTAGCGCCCAAGGCCTGTTGCCAGCGACACAACTCGCCAACGATGCTGCCGCTGTTGCCTGCGGCATCGAGCTCGACATAGTGCACTTGCCAACCCCGCTCGCGCAGGCACCGAGCGAAGTGCCGCATGGCGCTGAAGATCAGAACGATCTTCAGTGGATGGTGCGGCACGTACCGGGCCTCACCCTCCACCTCCGCCATCAAGATAGCGTCACGGGCAGGGTCGAGAGCGTTCAGGCTCGCCAGGTCGAACGACAGCTGGTCACCCAGCACCAGGCCCAGGCGCATCGTTTCGCCTACCACTGGCTGGCCAGCGTTATCGGGACCCGCAGTGGTTCGATGGGGCCGTCACGTTGCCCGCACATTTCATCATGTACCACGTGCTGCACCAGCGTGCAGGGCACAGCTGGCAGGCCCGTCAGCAACTGGCGTAGTTCTGTGGTGGAGCGCACGCGCAGGGGCTGCCCGTGGGCATCGTTCAGAGTCACGGGGCCAGCGTCGGTCAAGGCACGCAGGAGGTAGAAGCCGCCCTCCAGCGACAGCAGTTCCAGCGCCTTCGCTTCGCCGGTCGAGACCCATTGAAACAGCGTGACCAGGTTCACGGCGTACCCTCCGGGAGGCGGCGGAAGAACAGAGTGATCTGGCCGATTTCCACGCCGAGCTTGCTCATACTCGAGCGATTGATCAGGGTGTCGTCATCCATCAGGTACATCCAGTCGTCCAGGTCCACTTGCCAGTTACGCCCATCGACAGGCAGGTCAAGCTGATAACGCCAGCGCAACGCGTTACCCGCCACTTCCCCCCTGGCCTCGCCAATGACGTCCCCCGCCGTGCCGCGCCAGCGGCCAGGGCCGTCGGGCACCAACCGCCAGGTGCGTTCCTGACGGGTGCCATCGCTATAGAGAAAATGTTCTTCGAGGATCAGATGCTCACCTTCACGACGGCTATCGATGCGCACATGAAAGCGCTTGACCACCTCACCGGAGCGCTTCTGGAACATCCCCCAGGCCTGTACCGGCCGCGAGAAGAACGCCATCAGGTCGAGCTTCGGCTGTTCCTGGGCATAGCGTTCGACCCCGACATTGCCACAGCTGCCCAGCAGCAGACACAACGCCAGCAACAGTGTTTTGTACATGTTCAGCGTCCTCGTTCACTGCCAGTCAGCCCGAGCAGGCGCTGACGCAGTTGTGGGTCCCTGGCACGTGGATCGAGCCAGATGGCAAAGAATGCCCGGGCAAAGGCCGGGTCGGTGATTTCGCGGCTCAACTCACCCTCGACGTAAAAGCGGCACCCCTGCCCCGGCAGGTACAAGCCTGTAATTCGCATCCCGGGGCGCACGTCCACGAATGCCGCTTCGAGCGCCTGGGTCCAAGC
Organism: Pseudomonas sp. S44; assembly: GCF_016624805.1. Classification (NCBI taxonomy): domain Bacteria; kingdom Pseudomonadati; phylum Pseudomonadota; class Gammaproteobacteria; order Pseudomonadales; family Pseudomonadaceae; genus Pseudomonas; species Pseudomonas sp. S44. The sequence goes on from NZ_JACVTY010000001.1 coordinate 600,811, forward strand.
CAAGCGTTGCTGTGGCGCAATGCCGCCAGCGTTGAGACGATGCATTTCCTCGAGGCTGGCCTGTACCAGCGTGTCCTTGGACAACGACCGGTGATAGAGAAGCTCGAGGGCGAACGGCTGATTCCAGTCCAGCGCCGGCCCCATCGTCCATAGCTGGGCGGTGTAAAGACGCAGGCCGAACCAAGTGAACTCACCGGCACCCAACCGCTGCGCTCCGGGCAACTGCGAGCGCCAGTCCGCGGTCGCCGAAAACGCAACGATCAGCAGGCAAAGGCACGTCCAACGAGCACGGTGAACCATATTGACCTCGAGCGCGGCCCAATACTGTACAAAGATAGCACGATGTACAGATATTCCATCTTCATGTACAGATTTTTCCATTCGCCTCCAAGCCACGGACACAGTCGGTGGTCGCAGCTGAAATCAAAAAGAGCTGCCCGTTGAGCCATCCGGTCAAAACGTTCGCACTTATTTGCCTGCGCGGTAGTCATAGGTCTGAATACCACCTCGCCTACCGGAGCTCCCATGCCCACGACCCGCGCCTGCCAACAGCTCGCTCTGGAGCAGAATCGCCGGCTGTTCGCCAGCGCCTATGAACTCGACCACGCAGCCTTTGCCCTGCTCGAAGGCGTCGGGCTCGACGCCTTTGACTTCGACCATTACCAAAGGCTGCGGCGCAAGGCAGCCGAGCGTTATCAGGAGGCCATCGAGCATCTGGCCCTCCTCGAGGGCAACCGCTCATCGCCAAAGTGAGCGCCAACCTATAATCTGCGCCCAGTGCCCGGCGATTCGCACCAGGCCATTTCCCAGTCCGTACAAGGCTGATGCCATGAAGTCGTCCAGCAAAACGTCCCTCGCCTCGCCGCACAACTCGGCGCTCAGCCCCAGCCACCTGGATTTCCCCGTGGTCGGCATCGGCGCCTCAGCCGGCGGCTTGGAGGCGATCCGTCGTTTCTTCCAGCACGCCCCGGACGACTCCGGCATGGCCTTCGTCGTGGTTCTACACCTCTCCCCGGACCACCAGAGCCAGGCCGACCGGATCATCCAGGCTGTCACCCGCATGCCGGTACGCCAGGTCAGCGAGCCGGTGCCGATCGAACGCAACCATGTCTACGTGATCTCGCCGGCCAATCGCCTGTCCACCAACGACGGCTACCTGCGGGTAACTCCGGCCAAGCGCAGCCGCGGCGATCATGTGGCCATCGACCTGTTCTTTCGCGATCTGGCCGACGTGCACAAGGACCATGCGTTCTGCGTCGTGCTCTCGGGAACCGGTAGCGACGGCGCCGTAGGCCTGACGCGCATCAAGGAGCAAGGTGGCGTGACCCTGGTGCAGGCACCCGATGATGCCGAGCACCCCGACATGCCCCGTGCGGCGCTGGCCACCGGCATGGTCGACCTGCTGCTGCCGGTGGCTGAAATGCCTGGGCGCCTGGTCGAGTTGTGGCGCACGGCGCGCCAGGTGAAACTGCCGGAAATCGAAGACGACAGCCTGCCGCCGCCACTGGGAGAGCGTGAAGGCGACCCGGCGGCAAGTGACCCGTTGCTGGATGAGATCCTGCTGACGCTGCAAGGCGATACCGGGCACGATTTCAGCCATTACAAGCGCGCCACCGTACTGCGCCGGCTGGAACGCCGCCTGCATGTCACCGGCCAGACAGAACTGGCCGGCTACCTCGACTTCCTGCAACGCCATCCGGAGGAGTCGCGGGCGCTGCTGGCCGACATGCTGATCGGAGTGACCAATTTCTTCCGCGACCGCGAAGCGTTCGAAGCGTTGCAGCGCCATGTCATGCCCGGCCTGGTCAACAAGGATGCCAGCGAAGAGTCCGCGCATGAGGTACGCCTCTGGTCAGCGGGCTGCTCCACCGGCGAGGAGGCCTACAGCCTGGCGATGTTGGTGACCGAACAGTTGGCGGTGGAACAGCGCAGTGCCCAGGTGCAGGTCTTCGCCACCGACCTCGACGAACGCGCCATCGCTATCGGTCGCGCCGGCCGGTATCCAGACGCCATCGCCACCGACGTGTCGCCGGCGCGCCTGCGCCAGTTCTTCATCAAGGAAGAACAGCACTTGCGGGTACGCAAGGAAATCAGGGAAAAGGTCCTGTTCGCCCGTCACAACCTGCTATCCGACCCGCCGTTCTCCCAGCTTGACCTGATCGTCTGCCGCAACCTGCTGATCTACCTGGACCGCGAGGTGCAGCGCGATATCCTGCGTCTGTTCCATTTCGCCCTGCGTCCAGGCGGCCATCTATTCCTTGGTAGCTCCGAGTCGACTGACCTTGCGGCCGAGCTGTTCGTCGCCGTGGACAAACGCAACCGTATCTTCCGCGCCCGAGAAGTGCCGACCACCAGCCATCCGCCGCGCCTGCAGGCCCCGGAGCCTGCGCTCGCGCCACCGGCCCGCGCGCGTAGCACTCGCCGATTGTCCTACGCCGAGATCCACCACCGCGCACTCGCCCGCTGCACGCCGCCCAGCCTGGTGGTCGATAGCGAGGGCAATATCCTGCACATGAGTGACGGTGTCGGGCGCTTCCTGCGCCATGCGGGTGGCGAGCTCAGCCACAACCTGCTCAGCCTGATCATCGCGCCTTTGCGGCCGGCCCTGCGCAGTACCATGCTGCAAGCGCAAGGCAGCGGCCAGGCGGTGACCTCGCGCAGTGTCGCGGTCAACCTCGACGAACAGCCCACTACCGTGCAAATCCTGATCCAGCCGCACCAGGACGACCCCAGTGGTACCGATTGCCTGCTGGTGGTGTTCCAGACGGTAGAAGTCGATAGCAGCGCCAGCACCAACGCAGCCGTCGAGCAGTCCGAAGGCATGGTGCTGAGCAACCTGGAGCGCGAACTGCACCGCACGCGGCTGCAACTGCAGGAAACCATCGAGCAATCGGAGTTTTCCAGCCAGGAGTTGACCGCCTCCAACGAGGAAATGCAGGCGATCAACGAGGAACTGCGCTCGGCCAGCGAGGAACTGGAAACCAGCAAGGAGGAGCTGCAGTCGATCAACGAAGAGCTGCTGACGGTCAACTACGAGCTCAAGACCAAGGTCGAGGAGACCGACAAGGTCAACGACTACCTGAGCAACCTGATCGCCTCGACCGACATCGCCACGGTCTTCGTCGACCGTAACCTGTGCATCCGCTGGTTCACCCCACGGGCCACCGACATTTTCAGCATGCTGCCGGTGGACACCGGGCGCTCGCTACTCGATATCACCCATCGTCTCGACTACCCCGGCCTGGCCGACGACGCCCGTGCCGTGGTCGAGCGCGAGACCACCATCGAGCGCGAGGTGGTCGGCCACAACCAGCACTGGTACCTGGCCCGCTTGCTGCCCTACCGGGCCAGCGAGCGCAACGTCGATGGCACCGTGCTGACCTTCATCGACATCAGCCAGAGCCGCGCCGCGGAAGAACGCTTGCGCCAGGGCGAGGAACGCATGCGCCTGGTGGCCGAGAGCACCCATGACTTCGCCATCATCCTGCTTGACGAGCAAGGTCTGATCACCGACTGGAACACCGGCGCCGCGCTGATTTTCGGTTATGGCAAAGACGAGGTCCTCGGCCAGCACTATCAGCTGATCTTCACCGAACAGGATCAGGCCAGCGGTGTGCCGGAACACGAGCTGCGCAGCGCCCGCCTCCATGGCCGCGGCCAGGACGAGCGCTGGCACGTGCGCAAGGATGGCAGTCGCTTCTATTGCAGCGGCGAGGTCTCCCGCCTCAAGGGCAGCAGCCTGCGCGGCTACGTGAAGATCGCCCGAGACCTCACCGGCCACAAGCGCCTGCACGACGAGCAGAGCAAGCAACTGGCCGAGTCGCAGAGCAGCAGCCACATGAAGGACGAGTTCTTCGCCGTCATGTCCCACGAGCTCAAGCATCCGCTGAACCTGATCCAACTCAACGCCGAGATCCTGCGTCGCTCGCCGGCGGTGAAGTCTGCCAGCGCCGCCAGCAAGGCTGTCGGGATCATCTGTGACGCAGTATCCAGTCAGGCGCGGATCATCGACGACCTGCTCGACGTCGCCCGCATCCGCACCGGCAAGCTCAAGCTCAAGACCCAGTTGATCGACCTGTGCGCAGTGCTACAGGGCATCCATGCGGTCGTGCTCAACGAGCAGCATCCTTGCACCGTGCGCCTGGCGTTGCCGGCCGATGGCGCGCCGGTCTACGTCGAAGCCGATGGCACGCGGCTCGAACAGATCATCTGGAATCTGCTGAACAACGCCTTGAAATTCAGCCCCGCAGGCAGCGAGATTCGCGTGGCGCTCGCCAGGCGAGACACACGAGCCCATCTGGAAGTGATCGACCAGGGCGTGGGCCTGACCGCGGATAGCCTCGAGAGCGTTTTCGACCTGTTCACCCAGGCTGCCCCGCAGTCGTCCGGCAACCACCGCGACGGGCTGGGCATCGGCCTGTCGCTGGTGCGCCAGTTGGTCGAGGCCCATGGCGGGACGGTGGCGGCCTATTCTCCGGGGCTTGGTTGCGGTAGCACCTTCACGGTCTCCCTGCCATTGTCCGCCCCCGTGCACCAGGCCCCGCCAGATGCGCCCGAGCAGGCCAGCGACGGCCGGCTGGACGGTATCAAGGTGCTGCTGGTAGACGACTCGAAGGAAATCCTCGAGGTCATGCAGCAGTTGCTGGAGATGGAAGGTGCGAACGTCGAGGCCTACAGCGACCCGCAAGCAGCGCTCGAGGCCGCCGCCGAGGGACGCTACGAGATCATCCTGTCCGATATCGGCATGCCGATAATGGACGGCCATGCCCTGATCAAGGCGCTACGGGGCCTGGAGCACCTGCGCTACACACCGGCCATTGCCCTGACCGGCTACGGCGCCAGCGCCGACCAGTACCGCTCACGCCAGTCAGGCTTCGATCGCCATCTGAACAAGCCGGTGGGCTATGACGAACTGGTCGAGGCCATAGAGACACTGTGCGGTTCGGTGCCCTATTGACCTGGCTCTGCGCCGTCAAAGCGCGGGCCACGGGCACCTGGCTGGATTCGCCGCCCAGTGTGGCGATGGTCATTCGCCCCTACTGCAGTGCCGTGGAACAGCGCTTTTAGAAGAGATCACGGAGTCGATCGGGTCAGTTGGGTGAATCATTTGACTGGCCCTGTCTTCTTCCAGGCTCAGTCAGACGTGTCCTTTTCCTGAGCATCACGGCTCGCTTTTGCCGAGTCGTGCTCACCCATCCGTTGGTAATGCTTGCGCAGCGCATGCAGTTCCGCCGGCCCCATGTCCTCAAGGTCCAGCAGCGCCTTGTGCGCCCGCTTGGTGGTGCGCAGCAGCTCGTCGATCTTGATGTGCAACTCGTCGTTGTCGCGGTTCTGGGTGTTCTGGATCAGGAACACCATCAGGAAGGTGATGATGGTGGTAGAGGTGTTGATCACCAGTTGCCAGGTATCGTTGAAGTCAAACAACGGCCCGCTCACCCCCCAAACAATGATGAGCACTAGTGCGATGGCGAAGGTCATCGGACGTCCACTGCGGTTGGCCAACCATTGGGCAAATCGATCGAATTTCATGGTTTACCTCGATGTGTGCTCCTGCATGCGGTGGAGCCCCGCAGCCCGAGCAAAGTTCCGGCTTTCTTGCGCCACCGGCGAGCGTGCTCGCAACGCAGGCCACGCGCGGTATTGCTGTTGTTCGCCCGCTAAATGTTTGTCCCGCGGTCCTTCAGGCAACTGGTCTGGAAATCCGAGAATCTTTGCAGTGCGATGACTCGCGCCCTGGTCACAACTGAACACAGGCCTTCCTGTGTTCGACCAGAGGTGACCCCTTATGGCTGACAAAAGCGACTGACCTACTTGCCCAGGAGACCGACCATGAGCGACCCCAATCATCCAGATCCTTATGTCGATGAAGTCCCGCACGATCCCGGCGAGAAGATACCTGCGCCCGATCCGCAACAAGAGGCACCCGACTGGCCGGAAGGCCAGGTACCTCCAGAAGAGCAATCCGACGGCTGAAGGCCCGGCGCTTTCCAGGCAGCGCCACTCGTCAATCCTGCTGAACCCTCTCGATCCGCCACGGGTCGCTACTGATGAGTACATCAATCCAGGGGGCTGTGGTGAGCGAGATCCGCATTGGCATTTCCGGTTGGCGCTATGGCCCATGGCGCAAGGACTTCTACCCCAAGGGGCTGCGTCAGGACGACGAACTGGCGTTCGCCTCGCGGGCAGTCAACAGTATCGAGATCAATGGCTCGTTCTACGCGCTGCAGACCCCTGAACGCTACGAGCACTGGCGTGACGAGACGCCGGAAGATTTCGTGTTTTCGGTCAAGGCGCCGCGCTATATCACCCATGTGCGCAGGCTTCGCGAGATCGACGAAGCGCTGGCGAACTTCTTCGCCTCGGGCCCTTTGCTGCTGGGTGACAAGCTTGGGCCTTTTCTCTGGCAGTTTCCCCCAAACCTGAAATTCGACGTGCAGCGGTTCAGCGATTTTCTCGCCAAGCTCCCACATGACCGCTCGGCCGCCCGCCGCATTGCCCGCGACGCCGCCGAGCGCCTGCAAGGCAGCGGTGGGACTGCCATCAAGGGCAACGCACGCCTGCGCCACGCCGTGGAAATCCGCCACCCCAGCTTCCTTTGCGACACCTTCATCGACCTGTTGCGCAAACACAAGGTCGCCTTGGTGGTCGCCGACAGCGCGGGCAAATGGCCCTATGTCGAGGAGGTCACGGCCGACTTCATGTACCTGCGCCTGCATGGCGATGTCGAGCTCTACAGCAGCGGCTATACCGCCACCGCGCTGCGCCGCTGGCGCATGCGCATCCAGGCCTGGGCTGCAGGCGGCCAGCCGGAGGATGCCCAGCGCGTCGTGCGCCGCGCGCCGGCCAAGCGCGCCTCCCGTGACGTGTACTGCTACTTCGACAATGACCAGAAAGTGCATGCCCCTTACGATGCCCGCCGCCTGCTGGGCAAGCTCGGCCTTGACGGCGAGCTGGTGACCGAGCCCGGCGTCGAACTGCAGGAGCTGCTATGAACGGAACCTTGCCTGCCCCCCGCTGCATCATCGACAAGGTGACCGCCGTGCACCGCCTGACGGTGCTGACCCTCAACGTGCACAAGGGCTTCACCCTGTTCAATCGCCGTTTCATCCTGCCGGAACTGCGCGAGGCGGTGCGCGCGACCGGGGCCGACCTGGTGTTCCTGCAGGAAGTACACGGCAGCCATCAGCAGCATGCCGAGCGCCACCCGACCTGGCCGACGGCACCTCAGTACGAATTCCTCGCCGACAGCATGTGGCCGCAGTTCGCCTACGGACGCAACGCGGTCTATCCCCATGGCGACCATGGCAATGCGCTCCTGTCCAAATTTCCGATCCGAGTCCACGACAACCTTGACGTCACGATCCACGGCAACGAGGAGCGCGGCCTGCTGCATTGCCAGCTCGAAGTGCCGGGCCACGAGCAGGTGCACGCGATCTGCGTGCACCTCGGGCTGCGCGAGGAGCACCGGCAGCGGCAGGTCGACCTGCTGCTGGCATTGCTTGACAGCCTGCCCTCGGACGAGCCGGTTATCGTCGCAGGCGATTTCAACGACTGGCGCCTGAAAGCGGATGTGCGGCTCTCGGGGCATCTGGTCGAAGCCTTCGGCAAGCCGGCGCGCAGCTTTCCCGCGCGCTTGCCGCTGCTGCGCCTGGACCGCATCTACCTGCGCAACGCACAAGCCAGCGACGCCCGGGTACTGTCCAGATACCCGTGGTCACACCTCTCCGACCATGCCCCGCTGGTGGCGCAGGTGACGCTATGAAGCTGCCCTGGAGCGAAGGCAATCACGTCCAGTTGCTGGTCAACGGCGAGCAGTACTATCCGCGCGTGCTCGAGGCCATGGCTCAGGCTCGCGAGGAAATACTCCTGGAGACCTTCATCATCTACGACGACAAGGTCGGCCAGGCCTTGCGCCAGGCCTTGATCGACGCCGCTCGGCGCGGGGTAAGGGTCGAAGTCGCCGTGGACGGTTACGGCACCGCCGACCTGCCCGACGAATTCATCGCCTCGATGACCGAGGCCGGGGTCCGTTTCCATTCGTTCGATCCGCAACCACGATTGGCCGGCATGCGCACCAACCTGTTCCGTCGCCTGCACCGCAAGATCCTGGTGATCGACGGACAACGCGCGTTCATCGGCGGTATCAACTACAGCGCCGACCACCTCGGAGACTTCGGCCCACAGGCCAAGCAGGACTACGCCGTGGAGGTCGTCGGCCCGGTAGTGGGCCAGGTGCATGCGTCCTCCTGCCGAATGCTCGCCCCCGTGCTGGATGCCGCCAGTCGAGTCCAGCCGAACAACATCGCCGCAGGCCCGGCCAGCGCCGTGCTGGTGGAGCGCGACAACCGGCGCCACCGCACCGATATCGAGGTCTGTTATCTGCAGGCCCTGCGCGAAGCCAGGCAACGTATCGTCGTGGCCAACGCCTACTTCTTCCCCGGCTACCGCCTGCTGCGCGAACTGCGCAACGCCGCTCGGCGCGGGGTCGAGGTGACCCTGATCCTTCAGGGGCAACCGGACATGCGCTGGGTCCGCGCACTCTCCCGGCTGCTCTACAACTACCTGTTGCGCGACGAGGTGCGCATCTACGAATACTGCCAGCGCCCGCTGCACGGCAAGGTAGCGTTGGTGGACGACGAGTGGACCACGGTGGGCTCGAGCAACCTCGACCCACTAAGCCTGTCGTTCAACCTCGAAGCCAACCTGCTGATCCGCGACCGGGCGTTCAACGCTGTGCTCTACCAACACTTGAGCGAACTGACCCGCGAACACTGCAAGGCCGTAACGCTCGAGCGCATGGTGCGCGGTTACTGGTGGCGTGCCCCCTTGATCTTCCTGGGCTTCCATATCACCCGCTATTTCCCGCGGATCGCCGGCTGGTTCCCGGCACACCGGCAACGCCTGCAGTCGCTGCAAAGCGAAAGCGAGGCTCCGGTCGACTACCAAGAGGGCAAGACTTGATGGCCACGCCACGCTGGCAGACCTGGGGCAAACGCCTGCTGACCGTGCTGTTCCTGGTATTGATCCCGGTGCTGCTGTTCACCCTGGCGCGCAACCTGGACTGGAACGAAGTCAGCCAGTCGCTGCGGGCCTACCGGCCCTCGACGTTGATCCTGGGGTTGCTGCTGGCCCTGTGCAGCTACCTGGTGTTCGCCAGCTACGACCTGCTCGCCCGCGCCTATACCGGCCACCGCCTGCCGGCCCGCCAGGTGCTGCCGGTGGCATTCGTCTGCTATGCGTTCAACCTCAACTTCACCACCTGGGTCGGTGGCGTGGCCCTGCGCTATCGGCTGTACGGCAGGCTGGGCCTGGATACCCCGACCATCACCCGCATCCTCACCCTGGGCCTGTTGACCAACTGGATGGGCTACCTGCTGTTGGCCGGCACCGTATTCGCCTTGGGCCTGGTCAAGCTGCCGGAGAACTGGACGGTAGGGGCCGGCGGCCTGCGTCTGATCGGCGTCTTGATGGTCGTGGTCGCGTTGGCCTACCTGTTCGCCTGCGCCTTCGCCAAGCGGCGCACGTGGGACCTGCGCGGGCATGAAGTCACCCTGCCGAGCCTGCGCCTGGCGTTGTGCCAGGTGGCCTTGGGTGCAAGCAACTGGGCGTTGATGGCGGCGTTGATCCATCTGCTGCTGCCACCGGAGCTGTTCTATCCCTCGGTACTGGGTGTGTTGCTGATCAGTTGCGTGGCGGGCGTGGTCGCCCATATTCCCGCCGGGCTTGGCGTGCTGGAGGCCGTGTTCCTGGCCCTGCTCCATGGCCAGCTCGGCCAGGGCACGCTGGTGGCCGCGTTGCTGGGTTATCGAACCTTGTACTACCTGATCCCGCTGCTGTTGGCGGTGGTCACCTACCTGATCCTCGAGAAACGCGCCAAGGCCTTGCGCCGGCAGGTCGAGCCAGCCCTCGACAAGCGCTGATGGGCCGTGGGGCCCGGGAGGTACATCATGCGGATCGTTCCATGTATTGCACTGCTGGCCACCCTGGCCAGCGGCCAGGCAATGGCCGAAGGCTGCGACGTAGCCACGCGCTCATCCAGCGAGGCGGTCAAACCGGTGCAGCAGCACACCTGCTACAGCTACGCCAACATGCCGGCCGAAGCGATTGCCTGGTCGTGCAGCAACGAAAGCAAGGAGATGCTCAACAGCCAGAAACGCCGGGTCGAGCGTTGCGCCGACGGCAGCGTCGGCAGCTGCATCGCACCGCTGACCCAGGAAACCCTGGCCAACCCCGATGCCGCGGGGCGCAACGAGCCTTCCACCCGCCCCACCGTGCCCAAGGACGCGCGGATCATCACCTACTACTACGACACCCCCAGCCTGGGCCAGGCGCGTAGCGATTGCGAGCGCAGCAACGGTGTCTGGCAGACCCACTGACGTAGAGGAGAACGACCATGCCACGTGGAGACAAAGACAAGTACACCGATAAACAGAAACGCAAGGCCGAGCATATCGAAGAGAGCTACGAGGCCAAGGGCGTGTCCAAGGACGAAGCCGAAGCCCGTGCCTGGGCCACGGTCAACAAGCAGTCCGGAGGGGGTGAGCGCAAAGGCGGTTCGGGGCAACGGAAAAGCCCGACGGCCAAGGCCAAGGCACGGGAGTCCTCGGCCCGGCGCGCTGTCGCGACGAAGCATGGCGTGCCCCGTTCCGGACAACAGCTGGAGGACATGACCAAGGCCGAGTTGATGGACCGTGCGCGTAAACAGCACATTGCCGGTCGCTCGACCATGCGCAAGGGAGAGTTGATAGAGGCCTTACGCAAAGTGGCTTGAGCCGCGCCGGCGTCCTTACAGGGCAATTTCAGTGCCGTTGCCGTTGCCGATCAAGAATCGAGCCTCATACCTACTAGCGACAGCTGCGCCAGCCCAGGCACCGCCCGTACCTCCGCGACTTCAGGAGGCCGAACGCAGGACTTGCGGAGGGAGGTGACGGGCATGGATGCCCGTCAAGCGCTGGGGCCCAGGATGGGCCCTGCAGCGCGGTCCTCCCGGGAGCAAGGCCGGAGTGAGGGAACCCGGAGCGAAGCGCAGGGCCGGATGAATGGAGCGCAGCGTTTTTTGGTTACTTTTTGTCGCGTCTGACAAAAAGTGACTCGCCGTAAGGGCGAAAAGGTGACTAAGCGTCACCCTGGCAAATGAATACACTCACAGGTGTAAAAACCAACCCCTCTAGCATTTGACTTTCAGAGCGTGTGTTTTGAAAGTTATAAGCACATGCATTTACGAGGTCGCGATTGGCGGCGCCTGATCCATCGCGCGCTTAGAAGCAAGATCAAGAGCATCCAGCCTCATACCCCACGAGCGACAGCTACGCCAGCCCAGGCACCACCCGTACCTCCGCGACTTCAGGAGGCCGAGCGCAGGACTTGCGGAGGGAGGTGACGGGCATGGATGCCCGTCAAGCGCTGGGGCCCAGGATGGGCCCTGCAGCGCGGTCCTCCCGGGAGCAAGGCCGGAGTAAGGGAACCCGGAGCGAAGCGCAGGGCCGGATGAATGGAGCGCAGCGTTTTTTGGTTACTTTTTGTCGCGTCTGACAAAAAGTGACTCGCCGTAAGGGCGAAAAGGTGACTAAGCATCGCCCTCGCAAACGGATATGCTCACACCTGTAAAAACCCACACCGCTCGCAAAGCGATCCTATGGCGAAATAGGATCACTCGCCGGAAACGTTTCATCCAGCGCATTATCGACCGAGCTATCCTTCGGCTGAGTCAGCTCACCACAATTACAGTCCGCCATACGACAAGGCTCCCCATTGCGATGCCCCGTAGCACAGGCCTCGCAGCAATAAGCCTTGCCATCCTGGACCACGGTATTGGCATCCACGGTGCAAGAACAGTGGTTGCAGGAACATCGTTGCTCGTTCATCAGGGTTCTCTCCTGTCATCTTCAGAGCTCACCTCGTCGGTCCACGGCTCACCGTCCAACGGCGCCGAGCGAGCCAGCTCCGCCTCGTCCAGCCCGATGCCGCCTCCGATCTCATGAGCGTCCACATGCCGCAGGGTCTGGTCAGCAGGTCTGCTACCGCTGCCAGGCTCATCGGGGTCGCGAGCACCGGTTTCATCGAACAACGTGTCCGGGCTCAGGTCGTCCAGGGTGACGTTGTCCTCGTGCAGGCTGTCGCTCAAGGCCTCGCCACCGGTCATGCCGCTTTCGGCGACACGTCGGGGCGGATAATCCTCGGCGATCTCGCGCGCCGGACGCTCGTCACCGACACGCCCTTGGCGTTCATCACGACGCTCACTGAAATCCAGCTCGTGGACGCTTCCCATGCGGTCCTCGGTGTCGTCTATCTCGACCTGCGGTCTTGGGTCATCAGGTATGGGCATGAGCGTTCTCCTTTTGTGGGCTTCACTCGGTCGACTCCGCGCACACACAAATGATTCAGAGTTTCTTGCCGCGCCCTACCCCGCGCTTTTTTTGAACTCCGCGCCGCCTCGCCGCCTCCCAATCTTGAGACCCGCGAACCCTCCCGGAGCCCGCCATGGCCAAGCCCCTGCAGGAGTACCATCGCAAGCGCGACTTCAACGCCACATCCGAACCGGTGGGCACACACGCCAGAACACGGTCGGGCCACGCGCTGCAGTACTGCATTCAGAAACACGACGCCAGCCACTTGCACTACGACTTCCGCCTGGAACTCGACGGCACCTTGAAAAGCTGGGCGATCCCCAAGGGCCCCTCCCTTGACCCGAAGGTCCGGCGCCTGGCGGTGCATGTCGAGGACCACCCGCTGGACTATGCCAACTTCGAAGGGCACATCCCGGAGGGTCACTACGGCGCTGGCGATGTGATCGTCTGGGACCGGGGTATCTGGGAGCCCGAAGGCGATCCGCATCAAGCCTATGCCAAAGGCAAGCTGCGCTTTCGCCTGCAGGGCGAGAAGCTGTCGGGGGTCTGGAACCTGTTCCGCACCCAGCTGGCCGGCAAGAAGGAACAATGGATGCTGGTCAAGTCAAATGACGGGCAAGCGCGCAGCGAGGTCGACTACAGCATCGTCGAAGCCCTGCCCGACAGTGTCCTCAGCGAGCGCAGCCTGCCGCCAAGGCGTCCGGCCAAGACAACCTCCGCTACCCCGCGCAAGCACAAGGCCCGCGCCAAAGCCCTGCCCGACAAGCTCCAGCCGCAACTGGCCACCTTGGTCGACTCCCCGCCCAGCGGCGACTGGCGCTATGAAGTCAAGTTCGATGGCTACCGCATCCTGGCGCGCATCGACGGTGACGACGTACGCCTGTTCACCCGCAATGGCCACGACTGGAGTGCGAAGATGCCCCGTCAGGTCGAGGCGCTCAAGGCGCTTGGGCTCGACGCCGCGTGGCTGGATGGCGAAATGGTGGTGGTCGATGACAACGGTGTCGCCGATTTCCAGGCGTTGCAGAATGCCTTCGACACCGAGCACGACGAACGCATCACCTATTACCTGTTCGACCTGCCCTGGCTGGGGCGCGAAGACCTGCGCGAACTACCGCTGAAGGCGCGTCGGGACACCTTGGCCCGGCTGCTGGAAGATAATGCATCGCCGATGCTCAGGTACTCCGCAGACTTCGAGGAACCGGTCGACTCGCTGCTCGACAGTGCCTGCCGGCTGGAGCTGGAGGGCCTGATCGGCAAGCGCGCCGACAGCCCCTACGTGGGGCGACGCAGCAGCGACTGGATCAAGCTCAAGTGCAAGCAGCGCCAGGAATTCGTGATCGTCGGCTACACCGATCCCAAAGGTAGCCGCCAGGGTTTCGGCGCGCTGCTGCTGGCCCTGCATGACCACGATAGCGGTCAGCTGCGCTACGCCGGCAAAGTCGGCACCGGCTTCAGCGCCGCCACCCTGGACAGCATCCTCGCCCGCCTGAAGCCGCTGCGGGTCGCCAAAGCGCCGTTGCCCAGCCCCCCCACCGGCGCCGAAGCCCGCGGGGTGCACTGGCTCAAGCCGCACCTGCTGGCAGAAGTGGCCTATGCCCAGATGACCCGCGAAGGCATCGTGCGCCACGCGGTGTTCCACGGCCTGCGCGACGACAAGCCCGCCACCGCCATCGATCTGGAGAAAGCGATGCCCGCCAAGCGCGCAGCACAGCCACAACCCGAGGGCCTGGACACCCTGCGCCTGACACACCCAGACCGCGTGGTCGACGCAACCATCGGTGCAACCAAGCGACAGGTCGCCGAGTACTACGCGCAGGTCGCCGACTGGCTGCTGCCACAGCTCAAGGATCGGCCCGTCGCCATGGTCCGGGCACCGGATGGCCTGGCTGGCGAGCTGTTCTTCCAGAAGAATGCCGGCCAGCTGCATATTCCCAAGGTGCTCAGCTACAGCAAGGCCCAGGCCGGCCAGGCGGCCATGGTGCTCAACCGCGCCGACAGCCTGCTCGGCGCGGTACAGATGAACACCCTCGAACTGCACACCTGGAACGCCACCAACAAGGACTTCGACAAGCCCGACCGCTTCGTGCTCGACCTGGACCCTGATCCCACGCTGCCCTGGAAAGCCATGCTCGAAGCCACCCAACTGACCCTGACCCTGCTCGATGAACTGGGCCTGAAGGTCTTTCTCAAGACCAGCGGCGGCAAGGGGATGCACCTGGTCGTGCCGCTGACCCGGCGTGCTGGCTGGGACGAGGTGAAGGACTTCAGCCATGCGTTGGTCGAGCACATGGCCAGGCTCTTCCCTGATCGCCTCAGCGCGGTTTCCGGCCCGAAGAACCGCGTCGGGCGGATCTTCATCGACTACCTGCGCAACGGCAAGGGCGCGACCACCGTGGCGGCCTATTCGCTGCGCGCTCGTGAAGGTCTGCCGGTTTCGGTGCCGATCTGGCGCGAAGAGCTGAGCCAGCTCAAAGGCGCCGATCAATGGAACATCGGCAACCTGCACGAGCGCCTTGCGCAGGTCGAGGACCCTTGGTCCGAGATGGCCAGCACCCGCCAGTCGATTACCGCGCGCATGCGCAAGCAACTGGGGATCGACTGATGGAGCGAATGCTGGATCTGCTGCAATGGCCCGCCATGCTGCTGACCATCGCGGCGGCATGGTGCATCGGCTCGCGCCGCCCGCGACGCAGACGCATCGGCTTCTGCTGCTTCATCGCCAGCAATGTGCTGTGGGTGGTCTGGGGCTGGCAGGTACAAGCCTGGGCACTGATCGTCCTGCAGTTCTGCCTGTGCGTCATGAACCTGCGTGGCTGGAAGAAGAACACCCAAGGAGCGCCAAGCCCATGAGCATCGCCCATGACTTCGACCTGGAGCGCCTCGATCACCTGTTACGCCCTTTCAGCGCGCGAGCGCAGGCCATCGACCTCGACGCCCAGTTGCCAAAGCTGCTGCACCTGCTGCAGGCCGATCATCTCGACCGACTGCCACGGCCTGGCCAGGGGCGCACCCTGGAGCGCTGGAGGACCCTGGCGCGGGTCGCCGGTTGCGACCTGACCCTGGCCAAGCTCTACGAGGGCCACACGGACGCCTTGGCAATCCTCAGCGAATGCGCCGCCGAGCACCACGCCGGCGACGGGATCTGGGGCGTGTGGGCCGCCGAGCCACCGGATGCCCGCACGCGCATCGTTGCCCGCGACGGCGATCAAGTCCGGCTGCAAGGCTGCAAAGCCTGGTGTTCGGGTGCGTTGCAGATTGATCGCGCGCTGGTGACCGCCTGGGAAGGCGAGCAACCACAGTTGGTGGCCATCGAGCTGTCCCATCCCAGCCAGCGCATTCAGGCCGAGCACTGGCAGGCGGTGGGCATGGCCACCACCGCCAGTGTCACCCTCGCATTCGATGATTCGCCGGGCCTGGCGATCGGCGCGCCCGGCCAATATCTGTCCCGCCCAGGATTCTGGCAAGGCGGCGCTGGCATCGCCGCCTGCTGGTATGGCGCGGCCGAAGCCCTCGCGGATTACCTGCGCGAACACTGCGCTAAACCTCGGCCCGACCCGCACGCCGACGCCCACCTGGGCGCGGTGGATGCCGCCTTGCTCGGGGCCCGCGCCGCCCTGCGCGAATGCGCCGCCTGGATCGACCGGCACCCTCAGGACGATGCCAGTTTCCAGGTGCGCCGCACCCGCGCTCATGTCGAGCACGCGGTCGAGCAGGTCATTCGGCATGTCGGCCGAGCGCTGGGCGCCACGCCGTTCTGCCGCAGCAGCCATTTCGCCCGGCTCAGCGCCGACCTGCCGGTATACCTGCGCCAAAGTCACGCGGAGCGCGACCTCGCCGAATTGGGCCAGCAACTGACCGGCATGCCGGCAGGGGCATGGCAACTTTGACCAGCATCTGCCTCAGCCGACCACCGGCTGCAACCTTTGGAACCGGTCTTGCCCTCAACGGAGTCACCATGAGCCTCGATGCGCAGTATTTCGCCGACCTGTATGCCAGCAACGATGATCCATGGGCCTTTCGTACCCGCTGGTACGAACGGCGCAAACGCGACCTCACCCTGGCCAGCCTGCCTCGCCAGTGCTACGAACGCGTGTTCGAGCCGGCGTGTGCCAACGGCGAGCTCAGTGTGCTGCTGGCCGAGCGCTGCGCCGACCTGCTATGCCAGGACATCGACGCCACCGCCGTGGCGCTGGCCCGCCAGCGACTGGCGGGCGTAAGCCACGCCCGCGTCGAGCAAGGGCACCTGCCGGGCGACTGGCCCGGCGGACAGTTCGACTTGATCGTGCTCAGCGAAATTGGCTACTACCTCGATCCCACCGACTGGCTGCAGGTGATCGAACAATCGGTGGCCAGCCTGACCTATGACGGCGGCCTGCTGGTGTGCCACTGGCGCCATCCCATCGCCGGTTGCCCTCAGGATGGCCGTGAGGTCCACGCCCTGCTTGCCCGGCATCTGCCGCTATACCCGCTTTTACGCCACGAGGAGGCGGATTTCCTGCTCGAATACTGGTCGTGCCAACCCAGCGTCGTGGACCTGGACGAGACCTGCCTATGATCGCCGTCATCATTCCCGCCCACAACGAAGCCCGCCGCCTCGGGCACTGCCTGCGCGCCGTCAAGCGGGCGGTGGCACGGGCCGAGGCGGCGGGCCTGGTGGTGGAGGTGCTGGTGGTGCTCGATCGCTGCATCGACGCCAGCGCACGCATCGCCCGCCGCCATGGCGTGCACACTCTGGAGCTGCAGGCCGGCAACGTCGGCATTGCCCGGCGCCTGGGCGCAGAGTGGATGATCGAGCGCGGTGCGCAGTGGCTGGCCTTTACCGACGCCGACAGTCGCGTGCCGGAGCACTGGCTGGTGTCGCAGTTGCAATGGCACGCCGACGCAGTCTGCGGCACCGTGCACATCGAGCGCTGGCAGCCTTGGCAGAACGCCGCGCTGCGTCAGCTATACCGCAGCCGTTACCAGGCTCGGGACGGGCACCGGCACATCCATGGCGCGAACCTCGGCGTGTGTGCCAAGGCCTATGAGCGCGCCGGCGGATTCCAACCATTGCCAGCCGATGAAGACGTGCAACTGGTGCTGGCCTTGGAAGCCAGTGGCGCGCATATCGTCTGGACCGCAGCGCACAGCGTGGCCACCAGCAGTCGTCGGGACAGCCGCGCCCGCCAAGGCTTCGGCGATTATCTGAGCGCGTTGGAGGGACTGGTGCAGTAGCGTTCGCAACACCCAACTACGACGCTTTGCGCGGTCGCTTGCTCGCCGGCTTCTTCGCCTTGGTCTTGCCGCCAAGGCTGCGCTTGAGCAGCTCGGTGAGGTCGATGATGTCGGCGCCCTTCTCCGCCGTTGTCCCCTCACCTTTGTCCACCGTCGCGATCTTGCCTTTGCTGGCCTTCTCTTCAACCAGGTCGAGGATGGTCTGGCGGAACGCGTCGTGGTACTCGTCTGGCTTCCATGGCCCACTCATGTCCTCCACCAGTTTCTTGGCCATGTCCAGTTCGCGCTTGTCGATCTTGGTGTCGGTCACGCTCTTGTCCAGCTCCAGCGACTCCAAGCCACGGACTTCCTCGGGCCAGCGCAGGGTAATCAGCACCAGCGCATCCTCCAGCGGGCGCAACAGCGCCAGGTGCTGGCGGGTGTGCAGCACCACGGTGGCCAAGGCCACCTTGCCGGTGCTGTGCAAGGTCTCGCGCAACAAGGCATAGACCTTGCCGCCACGACGGTCGGGGCTCAGGTAGTAAGGCGTGTCGAACTGTTGCAGCGGGATCTCACCGGCGTCGACGAAGGAAAAAATATCGATGGTCTGGGTCGCCTCGGGCCGCGCCTTGCGAATCTCCTCTTCGCTGATCACCACATAGCGGCCCTTCTCGTACTCCACACCTTTGACGATGTGTTCCTTGTCGATCTCCTTGCCAGTCACCTTGTTCACCCGCTTGTAGCCCACCGGCTCCATGCTGCGCTTGTCGAGCCAGTCGAAATCCACGCGCTCGGTGCGAACGGCGGTATTGAGAGAGACAGGGATATGCACGAGGCCGAAGCTGATCGCGCCTTTCCAGATTGCCCGGGCCATGGTCGGTTCCTACGCATCGAATGGTTGGCCGGGCTGGCTGTAGCGCAGCGCGCCGCAGCGTTCGCAGCACTGGCAGTCAAGCCCGGCGATTTCACGGATCAACAGGCTGCGCCACTGGCAGCCACGCAGCAGGCAGACGAGTTTCATCAGCCACCTCCCTGGCCCGCATGAAGGGCCTCTTACAATGACTGACTGCGCGGCGCGGCCAAGGTTTACTCGACTTTGCCCTATGGGAGTGGATCGCCGCCGGTGACGCCGAACACCTCACCGGTGATATAGCTCGACTCCTGGCTGGCAAGCAGTACGTACAAAGGCGCGCACTCGGCGGGCTGGCCCGGGCGTTTCATCGGGGTATGCCCACCGAAGTCGGGGATCTTTTCCGGTGGTTGGCCGCCACTGGGCTGCAGCACGGTCCAGATCGGGCCCGGGGCCACCGCGTTGACGCGGATGCCGCGCTCGATCACCTGCTTGGCCAGCGCCTTGGTGAAGGCCACGATGGCCGCCTTGGTGGTGGCGTAGTCCAGCAGCGTCGCCGAGGGCTGGTAGGACTGGATCGAGGCGGTGTTGATGATGGTCGCTCCGGCCGGCATCAGCGGCACTGCTGCCTGGCACAGCCAGAACAAGGCGTAGACGTTGGTCTTGAGGGTGTGATCGAACTGCTCATGGGTGATCTGGCCAATGTCCTTGCGCGCCTCCTGCTTGCCGGCCACGTTGACCAGGATATCCAGGCCGCCGAGCTGTTCGTGGGCCTGGTCCACCAACTGGCTACAGAAGCGCGGGTCCTTGAGATCACCGGGAAGCGCCACGGCCTTGCGGCCTTCGCGCTCGATCAGCTGGACCACTTCACGGGCATCTCGCTCCTCCGTGGGCAGGTAGTTGAGCGCAATGTCGGCACCCTCGCGGGCGAAGGCGATGGCCACGGCGCGTCCGATACCCGAGTCGGCGCCAGTGATCAGGGCGCGACGTCCGGCCAGGCGCCCGAAACCCTTGTAAGTGGTTTCACCGTGGTCGGGCTTGGGCTGCATGTGCGCATCCAGGCCCGGAGCGGCTTGGCCCTGGGCCGGAAAAGGCGGATGGGGGTATTGGGTCAAGGGGTTTTGCAGGGTGAACTGATCCTGGGGCTTGCTGGGCATGGGTTAGACTCCTTCTGGTTTGGCTGGGTGTTGCCTGATCGCGAATCACACTGCGTTCGAGGCAAACGATCTGCGGATGGTTTACTCAACCCATCCCGGGCACCGACAACTGGTGCTCCATCACCTGTTTCACCACGTTGCGCATCGCCTGTCGGTCATTCAGGCCCTGCTCGCGGGCCAGCGCATAGGTGTCACGCTGGTGGTCGGCACTGGTGCCGTCGCGCAGGATGCGCCGGGCGTGCATGAAGGCACGGTCAGCGTCGGCGGTGTCGGGCGGACATTGCATCTGCAGTTGCGTCAGCCAGCCTTCGGCGCTCACCGCCTGTTGGTCGTGCACGCCGATGAAAGTGCCCCGGCGGCCCTCACGCAGGGCGCGCCAATAGTTTTCGTGGGTGATCCAGCGCATTTCACGGCTGGCGATAGCGTCGTTGCGCTGCACTGCATGCTCGACGAGATGGCGAAACAGCGCGGCGATGGCCAAGGCATCGTCCAGCCGGGGGCACCCATCGCAGATGCGCAGCTCGACTGTCGGAAACCGCCGCGAGGGCCTGATCGCCCACCAGAAGTCACCGTCCTTGGCCAGGCTGCCAGTGCGTTGCAGCAGCGCCCGGTAACGCTCGTAGGCGCGCCAGTCCGGTAGCGGTTCGGGCAGCCCCATGTGCGGCCACTCCCCGCACACCACGCGTCGGTAGCTCATGTAGCCGGTGTCCTGTCCGCCCCAGTACGCAGAGGAGGTGCTGAGTGTCAGCAGCAGGGGTAACCAGTACAGCACCCGGTTGATCACCTGCATGCGATCGACGCCCTGCGGCACGCCGACATGCACGTGCAGGCCGTTCAACAGGCTGCGTCGGGCCACCAGCCGGTAATCGTCGAACAGCTGGCGGTAGTGGGGGGTTTCCCGCGGGAGCTGGCGCAGCCATTGGGCACTGGGGTGGCTCCCCGCGCCGTAGAAGCCGACGCCCTCGCCCGCCAATGCCTGACTCAGGCGCTGGCGCTGCTCGGTGAAAAAATCACGGGCCTGGTGCAGCGTATCGAACACCGGCGAGGCGATCTCCACCTGGCTGCGAAACATCTCCTCGGCGAACCATGGCCCCAGCGCATCGCGGCAACAGCGGGCCACGGCCGAGGGCGGCGCGGCCATGACCCGCCCCGTGGCCAGAGCCACCAACAGGTATTCCTCCTCGATGCCGAACGTGCAAGGCCGCGCCATGGGCATCAGCCTCGGCGGGTGACGGTCAGGGCCACCGCGGCAATGCGTTCGACCTGCTCGTATCCTGGCTCGAGCAGCTGCTCGCCGAACACGTCGGGGTCCAATTCCCGGTAGGACCAGCCGAACGCAGGCCCGGCCAGGCGCAGGCGAACGGCTTCGAGCAGCGCGTCGCGCCCCTCGACGATGGCGACACCGGTGTACAGCAGCAACGTGCCGCCGACCGACAGCCGGTCACGGGCCTGCTCGACAATCCGTAGCGACAGTTCGGCGCCCAGCGCGCCACCCCCGTGGCGGTAGGCGCGCTCGCCGACGTCGAGCATGTAGGGTGGATTGGCGACGATCAGGTCGAACGTCCCGGCGATGCCGTCGAGCAAATCGCTGAGCTCTACCGAGACATTGGCCACCCCGGCCAGCGCGGCATTGACAGCGGTATGACGCAAGGCCACAGGGTTGATGTCCACCGCAGTGACCTGCGCATGCTGCGCGGCTCGGGCGATCAGCAACGCGCCAACGCCACTGCCGCAACCGATGTCGACGGCATGCTGCACACGCTGGGGGCTGTGCTGCAGATGATCCTGGATCACCTGGGCGAACCGGTAGCTGTCCGGGCCGAAGAACACCGCGTCGCGGCTGTCGGTCGGCCAGGCGGAGTGCACCAGCAGCAGGTCGTCCAGGTTCGACCAGCGCACCCTGCTGCGCCACAGCGCACCCTGTGGCTCCAGCACGCCAGCGATACGCAGTTGTTCCAGTTCGTCGGCGCTGAGCAGAGACGCTTCGAACGGTCGACTCCAGCCAAACACATCGCGCAGGGTTCGAGCCTGGTGCGCTTCGCTACGCGCATTGACCCTGGCCTGGGTCGCCGGGGTCACGCAGGTGAAACGATAGCCGTCGGCGCGCAGCCGACGTCCCAGCTGGAGCAATGCCTCGTCGGCACGCTTCTGGTCTTGGTCGAGCAGCATCAGTTCGGCCCTCCGCTCATCAACCCGGTAGCCTGGATGAATGCGCGGGTGGCGCGCAGGCCCTGGGGCGTGGAATGTCGATTGCCGGCCATCGCATCGATCAGCGCAGCCATGTCCGCCGCCTGCGCTTGGCCGGGCGCCTCTTCCTCCAGTTGCAACGCCTGCTCCCACTGCCCCGGCGGCACCCGACGCATCGGAGCACCCTGCCAGGTGCCGGCGATCCAGTCGTGCCAGAGCTGCTTTTCATAGGCATCGAACACACCGAACATGGCCGCCACCGGACCGTCGATCAGCGCCCAGAAGCGGCTTTGCCTGGGATCGCTGTCGCGCTTGATCCAACCCTGGGCTTGCAGTGCATCCAGGAAACCAGGCATCGCGCCGGGTTCGGCGAGCCACTGATTGATGGTGCGACCTTGCAGGCGGCATCTGTCCGAATGCATGCACTGCCCGTAGACACGTTTGCGTTCCAACGCGCCGAGCAACTCGGCCTGCAGGTCGAACGAAGCGATCAGCGACGGTGTGTCGATACCCAGGTCATTGAGCCGATAGCCATGCCGGACACGCTCGTAGAACGCCGGCCCCTGGTCCTGGCCGAGTTCGGTGAAGCACTCCAGGGCGCGCCGCGCATGACCGCTCGCAGCATTGTCGATGGTCACATGCAACTGGAAGTAATGAGCGTCGATGCCCAGCTCGGCCAACTCATGGGTGGTGATCAGCAGGTGCAGCGGGGGCTGCTCGTACCCCAGGTTGTAACCGATCACTTCCGGCAGGAAGCGCTCGCAGTGCTGCCCCAGGGCCAGTTGCAGCGTGCCCTGCAGGTAACGTTCAGCGGCCAGCGGTGCGCTCTGCAGGCAGCCGAGACGGCTGAGCAGGCGCTGGTAGATCAGCACGTGGTTGCGGCGCAGGTCGCCATCACCCAGCTCTTCGAGGAAGGTGCGAATCAATCCATGGAACCGTGGGTCGCGCCAGTGCCACAGGGTGCCGTGCAGCCATGCACCATCGACCGCCTTGGTCGGGGCGACCTGCTGCAGAAACCACAAGGCCTGCGCCCGGTTCTGGAAGTACCGGCGTGGGGCCCCTTGACGCCGTTGTTCAAGATAGGCCGCGTGTTCACTGGCGACCCGCTGCGCATGGGCAGCGGCCCAGTCCGGCAGGTGCCGAGGATCATCCGGCAAGTCGTCCGCCAAGGTGCGGACATGGCTCAGTTGCTCGCTCAGCCAGGCCTCGGTTGTCGGGTCACTGCCCTCGAACAGTGCCCGATAGCGATGTTCAAGGTCATCGGTCACCTTGCTGGTTGCCGCCCTACCCTTTGTCAGCTCCACCATGCCCGCTACCTCGCTCACTGATTTTGCGGTTTGGTCTCGGGGGACGGATTGGCCGTGGGTGTATCGGGCTGCTGCATCTGCAGCGAAGGTTTGCTTGGATCGGCGTCCTTGGCCGGGTGGTCGTTATCGCGGTCGAAACAGCCACCGAGCAAGGTAAAGCAGGCAGTTAGCAGCGCTGTGGCCAATAGATTGGTTTTCATGGGGGTTCTCGCTTTTTGTGAGGGCCTACATAAGCGAGTTCGACACACCCTGAAGGATTCGTTTTAATTGCGGCGCAACGGATGAGCGGTGCTACGGATGCCAGCCACCCTTTCGCCGCGCGGGTTCAAAACGCGCCCTGTGCGGCGAGATTGCGATATTGCCCCTTGAAATACAGCAAAGGCGTTGCAGCGGCTGCCTCCTGCAGGCTCACCGCTTTCACTTCACCGATCACGATCAGGTGATCGCCCGCAGGATGCTCGGCGTGAACTTCGCAATCCAGCCAGTGCAGGCTGTCGCGGATGATCGGGTTTCCCAAGGGTGAAACCTGCCATTGCACGCCGTGCCACTTGTCCGTGCCGCGCCGGGCGAACTGGTTGGAGAGGTCATGCTGCCCACACGCCAGGATATTTACCGCAAAGCGCCCAGCCTGGCGGATCTTGGGGTAGCTGGCCGAATTGGACATGACGCTGAATGACACCAGCGGCGGGCTCATCGACACGCTATAGAACGATTGGCAAGTGAACCCAACCGGCTCGTCATCGAGCCGAGAGGTGATCACCGTGATGCCGGAGGCGTAGTGCCCGAGCGCTTGGCGAAAGCGCGATGGCTCGACAGCCGTACAGGGAAGTGACATGCGTAGATCCTGGATAAGGGGCCGTTCGCAACGGTCAGGGGAGGCCTGAAAGCGTCCGCCTTCGGCCTCCCGAGTTCATCACGCGTTCAACAGTTCTCGCCGAACGATGTCTGCACCCGCCGTCAGTGCCCTCAACTTTCCACTGGCAACCTGACGTGGCAGAGGTGCCATGCCGCAGTTGGTGCAGGGGTAGAGTTTGTCGGCGTCCACGAACTGCAGGGCTTTGCGCAGGGTGTCGGCGACTTCCTCAGGCGTTTCGATGGTCGAGGTGGCCACATCGATGGCCCCGACCATTACTTTCTTGCCGCGAATCAGCTCGATCAGGTCCATGGGCACACGCGAGTTGTGGCATTCCAGCGAAACGATATCGATGCTGGATTTCTGCAACTTGGGGAACGCTTCCTCATATTGCCGCCACTCCGAACCCAAGGTCTTTTTCCAATCGGTGTTGGCCTTGATGCCGTAGCCGTAGCAAATGTGCACCGCGGTTTCACATTTCAGCCCTTCGATGGCCCTCTCCAGGGTGGCCACGCCCCAGTCGTTCACCTCATCGAAGAACACATTGAATGCCGGCTCGTCGAACTGAATGATATCGACGCCTGCAGCTTCCAGTTCCCGGGCTTCCTGGTTGAGAATCCTGGCAAATTCCCATGCCAGTTTTTCGCGGCTTTTATAGTGGCTGTCATACAGCGTGTCGATCATCGTCATGGGCCCCGGCAGCGCCCACTTGATCGGCTGCTGGGTTTGCTGGCGCAGGAACTTGGCGTCCTCGACAAACACAGGCTTCTGCCGAGCCACGGCACCCACGACCGTCGGCACGCTCGCGTCGTAGCGATCACGAATCCTGACCGTTTCCCGCTTCTCGAAATCCACACCGCTCAGGTGCTCGATAAAGGTCGTGACAAAGTGCTGACGGGTTTGCTCGCCATCGCTGACGATATCGATACCGGCGTGCTGCTGCTCTTGCAGCGACAAACGCAAGGCATCTTGCTTGCCCTCGATCAACTCCGCGTCCTGCAACTTCCAGGGGGACCAAAGGGTTTCAGGCTGGGCCAACCAAGAAGGCTTGGGCAGGCTGCCTGCGGTTGAAGTGGGTAACAGCTTTTTCATGACAGATAAACCTTATGCATTTTGTTCAATCAGAGCGCGCACTGGGACGACCACTGTTCAAGCACCGCCTGGTACGGCTTGATGAAGTGTTCTTCGGCGAACTTGCCCTGCTCGATCGCCAGCCGACTGCGCTCTTCACGGTCGTAGACGATGCGCGTCAGTGAGTAATCCTGATGTTCGAGGCTTGGCCGGTAGGCTTTGCCTGCCGAAGAGTTCGCGTTGTAGATCTCCGGCCGATAGATCTTCTGGAAGGTGTCCATCGTGCTGATGGTGCTGATCAGCTCGAGAGGGCTGTAGTCCTCCAGCAGATCGCCGGCGAAGTAGAAAGCCAAGGGCGCAACGCTGTCAGGCGGCATGAAGTAGCGGACCGTCAGGCCCATTTTTTTGAAATATTCGTCGGTCAGCGAATAGGCATCCTGCTGGTACTCGACGCCCAATACCGGATGCTGGTTGTCCGTGCGGCGATAGGTCCTGCTGCTCGACACGCTCAAGCAGATCACCGGTGCCTTGGCAAAATGCGCTTTATAAGCACTCGAGTTCACGAAAGACTTGAACAACTTGCCATGCAACTCGCCGAAGTGCTCGGGAGTACTGAAAGCGGGCTGGCCCTTGTTATGCCCGAGCAACAGCACGCTGAAATCATAATCGCGCACGTAGGACGAGAAGTTGTTGCCAACAATGCCCTCGATACGCGCGTTGGTTTTCTGGTCGACGATCGTCGTCTTCAGCAACTCGATCAGCGGAAGGCTGTGATCGGCCTGCTGGCCTTCCATCGTCATCTCGACAGAAATGATTTCAAGTTCAAGCCTGTAGCGGTCGCCCTCGGGATTGTCCCAGTGCGCCAAGGCATTGAACCGGTTGTCGATCATGCTCAAGGTGTTGCGCAGGTTTTCCTGGCGATTGCGCCCACGGGCCAGGTTGGCAAAGTTCGTCGTGGTACGCGTGTTTTCCGCGGGGCAATAGTCTTCATCGAAACGCGTGCGTTTGATGGCAAAGGTAAATTCGTTGTTCATCGGTCTCTGACATCCTGTTGGGCGGTGATGGCCTGCATCACCTCACCGGGGCAGCGAACGGCTGCCTACCCTGGGAGAAAATTCGATGGGGGGATTGTCAGGATCATCGCACCTTGAGACAAACTCATTTTTTTCGAGATGATCTGCAATTTTATTCATGATCGTTCTGAGCGCTTGCTAAATGGGGTCTGGACGGCGGCCAGCCTTCCCCGACGCCATGACACGGGTGTTACCGGCATGACCCTTGAGGTTATGCTGCGTACCCCCGCCCTTTGCCACGAGACTGTCATGTCGTCCGCTGCCGTACCGGCGCAAACCCTGCGCGCCGACCGAGATTCGCGCAACGCCGCCCAGGTACTCGGCCTGTGCCTGCCCAGTGACGTACTGCTCTATCTGCTACTGCCCATGTACGCTTCGGACTTCGGCGTGACCCTGGTCGAGGCGGGTGTATTGCTGGCGGCCAATCGCCTGGTACGGATCATCGGCTATGGCTGGGTGGTGCGGTTCTATGCACGCCATGGCGATCGTGCGGCGTGCAGCCTGGCGGCCTTTGCCGCAGCGGTGTGTGCACTGGGTAACGCCACCCTTGGCGGATTCGCCGCACTGCTGGTGCTGCGCCTGGTCTGGGGGCTGTGCTTTGCGACCTTCAACCTCAGTACCCAGACGCTCGCCACTGCCGAAGCACAAGGTGCAGCCCGCCGCGCCGGGCGCTCGCGGGCGACCCTGGCCATCGGCCCCATGCTGGCCTTGCCGCTGGGTGCGCTGATGGCCCAGGCCTACGGCCCGCGCGCTGTGTTCTACGTACTGTGCGTCAGTGCCCTGTGCGGCCTGTGGCGTGCCCGCGCCTTGCCTTGCGGCGGCCATGACATTGCCGCGCGCAGCGGTCGGCGTCTGCGCCTGCCAGACAGCATCGCCACCTGGTCCTTCATCGAGGGGGTGACGCTGGACGGCCTGTTCATCTTCGGCCTCTCGCTGTATGCGCAAGTCCATATGGGCGAGTCGGGGGTACTGGTGGCCGGTGTATTGATGGCGGTGCGCTATCTGAGCGAGATGCTCTTCAGCCCCTTTGGCGGACGCCTGGCAGACCGCTTCGGCGCACTGCGCATGTTGGTGGTGCTGTCGCTGGCCACGTCACTGGCGCTGCTGGTATTCGCCAGCCATTGGCTGTTCATCGGCGCCTTCTTCGTGTTGGTGCTGCGCGCCTTGCAGTTGCCGCTGGTGATGACCCTCGTCGCGCTGCGCAATCCGCACGCGCGCATTCAGGCGCTGGCCAGCAATGCCGTGTGGCGCGACATCGGCGCCGGGCTCGGGCCGATGCTGGCCGGTGTGCTGCTGCCGCAGGTGCCAGCGATCTGGGCTTACGCCGGGGCGGCGCTGGCGGTCGCCGTGGCGGCACTGAACTGTGCCAGGCCGCCACGGCATTGAACGCTGCGCCCGAGATCAGCGCAGCTGGATCCAGGTGGTCTTCAACTGGGTGTACTTGTCGAACGCGTGCAGTGACAGGTCACGCCCAAAGCCCGACTGCTTGTAGCCGCCGAACGGGGCGACCACATCGAGCGCATCGACGGTGTTGACCGAAACGCTGCCGGCCCTGAGCTGCCTGGCAACCCGATGCACGCGGTTGAGGTCGTCGCTCCAGACCGACGCGGCCAACCCATAGAGGCTGTCGTTAGCCAGGCGGATAGCCTCCTCTTCAGTGTCGAAGGCCGT
Source organism: Pseudomonas sp. S44 (assembly GCF_016624805.1). Taxonomy (NCBI): domain Bacteria; kingdom Pseudomonadati; phylum Pseudomonadota; class Gammaproteobacteria; order Pseudomonadales; family Pseudomonadaceae; genus Pseudomonas; species Pseudomonas sp. S44. The sequence goes on from NZ_JACVTY010000001.1 coordinate 628,523, forward strand.
CACTGCGAGTACCGGGCCGAAGACCTCGTCACGCGAAAGCGACGACTGCGGGTCGACATGGGTGAAAATCGTCGGTTCGATGAAGTTGCTGGAGCCGTTGAAGCTGAGTTGACGCCCACCGGCCACCAGAGACGCCCCCTCCTCGTGTGCACGGCCGATTGCGGCCATGATCTGCGAAGTCTGCTGCGCATCGACGATAGCGCCGGCGCGGCTGGCCGGATCGAGCGGATCACCGGGTTGCCACTCGCGCGCCTTGGCGATCAGACGCTCGATGAACGCGTCATGGATCGAGCGCTGCACGTAAAGTCGCGAGTTGGCCGAGCAGACCTCACCCTGGTTGAAGAAGATGCCGAATGCGGCTTTCTCTGCGGCCAGGTCCAGGTCCTTGCAGTCATCGAACACCAGGTTCGGGCTTTTTCCACCGCACTCCAACCACACCTGTTTCAGGTTCGACTGCGCCGAGTACTGCATGAAGTACTTGCCCACCTGGGTGGAGCCGGTGAATACCAGGCAATCGACATCGGGGTGCAGGCCCAATGCCTTGCCGGCGATCTCGCCCAGCCCCGGCACGACGTTCAACACCCCGTCGGGAATGCCCGCCTCCAGTGCAAGCTCGGCCAGGCGCAGCGCCGAAAGCGGCGACTGTTCGGCAGGCTTGAGCACGACGCTGTTGCCGGCTGCCAAGGCCGGGGCCAGTTTCCAGGCCGCCATGTCCAGCGGGAAGTTCCACGGCACCACGGCTGCGACCACGCCGATCGGTTCGCGGGTGATGGTGACCACGGCCTCGGCCGCAGTGGGCGCAACCTGGTCGTAGAGTTTGTCGAGCGACTCGCCATACCAGGCGAAGACATGCGCGGCGCCCGGCACATCGATGTTGTAGGCGTCGAGCACCGGCTTGCCCATGTTCAGCGACTCGAGCAGCGCCAGTTCCTCGCGGTGAACAAGCATCAGCTCGGCCAGACGCAGCATCACACGCTTGCGCTGGGTCGGCGCCATCCGGGCCCACGGGCCTTGCTCGAACGCCTGCCGAGCACTGGCCACGGCACGGTCTACGTCCTCATCGGAACAGGCGGCGACCCGCGCCAGCAGCTGGTTGGTGGCAGGGTTGATCGCATCGAACGTTGCGCCACCTGTGGCGGCCACGAAGCGGCCGCCGATCATGGCTTGATCGCGAAAAGTCAGGTTGGCGGCTTGATGCCGCCAGTAGGTTGAATCGTGCACGTTGTGCTCCAGGAACCGTGGGTAGGAAAGGTAGCGCAGCCGCTTCAGAGCTTGCCCAGGGCCTGCGCGGTGCGGTCGACCGCTTTGCGGGTCTTCTCCACCAGCTCGTCCAGCTCGCTGTGGTTGGCCACCAGCGCAGGCGCCATGATCATCCGCCCCAAGGTCGAACGAATGATCACCCCCTCTTCGAAGCCGAAAGTCCGACACTGCCAGGCCAGCTCGTTCTCATTGGCGTAGCGCTTGCGGCTGGCCTTGTCTTCGGCGAACTGCAGTGCCGCCACCAGCCCGGCGCCCTGTACCTGGCCAATCAGGGGATGGTTGGCGAACACCTCGCGCAGGATGCGCTGCAGGTAGGGCCCGGTGTCGTCTTTCACCTGGCGGACGATGCCTTCGTCACGCAGGGCCTTGAGGTTGGCAATCGCCACCGCAGCGGCCACCGGGTGCCCGGAATAGGTCAGGCCGTGAGCGAATACCCCGCCGCGCTCGACCAGTGCTTCGGCGATGCGCTTGCTCAGCACCAGCCCGCCCATCGGCACGTAGCCCGAGGTGAGGCCCTTGGCGATCGACAGGGTGTCGGGCTCGAAACCGAAGTATTCGTGGGCGAACCATTCGCCGGTACGACCGAACCCGCCGATCACCTCGTCGGCGCACAGCAGCACGTCGTACTGGCGGCAGATGCGCTGGATTTCCGGCCAGTAGCTTTCTGGCGGGAAGATCATGCCGCCGGCGCCCTGGAACGGCTCGGCGATGAAGCCGGCGACATTCTCGGCCCCAAGCTCAAGGATTTTTTCTTCCAGCTGCAAGGCGCAGCGGCGACCGAACTCGGCCGGACTCAGCTCGCCACCGGCGGCATACCAGTAGGGCTCATCGATGTGCGCCACATCCGGAATCAGCCCGCCCATCTCGTGCATGAACTTCATTCCGCCCAGCGCCGTGGCCGCCAGGGTCGAGCCGTGGTAGCCGTTCCAGCGGCCGATCATGACCTTCTTGTTCGGCTGGCCTAGCACCTGCCAGTAGCGGCGCACGGTACGGATCAGCACCTCGTTGGCCTCGGAGCCGGAGTTGGTGTAGATCGCGTGGCTGTAGTGCCCCGGCAGCAGGCTGAACAGCAGCTCGGACAACTCGATCACCGCCGGATGGGTGGTGTGGAAGAACATGTTGTAGTACGCCAGCTGGTCCATCTGCGCCGCCGCGGCGGCCGTCAGGTCCTTGCGCCCGTACCCGAGCTGGGTGCACCACAGGCCCGACATACCGTCCAGGTAACGCTTGCCATCGCTGTCCCACAGATGCAGCCGCTCACCGCCGACGATTACCCGTGGGCCTTCGGCGTTGAGCGCCTTCTGGTCGAGGAAGGCATGGATATGGTGTGCAGCATCGGCGGCCTGGTATTCACGGGTCTGGCGTTGGGGTACGAAAGGCGCGTTCATGGGCGGTTTTCCTTGTTGGTATGGAGACGCCACTGAAGCTTGCAGCAGCCAGCAGCGGTGTGAAATCACCCGTTGGGGTGAGGTCTCCAGCCCAGTCAGCGGCTCACCCCAACGGGTGATTTCGAAGACGAATCGGCTATGGGAGCATGCGCCAAGGCCCCCAGATGCGGCCTTACCTTTCGTGCCAGGTCAATAAAGAGAACAACGCCATGAACGCACGCTTCATCACCTCACGTCGCACTCGCTCCCGCCCTCGAGATAGCCACAGCGCCTGAACGAAGGGCCCTCGCCCCGCCTTCAGCCCAATCGCCCTCTCCCTCGACAGTATCGAGCTCGCTCGCATACTGCGGCGTCCTGCACCCGGAGTCAGCCATGCATACAACAACCACAACCGCTGCGCATTCCACGGCACATACGAGCGCTGCCAGTACCCGCTTTCGCAAATCCATGGGCATGACCGCCCTGGTGCTCTTCGGCCTCGCCTACATGGTGCCGCTGGCAGTGTTCTCCGCCTACGGGCTGGTCGCCCAGATCACCAAGGGCCACCTGCCAACCGCCTACCTGCTGACCCTGGGCGCCATGCTCTTCACCGCCTACAGCTACGGCCGCATGGTCCAGGCGCATCCCTACTCGGGCTCGGTCTATACCTACACGCGCAAAGCCTTCGGCGCCCACGCAGGGTTCATGGCGGGGTGGACGCTGCTGCTCGACTACATTTTCCTGCCACTGCTCAGCTACCTGCTGATCGGCATCTACATGTCGGAATACTTCCCGACGGTCCACGCCTGGGTGTGGGTACTGGGCGCCATCGGCGCGGTGACCTTCCTCAACCTGATCGGCATCGAGTCGGTGACGCGGGTCAACGGCATTCTGGTAGTCGCACAGCTGGTATTCATCGTGGTGTTCGTGGCCTTGTCCATCAACAGCCTGTCTACCCAAGTGCAGCCGATATCGCTGACCGCGCCCTTCTATCATGAAGGTTTCAGCGCCTCGGCGATCATGGCCGGCGCTGCCGTGCTGTGCCTGTCGTTCGTGGGCTTCGACGCAGTCTCGACCATGGCCGAGGAAACCAGCGACCCGACCCGGCGCATCCCGCGGGCAATCATGGCGGTGTCGCTGATCGGCGGCCTGCTGTTTCTGCTGGTGTCCTACTTCGCGCAACTGGTGCACCCGGACTGGAGCAGCTTCGCCAACCCGGACTCCGCCCCGGTAGAGGTGATGAACAGCGCAGGCGGGCGCCTGCTGGCCAGCGCCTTTACCGCCACCTATGTGGCAGGCTGCTTCGCCTCGGCAATGGCCTCCCAGGCCAGTGTGTCGCGGGTGCTGTTCGCCATGGGCCGTGACGGCGCCCTGCCCCGTGCCTTCGGCCAACTGGTGACGAAAAAACGCGTCCCGGCCTTCGCAATCCTGGTGGTTGGCCTGGTCTCGCTGAGTGCGCTGTTCATCAGCCTGGACACCGTCGCCAACATGATCAGCTTCGGCGCGCTGTTCGCCTTCTCGGCGGTCAACCTGGCGGTGGTCAAGCACTACCTGGCTGACCAGAAACTGCGCGGCACGGGAAACTGCATGCGTTATGGCCTGATCCCGGGGTTGGGTTTTCTCAGCACGCTGTGGCTGTGGACCAGCCTGTCGAGCATGTCCTTCACCATCGGCCTGTGCTGGATGGGGCTGGGCCTGGTGTTGCTGATCGGCCTTACTCGCGCGTTTCGGGTGAAACTGCCTGAGTTGCAGATGGCCGATTGACCAGCGTCATACCTTGAATGACAACGCCGACGATGACTCGTCGGCGTTTTCGCGTCAGCGTGGCTTGCTCATGTAGCTTTCCAGCGGATCACGCTCCAGCACCCCATGGGCATTGGCCAGCGCATCGATGAACAGCGAAAACAGCTCGGACTGCGTGCCGATGTCGAGCTTGGCGTAGACATGCTTGCGGTGGGACTTGATGGTGTCTTCGGAAACCTTGAGACGCTCGGCCAGCGACTTCGTCGAATGCCCGCGCAGGATGAGCTGGGCAATCCGGCACTCGCGCTCGGTCAGCAAGGACGACCCGAAATTGCTCAAGGCTGCATGTACACGCTGCTCCCAGACCTTCTCCTCGCGCCCGCCACGGCCCTGGTACCCCTCGAAATGCTTGGTCAGTACCGCCAGCACCCACGGGCTGATGCACTTGAACCGCGCCTTTGCCGCCTCGTCGAGTTCGTCGGTGAAGGCCAAGGACACCGCCAGGCTCAAGCTTTCGTCCAGCTGCAGGAGGTAGTTGATCTCGTCCTCCAGGTGCGAGTGCCGGTAGAACGCCAGGTAGTACTCGCTGAGCTTGAAGTGATCAGGTGCAACATCGGCCAGTGTATAGCAGCCTGAGTCGGACCTTTCCATGCACTGGTCGTAGAACGGATCGAGCAGGTAGAAACCGGACAGGTATCGCCGTACGTTGCCTTCCGGCCGCCATGGGCCGGGTCCGTCGCATTCCGACCAGGCCGATGGCAAGCCCTCGCGCGGGTAGAGGTAGACCGTGCTGGCCTTGACCGGGCCGACCAAGGCCAGCGCGTCGAACAGCGCCGTTGCGAAACCCTGGGCGCCGATGGCGGCGGTGACTTTCGCCATCGCCTCGAACCATGGGACTGATGAGAGCTGATCGATTTGCACGTCTGTGACCCCTGGAATTCCGCTGGTCGGATGGTGCCATGGGCTTGTGCGTCGGGGAATCACCCGTTGGGGTGAGCGGGTCGGGATCGCCGGCCAGACGCTGGCGCACTGTCAGGACAACAGGGCCTCGGAGGATGACTGGACTGGCACCTGATGCCTGAGCGGCTGCTGCCAGGCCAGGGTTGCCTGGACTTCGACGGCAGCGTCCATGACCTTCTGCGCCCAGTTCTTGTCCTTGGGGCAGACCACGACAACGCGAAAACCATGGTCGTCGCCTTCGATGCGCACGCCTTCGGAATCATCGACATGCAGATCGATGTCGAATGCCGGCGGGAACTTCGAGGGAGGGTTTTCAAGACCGTTGACGTTCAGCACGTGCTGGTGCCGGTCGCTGTTGACCACGCCATCGACGCGGATGCCGTAGAGCAACAGCCAACGACGGATGTAGGAAGGTGTGCGGCCGGACGAGGTATAGATCCAGACGCTATAGCCCTGGCGGCGCAGATCGCGAATCAGCGCGCGGGTGCCGATGCGCAGCGGCTCGCCCAGCCAACGATGGACGAAGCCCGGCAGTTTGCTGTGCTCTTCGGGGCTGTGGTGCGGCAGGCAAGCCAGCGTGTCGTCGATGTCGAACGAGATACGCACCCGCGGGCGCCTGAAGGCCCGGGTAACGCCCTGCCAGGCCTGGCGGCTGCCGGCGCGCCATTGCTTGAGCATCGGGTAGCGCCCCATCAGCGAACCTCCCGGTAGGCAGGCGTTGCTGCTTCGCCCAGGAAGAATTTTTCCGGATCGGGCGACTGCGCTTCCAGGAACGCCGCATACTTTTTCTTGATCTTGGGCAATTCGTACAAGGCCTTTACACCATGCTTGGCAGAGTTGCGTATGACCGAGGATGGGTTGAAATAGCCCTCGGCGTTGTCCAGCGTCAGTACGAACGGCGGTAGCCCTGCGCGCATCAGCAGATAACTGACGATGAGCGACCCCGTGCGGTTGTTGCCTTCAATGAACAGCTGCGGCTTGCTCAGGATGCGAACATACACGCCTGCTGCGCGTTTCCACACCGAATCGCTGCCATACGAGCAATACCAGTTGTACAGGTCCTTGATGCCGCCTTCGACGTTGTTGAAGAAGTGTTCTTCGGTGGCGATCAGGTGCTGGGCGAACTCCACTCGACGTTCAGGATCGCTACCACACAGCACCGTGGCGTTGATCTCCAGCATCAGGTTCAACTGCTGCAGGTCGAACAGGTCGATACCCCGCGCGACATAGTCGTCAATCAGGGCATAGCCTTCAAGCACATTTTGCAGCACCTCATCGGTAAACGGGTCACGCGGTTCGGTAAAGTGCTTGCTGAGCTCGGTGAAACGCCGCTGCACATCCCGCAGTGCACGTTCTACCGCTGACAGGTCAAGACGACGCGTCGCACGCATAAGTAATCTCTGGAAACACTAAAAAAGTAAAAGCGGTCGGACTGTCGCAGCGGCCATCCTGGCCTGCGACATCCAACCGCTTCGGTCGAGTGAACGATCAGCTGAACTTGCCGCTGATGTAGTCACTGGTCAGTTGTTCGCGCGGGTTCTGGAAGATCTGGGTGGTTGGACCCATCTCGACCAGGTAGCCGGTGCGCGAGCCTTGCGAGATGTCCACCGAGAAGAACGCGGTGGTGTCGGCAACACGGATCGCCTGCTGCATGTTGTGGGTCACCAGGGCGATGGTGTAGTCCTTCTTGAGCTCCACCATCAGCTCTTCGACGCGCCGGGTCGCGATCGGGTCGAGTGCCGAGCAGGGTTCGTCGAGCAGCAGCACTTCCGGCTCGGTGGCAATGGCACGGGCGATGCACAGGCGCTGCTGCTGCCCGCCGGACAGCGACAGGCCGCTGACCTTGAGCTTGTCCTTCACCTCATCCCACAGCGCTGCACCTTGCAGGGCATGCTTGACGCGGTCGCCCAGGTCGCCCTTGTAGCGGTTCAGGCGCAGGCCGAACGCGACGTTGTCGAAGATGCTCATCGAGAACGGGTTCGGTTGCTGGAACACCATGCCGATGTAGCGGCGCACGACCACAGGGTCCACACCCTTGCCATAGACATCCTGGCCGAGGAAGTGCACGTGGCCTTCGAAACGGAACCCCTTCACCAGGTCGTTCATGCGGTTGAGGCTACGCAGCACGGTACTCTTGCCGCAGCCGGACGGGCCGATGAAACCGGTAATCTTGTTCTTTTCGATCGGTACATGGCTGTCGCGGACCGCCATGAAGTTGCCGTAGAAAATCTTGTCCAGTTTGCAGTCCATGACCACTGGTGCCTGGTTGACCAACGGAGCGGCTCTTTGCGCAGTCGATACGTTCAAGTTGGATGCTCCCGTTCTCAATACTTAGGCTTGCCGAAAACACGGCTGAGAATATTCACGACCAGCACGATCATCACCAGTACCAGCGAGGCCGCCCAGGCGAGCTCCAGCTGGTTGTCGAAAGGCATGCCGGAGAAGTTGTAGATCAGTACCGCCAGCGAGGCCGTGGGGTTCATCACCGCCAGGCTGCCATCGTGGTAGATCCAGTAGTTGCTGAACAATGCGGTGAACAGCAGCGGCGCGGTTTCGCCAGCGGCGCGGGCCACGGCCAGCATGACGCCCGTAAGGATGGCCGGCATGCCGGTCGGCAGGATGATCTTCCAGATCACCTGGGTGCGGGTACAGCCCATGCCGTAGGCGGCGTCCTTCATGATCTTGGGCACCATCTTCATCGCCTCTTCGGCGGTCAGCACGACGATCGGCAGCATCAGTACTGCCAGCGCCACACCACCCGCCGGTGCGGAGTATGTGCCAGTGGTCATGACCACCAGGGCATAGGCGAACACGCCAGCCAGGATCGACGGCAGGCCGGTCAGCATCTTGGCGGCGAAGCGCGATGCGTTGGCAAGCTTGCTGTCCGGACCGAGCTCAGCGAGGAAGATCGCCGCCAGGATGCCGACCGGCACCGCGATGGCAGCGGCGATACCGACCATGACGAAGGTACCGGCCATGGCGTTGCCGAAACCACCGCCCATCTCGAAGCCGGTGGGCGGCAGCTCGGTGAACACCTCCAGGCTCAGGCGGGCACCGCCGCGGGTGATCAGCATGTAGAGCACGGAAATCAGCGGCACGCTGGCCAGCAGGGCCACGCACCACACCATCGTGGTCAGGGTCAGGCTGCGCAGGGCGCGGCCTTCGAACCGGCGCTGCAGGCTGGGCAATGCAGTTGCAGGGGTCGTGAGGTCGGTCATTATTTATTACCCCGCTGGGCGTAGAGCATGATCAGCGATCCGATGACGTTCACCAGCAGGGTGATGAACATCAGTACCAGCGCCGCGTACATCAGCACCTCGACCTCGTTCGGCCCGGCTTCAGGGAAGTTCAGGGCCAGCAAGGCCGCCAGCGTGTTGGCCGGGGCGAACAGGGAAAGCGTGATGGTGTTGGCGTTGCCCACCAGCATGGCCAGCGCCATGGTCTCGCCAAGGGCACGGCCCAGGCCGAGCACCAGGGAGCCGAAGATGCCAGTGGCGGCAGACGGCACCATCACCTTGAGGATGGCTTCCCAGTGGGTGGTGCCCATGCCGTAGGCTGCCTGCTTGGTCTTCATTGGCACGCTGGTCAGCGCATCCTGGGACACGGCGGCCACGGTGGGCAGAATCATGATGGCGAGCACCAGCGCTGCAGGCAGCAGCCCGGGCCCGCTCAAGGAGGAACCGAAGAACGGAATCCAGCCCAGTTCGCTGTTCAACCATGCGGTCAGCGGACGGATTGCCGGGATCACCACGTAGATGCCCCACAGGCCGTAGACGACGCTGGGGATGGCGGCGAGCAGCTCGACGATGGTGCGGAACACCGCAGCGAGTTTTGCGGGCAGGAAATCCTGGGTGAGGAAAATCGCCATGCTGACACCGAAGAAACCGGCGATCAGCAATGCAATCAGGGCGCTGTAGAGCGTGCCCCAGATCGCCGGCAGAATGCCGTATTTGCCTTGGTTAACGTCCCACACGCTGCCGAAGAGCACATCGAATCCGTGCTTTTCCATACCCGGCAGCGCCTTGCGCCCTACTTCGTAGACCAGCGCAAAGACCAGTGCCAGCACCAGCACCACGCCGATACGTGCAAGTGCACGGAACGTACGGTCGACCAGGAAATCCTTGGTTGACGGCGGCTGGCATGCAGAGTCGGGGTTATCCGGAATGGCAAAAGGTGTGTTCATGGATTATTTCCGGGACAGGGGCAGAGGCGCCCGGCATGCCTGCAAGGCAGGCCGGGCGCAACCTGGCAGTCTTACTGGATGTTCTGAGCCGCTTTGCGCACCTGGTCGACAACCGACTGCGGCAGCGGGATGTAGCCCATCGAGTCGGCGATCTTCTGACCTTCGGTCAGGCTGTACTCGATCATGTCGCGCATGGCCTTGGCCTTGGCGGGGTTGCCGTTGTCCTTGCGGAAGATCATCCAGGTGTAGGAGGTGATCGGGTAGGACTTGGCACCGTCCGGATCAGGCAGCCAGGCCACCAGGTTTTCCGGCATCTTCACCGCAGCCAGTGCTTCGGCACCGCTTTCGGCGTTCGGTACGACATACTGGCCAGCCTTGTTCTGCAGGGCAGCGAAGTCGACCTTGGCCAGCTTGGCGAAGCCGTATTCGATGTAGCCGATGGCGCCCGGGGTCTGGCGTACGGTGGCGGTCACGCCATCGTTCTTCGGCGACTTGATGAACTTGTCGGTAGCCGGCCAGTTCACGGTGTTGCCCTCGCCCAGCGCTTCCTTGAAGGCAGGGTTGATGGCCGACAGGTGCTTGGTGAAGACGGCGGTGGTACCGCTGGAGTCTGCACGCACGACCACGGTGATCGGGGTGGCAGGCAGCTTCAGCTCAGGGTTGGCGGCGGCGATCTTCGGATCGTTCCACTGGGTGATCTTGCCCAGGAAGATGTCGGAGTAGACGTCGCGCGGCAGCTTCAGACCCTTGGGGTTGCCTGGCAGGTTGTAGGCCAGGACGATCTCGCCCGCGGTCATCGGCAGCAACTGAACGCCCTCGCCGACCTTGGCAATTTCTTCGTCTTTCATGGCCGAGTCGCTGGCGGCGAAATCGACGGTCTTGTTCAGGAAGTCCTGGACACCGGCACCACTCCCCTTGGACTGGTAATCGACGGTGACACCTTCGGTCTTCTTGCTGAAATCCTTGAACCAGGTCAGGTAGATCGGTGCAGGGAAGCTCGCGCCGGAACCGGTCAGGCGGACGTTTTCTGCGGCGAAGGCCGAAGTGGCGCTAAGCGAAACGGCAACGGCGAGTGCAGCAGACTTCATCAGGCGTATCATGGAAAAGCGCTCCGTGTGATGGCCGGAACACTTTGCAGCAGCTGTATTACAACTTTGTGACCATTGGGTGGCAAACCACCTGCTCAGCCCCCATGAATCGGGCCAACAAGGCAATTTGATGCCATTTCGTAGTAACTAAATGTGACTAGTCTCCATCGGCAGTCACCAGCAACTGAAAATCAAATGACCTTCACCGAACGCCCGATGAACTTCACAGGGCCAGTCGGCCGGCCCGTGGGTGAGCCGCCCGCCTTCTCCAGCGTCAGTTCGAACAGCTGATTGGGTTCAAGAGGCGGCAGGTCGCGCAGCGGAACGCGATACTGCTCGCCAGGCTTGACCAAGCCCAGGGAGACTGGCGCCTGCCATTGCTCACCCTTGGTCCAGAATTGCAGGGTCATCCCTTCGGGCACCTGATCCCGACCCAGCGGGATCAACGCGATGGTCTGCGCATCGCTGGCCTGCACTACCCAGCCGGGCACCTGATCGGTCGGCGCGACCAGCACCACCAGGTAGTGGGTCGTCGCAGGCCGAGTGGTCAGCAGGGCCAGGCTCAGCAACACCGTGGCCGCCAGACCGGCGACGCTCACGCCTTGCCACAGGCCCAGGCGACTCCACCATCGGTTCGTCGGACGCACCGGTCGGGCCTGCTCCGAAATACTGCGGTCGATCCGCCGCCACAGGCGCGTACTGGGCAGTTGCGGTTCAGCCAGCCTGGTCAACTCGAGCAGGCGCGCTTCCCAACGGTCGACAGCCGCCCGCAAGTCCGGCTCGCGGTCCAGTCGCGCAAGCACCGCAGCGCGCTGTTCGGCAGACAGCGTCCCCAACACATACTCCCCCGCCAGCACGTCGAGCAGTTGCGTAGGGTCATCGGTTGAACCCGGCGTCATGTCATGCACTCCCGCAGCGCCTCGAGGCTTCGCTTGATCCACGCCTTGACCGTACCCAGCGGCGCCCCCATCAGGCTGGCGATTTCCGCGTGGCTGCAGCCGTCTACATAGGCATGCAGGACACACCGCTGCGGTGCAGGCTGCAGTTGCTCAAGGCAGCGATAGATCTTCGCGGAGCCTGACCAGATGGCGCCCTCGTCGAATTCCCCAACCAAGGTCGCGATGTCCGCGTCGTCCAACGCCGTCTCCGGTCGGCTGTCGCGCACGGCATTCAAGGCCAGGTGGCGGTTGATGCTGTAGATCCAGCCCCGGGCCGAACCTCGCGTCGCATCGAAGCTGGTCGCCCGCGTCCAGATGCGAATGAACGCGTCGTGGACGATATCCTCGGCCATGGCGTCATCGCGCACGATGCGCCGCACCACCCCGAGCAAACGCGAACCTTCATGGTCGTAGAGCGCCTGCAAGGCGCTGCGGTCACCCCGCGCGCAAGCGGCAAGGCAACCCTGGAAATCGAAAGGCGTAAGGGATGAATTCACTCTCGGCACGGTCCTGTGTCGGCGCTCAGCCCCGGCCTTGCGGCCGGGGCTTGTAGGTTCTGTATGAAAAACCTTGATACTCGGTGATGCTGCGTTGAAAACAGCCTCGGAATGCTCATTTACAATCCGTAAACTCCGCTTCCTCGGCTGTTTTCGCCTTGCCTGACCTTCGTCTCAAGGCTTTTCATACAGCCCCTAGAGCAGCGTAGATGATCCATTGCCAAGCGTCAGTTCAACCGCCCATCATTTGGCAGACCAGAAGATGTAGTCGGCCTGGTACTTGACGATCTGCTGCGCCCCCTTGTTCTGCGCTGTACAGGCCATTGCCGGCGCCACACCGCCCTGGGTGGCGAGGCGCTGGATGTAGCTGACCCCGTGCATTGCCCCTTTACCCTCGGCCGGATTCGCCTTGACCAGTTGGTAAGGCAGATCGCCTTTGCCCGCAGGGGCCACGGCAAGCTGGGTGCCGGTGACTTTCGAGCCGTCCTTGGCCTGCCAGGTGGCGGGCGGGCCAAAGTAGTCGCCGACAGCCTTGCCACTGCGGTCGCTGAGGGTCGCCTTGGGACCGACGAAGAACCACTCGGTCTCGCCCGGCGCATTGCTCTTGTCACGGCACTCGTAGGTGATTTCACCGACGCCGACGGTTTCGAGCATGACCGCGTGGCCTGCGGGCACCTTGATGGCATCGGGCACCGCAGCATGGGCAGCCTGTTGCGCGAGCATGAAGCTCGATACGAGCAGGATCGAGGCAAACGGGGTTTTCATGGGATGGACTCCTGGTGGGCACTCGGTTGGACAGTCGATGACTGTTGTCTTCCTGTACCCGCCAGCAGCCGTTGTGGATGCAAGACCAGGCAATCCTGGCGACGAACGGTCGCAGGACGCCTATTCGGTGGACTCCATCACGCCCTGATCCTCGCCCAGGAAGCCACCGCTCTGATGCTGCCACAACCGCGCATAGGTGCCGTTTCTGGCCAGCAGTTCAGCGTGGGTGCCCTGCTCGATGATGCGCCCTTCATCCATCACGATGAGCCTGTCCATCGCCGCGATGGTGGACAACCGGTGAGCGATGGCGATCACCGTCTTGCCCTGCATCATGTCATCGAGGCTTTCCTGGATGGCGACCTCGACCTCCGAGTCCAACGCACTGGTGGCCTCGTCGAGCAGCAGGATCGGGGCATTCTTGAGCATCACCCGCGCAATCGCGATGCGCTGACGCTGGCCACCGGACAGCTTGATGCCACGCTCGCCGACCAAGGTGTCGTAGCCGGTGTGCCCTTGGCGGTCGCTCAACTGGCTGATGAAGCCATCGGCCTGGGCACTGGCGGCAGCACGACGGATCTGCGCCTCGCTCGCCTCGGGGCGACCGTAGGCGATGTTGTCGCGAATCGAACGGTGCAACAGCGAGGTGTCCTGGGTGACCATGCCGATCGCGCTGCGCAGGCTGTCCTGGGTGACCTGGGCGATGTTCTGCCCATCGATGCGGATCTCGCCACTGTCCACGTCATAGAAACGCAGCAGCAGGTTGATCAGCGTCGACTTGCCCGCACCGGAGCGGCCGACCAGGCCGATCTTCTCGCCGGGGCGAATCTCAAGGCTCAGGCCATCGAGCACCTGGCGCTCGCCGTTATAGTTGAAACGCACATTATCGAAGCTCACCGCCCCGCCGTGGGTCACCAGCTCTCCCGCGTTCGGCACATCCTGGACCTTGGGACCGGTGGTCAGGGTCACCATCCCGTCCTGCACGGTGCCGATGTTCTCGAACAGCGAGGTCATCTGCCACATGATCCAGTGCGACATACCATTGACGCGCAGTGCCATGGCAGTGATCGCCGCCACTGCGCCGGCGCCCACTTCGCCCTGGTGCCACAGCCACAGGGCGTAACCTCCCGCGCCCATGATCAGGCCGACCACCAGCGCCTGGTTGGCGATCTCGAACAGGCTGACCAGGCGCATCTGGCGAAAGCCGGTCTGCTTGAAATCTTCCATCGCTGCACGGGCGAAGTGCGCCTCGCGCCGGGAGTGGGAAAACAGTTTCACCGTGGTGATGTTGGTGTAGGCATCCGAAACCCGCCCTGTCATCGACGAGCGGGCATGGGCCTGTTCCTGGCCGACCTTTCCCAGGCGCGGGACGAAATACACCATGGTCAGGCCGAACAGCACCACCCAGGCAATGAACGGCAACATCAGCTTGAGCGCGAAACCGCCGGCCAGGGCAATGATCGCCACGAAGTACACGCCGATACCGGGCAGGATCTCGATCAGGGTGAACAGCACCTCACGCACCGCCAGCGCCGTCTGCATCACCTTGGTGGTGACCCGGCCAGAGAACTCGTCGGAGAAGAACGACAAGCTCTGGCGCAGCATCAGGCGATGGAAATCCCAACGCAGGCGCAGCGGCAGGTTGATCGCCAGCACCTGATGCTGCACCAGCGTGCGCCCCGCCACCAGGCCGATACTGACCAGCAGCACGGCCCCCGCGCCCCACAGCACCCTCGCTTCCTCGGCGGTCACCGCATCGCCCACTTTCCAGGTCGAAAGCAGGTCCACCACCTGGCCGAGGAAGGCGAACAGCCAGGCCTCGTAGATCGACACTGCCGCGCTGAGCAGCGCCAGCGCCACGATATAGCCGCGGGCACCGCGCGTGCAGGCCCACATGAACCGTGCCAGGCCCATGGGCGGTGGTGGGGCTTCGTCGGGTGGGAAGGGGTCTAGCCAACGCTCGAATATGCGCAGCATGGAAGTCTCCGAATAAGCCAAACAAGAGATTGTGGCAGTTCATGACGACAGGTGGCGGAAATTGACATCGACAGTGGTGCGCAGCCGGCGACCGGGCGCCAGCGGTCAGATGAAGGAATTTTCATTTTCCACGCCAGCGCGCTGCTACCGGGGTGGGCGGCACGTCACGCTGTTCGCTGGCCGTGACCGACCTTGAGCCGACCGCCGAGCTTGCGTAGCATCCCCGGCCCTTGGGGCCGCAGACGGCCCACTGCGGGCCAGCCCTCGCCTTCACTCGTCATCACTTTACCGAGCCCCCATGCCACAGCCGATTCCCCTCAAGGACCACGAAAAGGAAAAGCACCTGGTCAACCGCCGGCTGCTGGTCTGCGCCGCGCTGACCCTGGGCCTGGTTGCCGTGCTGATCGGCAGGCTGTACGTCTTGCAGGTGCTGCAGCACGACCAGCAATCGGCGGTCTCGGAGAACAACCGCGTGCACGTGCTGCCCATCGCCCCCGAACGCGGGTTGATCTACGACCGTAACGGCGTGGTGCTGGCCGACAACAAGCCCAGCTTCAACCTCAACATGACCCGCGAGCGCACCAACGGCCAGACCCCCGCCGTGCTCGATGCCCTGGCCAAGATCCTGAACCTCTCCGACGACGACCGCGCCCAGTTCGACAAAGACCTGCGCCGTGGCCGCAAGCCGTTCGAACCGGTCACCCTGATGTTCGGCCTGAGCGAAGAGCAGATCGCGCTGATCGCGGTCAATCAGTTCCGCCTGCCCGGCCTGGACGTCGAACCGCAGTTCATTCGCGAATACCCGCTGGCCGAGCACTTTGCCCATTCGGTCGGCTACGTCGGACGGATCAACGAAAAGGAAGCCAAGACCCTCGACAGCACCGAGTACCGCGGCACCCAGTCGATCGGCAAGACCGGCGTCGAGCGCTTCTACGAAAACGAACTGCACGGCCATGTGGGGTATGAGGAAGTCGAGACCAATGCCCAGGGGCGGGTCATGCGCGTGCTGCGCCATCACGATCCGGTGCCGGGCAAGGATATCGTCCTGAGCCTGGACGCCAAACTGCAGCAAGCCGCCGAGAAGGCCCTGGGCGATCGCCGCGGCGCGGTGGTGGCGCTGGATCCAGCCACGGGCGACGTGCTGGCGATGGTCAGCAACCCCAGCTTCGACCCCAACCTGTTCGTCAAGGGCATCAGCTTCAAGCAATACGCCGCGCTGCGCGACTCGATCGACCGTCCGCTGTTCAACCGCGTGCTGCGCGGGCTGTATGCGCCAGGCTCGACGGTCAAGCCGGAAGTGGCCATCGCCGGCCTGGACAGCGGCGTGATCAACCCAGGTAGCCGCGTGTTCGACCCCGGCTACTACGAGCTACCCAACTACGACCACAAGTACCGCAACTGGAACCGCAGCGGCGATGGCTGGGTGGACATGTACACCGCCATCATGCGTTCCAACGACACCTACTTCTACGACCTGGCGCACAAGCTGGGCATCGACCGCCTGCACGACTACATGGCCGAGTTCGGCCTGGGCCAGAAGGTCTCGCTGGACATGTTCGAGGAAGCGCCCGGCCTGATGCCGTCTGCACAATGGAAACGCGCCACCCGCCGCCAGGCCTGGTTCCCCGGCGAAACCCTGATCCTCGGCATCGGCCAAGGGTACATGCAGGTCACTCCGCTGCAACTGGCGCAGGCCACCAGCCTGCTGGCCAGCAAGGGGGTGTGGCACCGTCCGCACCTGGCCATGACCGTGGGTGGCGAGCACCCGGTCGACCCGAACCCGATGCCCGACATCGTGCTGCATGACAAACGCGCCTGGGACCAGGTCAGCCAGGGCATGCAGATGGTCATGCACGATCCGCGCGGCATCGCCCGTGCGGCCGCCGCCGGCGCGCAGTACCGGATTGCCGGCAAGAGCGGTACCGCGCAGGTCGTGGCGATCCGCCAGGGCGAGCGCTACAACCGCGACAAGACCCTCGAGCGGCACCGCGACAACGCCCTGTTCGTGGGTTTCGCGCCCGCCGAGCATCCGTCCATCGTGGTGGCGGTGATGATCGAGAACGGCGAGGCTGGCGGCCGCGTGGCCGGGCCTGTGGTGCGCGAGATCATGGATGCCTGGTTGTTGGATGACCAGGGGCACCTGAAGGAGCAGTACGCCGGGAGCGCGGGCAAGGGCGCGGTACCGCACGGCTGACGCCAGGTTGCCCGCCTCCTGTGGACGCGGGTTCCCCCATCACCGCAACGGATACAGTGCCTCGTCGAACTGCTCCAGACGCGGGAACACCAGTGGCTGGTCATCCGAAAGCTGTTCCAGACGCTGACGATACTGCACCAGGAACTCACCCCGCGCCTCGTCGCTGATATAGGGCACGTGCCAAGCCACGAACGGCGCCAGCACCTCGAAACCGACATAGGCCAGGGTGCCGCGCAGGATCGGCCGCAGCATGTCCTCCAGCGGCCCGTGGATCGCGCCCTCGCCGAACATGTGCTCACGCCCGCCCAGGGTCACGGTCACCAGCGCCTTCTTGCCCGCCAGGCCACCCTGGTCGTAGAAACGCTTGCCGCCATAGCACACCCCCGACACCAGTACCCGGTCGATCCAGCCCTTGAGCATGGCCGGGGCGGAGAACCAGAAGATCGGGAAGTTCAGCACCAGCAGATCGGCCCACAGCAGCTTGTCCAGCTCCTGCTGGATATCCGCGGCGATGGAGCCGCTCTTGACCCCCAGGCGCTGTTCCAGCGCATAGACCAGGTACTCGGGGTTCTCACGGGTGCTGAAATCCTCGGCGCTGGCCACCGGGTTCCAGCCCATGGCGTACAGGTCGCTGACCTGTACCTGGTGCCCCTGGGCCTCGAAGGTCTGCTGCGCCTGGTCGCGCAAGGCGGCGGTGAAGGAATGCGGTTCAGGGTGGGCGTGGACGATCAGTACGTTCATGGGAGCTGTCCTTCGGCAATTGGCTGGGTAGTGGCAGCGGCGCGACCGGCCAGCAGGCCGTCGAGCCAGTCCGGGTCCATCTGCGGTTCGGAAGAGAACAGCAGCCCGGTGTAATCCTGATAAGGCGGGGTGAAGATCGACTCGCGCCGCCCCTGGTCCACCACCCTGCCCCGCTGCATCACCATCACCTCGTCGGCGATGGCGCGCACGGTGGCCACATCGTGGGTGATGAACAGGTAGGCCACGCCCAGCTGGCGCTGGATGCGGTCGAGCAGCTTGAGCACGCCTTCGGCCACCAGCTGATCGAGGGCCGAGGTCACCTCGTCGCAGATGATCAGTTGCGGCTCGGCGGCCAGGGCGCGGGCGATGCACACTCGCTGTTTCTGCCCGCCGGACAGTTCGCGGGGCTGGCGCTCCATGAACCTGGCAGGGTCCAGCTCGATCATCTCCAGCAGCTCGGCGACCCGCTCGCGCAGCGCCCTGCCCTTGAGCCCCAGGTAGAACGCCAGTGGGCGACCGATGATGTCGACGATGCGCTGGCGTGGATTGAGCGCGGTGTCGGGGATCTGGTAGATCATCTGGATGCGTCGCAACTGTTCCTTGCTGCGCCGCCGGTAGTCGGCCGGCAAGGCTTCACCGTCGTACAGCACCTGACCACTGCTCGGTTGCAGGAGCCCGGTAATCAGCCGCGCAGTGGTGCTCTTGCCGCTGCCGGACTCGCCAATCACCGCCAGCGTCTGGCCGCGCTGCAGCTTGAGCGACACATCGTGCAGCACCGGCTGGGCGCCGTAGCTGGCCGAGGCATTGCGCACCTCGAGCAGTGGCCGGTCCTGCGCCTGGCTGGGCTTGGGTTCGGTATGGAAGCTGCGCACCGCCCACAGCGAACGGGTGTAGTCCTGGCTCGGGGCGCCGAGCATGGTGCGGGTGGCAGCCTCCTCGACCAGGCTGCCGTGACGCAGCACCATGATGCGGTCGGCGATCTGCGCCACCAGGGCCAGGTCGTGGCTGATGTACAGCGCCGCGCTGCCGAAGCGCTTGACCGCATCGCGAATGGCGGCAATCACCTCGATCTGGGTGGTCACGTCGAGCGCAGTGGTCGGCTCGTCGAACACGATCAAGTCCGGGTGGCAGGCCATGGCCATGGCGGTCATCACCCGCTGCAGTTGGCCGCCAGACACCTGGTGCGGGTAGCGTCGACCGATGTTCTCCGGGTCCGGCAGGCGCAGCACGCGGTACAGCTCGACCGCCTCGGCCTCGGCAGTGGCGCGGTCGATACCGCCGTTGACCACGGCGGTTTCCACATGCTGGTCGATCAACCGATGCGCCGGGTTGAACGACGCTGCGGCACTCTGCGCCACGTAGGCCACCCGCAGGCCGCGCAGCTTGCGCAGCACCTCGGGAGCCGCGCCGACCAGTTCCTGGCCATCGAAGCACACCGAGCCACGGGCGATGCGGCAGCCGTCGCGCACGTAACCCATCGCGGCCAGGCCAAGGGTCGACTTGCCGGCCCCCGACTCGCCGATCAAGCCCAGCACCTCACCGCGCTGCAGGGTCAGGTCGATGCCCTTGACCAGCGGGTGCCAGGCGTCGTCGGAGTGACCTTCGATATGCAGGTCGCGGATTTGCAGTAGTGGTTTCATGCTCAGCACTCCTTCAGGCCGCTGGACTTGTGCAGCACCCAGTCGACGACGAAATTCACGCTCACGGTGATCAGCGCCACCGCCAGCGCCGGCAGCAGCGGGCTGACATCGCCGAACGTGATCAGCACGGCGTTGTCGCGCACCATGCTGCCCCAGTCGGCGGTGGGCGGCTGGATGCCCAGGCCGAGGAACGACAGTGCACTGATGAACAGGAAGACAAAGCAGAAGCGCAGGCCGAACTCGGCAATCAACGGCGCTGCGGCATTGGGCAGCACCTCGCGGGTGACCAGCCACCACAGCCCTTCCCCGCGCAACCGCGCCGCCTCGACGAAGTCCTGCACCACCACGCTCATCGCCACCGCCCGCGACAGGCGGAACACCCGGGTGGCATCGAGCAGCGCGATCACCAGCACCAGCGAGGTGGTGGTGGTGCCAACCACGCTGAGGATCAGCAAGGCGAAGATCAGTTGCGGAATGGCCATGAGGATGTCCACCACCCGCGACATGCCCTGGTCGATCCAGCCGCCGCGAATCGCCGCCACCAGCCCGCAGAAGCCGCCCAGGGCGAAGGCCAGCACGGTGGTCAGGAAAGCGATGCCCAGGGTGTTGCGTGCGCCGTAGACCAGGCGG
This sequence comes from Pseudomonas sp. S44, assembly GCF_016624805.1. NCBI lineage: Bacteria > Pseudomonadati > Pseudomonadota > Gammaproteobacteria > Pseudomonadales > Pseudomonadaceae > Pseudomonas > Pseudomonas sp. S44. The sequence goes on from NZ_JACVTY010000001.1 coordinate 648,503, forward strand.
CTGAACATGTCGCGGCCCAGGTTGTCGGTGCCGAGCAGGAACTGCCCGCCCCAGGGTGCAAAGCCCTCGCCGACCACTTCGGTTTCGCCGAACGGCGCCACCAGCGGCGCGAACAGCGCCACCAGCACATACAGCAGGATCACCAGCAGGCCGAACTTGGCGCTCAGCGGCGCACGGCGCAATTGCGTGTACAGGCTCATGGGCTACCCCTTCGGATGCATCAGGCGCGGGTTGCTGGCGATCGACAGCACATCGGCACTGGTGTTGAGCAGGATGTAGGTGGCGGCGAAGATCAGGCTGCAGGCCTGCACCACCGGGATGTCGCGCTTGGCCACCGAGTCGACCAGCAACTGGCCCAGGCCCGGATACACGAACACCACCTCGACCACCACCACGCCAACCACCAGGTACGCCAGGTTCAGCGCCACCACGTTGACGATCGGCGCCAGGGCGTTGGGCAAGGCATGGCGGAAGATGATCCGCGCCTGGCCGATACCCTTGAGCCGGGCCATCTCGATGTAGGGGCTGGCGAGCAGGTTGATCAGCGAGGCGCGGGTCATGCGCATCATCTGCGCCACCACCACCAGGCTCAGGGTCAGCACCGGCAGCAGCGAGCGCTCCAGCACCTCGCCCAGGGAGGCATCCGGGGAGAGGTTGGAGATGCTTGGCAGCCAGGCAAGCTTCACCGCAAACACCAGGATCAGGATGTAGGCGACGAAGAATTCCGGGAACGACACCGCACTCAGGGCGCTGGTGTTGAGCAGCCGGTCGAACCAGCTGTTGCGGTACAGCGCCGCCAGCATGCCCAGCAGCAGCGCCAGTGGCACCGACACCAGGGCCGCCAGCAGCGCCAGGCTGAAGGTGTTGCCCAGGCGTGCGCCGATCAGCTCGGCGATCGGCCGCTGGTTGGCCAGCGACACGCCGAGATTGCCTTGCAGCAGTTGCCAGCCCCAGTGGAAGAAGCGCGTCAGCGCTGGTTGGTCCAGGCCCAGTTGGCTGCGCAGTGCAGCCACGGTTTCCGGGGTGGCGGCCTGGCCGAGCATGGCCTGGGCCACGTCGCCCGGGAGCATGCCCACCGCCAGGAAGATGATCACCGACACCGCCAGCAGCGACAGCAGGCCCAGGGCCAGGCGCTGGGCGAGCAGTTTGCAGAGACTATTCACCGTACGGTCCTCGCGATGAAAGGGGATTCAGGCCTGCCACCAGCGCTCGATCAGGCGCAGGCCGTCCAGCTCACCGTAAGGTGCGGTGACGCCGCCGTGCATCACCCGCCGGGAGCGGGCCGCGACGGAGCTTGCGAACAGCGGCACGATGGCGCCGCCATCGTCGCGGCACAGCGCCTGCATTTCGTTGTACATCTCCTGGCGCAGCGGAGCGTTCATCTCGCCACGGGCAGCGTTGAGCAACTGGTTGAAGCGCGGGTTGTCCCAGTGCGTCTCGTTCCACGCCGCGCCCTTGGCGTAGCCGATGCTGAACATGCGGTCGGCGGTCAGGCTCGAGTACCAGAACGAGGTGGTGAACGGCTGCTTCATCCACACGTTGGTGAAGAAGCCGTCGGCCGGCTCACGCACCACGTCGATGTCGATACCGGCCTTGCGCGCCTGCTCCTTGAACAGCACCGAGGCGTCGACCGCGCCGGTGTAGGCGGCGTCGGAGGCCTGCAGGCGCACCTTGAGGCTGTCCATGCCGGCCTGCTTGAGGTAGAAGCGCGCCTTGTCGGCGTCATATACCCGCTGCTCCAGGGCCGTGTTGATGAAGCGGCTGCCAGGCTGGATCGGGTGGTCGTTGCCGATCTGGCCGTATCCGTACAGCACCGAGGTCAGCAGGGCCTGGCGGTCGATGGCGTGCTTGAGCGCCAGGCGCACGTTGTTGTCCTGGAACTGCGCGGTGTCGCAGAGCATGGGGAAGGTGTAGTGCTGGGCGCCTTTGGTTTCCTCGATCACCAGTTGCGGGTTGCGCTTGAGCAGCGCCACGGTCTTGAGGTCGACCTTGTTGATCACATCCACCTGGCCTGTGACCAGGGCATTGACCCGCGCCGCGCCGTCGGCGATCGACAGCAGCTCGGCCGTGGCGAAATGCGCCCTGCCCGGCTTCCAGTAGTCGGAGCTGCGCACCAGGTCCATGCGCACGCCCGGCTCGAAGTGCTTGAGGCGATAGCCGCCCGTGCCGATGCCGGCCTGCCAGTCGGCGGCGCCGTCCTTGGCGGGCATGATCACCAGGTGGTAGTCGGCGACCACATAGGGGAAGTCGGCGTTGCCCGAGTGCAGCTCGAACACCACGGTGGCGGCGTCCTGGGCACGCACCACGGCAACATCGCCGAGGACGGTCTTGGCCGCCGAGGTGGATTTCTCGCCCAGGTGATGCTGGATCGAGGCGACCACATCGCCGGCATCGAGGCTCTTGCCGTCGTGGAAGGTCACGCCCTGGCGCAGGAAGAAGGTCCAGACCTTGGCATCGGGGCTGGACTCCCAGCGCTCGGCCAGCTCCGGAATGGCGGTGCCGTCGACGCTGATTTCGCTGAGGGTGTTGTAGACCGCCGAGAAGCCGACGAAGGTGAAGGTGTCGGCCCAGGTGCCGGGGTCACGCGAGTCAGTGGTGCTGCCCCCGGCCAGCCCCATGCGCAGGGTACCACCAGCCTTGGGGGTGACCTCCTCGGCCCAGCCCGTCAGGGGCAGGCCCAGGGAGAAGGCGCCGGCGAAGGTCGCCGCTGCCGCGCTGTACTTGAGGAACTCCCGACGTGGCAGGCCGCCGCCGGGCATCGCTTGAGTGATCTTGTTGTTCTTATCGCTCATGGCATTGCCCCTGTTGAACCGCTGAAAGAAGGATCGCAGGCATCGATGACCGAATATTTGTAATTGTCATCGTGACAAATACATTAGACTCATTGGCATGCCCCTGCCAAGATGGATTTTCACAGGGACACCGACTTTGCGATTCACCAGGGATTTTTACCGATGAGCCAATCGACCCGCCTGATCACCGCCTCGTACATCCTCTCGTTCGTGGCCGCCAACGCGCCGCAGAAACTGCGCACCGAGACCATCGCCAAGTGGGTCAAGGTGCACCCCACACGGGTGCGCAGCCTGGCTTCGCAGATGGTCAAGGCCAACATTCTCAAGTCCTGGCGCGGCGCCCAGGGCGGCCTCACCCTCGCCCGCCCGGCCAGCGAGATCACCCTGCGCGAGGTGTACGACGCAGTGCAGGAGAGCTCGCTGATCGCCGAGAAGATCGACAACCCGTTCTCGGGGATGGAGGATCATTGCAAGGTGTTCGAGGTGTTCACCCGGCTGTTCGCGATGCTGGAGGCGAACATGCGCCTGGACCTGGGGGCGATCACGGCGGACCAGTTGTTTGTCGCGTTCGATCGGCCGGTTGAGGGGGCTGTGGAAGGTTGATTGGCAGGGCCGGCCCTTTCGCGGGCAAGCCCGCTCCCACAGGTCCACCGCCAGTTTCGAGAGCGGCGCTTTACCTGTGGGAGCGGGCTTGCCCGCGAAAGGGCCATCCGCCTCAACCTGTGACCACCCTGCCCTCCAGCACCCGCGAAGCACACTGGGCAATCCGCCGGCAAGCCTCGCTCAACGCCTCGGCACCCAGCACCAGCCCCAGGCGAATATGCCCCGCCGCACTCGGCCCGAACGCCTCGCCCGCCAGTACCGACACGCCATGCTCCTCCAGCAGCAGCCTGGAAAACGCCTGGGCGCTGAGGCCCGTCTGGCGGATATCGACCATCACGAACATCCCGCCATCAGGCTTGAGTGCCTTCACCCCCGGACAATCGGCCAAGCGTTCGCAGACCAGGTCGCGCCGCTGTCGATAGGCCTCGCGCATCGCTTCGAGCTCCGGCAGGCGCTGCTCCAGCGCCACCACGGCGGCATCCTGGATGAAGTCCGGCGAGCCATACAGCATGCACAGCGCCAGGTTCTCCAGATGGCTGGCCAGCGCTGGCGAGCCGACCACCCAGCCAACCCGCCAGCCCGTCATGGCGTGGGACTTGGACAGGCTGTTCAGGGTCGCGGTCCGATCGGCCATGCCTGGCAGGCTGCCAGGGCTGATGTGCTCGCCTTCGTACAACAGCTCGCTGTACACCTCGTCGCTGATCAGCCACAGGTCATGGGCCACGCACAGTTCGGCCAGCGCCTCCCAGGTGCTGCGCGGCAGGCTGGCACCGGAGGGGTTGTGCGGGCTGTTCAGCGCCAGCGCGCGGGTACGCGGGGTGATGCGCGCGGCAACATCCTCGGCCTGCACGCGAAAGCCATGCTCGGGCTTGACCGGCACCGGCACCACCGTGGCGCCACAGGCGCCGAACACGGCTTCGTAGGTGACGTACATCGGCTCGGCGACGATCACCTCGTCACCCGGGTCGAGCACGCACTGGGCCACGCAGAACAACGCGCACTGGGCACCGGCCAGCACCGTCACCTGGTCGGCATCGACGGCTTGGCCGCTGCGCTGCTGGTGGCGCCGGGCGATCGCCTGGCGCAGGGCGCGCTTGCCGCGTACATCGGAGTAATGGGTGTGGCCGTCCTGCAGGCTGTCGATGGCGGCCTGGACGATCGGCGCCGGGGTGTCGAAGTCCGGGTCGCCCACCGACAGCAGCAGGATGTCACGGCCCTGAGCCTGCAGCTCAAGGGCGCGGTAATGAATCTCCCAGGCCGCAGCGCCGTCACCGGCGATGCGCTGGGTCAGCTTGGAAAAACGCATGAAAAGCCTCCATCAATGGGCGCAGGCATGCCTGAGTTCGATCAGGGTGACGCCATTGCGCGCGAATCCGTTCCTGAGTTCCTGCTCCAGTTCATCGAGGCTGCCGGGCTGCGCCACGGCGCAACCGAAGGCGCGGCCCAGGCCGATGAAGTCGGGGTTGCGCGGCAGCACGCCGATGGGCTCGATATCCAGGCCCAGCATATCGTCGCGGATCTGCCCGAGCGCATCGTTGTTCCACAGCAATACCACCAGCGGCCGGTCCAGCTCCTCGACCGCCGTGGCCAGTTCCTGCGCGGTGTACAGGAAGCCGCCGTCACCCACCAGCACCAGGCCCGGACGCTCGCCACCGGCGAACATGCCGCCGATGCCCGCCGGTAGACCATAACCCAGGGTTCCGTACCCTGTGGGGTGCAGCCAACTGCGCGGCGCCTTGCTGGGGAAAGCGTAGTTGCCGGTATAGGCCAACTGCGTCATGTCGGTACTGATGAAGGCATTGTCCGGCAATGCCCGGCCCACACGATCGAGAATGCCTTGGTGCAGCCGCTGCAACGGACCATGCCCTGCCCTCACCGCCTCGCGCAGGCCGGCAACCGCCTGGATGACCGCCATGGCGTCGCGACGAACCTGGGGAAGATGCTCCAGCACCCCGGCCAGGGTGAAGCGCGCATCACCCTGCAGGGCCAGCGCGCAAGGGTAGAAATCGTTGAACTTGCGCGGGTCGATGTCGATGCGGATCAGTTCGCCGTTGATCGGCAGGCGCTCGCGCCAGAAATCGGTGTCGGCCATCTCGGTCCCCACCGCCAGCACCACGTCAGCCTCGGCGATCATCTGCCAGCCAGGCTCCACACACAGGCTCGCGCCGGCACTGAGCGGCGCCTCAGGCGGCAGCAGCCCCTTGCCTGCCACGCTGGTGAACACCGGTGCAGCCAGGCGCTCGCTCAGCGCGGCCAGTTCAGCACCCGCCTGCAATGCCCCACCGCCAGCGATGATCATCGGGCGCTTGGCCGCCGCCAGCCTGGCTGCTGCGTGATCCAGCACCGTGCGATCCGGCACGCTGCGACCAGGACGGCGTACCACCTCGGCGCTCCAGTCACGGGCCACCGCTGCCGACAGCACATCCAGCGGCACCGAAATATGCACCGGCCGCGGTCGCTCGCTGTCGAACACCGCCCAGGCACGGGCGATCAGCTCAGGCAGGTCTTCCGGGTTCAGGGCCAGCGCCGAGAAGGCGGTGATCGGCGCGGTCATCGCGCGTTGGTCCTGGGTCTCGTGCAGGCAACCCCAGCCCTTGCCCAGGCTGGCGCTGTGGTTGACGCTGGAAATCACCAGCAACGGAATCGAGTCGGCATGGGCCTGGCCGATGGCGGTCGCGACATTGGTCACACCGGGGCCGGTGATGACGAAGCACACGCCCGGCTTGCCACTGATGCGCGCATAGCCGTCGGCCATGAAGCCAGCGCCCTGTTCATGGCGGGTCAGCACATGGCGGATGCCACTGCCAGGTAGGCCGCGATACAGCTCCAACGTGTGCACGCCGGGGATGCCGAACACGGTGTCGACGCCATAGTTGGCCAGCAATCGGACCAGGGCCTGGCCGCCGGTCAAGGGTTTGTCATGCATGTTCATCTCCTCAGGCCTGGCCCAGGCGGATCAGCGCATCGACCGCCGTGGTGGCGTTGGCGCCGACCATCAGTGGATTTACGTCCAGCTCCAGCAACTGGCTGGCGTTCTCGCAGGCGTAGTCGGCCACCGCGCGTATCGCGGCCACCAAGGCATCCAGGTCGGCCGCCGGACGCCCGCGGAAGCCCTGCAGCAATCCAGCGCTGCGCAGCCCGAGCAAGGCGGCGCGGATGGCGCCATCGGTGGTGGGCAGCAGCAGGCTGGCGCTGTCCTTGAGCAGCTCGACCAGCACCCCGCCCGCACCGATGACCAGTGCCAGGGCAAAACCGTTCTCGCGCTTGATGCCGACGATCAGCTCGGCCAACGCTGGCTCGGCCATCGGTTCGAGCAGTACTCGATCAAACGGCACCTGCGGCGCATGGGCGTGGATACGTTCGCGCATCTGGTGCAGCGCTGCCTCGAGCGCCCGGCCATCACGCAGGTTCAGCGCCACCGCGCCGGCTTCGGTCTTGTGCGGCAACTGCGCGCTGACGGCCTTGAGCACCAGCGGAAAGCCGACAGTGGCCGAATCGGCCAGCGCCGAACCAGGGGTGCTCAGCCGACCGTCCGGGACCGGCAAACCAAAGGGCCGCAGGGCCTGCTTGGACTGCCACTCGTCCAGCAAGCGCGCCTTGCCAGTCAGCGCCTGCGGGCACAACGGCACCAGTGCGGACTCGCCCAATGCCAGCAGGCGCGGTCGATTGGCCTGGTACGCCACGATCCGCCCCCACGCCGCCAGGCCATCTTCCACGCCCTGCAAAGCCGCAATGCCGTGGGCATGCAGATGCTCACGGGCGCTGGCCGGCAGCAGTTCGGGGAAGGCCGAGGTGACGAAGCCGATCTTGCCGTGACGCGCCAGGGCCTGGCAGTACAGCGCCAACAGCAGGTCGCACTCCTTGCGCTCGCCGGTGAACTCGGCCGGATAGTCGAGCACCAGCATCGCCGCATCGGCGTCGCTGCGCAGGGCGCTGTCGAGCATGCGCTGCAGCGCCTCGCCGTCGCCCCAGATGGCCGTGGTGAAGTCCAGCGGGTTGACCAGGTTGGCGTAGCCGGGCAGCACCTGGGCCAGTTCATCGACCTGGCCCTGCTCAAGTTTGGGCAGGCTCAGCTGATTGCGCTCGGCATAGTCGGCGATCAGCCCGGCATCACCGCCCGAGCAGGCCAGGGCGATCAGCCGTCCGCCTTGGGGCAACTGCCCGCAGGCGGCGGCCTTGAGGGTCTCGACGAAGCTTACCGGGCCGCTTACGCGAATCACGCCCAGGCGCTTGAACAAGGCGTCGTACAGTGCGTCGGAACCGGACAGCGAGCTGGTGTGGCTGAGCGCAAGCTCGGCACCGATCTGCGACACGCCAGTCTTCAGCGCGATGATCGGCGTGCCGCGCTCCAGCGCCTTGTGTGCGGCGCGAGCGAAGCCGGGTACGTTCTTCAATCCTTCCAGGTGCAGGCCGATGGCGGTGACGCGCGGATCGTCCAGCAGCACGTCCATCAGCTCGGCCACGCCCAGTTGCGCCTGGTTGCCGACCGAAGCCATGTAGGCCACAGGCAGCGAGCGGTCGCTCATCGACAGGTTGTAGGCGAAGTTGCCGCTCTGGGTGAGGATCGCCACGCCCTTCTCGACCGTCTTGCCACCATGGGCGACCGGCCACAGCGCGGCGCTGTGCAGGTAGTCGAGCAGGCCATAGCAGTTGGGCCCGAGCAGGGCCATGTTGCCGGCCGCCTGCAGCAGGCGCTGCTGCAAGGCCTCGCCCTCGGCGCCGCTTTCGGCAAAGCCCGAGGCGTAGCAGATCGCCCCACCGGCACCGAGCGCGGCGAGTTGTTCGACGCAGCTCAGGGTCAGCTCGCGGTTGGTGGCGATGAACACGGCATCCGGGCCGCACGGCAGCTCGGCGACGGTGGCCACGCACGGGATGCCATCGATGCTGGGGTGCTGCGGGTTGACCAGCCACATCGGGCCCTGGAACCCGCCTTCGGCGCAGCGCTTGAGGGCGCGGGCCATGCTGCGGCCACCGACGAAGGCCAGGTGCCGCGGCGCCAGCAGGCGCTTGAGGTTGTCACGAATCGACTGCGACATGAGTGTTCTCCAGCCCGATCAGCGCAGCAGAGGGCGCAGCAGTTCGCGGGAAATGATGTGCCGCTGGATCTCCGACGTGCCCTCCCAGATCCGTTCGATCCGCGCGTTGCGCCAGATGCGCTCCACCGGTCCCTCGTCCATCAGGCCCATGCCGCCAAAGATCTGTACCGCTTCATCGGCGACTTTGCCCAGCACTTCGCTGGCGAACAGCTTGGCCATGCCGGCCTCGCCATCGGTCATGCTGCCCTGGTCCATTTTCCAGGCGGTGTGCAGGGTCAGCAGCTCGGCCGCGCGGATCTGGGTGGCCATGTCGGCAAGCTTGAACGACACGCCCTGGTAACTGCCGATCGGTTGGCCGAACTGCTTGCGATCCGCCGACCACTGCAGCGACAGGTCCAGTGCACGCTGGGCCTGGCCGACGCAGTTGGCGGCGACCATCACACGCCCGGCGGTCAGCCAGGCGTTGGCCACTTCCCAGCCCTTGCCGACCTCGCCCAGCACCTTGCTGGCGGGCACCTTGCAGTCGTCGAAGAACAGCTCATAGGTGTGGTAGCCGCGATTGCTCACGCACTTGGGCCCACGGCGGATGGTCATGCCCGGGGTGCCGCGATCGACCAGGAAAGCGGTCACGGCATTGCGCTTGCGGCCGTTGTGCTCGTAGGTATCGGTGACCGCGAAGACGATGGCGAAGTCGGCATGCCCGGCATGGCTGATGAAATGCTTGCTGCCGTTGATCACGAAGTCGTCGCCCTGGCGCACGGCGCGGGTCTTGATCGCGTTGGCATCGGAGCCGGCGCCAGGCTCGGTGAGGGCGAAGCAATCGATCTTCTCGCCTTGCACGCTCGGCAGCAGGTAGTCGTTGATCTGCTCGTCCTTGCAGGCCATGAGAATTTTCGAAGGGCGTGCGACGAACACGTGCACGGCCCAGGACACCTTCGACAACTCACGCTCGATCAGCGCCTGGGACAGGTAATCAAGCCCGCCACCGCCGACCTCTTCGGGCATGTTGAAGGCATAGAAGCCTGCGGCGATGGCCTTGCCGCGGATCTGCGCCGCCAGCTCGGGCGACACCGCGTCGGCGCGGTCGACCTCTTCCTCGTGGGGCAGCAGCTCCTTGGCAACGAAACTGCGTACCGCTTCCACCAACATTTCTTGTTCTTGGGTCAGTTGGAAATTCATCTGGCATGGTCCTGGAGAAGGTACTGAGGGAGGTGTTGGAAGGTCATTTGCCGACGAAGCGCGCGGGCCTGCGCTCGACGGAGGCGCGCAGTGCCTCGGCACCGTCCTCGCTGCGCCCGCACAGCAGCCCGGCGGCCAGTTCTGCAGACAATTGCTCGGCCAGGGTGCGCTGGGCACCGTCGCGGATCAGGCGCTTGGTCTGGGCGAAGGCGAAGGTCGGGCCCTGGGCCAGGCGAGAGGCGAGTTCGGCTGTAACGGTCAGCAGTTGATCGTCGGCACAGACTTCGCCCACCAGGCCTGCGGCGAGCGCCCGTTCGGCGCCCCACAGCTCGTCGAGGAACAGCAGGCGCTTGGCCTGCTCGCTGCCGATCAACCGCGGCAGGTGCCAACTGGCGCCCGCGTCAGGGCTGTAGGCCATGCTGGTGTAGCCGGCCTTGAAGCGCGCCGAAGCGGCGGCGATGCGCAGGTCGCAGCACAGGGTCAGGTCCATGCCGGCGCCGACGGCGGTGCCGTTGATCGCGGCGAGGGTGGGTTTGTCGAGGGTGTGCAGGCGCTGCATCAAAGCATGGGCGGTTTCGGTCCAGCCGTAGCTTTCCAGGGCGCCGCGGGCTTCGGCCTCGGCCCATTCGGCCAGGTCAGCCCCGGCGCAGAAGCTGCGCCCACTGCCGGTCAGCACCACCACGCGCACGGCGGGGTCGGCATTGAAGTCTTCGAGCAGGCTGTGCAGGTGCTTGAGGGTGGGGATGTCCAGGGCATTGCGCTGGTCGGGGCGGTTGAGCGTGATCCAGGCGACACCGGCTTCGAGGGTGGTCAACAGGCTGGTCATGGGAAGCCTCGAGTTGTTGTGGTTGGGGTGGGCTTGGAGAAGATACTAAACGAGTGTTCAACAAGGCGGCAATTGGCGGATATGGGGCTGTTACAACTTCGAACAATCGGGGTTTGGGGGTGTTGCGGAGGGCCTCATCGCGGGACAAGCCCGCTCCTACAGAGATCGCATCTGTAGGAGCGGGCCGCGCGATAGGGCCAGTGGTTTCAGCGAAGATTCAAACCCCAGGCGCCGTCGGCACGAAGGTCTGCGAGCGCTTGCGGTTCATCACGAAGTACGCCAGGTAGCACAGGGCAATGAAGCCAAAGCCCCAGTACAGCGACGGCCTCTGCGTTTCATCCAGCGCCAGGAACACGAACAGCGAGCTGCACAGGGTGATGCACAGCAGCGGGATCAGCGGGTACAACGGCGCGCGGTACTTGATGTCCTCGAGCTTGCCGCCCTCGCGCAGGAACGCACGGCGGAAGCGGTACTGCGCCAGGGCGATGACGATCCAGGTCACGGTCCCGGACATCCCGCTCACGGCCATCAGCACCATGAACAAGGTGTCGGCGGCAATGAAGCTGGTCATCAGCGACACCAGGGCAAAGCACAGGGTGATGCTCAGCGCCCGCAGCGGCACGCCGCGCGAGCTCAGGGGCGACAGGCTTTTCGGGGCCATGCCGCTCTTGGACATGGCCCAGAGGATGCGCGTGGAGGCGTACAACCCCGAGTTGCCCACCGAGAGAATGGCGGTAAGGATGACGAAGTTCATCAGGTCGGCCGCGTACGGGATACCGACCATGTCGAACACCTGCACGAACGGGCTCTCCATCAGCCCGGCCTGCTGCCACGGCACGATGGCCGACAGCACCGCGATGGCCAGCACGTAGAAGATCAGTACGCGGAACACCACGTTGCGCACCGCCCGCGGAATGCTCTTTTCCGGCTGGTCTGTCTCGCCGGCGGCCACACCCATGATCTCGCAGCCCTGGAAGGCGTAGACCACGGTCATCATCACCGCGAACACCGCAGGCAGCCCGTTGGGGAACAGCGAATCGCCGATCAGGTTGTCGAGCATCGGTGCCGGTGCGCCGCTGGTCAGCGGGATGGCGCCGAAGATGACCAGGATACCGACGATGATGAAGCCCAGGATCGCCGCGACCTTGATCCCCGAGAACCAGTACTCGGCCTCGCCGAAGGCGCGGGTCGCCAGCGCGTTGAGGCCGAACAGCACGGCAACGAACAGCGCCGACCAGTACCAGATCGGCACCTCGGGGAACCAGCGGGTCATCAGCATGCCGGCGGCGGTGAACTCCAGGCCCACGGTGGTGGCCCAGCTCATCCAGTACACCCAGCCAATCATGAAGCCCGTGGCCGGGCCGATGTACTTGGTCGCATGGGCCTGGAACGAGCCCGAGACCGGCATCTGCACCGACAGCTCACCCAGGCAGACCATCACCAGATACATCAGGAAGCCTGCCACCAGGTAGGCCAGGATCGCCCCCATCGGGCCACCCTGGTTGATGGTCACCCCCGAGCCCATGAACAGGCCGGTGCCGATCACACCGCCCAGCGACAGCATGAAGATGTGCCGGCTCTTGAGCGCGCGAGTGAGGTGGATGCCTTTGCGTTCGGAGGGCTCAGACATGACGCACCTCCACAATGGCGTTGGGCTGAGCTTTGGGACCTTTCATTATTGTTATCTCCAATAAGCCTGACGGACCGCGAACCACACGGTTGTCAGGGATTATTGGAAAGCGATGTAAGCGGACGTTGAAGCTTGGGATCGAAGATGTAAAAAGTCGTAAGAATTATGTACGAGCGCTCTGGATCAACTGTTCCAGCAGGATGAACGCGGCATCCAGGGCGCTTCGCGTGCTGTCTGCCAGCGCCTGCAGCGCCTGGCTGTCCAGAGCCACTGCTGCTTGCTCGACCTGCCTCAACGCCGTCGCCAACTCGCTCAGCCCCAACGAATCGCTGCTGCCCGCCAGGCGATGGGCCAAGTCTGCGGCCTGGGTACAGTCACCCAGGTACAAGGCATCGAGCAAAGCCCCGCGCTGCGCCTCGAGGCTCTCGCGCAGGGTCGCCAACAGGCCCTGCACCTTCTGCTCGCCGAGCAACTGGCGATGGGTTTGCAGCAGGGCCAGATCCAGGGCGGCGTGTACATCGGGCTTGAGCACCAGCGGCTCGGCCTGGGCCAGTGCACGGCGCAGTCGATCCAGGCGCAACGGTTTGGCCAGCACCCCCTGCATCCCGGCTTCCAGGTAGCCGCGTACCACGGCTGGTTGCACGCCCGCCGTCAGGGCCAGGATTCGCGTCTGCCGATTCGGCCCGGCGCCCGCGCGCAGTTGCCGGCACAACTCGACACCGCTCATGCCCGGCAGGTGCACATCCAGCAGCAGCAGGTCGAAGCGTCGTTGCGCGCAGACCGCCAGCGCCTGCGTCGCATCCTCGGCGAAGCTGACCCGGTGCCCGTCACGCTCGAGCAAGCCGCCCGCCACCTCGCGGTTGAGCGCCACATCCTCGACCACCAGGACCTCGAGGGCAGGCGAAAGCCCCTGGCTGGCGGACTCGGCGGCAACATCGCGGCCCGCGGGCAGCTCCACCTCGAACCAGAAGCAACTGCCCTGCCCTTCGCGGCTGTCCACGCCGATCCGACCGCCCAGGCGTTCGATCAGGTGCTTGCAGATTGCAAGCCCCAAGCCCGTGCCGCCGTAACGCCGAGCCACGGTTTCACTGGCCTGGGTGAAACGCTCGAAGATCCGCGCCTGCATTGCCGGGGCGATGCCGATGCCGTCATCGCTGACCTGCACCCGCAACCACTGCCCCTGCAGCACCCGCACCTCGAGGCTGACCCGGCCGCCTTCGGTGAACTTGATCGCATTGGCCAGCAGGTTGCTCAGCACCTGGCGCAGGTACTGCTCGGCGCCGAACTGATGGGGCGCCAGCCGGGCATCGATATGGCAGTCCAGCTCGGTGCCATTGGCGGTGGCGCGCGGCTCGAGCAGGGTCAGCACCTCGTCGCACAGCTGGCGCAGGGCAAAATTCACGGGCTCCGGGTGGCTTTCACCTTCTTCCAGACGGGCGAAGAACAGCACCTCGTTGAGGATGCTCGACAGCCCTTCGCCGGCCTTGTACAGCGCCTCCAGACGCTTGCGGCCCAACGTGTCAAAGCTGCTGCTGCGCAGCAGTTCGGCCATGCCGAGAATGCCGTTGAGTGGAGTGCGCAACTCGTGGCTCATGGTCGCCAGGAAGCGCGACTTGGCCAGGTTCGCCGCCTCGGCTTCGTCCTTGGCCCGGGCCAGGCTTTCGGTGCGCCGCTCGACCATGGCCTGCAGTTCGTCACGCTTGTCCTGCAGGGCCAGGCGATCCTGCTCGCGGCGCTCGATATCGCTGAGGATCGCCTGGCGCATGTCGTCCAGGGCGTGGGCCACGGTGTCGATCTCATCGGCGCGTGGCGAACGCCGCTTGTCCAGGCGTAGCGGCTCCTGCCACTGGCCTGCCGCCACGCGCCGGGCAAACTCGGCCATCACCTGCAAGTGGCGGGTGACCAGGCGGTAGAACAGCCCGGACAGCGCCACCGCCAACCCGCAGAGAAACACGCTCATCCATAGCAGGCTGGTCAGCCCGGTGGCGAACAGGCGCTGATGCACCGCGCCCAAGTCGATGCTCACCTCGAGTTCCCCCAAGTGCCTCGGCGGCCCGGAGGGCGGCTGGAAATCCAGGGCGAACCGCTCGACGCGCAGTGGCCCGGCAGGTTCGGCCTGGCCTTGCAGCAACTGAAAGTCGCTGCTGTCCAGCCGCACCCGAGCCACATCGGAGAAGTCCACCAGCCCGCGCAACTGAACGTTGAGCTGCTCCTGGTCCAGGTCCCACAGGCTGCGCTCCAGGCTCGCCAGGTAACCGGCGCGGATCAGTTCCATGCGCGCGTCGATATCGCGCATTTCGCGGCGGTACTCGAAATACAGCTGCACCGCGCTGGCCAGCACGGTGAAGCACAGGCTGAACAGCAGGATGAACAGCAGCAGGCGGCGCAGCAGGCCGTCGGCGCGTAGACGAATCATCGCGCACCTGCCGATTGCCCGATCATGTCGCGGTAGGTCACTTCGCTCTGATGCAGCCAGTTGTCGATTTCGCCGCGCTCGCTCATCTGCTGCAACTGCGCGTCGATCTCATCCATGCGCTGGCTCAAGGGGCTATGGCGTGAAACGGCGACTCGCAGATAGTCGACACTCAGCGCCACGGGCAGCGCCTGGATATCGCCTGCGCCGGGCAGGTGCTCGACGAACAACTCGCCGGTGCGCCGCTCCTGGATCACGAAGTCGATGCGCCCGCGAATCAGCTTGCCGAAATTCTGCTGGCTGGACGACACCCATTCGATGTTCTGGTGGCGGGCAACGAAACGGTCGAAGGCCGGGCCGTAGCTTTCGCCGAACAGCAGCCCGCCGCGATAGCTGGCAAGATCGTCGAGCTGTTCGAAATGCACCGGTCGCTTGCGGTTGACGAATACCGCGACCTCCTCGCGCAGTACCGGCACTCGGGAGAAGCGCATGCCTTGATCACGTTGGTCGCTGCTGTAGGCCAGCACCACATCCACCCGCCCTTCGGCTGCATCCAGCAGGCAGCGCTTCCAGTTGCCCAGCACCACGATCTCGACCTCCAGCCCGAGCCGGGCGAACAACTCGCGCACCACGGTCGGCGCCAGGCCACGCACCTGCTTGCCATCGCTCCACGACACCGGCGGGTACACCGGGTAATCGCAGTAACGCACCGGCGCTGCCGCCAGCGCCTGCACGCTCAGCAGCAACAGCCAGGCGAGGCCCAGGCCGCGCATGGCCTCAGGCCGCCACGCTGGCGGTGAACAGGTAGCCGGTGCCGTGGATGGTGATGATCAGTTGCGGCTCGGCCGGGTCGTCGTGCAACTTGCGCCGCAGGCGGCCAACCAGCACGTCGATGGAACGGTCGTTGGGCACCCACTCGCGGTTGCGGATCTGGTCCATCAACTGGTCGCGGCTGAGGGTGTGGCCACTGTTGCGCAGGAACACGCTCAGCAGCTGGAACTCGCCATGGGTCAGCAGGGTTTCACCGCCCTGCGGGTCGATCAACCGGCGTCGGTCGCTGTCCAGCGCCCAGTCGGCGAACTGCTTGAGGCAAGGGCTGGCGATGGCGCCAGGGCGGGTTGTCTGGGCGTGGCGCACGCGGCGGATCAGGTTCTTGGCCCGCGACACCAGTTCACGCGGGTTGAGGGGCTTGATCACATAGTCGTCGGCGCCGCATTCAAGGCCGACAATGCGATCGATATCATCGTTGCGGCCAGTGATCAGGATGATGCCGACCTCCGAGCGCACCCGCAGCTCGCGGGTCAGGGTCAGACCGTCCTTGCCCGGCAGGCGGATGTCGAGCATGACCAGGTCCACCGGCTGGCTGGCCAGGTAGCGCTCGGCCTCTTCGGCGGTGTCGGCGCAGCGTACGTCGTAGCCTTCCCGCGCGAGATAGGCCTGCAACAGGTCACGAATGAGCGGATCGTCGTCGACGACCAGTACCCGAGGTGTCATTGCGTGTGGTCTCTTCTTTGATGTTGTTCTGAAACCCGCGCCAGCAGCCTACCCGGTACTGAACGACCGATCAACAGCCTCCCGGCAGGCTGAAGCGCCGACGCCCGCCGGCCTGTAGGCCATCGACCCAGGCCTCGCAAATCTGCACGCCCTGTTCCGGGGTGAAGGTATTGGGATTGAGCCCCGATTCGAGCCACAGGCCATCGAGCAAGGCGCTCAGGCTGATCGCGGCAAGGTCCGCGTCGAAGGCCTGCCAGCCCTCCTCGCCGGCCAGCGCCGCCAGCAAGGCAGCCAGTTCGTTGCGGTATTCGGAGTAGGAGTGGTCGTGCGCCTGATTGATCGCCTCGGCGGTTTTCACCGCGCCCCAGAAGGCCAGCCAGGCGTCGAGCAACTGCGGGTCGAGCAACTCGGCGCAGAACGATCCGCGAAAGAACGCCGACAGGCGCTCGCGGGCATTGGGTGCGGCCTGCGCCATGGCCTCGCGCAGCAGGCCCATGACCCGCCCGGTCACAGCGCGGTAGGCCTCGGCGACCAGTTCGTCCTTACCCGAATAATGGTGACTGATCAGCCCTACCGACACCCCTGCCTCGGCGGAGATCTTGCGGATCGACGCGCCCTGGAAGCCGTCGCGCTTGAGACAGGCCAGGGTCGCCTGGACCAGGATGGCCTTGCGCTCTTCGGGCGCCATGCGGTTGTAGCGGGCTTCCTGGGTCATGCGGATTCTCGTCGCGGCAGGTTGGACTGAACGACTGTACAACAAGGCGCAGCGCGTGATAAACCCTGTGCTCCGGCCAATAACAAGAATCCCAGCCATGTCCGACCTGATCACCTGCAGCCTCGACCAGGGTTTGCTGACCCTGACCTTCAACCGCCCCGACAAGCTCAACGCGCTCAACAGCGCGATGTACAGCGCGCTGGACCGCCATCTGCAGGCGGCCAGCGAAGACCCGGCCGTCGAGGTGATCCTGCTGACCGGCGGCGCGGCCTGCTTCAGCGCCGGCAACGACCTGCGCGACTTTCTCGACAACCCCCCACGAGATCTGGACAGCCCGGTGTTTCGCATGATGCGCACCATGCTGGCACTGGACAAGCCGCTGCTCGCCGCCGTCAACGGCCCCGCCATCGGCATCGGCTGCACCCTGCTGCTGCACTGCGACCAGGTGCTGGTCAGTCGTTCGGCGAAACTGCGCATGCCCTTCGCGCCCTTGGGCGTGTGCCCCGAATTCGGCTCGAGCCTGCTGCTGCCACGCCTGCTGGGGCATCAGCGGGCGGCGCGATTGCTGCTGACCAACGAGTTGCTCAGCGGCGAACAGGCACTGGCCTGGGGCCTGGCCAATGAGCTGCATGACGACGGCGAACAGTGCCTGGCGGCCGCGGTGGCGCTTGCCCGGCGCTTGCAGGCCATGCCGCAGCAGGCCCTGCGCATCAGCAAACGCCTGCTCAAGGATGGGCAGCGACGGGAGCTGGAAGAAACCGTGCGGCGCGAGGGCGAACTGTTTATCCAGTGCCTGGCCAGTGATGAAGCCAGGGCGGCGTTGCACGCATTGGTCAAGCAGTAGCAAAGCACACCGATCTCGGTGTAGGAGCGGCCTTGTGCCGCGATCGGACGCGAAGCGGCCGCAAACTCGGCAACCGAGGTTTTCCTGATAGATCTCGGCGCCTGGTTTTACGGCCGCTTCGCGCCCGATCGCGGCACAAGGCCGCTCCCACAGGGGTTGGACTGGCCTTTAGATTTTGAACAAGACGCTTGCTCCTGCACACAAAGGAGCAGCCTGCGGCGGATAGAAGCATTTCGCCACCAGTCATTCCTTTGTCATCTTGCTGTCTTATTTTTGCTGCACCACAGGGCCCGGGAACAACACAACGTGAACCGCCGCTCCCCCTCGCCTGCAGGCTTGTTGCCCCTGCTGCTGCTGATGCTGTGCACCGTCACCCTGGCCTTTCTCTGGGGGCTGCATTTCACGCAAAAGGCCGCCGCCCGTCATGATGCCCTGGCGGCCAAGGCCGCCGAGCACCTGAACCTGGCCAGCATCGTCGGCGAAAGCCTGCGCCAACTGGTCGATCGGGCCCAGGCCGTAGGGCGTGTCACTCAGGATGACCTGCTCAGCATGCGCCAGGGCAACCTCAGCCTGGCGCGGCTGTTGGCCGAAGATCCCGTGTTCAAGCGCATGAGCCTGTACGACCAGCAGGGTCGCCTGGTCTCTGCCAGCCCTATCGACGAGGCCCAACAACTGCCGGAAGACTGGCTCAAGCAGCTCAAGCAACATGTCGCGCGCCATGGTTTCAAGCCCTTCATGCCCCAGATCGCCCCCGACAACGCCCCCAACGCCTTGCCAAAATGGCGCCTGCCCTTCCTGCTGCCGCTGACCGACCTGAGCGGCCGCGAGATCGACAACATCCTCGTGGTACAGCTGGACATCGGCTACCTGGCGGTACTCTTCCAGCACATCGACCTGGGTCACAGCGGCCTGATGCGCCTGCTCCAGGCGGACGGCCAGGAGCGCGTACGCATCGACAGCAGCGGCGTGGTGGTGGCCGCCGAGTCGCTGGAGCCGGAACTGCCCAGCGGCAACAGCGACGCGGGGCAGTTCACCCAGTACACCTACGCCAGCACCTACCAGAGCCTCTACCGCCGGGTCGCCGACCGCGGCTTCAGCGTGGTGGTCAGCCAGCGTCATGACGAGATTCTCGCGCCCACCACCCTCGCCTACGACCGCCAGTTCTGGCTGAACCTGTGCATGACCCTGCTGATCCTCGGCGGCCTGTTCTGGAGCCTGCGCCTGCTGCGCAAGCGTCAGGAAGCCTTCAGCGAGCTGGAGCAGACGCAACAGGTCAACCAGCAGTTGATCGGGCGCCTGGAGGATGAACATCGACGCAGCAGCCACGCCGCCGCCACCGACCACCTCAGCGGCCTGCACAACCGCCGCCAGTTCGTCGAAGTCGCCGCCCAGGCCCTCGCGCGCCAGCGCGCCCGGCGTCGCCTGACGGCGATCCTGTTCATCGACATGGACCGTTTCAAGTCGATCAACGATTCACTCGGTCACAAGATCGGCGACCTGTTGCTGCAAGCCGTCGCCGGGCGTATCCAGCGCATGCTCGAACCCGAAGACGAAGCCTCGCGCTTCGGCGGCGATGAATTCGTGGTGCTGCTGGCCGGCAACCGCAGCGAGGAACAGATCGACGCCTGGGTCCGCGCGCTGGTGGTGAAGCTGTCCGCGACCTACGCCCTGGACGGCAAGGAAGTCAACACCAGCCCCAGTGTCGGGGTGAGCATCGCCCCGCGCGATGACCAGGAAATCGACAGCCTGATCCGCTGTGCGGACGCGGCGATGTACTCGGCCAAGCAGGCTGGGCGTGCGCAGTACCGCTTCTTCGACCCTTCGCTGAACCTGCCCGACATCCAGGCCTTCACCCTCGAACAGGCCTTCGGCAGCGCCCTGGCCGAGCACCAGTTCGTGCTTCACTTCCAGCCGCAGATTCGTCTCGACACTCTGCAGGTACTGGGCTACGAGGCACTGGTGCGCTGGGAGCATCCCGAGTTCGGCCTGCTCTACCCGGACCGTTTCATCGGCATGGCCGAGCGCAGCGGCTTCATCGTCGAGCTGGGCTGGGAGGTGCTGCGTCTGGCCTGCGAGGCGTTGGCGAGTTGGCAGGCCCAGGGCCGTGATACGCGCCTGGCGGTGAATGTCTCGGCGCTGCAACTGCGCCAGGCCGACTTCAGCGAGCGCTTGCTTGAAACCCTGGCGCAGCATGCCATCGACGCGCGGCACCTGGAGCTGGAGATCACCGAAACCACCGTGCTCGACCCCGAAGGCACGGCCCTCGAGCACCTGCACCGGCTGCGCGCCGCCGGTATCGGCATCAGCCTTGACGACTTCGGTCGTGGCTATGCGGGCTTCGCCCACCTGCAGGCGCTGCCGCTGTCGAAGCTGAAGATCGACCGCGCCCTGATCGCGCCGCTGTGCAACAGCCATGACGACAGCCCGATCGTCTCCTCGACCATCATCCTGGCCAAGCGCCTGGGCCTGGAGGTGGTGGCCGAGGGCGTGGAGACCCGCGAGCAGTTGGTGTGCCTGAAGCTCGCCGGTTGCGACATTGCCCAGGGCTATCACTTCAGCCGTCCGCTGTCGCCGGCACAACTGCGCGACTACCCGCCCTTCAATGCCCTTGAGGAGAAATCATGCGTGCATTGAAAGCACTGACACTGCTGGCCCTGATGCTGCCAGCGCTCGCCGCGCGGGCCGACTGTGCGCCCCGCAGCCTGCGCCTGGCGGTGATCCCGCTCAAGGGCGCCGAGGCGATGCTGCGCGAAAACCAGCCACTGTTGCAGCGCCTGAGCGAGGCCACGGGCGTGCCGGTGGAGCTGGTGGTTGCGCCCTCCTACGAGGGCGTGGTCGATGCCATCGTCTCCGGCGGCGCCGACATCGCCCGGCTGGGGCCGGCCTCCTATGTACTGGCGCACCGTCGCGACCCGCAGGTCGAGGCCTTCGCCACCTTCACCCTGAGTGCCGGGCCCTATACCCCGGCCGGCAACCACTACCAGGCATTACTGCTCACCCGCAGCCCGGGGCCTGCGGACCTGACAGCGCTGCGCGGCAAGCGCGTGGCACTGAGCGACCCGGCCAGCACCTCCGGCAGCCTGGTACCGAGCGTCGAGTTCGCAGCGCAGGTGACCACGCCCTTGCAGCGCTACTTCGGTGCGCTGGTGTACGCCGGCACCCATGACAAGGCGCTGCAGGCCCTGCTGGAAGGGCGCGTCGATGCCGCCTTCGTCGCCAGCGAGCGCGCCGACGCCTACCTTGCCAGCCACGCCATCGCCCCCGCCAGGCTCCAGGTGCTGTGGCGCTCGGCGCCGATCTACTACGACCCCTACGTGTTCCGCGCCAACCTGTGCCCGGCGCTCAAGGCCCGCATTCGCCAGGCCATGCTCGACGACCCCGAAGCCCTCGCCGCCTTCGCCCACTCCCAGGACGCCAGCGGCCTGGTTGCGGTCAGCCATGCCGAGTATGCAGGCCTGGAACAGATGATGGACGCAGCGCTGGATCGGTAGTTTCTGATGAGACATACCTGTCAACTCTGTCAGTAGACGAGGTTTTACCGTTCTTTCATTCTGCACGCAGAATCCAGGAGGGCTTGCCCATGTACAAAGTATGTATCGTGGTGCTGATGCTGGCGCTAGTCACGCTCGAAGCCAATGCTGATTTTGTGTTCAAGCATCCAGGTGCACTGGTCTCTCAACAGCAGTTGCGCTTTGTCGCGGCCCACCTGAACGAAGAGCCTTGGAAGGCGTCCTATGAGGCCGCCATGAAGTCCCCGTTGGCCGCGCTCGACTATGAGCCGCGCCCTCACGCAACCGTCGAATGTGGTCCGTATTCGCAGCCGGATATTGGCTGCACCGACGAAATCCAGGATGCGCAAGCCGCTTATCTGCAAGCCCTGTTATGGAGCTACAACGGAAACACCCAACACGCGGAAAATGTGCGCAAAATCCTCATGGCCTGGAGCGGCCAGTTGAGGGAGCACACGAACAGCAATGCACGCTTGCAAGCCTCATGGGCCGCTCAGTTATTCACGCGAGCAGCGGAGATTCTCAAATACAGCTATGCACCGTGGCCCCAGGATGAGAAGTATGCTGTCGGCCACATGTTCAAGACGCAATACCAGCCTTATGCCTATGCCATGTTTCAGCCGGGCGCTGGACACAACTACAGAAGCAACACCAACTGGCATGCCAGTGCAATAGAGGCCCTCGTCAACATTGCGGTGTACAACAAGGATGAAAAACTTTTTTTCGAGGCCATCAGCCGTTGGAAGTCAGTGCTCACGGCTTACGTGTATATCTCCACGGACGGCACGCGCCCACACGATACCCCCTGGTGGTCACGCGATCCGCAGGACGTAAATACCGCCTGGCATAATCCGACGCGCTACATTGATGGGATGCCGACGGAGTTCTGTCGCGATCTTCCCCATAGTGGTTATGGCGTATCAGCCCTGATCAACGTTGCCGAAACCGCACGCCTTCAAGGTATCGACTTGTATCAGGAACATGCTCAGCGCTTGACCAAGGTCATGGAGACTTTGTCCAAATACAGTCTCGATCTCTACGAGCAGAAAAGTGACTATTCCGAAATCTGCGGCAAAAAAGTCAGCGGCTGGCCACGTGGCACACTGTTCATCGGCTACAACCATTACGCTAATCGCTTGGGCATGGAATTGCCCTACACCAAGGCATTCATCGAGCAGCACCCCACCTATAGTGGCCAAGTTCATTACCAATGGGAGCGGTTGACGCATTTCATGGTGACGCCGTGAATGTCCATACCGTGTATTCGGATTCAACTTTTGCGTTCTCTGGCCATCGAACAAACATGATCCTAATGATGACGGAGGTTCTTCATGGCGATTCGCGCCACCTTGCTGGTTTCCTGCCTGGCCCTGGCGCTGGGCGGTTGCGTCGGCTCCTCGGCGGACAAGCCGCCACCCAAGACCATGCCGGTCAATCTCGAGCAGTACCAGGGCAAATGGTACGAACTGGCACGCCTGCCGATGTTCTTCCAGCGTGACTGCGTGCAGTCCGAAGCCAATTACCAGTTGCGCGAAGATGGCCAGGTCGATGTCACCAACCGCTGCCGAGACGATGACGGCGAGTGGCAGGAGGCGACCGGCATTGCTCAACTGCAGCAACCCGGCCAGACCGACAAGCTGTGGGTGAGGTTCGACAACTGGTTCAGCAAACTGGCGCCGGACACCGCCAAGGGCGAATACTGGGTGCTGTACCACGATCCGGACTACCGCGTGGCCGTGGTTGGCCATCCGAACCGCGAGTACCTGTGGCTGCTGTCGCGCACGCCTACGGTGAGCGAACGCACGCGCAACCAGCTGCTCGAAGTGGCCCGCCAGCGCGGCTACGATACTCGCGAGCTGATCTGGCGCCAGCCCGACTGATATCTGCGGCTCAACGCAGGTCCTGGGTCACCTGCCCGACCGCCTGCACCACGCGGCGTGCGCCTTCCTGAATATCGGTGATGGCGCTGCCCGCCTGGCCTGCCAGGGTCAGCCCGACCCCCGCCTGCTCGCGGCTGTGTTCGATCTCCACCACCGCTTGATCGGCCAATTGCTGGTTACGCGCCACCACCGCGACGATCTCTTCGGTCGCCGCGCTGGTGCGTGCTGCAAGCTGGCGCACCTCATCGGCGACCACGGCAAACCCGCGCCCCTGCTCGCCTGCACGGGCCGCTTCGATGGCAGCGTTGAGCGCCAGCAAGTTGGTCTGCGAGGCGATGCTGCCGATGGTCTGCACGATCGAGCTGATGACCAGCGACTGCTTGCCCAGGGCCTCGATGGTGGTCGAGGCGCTGTACATCTGATCGGCCACCGCCTGCATCGTCTGCACCGCTTCCTGCACCACGCTCGCCCCCTCGCGGGCACTGACGTCGGTGTTGCGCGACACCTCCAGGGCCATTTGCGCAGCGCGGCGGATATCGTCCTCCTTGCGCACCTGGTCGGTGATCACCGAGGCGAACTTGATCACCCGGCTGATCTTGCCCTCGGCGTCGTAGACCGGGTTATAGCTGGCCTCCAGCCAGACTTCCTGCCCCCGGCTGTCCAATCGGCGGAAGCGCCCGGCGACATAGCGCCCGCTGTTGAGGGTCTTCCAGAACTCCTGGTAGGCGGGAGCTGCAGCCTCTTCCTTCGGGCAAAACAGGCGATGGTGCTGGCCGACCAGTTGCGTGAGCGAATAGCCCATGGCGCCGAGGAACTGTTCGTTGGCCGTGAGGATATTGCCTGCCAGGTCGAACTGGATCACCGCAGTGGAGCGCAAGAGCGCCTCGACGAATGCTCCGTTCTCACGGCTCTTGTCGATCTGTGCCGTGACTTCGCTGCCGTAGCCCTGTACGTAATCCAGACGGCCATCGTCGCCGCGCACCGGTAGCCAGGTCAGGTGCAGCCAGATCAATCGGCCTTCGCGGGTGAGGAAGCGGTAATCGTCACGAATCGGCTCGAAGCGTGACAGCGCCTCGTTGAAGCGCCGATAGCACGGCAGAGCGGTCACGTACCCCGGCACCACATCAGCCAGGGCCTGGCCGATCAAGGCGCCATGCGGATGCCCCAGCGCAGCCGAACAGGCTTCGTTACAGGCGCTGATCCGGCGCTCGGCGTCCAGGCGCAGGGCCAGGTTGCCTCGTTCCATTGGGTCGAGCAGCGCGCGCAGGCGTTTGACCTCGGCTTCGCTTGCCGCGAGCCGAGCTTTGATTTTGCGATCGAACATGGGACACCCTGCAAACAGTTGTGTGGTAGAGCACGCACGCATCCTGCAAGCCAGCTTCCCTGGTGGCCGTCAGGCCCCGACTTCCGGGGGCCCGTCACTTTCAAACGAGAATGTGATGCAGCATCTCAGGAAAGACCGAGCGCCGCTATCAAAGTGCTATTAGCCGTTACAAAATAACGTTTTGATCCGATGAACGGTCGTGCGCTATTGGGGGGATGGGGAGCTAGAGGAGGTTGGCTGGAAGGGGGGTTGGGGCTGGAAGGTGCTCGCCCCCACACAAAACCCTCGAAAGAGATGACTCCTACACCGCCCGCGCCAACCGCCACAACCGTGCGATATCCCCCGCCCGCGCCTCAAGCAGCGCCCCGGCCTCGGCACAAGCATGCTCAAGTGTCATCGGCCCGCTGGTCACGGCGAACGCGGCATCGATGCCATGGGCATACAACGCCTCGTAGCCCTCCCCCAAGGTGCCGGCAATCACCACCACCGGCACACCGTGACGCTTGGCCACGCGGGCCACGCCCATCGGGGTCTTGCCGCGCAGGGTCTGGGCATCGAAACGGCCTTCGCCGGTGATCACCAGGTCCGCGCCCTGCACCAGCCCGTCCAACCCGGCGAGCTCCGCCACCACTTCAACCCCAGGACGAAAACGCGCACCCATGAAGGCCTTGGCCGCAAAGCCCATGCCGCCCGCCGCACCGCAACCGGGAGATTCACGCAGGTCTTCACCCAGCAACTGCGCGCAATGATCAGCGAAATGCCCCAGTGCCTGGTCCAGCTGCAATACCTGCTCGGGCGTTGCGCCCTTCTGCGGGCCGAAGATCGCCGAGGCACCATTGACCCCACACAAGGGGTTGTCGACATCCGCCGCCACCTCGAACTGCACCTCGGCCAGGCGCGGATCAAGGTCGCTGGCGTCGATGCGTGCCAGTTGCGCCAGGGCCAGACCGCCCTCGGCCAGCGCCTGGCCTTCGCGGTCCAGCAAGCGCAGGCCCAAGGCCCGCAGCATGCCGCTGCCAGCGTCGTTGGTGGCGCTGCCGCCGATGGCCAGCACGATGCGCTGCGCACCTGCCGCCAGGGCTGCGGCAATCAGCTCGCCGGTGCCCCAGGTACTGCTGCGACAGGCATCGCGCTGTGCGCTGGGCAGCAACTGGATGCCACTGGCCTGGGCCATCTCGATCACCGCGGTGCGGCTCTGCGCCAACCAGCCCCAGCTCGCCTCCACTGGCGCCCCCAGCGGCCCGCGCACCACCTGGCGGCGCTGCTCGCCCTCGGTGGCCGCGACGATCGCCTCCATGGTGCCCTCACCGCCATCGGCCATCGGGCACTCGATTCGCTCCGCCTCGGGCCAGACCTTGGCCAGCCCGGCGCTGATCGCCCGGGCGACACCGGCGGCATCGAGGCTGTCCTTGAACGAATCGGGGGCGATGACGACTTTCATGGTGAATCTCCTGGTCCTGTTAGCCCGCATGCTGACAGCTGCGCGCCAGAGCGGCCTCGGTCGGATGCACAAAACACCTGGCCGGTTGTTTGGGCAAATGCCACTGCCCGGATCCGGGACTCACTCGGCGGGTAGCAGTTGCAAGCCCAGGTACAGGCTCAGCATCCCTTCCAGACGCAGCGGATCCACCTCGCCCAGTTCAGCGATACGCTCCAGTCGATAACGCAGGCTGTTGCGATGGATCCCCAAGGCATCGGCGCATGCCTGGCTTTGTCCGTCATGGGCGCACCAGGCACGCAAGGTGGCGAGCAATTGGCCGCTGGCATCCTTGGCGCGGATGCGTTGCAGCGGTTCGAGCAACTCGTCCAGGGCATCATCGTTGCGGTGGCGCCAGAGCAACGCCGGCAAGCGATAGCGCGACAAACTCAGCACGCGCTCGCCGGGCACTACCTCGCGGCCATACGCCAACAGGTCGCGGACCCGACGGTAACCTCGTCGCAGTTGCTCCAGGCTCTGCGCCACACTGCCCAGGGCCAGGCGCTGGACCTGCCAGCCATGGCGCTGCAAGCGTTCGATCAGGCGCACCTCATCCAGCGCCACGCTTGCCGGACGGCACCAGAGCAACGATTGACGCGCCGGGCTTACGCACCAGCTGTCGGGATAGCGGCTGGTCAGCCAGGCCGACAGCGCTTCGCCCGGTGGCCCAGCCTCCAGTTCGAACAGGCAAGGCACCCTTGGCAGTTGCGGCTTGAGCCCCAGTTGCCGGGCTTCATCCACCAGCCGGGGGGACTCGCCACTGCCACCGAGCAGCAGCGCCAGCAGATCGTCGCAGCGCTGCCGGCGCCACTGTTGCTCGATCTGCAGGTGACGCTGGGCCAGGAGCATCTCGGCGGTCATGCGCACCAACTCGCCGTAGGTGCGCAGTTGCTGCGGATCGCCGGTCAGGCCGAGCACGCCGATCAATCGGTCGTCGAGCATCAACGGCAGGTTCACCCCTGGCTGCACGCCCTTGAGACATTTGGCCGCCTCGCTGTCGAGTTCGACGATGCGCCCATTGGCCAGGACCAGTTGCGCCCCCTCATGGCGGGTATTGATGCGCTCTGGCTCGCCGCTGCCCAGGATCAGGCCCTGGCTGTCCATGACGTTGACGTTGCACGGCAGGATCGCCATCGCCCGGTCGACGATATCCTGGGCCAGGTCGTGGTCAAGCTCGAACATGTGGGTTCCTTGCAGTGACAGACTTTGTTCCGCAGCACAGCCGTGCGTGCCCTACGCTGTGCAAAAGCACAAAGACAGCGGCGCCCTGCTCGCCGAGACTCGTTTCAGGCGAGCGCCGGAACAGGCGCCGCGTGACAACCATAACAACAGAGAATTTCATCATGGCACACAGCCCTGCCCCTGACCAAGGCCAAGACCCCAGCCGCAATGCGCTGTACCGGCGCATCATCCTGCGGTTGATCCCGTTCATTTTCATCTGCTACCTGTTCAATTACCTGGACCGCGTCAACGTCGGCTTCGCCAAGTTGCAGATGCTCGACGCGCTGAAGTTCAGCGAGACCATCTACGGCCTGGGCGCCGGGATCTTCTTCATCGGCTACGTGCTCTGCGGCCTGCCCAGCAACCTGGCGCTCAACCGCTTCGGCCCACGGCGCTGGATCGCGGTGATGATGATCGCCTGGGGCACGCTCTCGACCTGCCTGCTGTTCGTCACCACGCCGATGGAGTTCTACGTGCTGCGCCTGTTCACCGGCGCCGCCGAAGCCGGCTTCTTCCCCGGCGTGGTCCTGTATCTCTCGCGCTGGTTCCCGGCTGACCGCCGGGGCCGCATCATGGCCCTGTTCATGTCGGCGATCCCGGTCTCGGGCCTGCTCGGCGGGCCGTTCTCCGGCTGGATTCTCGACCACTTCGCCGCCGGCCAGCACGGTCTGGCGGGCTGGCAGTGGATGTTCCTGATCCAGGGCCTGCCGACCGTGGTGCTGGGCATCCTCGCGGTGTTCCTGCTCAGCGACGGCTATCAGAAGGCCCCGTGGCTGTCGGACAGCGAGCGTCAACTGATCGCCAGGGACCTCGCCGCCGATGCCGCGAGCAAGCCGAGCACCACCGGCGACAGCGTGTGGGCCGTGCTGACCAACCCACTGATCTGGACCTTCGGCTTCGTCTACTTCTGCATCCAGAGCGGCGTCTACGCGATCAACTTCTGGCTGCCATCGATCATCAAGAACCTGGGCTTCGACAGCCCGCTGCTGATCGGCTGGCTGAGTGCGATCCCCTACCTGCTGGCCGGTGTGTTCATGATCATCGTCGGTCGCTCGGCAGACCTGCGCAACGAACGCCGCTGGCACTTGGTGGTGCCGATGCTGATGGGCGCCATCGGCCTGCTGATCGCGGTCAACTTCGCCAGCAACCCAACCGTGGCCATCCTGGGCCTGTCCATTGCCACCATGGGCGCCCTGACCGGCCTGCCGATGTTCTGGCCGATGCCCACTGCGCTGCTCAGCGCCAGTGCGGCCGTCGCGGGCCTGGCGATCATCAACTCGGTGGGCCAGATGGCTGGCTTCCTGAGCCCGTACCTGGTTGGATTCATCAAGGACCAGACCGGCTCGACCGACGCTGCGCTGTACTCGCTGGCCGGAGTGATCGTGCTGGGCAGCCTGGTGGCCCTGCGCGTGTCGCGCGCCGGGGCGCTGAACGCCGCACGGGCCAACTGACGCCTGGAGGCGCGGGCTTGCCCCGCGCCTGCCGCAACGGCATCTGCGCTCAGGGCGCCGCAGTCACCGCGACACCCTTGGCCTGGTCAGGGGTCACCACCTGGCTGAGGTCGATGTGACGAAAGTCCGGCTTGGCGCCCAGCCGTGCGTTGAAGCGCACGTTGAAGGTGAACGGGTCGTCGGTCGGCACATCCAGCGCCTGGCCGTAGATACGGGTGACGGCTGCAGCGTCATAGCCCAGCAGCTTGAGCAGCGTGGGGTAGATGTTGTAGTGGCTGGAGGCGTTGCGGTTCTGTGCCAGGTGCGCCTGCCAGTCCAGGGCCTTGACGCCCGTGCCCTGAATCACCACCAGCGGTACCAGCCCCTCCTCCATCACCGGGTCGCTGTCGCAGTGGGTGTTAAGGCCCGGATTGCCGCGCTCATGCAGGTCCTGGCCATGGTCGGAGGTGTAGATCAGCACCGCCTGGCTCAGGTCGGCCTCGGCGAACAGGCGGCGGAAGAACTCGCCCACGTTCCAGCCCAGCGTATTGCGGTACGCGTTGCGATACAGCACCCAGTCTTCGGGGCGGCCATCGAAGCCGTCGCGGGTGCCGGTGTCGGCCACATCGGTGAAATGCCCACGCGGCAATGCCGGCTGGTAGGTCAGGAAGGCGTCGGGGTACTTGTCGTGCACCGGGAAATGCGCGCCAACCTTGTTGATCACGATCAGTTGCGGCTGGCCATCCTTGAGCAGGCTGACCAGTTGCTCCAGCGCCGCCATGTCGCGCTGCACCACGGGGGTGTCGTCGAACTGGACGAAGCGGTCGATGTCGCGCTTCTCGGCTTCGTCCATCAGGTTCTGCAGGTTGCCGCCGGTGCGCTGGGCATCGATGTACACCGTGCCCAGCCCTGCTCGCTTGGCGTATTGCCAGATCGACGGCTGGGTCGAATTGATGCGCAGGTAATCGCTGCGGGTGCCGCCGTAGCGCAAGGTGACGTTGGTGTCGGCGCTGCAGTTGGCCACCGAGGCGGCGTAGCCGTAGTTGACGATACTCACCCCTGAGTGCGGCTGCAGCAGGTGAGTCGCCACGCCGGCAGGGGTGTTGAGGTCCAGGTAGTTGCCCGAAATGCTCTCGTCGATGATCAGTACGATATCGCGCGCCATCGGCTTGCCGGACTGCGCCAGGCTCACCGGCTCGCGTGGGCCGACACGGTCATGCAGCGCCTCGTAGCCGAACAGGCTCACATAAGCCAAGGGTGTGTACATCACCGGCAGGCCGCGGGCCCCCTCGCCAGCGCGGATGAACAGCACACCGACCAGCAACGCCAGCGCCAGAAATGGCGCGACCACGGGCACCAGGTGCGGCAGGCGCAGCACAGCGCCCGGGCGCAACCCCACACCCAACAGCACCAGCAGCGCGTTGAACGCCGCCAAGGTGATCGCATAGTGGTACTGCTGTAGCGCTTCCTGGATGAAGCCACCGGCATACACCATGGACACGAACGCACTGTAGGTGAGGTAGGAATCGGTGATTCGCATATAAGCATCGAAGAACAGCGCACTCACCGCAAAAGCCAACGCCAGCACCCAGCGCAGCCAACCTGGGCGAATCCACGCCGCCAGCAGCAACCCCACCACCAGCACCCCCGCCACGCCCAGGTAA
Source organism: Pseudomonas sp. S44 (assembly GCF_016624805.1). Classification (NCBI taxonomy): domain Bacteria; kingdom Pseudomonadati; phylum Pseudomonadota; class Gammaproteobacteria; order Pseudomonadales; family Pseudomonadaceae; genus Pseudomonas; species Pseudomonas sp. S44. The sequence goes on from NZ_JACVTY010000001.1 coordinate 678,540, forward strand.
AGCAGCAAAGGCAGGCCAAGACCCAGCGCTTCTATCCGCTCCAGGTAATAGCCATGAAAGCTCGCCAGGTAGAGGAACAACAGGGCCAGCTTGATCCATCCGCGCATGATTCGACCACTCCGGTCATGGGTTTTCATTCAAACCGTAGCAGTCTTGAAACAAATCACAAGCCGGAAAAGTCAATTTTCCGACGGTATCTCAACGCCATATTCTGGCGCAAAAAACGTATCGCGGTTGAGACGCTCTATCGTCATGACCCCGCATTATTCGTGGCCTGCAACCGTTCATCGGTTCATCGAACGGCCAAATGCCAGTAGCTTTCAACGCTAAACCCCGGATTGGCAAAGGGTTGGTGGCCAATGGCCGTTTTGTTTAGCGTCTGTAAATGCGACGAAACATGCCATTGGTTTGACGCATTTCCCGCGAGCTGAGCTATACAGAAATCACACCACTGTTTCATACCCCTTACTCATCCATACGAGGCACGCCGACATGGACGTGAGCGTTTTTGGCACTGGCTACGTAGGACTGGTACAAGCGGCGGCACTTGCCGACGTCGGCCACCGGGTCCTGTGCGTGGACGTGGATGCCCACAAGATCAACCAACTGCGTCAGGGCGTCCCACCGATCAGCGAGCCGGGCCTGTCGGGCCTGCTGGAAGACAACATCAAGGAAGGTCGCCTGCTGTTCAGCACCCAGGCCAGCGACGCGGTCAGCCATGCCGAGCTGATCTTCATCGCCGTCGGCACCCCACCTGACGAGGACGGCTCGGCCGACCTGAGCCATGTGCTCAACGTCACCCGGCAGATTGCCGCGCTGATGGAGGCCGACCGCACCCTGATCGTCAAATCCACGGTACCGGTCGGTACCGCCGACCAGGTCGTGACCCTGGCCCGCGACGAACTGCAGCGCCTGGGCAAGGGCCATTTGCAGGTGCGTGTGGTGTCCAACCCCGAATTTCTCAAGGAAGGTAGCGCCCTGGCCGACTGCATGCGCCCCGACCGGATCATCGTCGGCACCCATGACGAGGTCGCCCATGACCAGCTTGCCGAGCTTTACGCGCCCTTCTGCCGCAACCACGAGAAGCTGATGTTCATGGACAACCGCAGCGCCGAGCTGACCAAGTACGCCGCCAACGCCATGCTCGCCACACGCATCAGCTTCATGAACGAACTGGCCAACCTCAGCGAGCACCTGGGTGCCGACATCGAAGCGGTGCGCCGCGGCATCGGGTCGGACCCACGCATCGGCTACCACTTCATCTACCCCGGCTGCGGTTTCGGTGGTTCGTGCTTCCCCAAGGACATCAAGGCGCTGCTGCACACCGCCGAGCACAGCGGCATGCCCCTGCGCCTGTTGCAGAGCGTCAACGAAGTCAACGACCAGCAGCGGCGCATCCTGTTCGCCAAGCTCAAGCAGCGCCTGGGCGGGCTGCGCGGGAAGTCCATCGCCCTGTGGGGCCTGGCCTTCAAGCCCAATACCGACGACATGCGCGAAGCACCGAGCCGCTACCTGATGGAAGCGCTGTGGGACGAAGGCGCCACGGTGCGGGCCTATGATCCCGAAGCGATGGACGAATGCCGACGCCTGTACGGCTACCGCGACGACCTGCAACTGTGCGCCACCCGCGACGACACCTTGCAGGACGCCGACGCCCTGGTGATCTGCACCGAATGGAAGAACTTTCGCGTGGTGGATTTCTCGCTGCTGGCCAGCAAGCTGCGCGCACGGGTGATCATCGACGGCCGCAACCTGTACAACCCCGAGCAGGTCGCCGCCCACGGCCTGCACTACAGTGGCATCGGCCTGCGCCAGGTCGCGCCCGACCAGAGCGCCCCGCAGGTCGGCGCGCCATGAAGGTGCTGGTCACCGGCGCGGCCGGTTTCATCGGTGCCCACACCTGCCTGCGCCTGCTGCGCGACGGTCATGAGGTGCTGGGCCTGGACAATTTCAACGACTATTACGATCCGTCGCTCAAGCACGCTCGCGTGCACTGGGTGCGTCAGAACGTCGGTGACTTCCCCCTGCACTGCCTGGACCTTGCCGACCGCGACGCCATGGCCCGGCTGTTCGCCGAGGAGCGCCCCGAGGTGGTGGTGCACCTGGCTGCGCAAGCCGGTGTGCGCTACTCGCTGCAGAATCCCCAGGCTTATCTGGACAGCAACCTGGCGGGCTTCCTGAACATTCTCGAAGGCTGCCGGCGCCACCCCGTGCAGCACCTGCTGTACGCCTCGTCCAGCTCGGTGTATGGCGCCAACCAGCGCACGCCGTACCGGGTGCAGGATGCAGTCGATCATCCGCTGTCGCTGTACGCCGCCACCAAGAAAGCCAACGAGGCCATGGCGCACAGCTACAGCCATCTGTTCGGCATCCCTTGCAGCGGCCTGCGCTTCTTTACCGTCTATGGCCCCTGGGGCCGCCCGGACATGTCGCCGATGCAGTTCGCCCGTGCCATCAGCGAAGGCCGGCCGATCCAGCTGTTCAACCATGGTCGGCACCAGCGCGACTTCACCTACATCGACGACATCGTCGAAAGCCTGGCGCGGCTGCTGCCCTACCCGCCCCGCACCGATGCGCAGTGGGATGCCTACAGCCCCGACGCGGCCAGCAGCGCAGCGCCCTGGCGCCTGTTCAACATCGGCGGCCAACGCCCGGTGGAACTGCTCGACTACCTGGCCCTGCTGGAAAAACACCTGGGGCGCGATGCGGTGATCGAGTTGCTGCCGCTGCAACCGGGCGATGTGCTGGCCACCTGTGCCGATGCCAGCGCCCTGGCCCGGGTCACCGGCTTTACCCCAACGATTTCCCTTGACGAAGGGCTCGGGCGATTCGTCGCCTGGTTCAAGCACTACTACTCGCACGGTGCCACAGATGGCGAACCTGCAGGCGAGCAGCCGAAACAACGGAGGGTGATATGACAGGACAACCGAAAAGCGCCCAGCTGCAGGCGCTGTACCAGGATAAACGCATGGATCCGGCGCACCGCCAGCGCATCGATGCCGCCATCCACATGCAAGGCCGTGGCTGGATGACCGGGCGGGTCGGCGGGCGCCCTTGGACGCTGTCGCGGACCAACCGCGTGCTGTCATGCCTGGCGGCGCTGAACCTGCTGCTGTTGCTGTCGCCGGTATTCCTGGCATTGGCGGTGATGATCAAGAAGTCCAGCCCAGGCCCGGTGTTCTTCGTGCAGAAACGCACCGGCTACCGCGGCCGCCTGTTCGGCATGTTCAAGTTCCGCACCATGGTCGCCAACGCCGAGGCGCTGAAAGACTCGGTACGCCACCTGAACAAGCACGGCGCCGACTCCATCGATTTCAAGATCGACAAGGACCCGCGCATCACCTCGGTGGGCAGTTGGCTGCGGCGCAGCAGCCTGGACGAGCTGCCCAACCTGATCAACGTGGTCACCGGCGACATGCGCCTGGTCGGCCCGCGCCCTACCTCGTTCAACGCCTACCGCTACAAGGATAACCACCTGGCACGGTTGTCGATCTACCCCGGCATGACCGGCCTCTGGCAGATCTCCGGACGCAGCAACATCGATTTCGACCAACGCGTAGAGCTTGACCTCAGCTACATCAACGAACAGAGCCTGCTGCTGGATCTGAAAATCCTGCTCAAGACCCCGTTCAAGGTTTTCACTGGCCACGGAGCAAGTTGAGATGGACGGTTCCACTTCTAGAAGCCTGAGTATCGCCAACCCGAGCGAGACCAACCTGACCGCCACTGTCCTCGACCTCGACCAGCGCACCCTGCTGCTGACCGCGGCCAACACCGGCACCGGCACCAGCACCAGTGCCCTGGCCTTCGCCAGCCAGCTGGCGCTGATGAGCGCGGGTGCGGTGCTGCTGATCGACGGCAGTTCCAGCAGCAATGGCCTGAGCCAGCAACTGGGGCTGAACAAGCTGCGCGGCTACACCGACCTGTTGTTCGACGAGGACACTCCACCCTTGGCGCAGGACTGCGTGGTGCACCTGTCCGATCAACCATTCGACGTGCTCCCGGCGGGCACCTGGAAGCGCGGCCGCGACCGCCTCGACCCGGAGCGCCTGCGCATCCTGTTGCGCCAGTTCGCCGCCCACTACCGCTTTGTGGTGATCGACGGCGAAGCCATCTATGCCAGCGCCGACAGCCTGGTGATCGGCACCCTGGTCGATGGCGTGATCCTGGTGGTGTGCGCCGAGGAAACCCGCTGGGAAGTGGCCCAGGCCGCCGCCCAACGGCTGACGCAAGCTGGCGCGCGGCTGATCGGCAGCGTGTTCAACAAGCGCAAGTACTACATGCCCAAGTGGCTGTACGACAACCTGTGAGAGGACGCACGCCATGATCGCCATGAGATACCCCTCGATTGCCCTGTGCGTGCTCGCCCTGGCCGGTTGCGCCAGCCAGGAAAGCCGCGAAATGCCGGTACAGATCCTCACCGCACCAGCGGCCGAGAGCCAGGCCACCGAAGTCGCCCGCCGCGAACAGGTGCTGCGGCCACAGGACGTGCTGGAAGTGATCTTCCACGTCAGCAACCGCTCTGCCGGGGTGTACCGCATCCAGTCCGGTGACACCCTGGACCTCAACTTCATGGCCGCCAGCGGCCTGAACGGCCAGCAGCTGGTGCAACCCGACGGCAGCATCACCCTGCCATCCACCAACGCGTCGGTGCGCGTCGAGGGCCTGACCCCGAGCGAAGCGGAGAGCGCCATTCGTCAGGCCTACAACGACAAGCGCGTGTTCAAGCCCAACCGCGACCAGGTAACGGTGCGCGTGCTCAGCCCCATGACCGACGAGGTCAACCTGAAGAACGCCCTGAGCCACCCCGGCACCGGCATGAGCCGCGACATCACCGTGGGCAACGACGGCCGCGCGACCTTCCCGGAAATCGGCTCGGTGCCGCTGCAGGGCATGACCGTCAACCAGTTGCGTGACTACCTCAACGAGCGTTACGCCAGCCTGCCGGGGCGCATGAGCGTGGATGTGCTGCTCAAGTCTACTGCCGCCAACGAGATCTACGTGCTCGGCGAAGTCGGCCAGCCGGGCGCCTTCCAGATCCGTCGTCCGGTGTCGGTGCTCGAGGCCCTGACCCTGGCCCGCGGCCCGACCCTGAAGGCCAAGCTCGGCTCGGTGGTGATCATGCGCCGCGAAGGCAACACCGTGCATGCGGTCAACTACGACGTCGACCAGGCCCTCTCCGGCGGTAGCCAGAAGCTCGCCTATCTGCAGCCCGAAGACATGCTCTATGTACCCAAGACCAAGCTTGCCAGCGCTGCCGAGCTGTCCCGGCAACTGGCTGACGTGGTGCTGTTCCAGGGCTTTGGCTTCAGCTTCAGCTACCGCGTCGACAACAAAGAAAGCAACGACTGACCAGGGGACGGACCATGACCACGCAACCGAAAGAAAACTATGTGCATGAGTTCTTCCGCATCTTCTTCGCCAACCGCCAATTGGTGAAACGGGTGTTCCTGATCTTCGCGGTGATCGCGGTGATTCTACCGCTGGTGCTCAAGCAGAGCTTCGACATCACCGCCGAAGTCATCGTGCAATCGAAGAAGCTCTCGCAAAGTGATACCAGCTCCTCGCTGGCTCAGCAGGCGGACCAGTTCATCCCGCCGTCGCTGGCCGACATGGAGACCGAGAGCAACATCCTGCGCTCGCCCACGCTGATCCGCCAGACCATCAGCCAACTGCGCCAGGAAGGCCAGTACCAGGCCGAACCCGGTCTACTGCGACGCACCGTGATCGACCCGCTGCGCCATGGCATCGTCGACCCGCTGCATCGCCTGCTGGGCAAGTCGGTCGCCGACGAGCGCGATACCCAGCTCGACGAGCTCACCGATCAGGCGGTCAAGGACCTCAAGATCGAGACCCTGCCCGGCTCCAACGTCATCTCGGTCACCTACAGCGCCGATGACGCCCGGCTCGGCACCCTGTTCGTCGCCCGCCTGCTGGACAACTTCCTGAAGAACCGCCAGGACCTGCAGTCCAACGAGCTGCCCGAGACCTTCTACGAGCAGAAGAAACTGCACTACCAGGCGCGCCTGGGCGACCTCGAGGGCCAACGCCTGGCCCTGCTGACGGCGATCGGCTCGTCCGATCCGAAAGAAGAGATCACCTTCCGCCTCAATGCGATCAACACCGAGGAACAGGCACTCAACCTGCAGCGCGACCGCAAGCTGGAAAACCAGCAGTGGCTCGACTACCTGCAGAGCAGCCTGGCCGCGGCGAGCAAGGCGAAGATGGCCGACTATGCCTTCCCCTACACCTTCACCACCACGGTCGATAACGTCGCCTTCGAAGACCGCGAGATCAAGCAACTGGGCGAGCAGCTGACCACCCAGTTGGCCCGCTACAACGGCGATGCCACGGTGTTCCAGCCCGGGGCCGAGCAGATGGTCATGGCACGCCAGCAGATCGCCCAGCTGCGCGGCCAATTCCTCAAGATCGTCGAGAACCGTATCCGCGAACGCCAGCAGGACCTGGCCGTGACCCAGCAGGTGATCGACCAGAAGACCCAACGCATCGGTGAATACAAGAACCGCATCACCGAGCTGCGCGAGACCCAGAGCAAGACCCGCCAGCTCGACACCGAGATCGATGCCCTGCACAAGGCCTTCTCCACCTACGCCCAGCGCTATGAGGAAAGCCGCGGCCAGGGCCTGCTCGATGGTAGCCAGTCCAACGCGCGGATTCTCAGCGCACCCTATGAGCCGGCCACCGCGTCGTTCCCCAAACCTGGCCTGATCATCCCGTTCGGCCTGGTCACCGGCCTGCTGCTGGCCATCGCGCTGGTCTACGTCAAGGAGTTCTTCGACCACCGCTTCAAGCACCCTGCACAAATCAGCCACGAGCTGGGCCTGCCGGTGCTGCTGGTGATCAACGACCAGACCCCGGCGCTGCCCAACCCGCACAAGTCGTGGTCGCTGCCTCGCCTGATGCACTGGGTGCGCAATTGAACGCTGCCGTGCCCGCTACCGGCCAGTTGATCCTGCACCTGCTCAGCAGCGGCGGATTCTACGGCGCCGAGCGCATGCTCCTGGACCACTGCCAGGCAACCCCTGGCAGGCACCGGGTGCTGTTCCTCGACGCGCCGCAGGATCTGGTGATGCGCTTTCGCGAAGCCGGCATCGACTGCCAGAGCTGCCATGGCCTGGGCGCACTGCTCAGGCAAGTGGCGGCCGTGCGTGGCGAGCGGCCGTTGATCAACACCCACAACTTCAAGGGTATGGTCTTCGGCTGGCTGGCCGCGACACTGTGGCGCCTGCCACTGGTGACCACCCAGCACGGCTTCACGCCGCGCAGCACCAAGCAGCGCTTCTACACCTGGCTGAGCCTGCAACTGTGCCGCACACCCACGGTGGCGACTGTGGTGTGCGTGGCCGAGAGCATTGCCCGCATCCACCGCCAGGCGGGTGTTCCAGCCAGCAAGTTGCAGGTAATCCCCAACGGCCTGCCGGAGCCTGTGGCATCTGTGCAATCTGCCCCTGTGGGAGTGGGCTCGTCCCGCAATGGCAGCACCGCGGTGCAGGGCACCGGCTACGCCGGTGATCGCGGCACAAGGCCGCTCCCACAGGGTTCGCTGGAGGCCGCGACACCTGTGCATTGCGCTACCCCCGCAGCCCCTGTGGGAGCGGGCTCGTCCCGCGATGGTAGCGCTGCGGTGCAGAGCCACGGATCGCGCCAAGCCCCTTGGCTGGCAGGCTATGTCGGGCGGCTGTCCAGCGAAAAAGGCCCCGACCTGTTCCTCGATACCCTGATCCCGCTGTGCCAGCGCCACCCGCACCTGCACGCGGTGATGCTCGGCGACGGCCCCGAACGCGCCACGCTGCAGGCGCGCATCGATGCCGCTGGGTTGTCCGAACGCATCACGCTGCCGGGTTTCCAGCGCGACATGCAAGCCTGGATGACCCGACTGGATGCCCTGGTGATCAGCTCGCGCACCGAAGGCACGCCAATGATCCTGCTCGAAGCCATGCAGGACGGCGTACCGGTGGTGGCCTTCGGTGTCGGCGGCATTCCCGATGTGATCGAACACGGCCGCAGCGGGCTGCTTGCCGCACCGCTGGCGGTCGATGAACTCGCTGCCCACCTGCAGGCGCTGCTGGGCGATCCGCAACAGGCTGAAGAACTGGTGGCCCGCGCCCGCCAGACCCAGCGCGAACGCTACCACCTGCCGACCCTGGCACAACGCTGGGCCCTGGTGTACCAGGGCACGGCCATGGAGGTTGTCGCATGATCATCCCCCTGTCGCTGGTGGGCCTGGTGGCCCTGCTGTCGCTGGGGCTGCTGGCCAGCCCCTACCCTTACCTGGCCCCTGGCGCCGTGGTCGGCCTGGCCGGTGCCTTGGTGCTGTACCGCAAGCCAGCCTGGGGCCTGCTGGCGATCGCCGCGCTGGTGCCGCTCGAAGGGCTGCTCAAGGACAGCATGGTCTCCGGCGCCAAGCTGATCGGCCTGGGCCTGGTGCTGATCCTCACGCTGCAACTGGCCGTGCGTCAGTTGCCGGCCGAGCGCCTGCGCAGCAACCAGTGGCGGTTGCTGATCCCATTCATGGCCCTGTACCTGCTGAGCCTGTGGACCAGCGACAGCGTCGAGCTGTCGGTGCTGCACCTGCGTGAACTGCTGGTGGGGCTGGTGGTGTTCGTCATCACCCTGCTGGTGGGGCGCGACCTCAATCTGCGGATGCTGGCGCGGCTGATCACCGTCAGTGTCTGCGTGACCTGCCTGTTCGCCATCTTCTCCACCAAGTACCAGGAACAGGGCCGCGCCTCGGCCATGCTCGACCCCAACGCCTTCGCCCTGCTGATCACCATCGCCATGCCGCTGGGGTTGTGGCTGGCGATCAAGACCCGACAGATTCCGCTCAAGCTGTTCTGGGCCGGCTGCTGCCTGTTGCTGTTGGTGGGCATGACCAAGACCGAGTCGCGCTCAGGCCTGGTGGTGTTGCTGATCAGCCTGGGCATCGTGCTGTACAACTACCGCGAGCAACTGACACGGATCCGCCCGCGTCACCTGGGCTTCGCCATGCTCGGCCTGGCCATTGTCCTGCCGCTGGGCGCGGCCCTGATGCCGGCCGGCTACGCCGATCGCATCCAGTCGCTGATGCTGCTCAAGTCCGGGGTCAATGCGCACCAGGACGAATCCCTGGGCCGACGCGCCTCGTACCTGGTGGTGGGCAAGGAGATGATCAGCCACAGCCCGATGCTCGGCACCGGCCCCGGCACTTTCCCGCTGCACTACGCCGACACCGGTTTCTCCAAGGCCTTCGCCCCGGTCAACAGCAAGACCACCGACCTCTATCGTCGCGCCCACAACACCTACCTCGAGCTGTTCAGCGAAACCGGCCTGCCGGCGGGGCTGGCCTTCGTCGGCATGATCGCCCTGGCCCTGCGCAACTTCTGGCAGGCCCGTGCGGCGTGGCGTGCCACCGGCGAGCACGATAACGCCGACCTGATGACCCACCTGACCATGAGCATGCTGGCCATCGGGCTGTTCCTGATGTTCCTCAGTGCCCCCAGCCACAAGTACCTGTGGCTGATGCTGGCGCTGTCCAGCGTGCTGCTGCGCCAGGCCACCGCGTCGCGAGACGTGGAGGCGCAGCGATGAATCAGGTAAGCATCGTCATCCCGATGTTCAACGAAGCCCGGCATATCGGCCGCACCCTCGATGCCGCGCGCAAGGCCGCCCACTGCGCGGGGCTCGGCTGTGAGCTGATCGTGGTCGACAACGGCTCCAGCGACAACGGCCCTGCCATTGCCCGCCAGCACGGTGCCCAGGTGCTGAGCCTGCCTGGCGTGGCCATCGGCGCCCTGCGCAACCAGGGCGCGCAGGTCAGCCACGGTGAGTGGCTGGCATTTCTGGATGCCGACATCGAAGTACCGGACAACTGGCTCGACCTGCTGCTGGGCCTGCAGCGCCGCGGTGAAGGCGACGTCTTCGCCCTCGATTGCGATACCCCGCGCCAGGCGCCGTGGTTCGCCCACGCCTGGCAACGCCGCACCCTGCGCGCCGGGCAGACGGTACAGGACTGCACCTGGCTGCCTACGCCCAACCTGCTGATGCGCCGCACCTGGTTCGACCAGGTCGGCGGCTTCGACGAGCGCCTGCGCACCGGCGAAGACAAGGACTTCACCCTGCGCCTGCACGAAGCCGGCGCGCGCCTGCGCGTGCTGCGCCAGCCGGTGGTGCTGCACTGGGGCTTCGAGGGCAGCTGGGGCGAATGGCTGGGCAAGGAGATGTGGCGTCAGGGTAGCCACTTGCAACTGCTGCGCAGCCATGGCGTGAGCCTGCGCCTGCTGCGTTTCCCGCTGCTGTCGGTGGGCGCCTGGGTCCTCGACGCCATGGCGCTGTCGGCCCTGCTCGACGGTTTCCCCCATGTGGCCCTGGTGCTGCTGCTGATCAGCGCCCTGCCTGCCCTGGCGCTGAGTCTGCGCCAGAGCCTCAGGCACCACGACACGTTGCTGACCCTGCAGCTCTGGGGCCTGCACTGGCTGCGCCTGCACCTGGCCGGGGCTGCGTTCATCCTCAGCCTGTTCAACCGCACCGCAAGGAGGCCCGCCCGTGGCTGAGATCATCTTCTGGTTGTGCCTGCTGTTGCCGCTGTACGCCTGGGTCGGCTATCCCGTGCTGCTGACCCTGGCGGCGCCGTTCTTTCCTGTGCGCACACCCGGCCCGCTAGCGCCGCAGCGGGTCAGCGTGGTGATCGCCGCGCACAACGAGGAGCGGCATATCGAAGCCAAGCTCGCCAGCGTGCTCGCCCAGGACTACCAGGCCGCCGAACTGCAGGTGGTGGTGGCCAGCGACGGCTCCAGCGACCGCACCGTGGCGCTGGCCCGCGCCGTGAACGATCCACGGGTACAGGTGCTGGACCTGCCGCGCCTGGGCAAGACCGGCGCGCTGAACACTGCGGTGAGCGTCTGCCGCGGCGATATCCTGGTGTTCACCGACGCTGACAACCAGTGGGCCGGCAACACCCTCGGCCTGCTGCTGGCGCCCTTCGCCGACGCAGATGTCGGCGGGACTGCCGGGCACATGATCATCCCCGACCCAGGCAAGGGCCTGAGCCTGGGCGACAGCCTGTATCGCCATTACGAAGCCTGGGTGCGCAAGGTCGAGAACCGCACCGGCTGCATGGTCTCGGCAGACGGCGCCCTGCTCGCCCTGCGCCGCCCGCTGTACCAGGCGATTCCCAAACAGGTCAACGATGACTTCTATATCAGCACCTGCGCCCCGGCCGCCGGCCAGCGCATCGTCTACGTGCCCGAGGCGATCGTCCTCGACCAGGGCGTGGACGAGGCCGACAAGCAGTTCCGCCGTCGCCAACGCGTCACCGTCGGCGGCCTGCAGAGCCTGGCCGCGCGCAGCGAACTGCTCAACCCGATGCGTCACGGCCTGTACGCCATCGCCCTGATCAGCCACAAGCTGATCCGCCGCCTGGCGCCGGTGCTGTTGCTGCCGCTGCTGTTGGCCAACCTGTGGCTGGTGGGTGAATCGCACTTCTACCACCTGACCCTGGCCGCGCAACTGCTCGGCTATGCCGCTGCGATCGCCGGCCTGCTCGATGCTGGCCACCGCCTGCCCAGGCCATTCCGCCTGGCCGCCTTCGTGCTGGTGACGCTGGCGGGCATGAGTGTCGGCCTGTGGCAATTCCTGCGCGGGCACAGCTACAGCCAATGGAATCCCGACCAGAATCGATGAGCGATGGACATGCCGATCAAGACGACGATCAAACAGGCCAGTGGCTGGCTGTATTTCAAGTCGCCCAAGGGCCGCGCCGAATTGCGCGGCGCCGGGGTGATCCTCATGCTGCATCGGGTACTGGCCGATGATGCCAGCGCCGCCTTGCCGCACCGCAACGAGCTGTGCGTCGGGCCACGCGCCTTCGAAGGGCTGCTGCGCTGGCTGCCTCGGCACTTCGACTGCGTCAGCCTCATGGACCTGCTCAAGGACCATGAGACCCCCCGCAGCAACCAGCGCCCCAAGGTTGCCCTGACCTTCGACGACGGCTGGCGCGACAATGCCAGCAACGCCTTCCCGCTGCTGCGCAAGCACCAGGTGCCGGCGAGCATCTTCCTGTCCACCGACTACATCGGCAGCCGCCAGCGCTTCTGGTGGGAAAGCGTCGGCGAGACCCTGTGGGGCAGCCACGGCGAACCTGCGCGGCACAACCTCATCGAGTACCTGCGCAAGCTCGGCCGACCGCTGCCGGCGGCCTACTTCATGAACGACCGCTCGCAAGCGCGCAGCCAGGTGCTGGCGCACTACCTGCAAAGCCTCAAGAGCCTCAGCCCGCAGGCCCTGCAGCAACTGACCGACGCCTGCCCGGCCGAATCGCTGCCCCAGGCCATGGACTGGCAGCAAGTGCGCGAGCTCGAGGATTCGGGCCTGGTGCGCTTCGGCCCGCACGGCGCCAGCCACGCCTTGTTGCCCTATCTCGACGACCGGCGCCTGGACGAGGAACTGCAACGCAGCCACGCCGCCCTGGAGCACGGTTGCCAACAACCCCTGCCGGTGTACTGCTACCCCAATGGCGATCATGACGATCGCGTGCGCGCCCGCGTGGCGGCGCACCGCTACCCCTTCGCCCTGAGCACACGCGCCGGTATCTGCCAGGGGCATGACGATCCGCTGGCCCTGCCACGCATCGGCGTCAGCCAGCGCAATGCCAGCCGCCCATCGCTGCTGGCCTGGCGCATCAGCCGCGGGGGCCGCTCATGAGCCGCAACCATTACCTGCGCCATCTGGCGCTGAGCATGGGCACCAAGCTTGCGATGATCGCCCTGCGCCTGCTGCGCAACGTGCTGCTGGCGCGCATCCTCGGCCCCAGCGAACGGGGCTTGTTCGCCCTGCTCAGCACCCTGCCCGACCTGATCAGCGCCGCCACCAGCGGCGGGCTGAACAGCGCCGTTGGCTACCAGGCGGCCAAGCAGCGCGACATGGGCCTGCTGCTGACCCAGGTGCTGGTCTACGGTTGCCTGCTGGCCGGGCTGTTGACGCTGGTCTGCGTGCTGCTGGTGCGCGAGTTCGGTGCCGACCTGGACATCACCCTGCAGTTAGGCCTGCTGGCCTGGCTGTTGCTGCTGGCGGTGCCGATGACCGTCCTCAAGAGCGGCCTGCTGACACTGCACAACGCCAGCGGTGGCGTCGGCGCGTTCAACGTGCTGCGCCTGACCGAATCGGCCGCACCGCTGCTGCTGTTTCTTGCGTTGTTCTGGATGTGGCGTGAAGAGGCGCTGGAGGCGGCGCTGATCAGCTGGCTGGTGGGCATCGCCCTGGTGCTGGTGCTGGGCCTGTGGTGGCTGCGCCGCCAGCATCCGCTGGCCCTGCGCTGGGACCGCGGCGGCCAGCGCGAGCTGCTCAGCTACAGCGCCAAGAGCCATCCTGACCTGTTGTTCCAGCAAGTCATCCTGCGCTCGGACTACCTGTTCATCGGCGCCATGCTCGGCAGTACTGCACTGGGCCACTACGCCATGGCCAGTGCCGCCGCCGAACTGCTGCTGATCGTCCCGGAAGCGGTGACCACACCGCTGATGAAGCGCCTGCTGCAGCAGGACGCCGGCATGGAAAAACTCACCCCCCTGGCACTGCGCCTGACCGCCACGGTGATGCTCGGTGCCTGCCTGTGCATGGCGGTGATCGGCGACTGGCTGATCGTCACCCTGTTCGGCATGGCCTACCAACCGGCCTACCCGGCCCTGCTGGCCTTGCTCCCAGGGCTGCTGGGGCTGTGCTACGCCAGCATCCTGCGCCTGGACCTGCTGGGCAAGAACCGCCCCGGCACGGTATCGCTGATGATGGGTGCAGGCGCCGCGCTGAACCTGGTGCTCAATGTGCTGCTGATTCCGACCTGGGGCATCGTCGGCGCCGCCGCGGCGTCATCGATCGCCTACCTGGCGGTGACCGTGGCCATGCTGGTGCTGTACTGCCGCCTGAGTGGCGTGCCGGTACTGCACACCCTGATCATCCTGCCCAGCGACTTCGCGCCGCTGCGCCAGATGTTGCAGCGCAGGCCAGCATGAAACGCTGGCTGCTGCTCTGTGCCCTGTGGGTGCCGCTGGCACCTGCGGCCCCCCTGCAATGGGGCGATATCCGCGATGGCAGCCTGTACCTGCAACCAGGACGCAACGATGAACTGCGCCTGCGCTGGCACCCGGCCTGGCAGGCCGACGCCAATGCCGAGCGCATCTTCCTGCTCGACGGCCGTGGCCAGCTGCGCGGCGAGCGGGCGATCAAGGCCGAGGAATTGCGCGGCGAGCAGCGCTGGCCGCTGAGCGCCGACGCCGGCCCCTATCGCCTGGAAGTCCCTGGGTACAGCTTCCGTGGCTACCAGATCGAGCACAGCGACACCACGCGCGCCCTGTTCGCCCCCGCCAAGGTGCACTTCAGCGCCGAAGTCGGACCACGGGTCGAGCTGTATTTCCGGGTCAAGGCCGGTGAGCAGGCGACGCTGGCCGGCAAGTTCCACGGCGGCGTGCGCGGGCTTTCGGCGCAACGCCTGAGCGACGGCCAGCAGGTCGAGGTGGCGCTCAAGCCCTACCCGGCCTACTGGCGCTTCGACCAGCAGACGCTGCCAGTCAGCCCCCGCGACGAAACCTGGCGGCTACGCTTGCAGGGGCGCGGCAAGGCGGCATTCTGGCTCGACGGCAGCGCCAACCTGTTCGCCCAGCGCGCCGATCATCTGGGCGACGTCGCCAACCTTGCCGGGCAGGTGCGGCTCAAGCTCCAGGCCAAGGTGCTCGGCCCTACGCCGCTGCTGGGGGTCAACCTGCCCTACGTACTGCCGCCACCGCCGAGCTTCGCGGCCCTGGACGCCCTGCGTCCGCAGGCGGCCGGCTACTACAGCTTCATGGACGTGCTCGCCCGCCAACCCGGCTATGAAGACGCCTGGCGACGCCTGTACCAGCAGCGCTTCGGCATCACCCAGGACATCACCCTGCTCGCCGGCACCGGTAGGCGCGCCGACCTCGCCGCCGATCGCACCAGCCACGACGGCCTCGATGCCTGGCTGGCCGGCACCGCGCGCCTGGGCGGCAAGGGCCTGCACTACCTGGCCTTCGCCGACGAGCCGAACCTCAATTACCGCGACTATGAAAGCTACCGCGACTTCTTCACCGGCATGGCCCAGCGCGTAAGCGCCTGGCCGGGCGCTCGGGAGGCAGGCGTGCGCATCGCCATGCCCGCCTCGTCACGCCTGCTCGGCGGCCCCTTCACCCAGGGCAGCAAGGACCTGCGCGGCATCGACTGGGCCCGGCGCCTGCTCCGGGAGCACGGCGCGCAGATCGATGCTCTGGCCTGGCACGAATGGATGGTCCGCGACCTGCTCGCCACCCGCAGCTACCGCGACAGCGTGCGCCAGGCCGCGGCCTTGGTCGGCCTCGACAACCAGGGCCGCCCGCGCAAGGCGCTGCTGCTCGACCAGACCAACCTGTCCAGCGGCTCCAGCCTCAGCCCCTATGACCAGAACACCCACTACGCTGGCCTGTGGTGGGCGTCGGTGGTGATCAACGCCTCCGCCGATGGCCTGCTGGACATGCTCAACTGGTTCCATGTCGCCGACGAGCCCGAATGGCCGAAGGGCATGATCCGCGTGCTGGGCGATGAGCGTTTCGAGCTCAAGCCGGTGGGCCTTGCCCAGCAGTTCATCCAGCGCCACTGGCTGCGCCAGGTGCTGGCCTTGGACAACGACGCCTTCGAGGTCGACGTCCTGGCCATGGCCGACGGCCGTCAGCGCAGCCTGCTGGGGGTCAACAAGGCCGAGCGCGTGCAGCAGGTCGAGCTGGCACTCGGCGACTGCCCGGCCGCCCGGCTCGAGCTGTTCGGCCCCGATAATCACCCGCGCCCTGCCCGCGTCAGCTGCCAGCAGGGACAGATCCGTTTTCAACTGCCAGGGCAGACCTTGTTTGCCCTGACCTGGAGTGCGTCATGAAACGCACCTCGATCTGCCATGAACAGGAGGCACCATGCGTGCATTGAGCAAGATCCAGGATCGCATCAAGCGCAAGGGACTGCGCAACACCTTGAGCAGCGCCTGGCGACACTACGTCTTCTATCATTGGGAGCTGGTGTGGATGGAACGCGACCTGGAAACCCCGGTGCCCCCGCACCGTCTCAAACCCTATGCGCGACTGCGCCTCGAAAACATCACCGTGAACAACGTCAAGGCCTTCACCCGGCATTTCGGCGACCGCGTCGAGACCATGCGCGAGCTGGCCGCCGAGGGCTACACAGGCTTGATGTTCGTAGATGACGAAGGTGACACCGTGGCCTTCATCTGGGGCAGCGCGCGCAACTACCATGACCGCCACTACTACGGGTGCTGGTTCCCGGTCGGTCCGGGCGAGTTCTTCGAGTTCGGCGGCGAGTTGATCCGCAAGTACTGGGGCAGCGAGCTGTCGGTGGACTTGCAAGTGGCGTTGTGGAAGGCCATGGCCGCGCAGGGTTGCACCAAGGTGGTGGACGTCTGCGAACAACACAACATCCCGGCGCTCAAGCTGCACCTGCGCATGGGCTACCAGGAGCAAGGGCGCATCATGAATGTCTACTGCCTGTTCGGGCGCTGGAAGTTCTTCCGCGAGAGCCGCTACAGCGAGTCGCGCCTGGAAACCTTGCGTAAACCGGCGTCCGAAAGCGCCACGGCCACGGCGTCCTGACCCCATGGCCCTGCAACTGAGCTGGTGCGCCTCGCTGCGCACCCCCAGCTTCCCTGCCGCCGGCTATGAGGCGCTGCGCCAGCGCGTGGCCGGCAGCACCCCGTTCAATCACCTGGGCTGGCTGTGCGCCGCCGAGGCCGCACTGCAACCAGGCCAGCAACTGCAGATCCTGCTCGGCCACCTCGATGGCCGCCTGTGCCTGTGCCTGCCGCTGGTGCGCGAGCGCCAGGCGGTCGGCCCACTGAATGTCCCGGTGGTGCGTCACCTGGGCCACCCGCTGAGCGACCGCATCGCGTTGTTGCTCGACCTGCCAGCACACCACGCCACACAAGTGCTCCAAGCCATCCGCAAGCACCTGCCCCATGCGCTGCTGCAATTGAGTGAAGTGGTGCAAGGTGGCGATGAGGACTGGCTGCGCCAATGGGCTGCGGCCTGTTCGACCTTCGAGCGCCGCCTGACCTGCCGTGTACCGGTGCACCGCATCAGTGAAGCCGACCGCCAGGAGGTCAGTGGCGACCCACGCTACAAGCTGCGCCGTGCACGCAAGCGCATTGCAGCCTGCGGCGCGCAGGTGCGCCGGGTGGTCGCCGACCGCCACAACATCACCGCCCTGCTCGATGCGATCAGCGCCGTGGAAGCGGCGAGCTGGAAGGGCGACGACGATGTCGGCATCTTCTCGGGCAGCCAGCGCCGCGAGTGGATGTACCAGGCCTTCACTGAGCTGGCTGGCGAAGGGTTGGTGTGCCTGGTGTTGCTGGAGCTGGACGGGCGCTGCATCAGCTACCGCCTGGGCCTGCTCGAACACGGTCGCATTTACGACTACAACCTGGCGTTCGTGCCCGAACAGCGCGAGCTGGGCAGTGGCCGGGTGCTGCTCGAAGAGTGGATTCACTGGGGCCTCGACGAGGGCTGGAGCTGGGTCGACGCCTCGCGGGTAAGCCTTGATAACTCCAGCCACCAGTTGCATGAACGCCAGACCGGCCAGGTCGAACAATGGCGCCTGAGCGGCTACAGCTGGCGCCCGGACGGCATCGCCCTGGGCCTGGCCCTGCGTTGCTGGCGCTGGCTCAAGCCGCGCCTGCGCAAGGCCGACAGTGCAGCCACCGTCACCCCGAACCCCACACAGGAGCGAGCGGATGCCATCCCAGGTCATAGTCAACGCTGACGACTTCGGCCTCAGTGCCCCCATCAACGCGGTGATCCTGCACGCGTTCCAGGCCGGGCTGATCAGCTCGGCAACACTGATGGCCAACATGCCGGCGTTCCAGGCCGCGTGCGTACTGGCCCAGCAGCCGGCGCTGAAGGGCCGCATCGGCCTGCATTTCAACCTGACCTACGGCCGCCCCCTGAGCCAGGCGATCCTCGCCGAGCCGCGCTTCTGCACCGCCCAGGGCGAGTTCGACCTCGGGCTGCGCCAGCGCACCCTGCGCCTCTCACGCAGTGAGCGCGAGGCCGTACGCGAGGAGCTCGAGACCCAATGGCAACGTTGTGTGGCCCATGGCGTCATTCCCAGCCACCTGGACTCGCACCAGCACGTGCACAACATCTGGCCGGTCGGTGAGGTGGTCGCACGGTTTGCCCGCGAACACGCCATACCGGTGCGTCTGGCGCGCAATGTCGGGGCCAACATCGGGCCACTGAAGCGGGTCTTCAAGACCCTGCTCAACCGGCGCCTGAAACAGCTCTGCGGCGTGACCGCCGACTACGTCTGCACCCCGCTGGATCTCAAGGCCGGACTGGCGCCGGCGCATGGCGTACTGGAGGTGGTGGCCCATCCCAGCGCCCTGGGCGGCCACGACTTCGGTGATGCCTACCTGGCAACCGGGGAATCCCTCAAGAGCCTGGTCGACCGCCAGTTGCAGGGGGTTGAGCGGGTGGGTTATACCGAATTGAACATGTCCTGATGCCTGCGCACTGGCATGCCCAGTGCGCGTGTGCGTGGTGTGCTTTCGCGGGCAGTCCAAAGAAAACAGCACCACGGTCTGCATCTATCTACCACCCGAATCAGCCATCGATGGCGCCTGCTGTTGCGTTCCACAACAGGAGCGACAGCCATGCCTTCAACTCTCCCCTCCACCCACCAGCACCTCATCACCCAGCGCTTGCCTTCATGGGCGTCAAGACTCAGTGAAGAACAATGGCAAACCTTGCGCGCCAGCACCCTGCCTCTGCAGGGCCTGCCAGGGCAGCACGCCGACGGCTTCGAAAACGCCTTGCCCGAACTGCGCGAGGCCGTGCTGGCCAGCCAGGCGCAGTTGGCCACGGCGCAGCAGCGCCTGGCCCGGACGCTCAAGGGCCTCCAGCAGATCGACGAATTCGCCGAGCCACTGCTCGCCGCGCAATTGAAAGCCGAGCACGGGTTCCAGGCCCCGCTGCGCACAGCGGAGCTGATCCATGTGCATGACCGTTACACCCATGAGGTCTACGTGAGCACCTACGAGCGTCGCACGTTGCTCGAAGCTGCCCTGCACAACTTTGCCGATGACATCAGTTTCAACATCAAGAGCGCACTGGCCCTGAAGGGTGATACCGAGATCACCGACATCACGGTGACCGGCACCACCACCCTCGGTGACAGCGAAACCCGAGTGCCCTACCCCCTGGCCTCCAAAGCCTTCAGCATCAAAGCATTGCCGCTTTCACCCGAAGCTTTCGCCAGCACCTGCCGCAATCTCGACCTGGGCCAGCGCTACCAGGAACACCTGCAAGCCAGGTTCAGCACGCCCAATGTCCGCCCTGCCGCGATCAGGCTCTACCAGAGCAACCTGCAACTGGCGGCAGACCTGGCGCGACTACAGCATCGGATCGGCGGCAACGCACGAGATTGCATCCAGCAGTTGCTCGATGACGGATCGGCCTTGCCTTGCCAACAGTTGCAACTGTTCGGCGTGACGTTGCACGAGGCCCTGCTGGTCGACGCCGGTGACGTCGGTCGACTGCTGTATCTGCCAGGTCAGGAAGCCGCCGTCCGTGTCTTCAGCAGTGACCAGGCGCTGGTGGTGCAATTGCAGACCGACCTTTGCGACCCCGCCTTTCGCAAACGCTGCCTGGCGCTGATCGCCAGCGAAGAACGCCTGCAGTTCCTCGATCGTGCCCGGCAGAACCTCAGCAGCGATGCGCACGCAGGCTATGAGCAGGCCTGGACACTGCCTGATGGCGCCGACCTGCACCTGGAGCGGCACGATATCGAAGGGCCGCTGTTCGACTTCCTGTACACCGACCATCTCGCCTGGCTCAAGGCCGAGGCAATGCTGTTCGCGGTGCCCACGGCCCAAGCCGACGAAAAGGCGCGCAAGAAGCGCCTGCAGATGTGGGAGAGCCTGGGCTTGAACGCCCTGATGACCATCGGCATGTTCATCCCCGCAGTGGGTGTACTGATGGTCGCGGTAACGGCCTGCCAATTGCTGCATGAAGTCTATGAAGGCTACGAGGCCTGGGAGGTCGGTGATCGCGACGAGGCGTTCCAGCACCTGAAAGTGGTAGGCCTCAACCTGGCAGTGATCGCCGGGCTGCATGTCGGCGGGCAGGTGGTACGCACGCTTACCCGCACACCGTTGCTCGAAAGCCTCGATCCGATCACCCGCGCCGATGGCAGCCAACGCCTCTGGCGCGGCGACCTGACGCCCTACCGTGTCAAGGCCTCCGAGATCACGCCGGAGTCCTTGCACATGGACGGCCACCGATATCTGCGGCGCTTCGACGCACAGCTGCAGCGCTGGCGGCTCGTTCATCCTGATGACCCTGACGCCTATCAACCGCTGCTGGAGCACAATGACGAAGGCGCCTGGCGCGCCGAGCACGAACAACCACGCGACTGGCAACTGGCGACACTGGTGAGGCGCCTGGACAGCCGTCTCGAAGCCTTCACCCCGGCGCAACTGGAGCAGGCAGCACGCATCAGCGGCATGGACGAAGCACAACTGCGCCAGGTACACCTGACCCACGCCAAGACCCCACCGCTGCTGGCCGACACCTTGGCACGCCTGCGCGTGCAACGGCAGGTCGGACAACACTATCCGACAGCGAGCGCCGCCGAGCGTGACAGGCTGTTCGCCGAAGGCTACGAGGCCAGTGTGCCGGCCCATGTCGACGAAGCGCGGATGCTGCAGGACTACCCCAGACTCGGTGCGCCATTGTGCAGGCGCCTGCTCGGCTCGATGACCACGACCGAACAAGCGGCCTGGAGCACAGGGCAAGCCCTCCCCACACGCCTGGCCAGACTTGCGCAGGGCCTTGAGGCGCAGCTGCCGGTTGTCCGCGGCCTCGAAGGCCTGTACCTGCCCGAGCTGGCCAGCGCGCACAGCGAACGCCTTGCTCTCAAAGCCATGACCGCGCTGAAAGGCTGGCCACAGGATGTGCGCATCGAGCTGCGCGCAGACAGCCCCCATGGGCCTACCCTTGCCGTAGCTGGCAGCCGCTACGCTACGCGCTTGCGGGTCATCATCCAGTCTGCTCAAGGGTACGAGCCCTATCTGGGCGAGCGCCCCGCCCCCACACCCGCCACTGCCGATCTGTGCCAGGCTGCGGTGAAAATACTGTCAGCCAATGAGCGTGCGGCGATGGCGCTTGAGGCCAGCACCGGTGACAGCCTGCGAGCGCGCCTGACAGCCCTGATCGACGCCGACCGCCAGGCCTGGGCCCGGCAACTGCGCCCATTCGGCGACTTCGCCTGGTTACCGCAACAGGGGCTTCGTGGAGGAACGCCGATGGATCCGAACCCTGCACCCGGGATCGAGCCTGAGCCGGCAGTCGTCCCTGCGCCACCTCCCGAACCGATCGACCGGGCGCTTTACCGCCAGGTGCAGCAGATCTACCCCGCCATGAACGACGAAGGCGTCGAAGCCTTCTTTGCCGCGAGTCGCGAGCAAGGAGTGAGCCCGGATCAGGCCGTGGCGTCCCTGAACGCGCGGTATCAAGTAGTGACGGCCAACTTCGCTGCCTGGGCCGAGGGCTCACCTGCCCGAACCCAGGCCATGACGCGACTGCTGAACAGCTGGCGCGGCATGAGTCGACAAGCGCTGGGCGAACAGTGGCTGTTTTCGCTGGAGCTGGCCGACCTCGATCTCACCGACGCCGACCTCGCCAGCCTGGAACTACCCCACCACTTCCCGCATGTCCAGCTTCTTGACCTGGCCCGCAATCCGCAAATCAGCACCCTTCCCGCTTCGTTGCTCGAACGCCTGCCCAATCTGCATGCGCTGAGCCTGGAAGCGTGCTCGCTGCAACACTTTCCGCAACTGCGCAACCCGCAAACGCTACGCCTGCTCGACCTGGAGGGAAACAACCTGATCTGGAACGAACAGGCACAGCAAAGGTTGAACGGGATGGTCAACCTCTTGACCCTCGACCTCACCAACAATCCGCTGCAGGCAAGCCCCAACCTGCAGGCTCTGCCCAACCTGGAATCGCTGCTGCTCGGCAATTGCGAACTGACCGAAATGCCCGCTGGCCTGGCGAACATGCGCAACCCGTACATCGTCAATCTGGGCGAAAACCGCTTCAACGAACTGCCGCAGCCACAACCTCTGCCGCGTCCGCTCGCGCAAGTGATGCGGCTGGAAAGCCAATACATGGACGACGCCATGATTGCGCAGCTCAATGCCTACTACGTGCGTTTCGGCGTAGACCTGATGGTCGCCGAGCATGAATACGAAGCCTTGCTGTCCACGGCCAGCGACGAAGACTTCAGCGTCTGGAATCGCCTGCCCCTCCAGTACCGCAGGGACCTGAGGACGCTGATCGAGGATGATCAGTTCAATGCGGCCCCCGAGGCAAACCTCACGGAAATCTGGCGACGCCTTCACCTGATGGATCAGGACGCGATATTGGGCGAGCAAGCGATTGCCGCAGGGGCCGAGCATTTGCTGGAACTGCCTTTCCCACCGGCGCCCGAAGCCGAGCTCGCCGAGTCGCCTGAGCCGCCGTCACCGGAAGAGTAAACACCGTGGCCACCCGTCGGCGCCTGTCGGGCGCCAACGGCTTGGCGATGGCGAATCGTCGCACTTCAACCAGACTGGAATATTTCCGACGGCAGGTGCATGCTCGGCTGAAGCGTTTCACCTGATCAGCTAAAAGTGAGGTGCAGTACCCATGGACCGTCTGCTCGATTCGCTGTTTCCCACCCCAGAAGACATCCCCGAGGCCTGGCGCCTGGGCGAGCCACTGGAGCAACGCGACTATCTGGTGGCAGGGCAGCTCAGGCGCTGGGACGGGCCGCTGGCCACGGTGCGCAGCCCGGTGTGGCTCAAGGAGGGCGATCAGGAACGCCAAGTCGTCCTCGGCAGCGCGCCGCTGCTTGACGCCGACACCGCCCTCACCGCCCTCGATGCCGCGGTGCAAGCCTACGACAAGGGCCGCGGCGTGTGGCCGAACATGCGTGTGGCCGAACGTATCCAGCATGTCGAAGCCTTCCTGGCGCGCATGCGCGAACAACGCAGCGCCGTGGTCAAGCTGCTGATGTGGGAGATCGGCAAGAACCTCAAAGACTCGGAAAAGGAGTTCGACCGCACCTGCGACTACATCGTCGATACCATCAACGCCCTCAAGGACCTGGATCGACGTTCCAGCCGCTTCGAGCTGGAACAGGGCACACTCGGCCAGATCCGCCGCGCACCACTGGGCGTGGCGCTGTGCATGGGGCCGTACAACTATCCGCTCAACGAGACCTTCACCACGCTGATCCCGGCGCTGATCATGGGCAACACCGTGGTGTTCAAGCCGGCCAAGTTCGGTGTGCTGCTGATCCGCCCCCTGCTCGAAGCCTTCCGCGACAGCTTCCCGCCAGGAGTGATCAACGTCATCTATGGTCGCGGCCGCGAGACGGTCAGCGCTCTGATGGCCAGCGGCAAGGTCGATGTGTTCGCCTTCATCGGCACGCACAAGGCCGCCAGCGACCTGAAAAAGCTCCATCCGCGCCCACACCGCCTGCGTGCGGCGCTGGGCCTGGATGCCAAGAATCCGGGGATCGTGCTGCCCGAGGTGGACCTGGACAACGCAGTCGATGAAGCCTTGACCGGCGCCCTGTCGTTCAACGGCCAGCGCTGCACGGCACTGAAGATCCTGTTCGTGCACGAGGATGTGGTCGAGCCGTTCCTCGAGAAATTCCAGCGCAAGCTGGCGGCACTCAAGCCAGGCATGCCCTGGGAACCCGGCGTTGCACTGACGCCGCTGCCGGAGCCGGGCAAGGTCGACTACCTCGACGGCCTGGTCGCCGACGCGCAGGCGCACGGCGCGAAAATCCTCAACCCGGGCGGCGGCCAGAGCCGGGGGTCGTTCTTCTACCCCGCCCTGCTGTACCCGGTAGCGCCGTCGATGCGCGTCTATCACGAAGAGCAGTTCGGCCCGCTGGTGCCGGTGGTGCCCTACCGCGACCTGCAGACGGTGATCGACTATGTGCTCGACTCCGACTACGGCCAGCAACTGAGCCTGTTCGGCAACGACCCGCAGACCGTCGGTGCGTTGGTCGACACCTTCGCCAACCAGGTCGGGCGCATCAACCTCAACGCCCAGTGCCAGCGCGGCCCGGACACCTATCCGTTCAACGGCCGCAAGAACAGCGCCGAAGGGACCTTGTCGGTGCATGACGCGCTGCGGGTATTCTCGATCCGTACCCTGGTGGCCACCAAGTTCCAGGAATCCAACAAGACGCTGATCAGCGAGATCATCCGCAATCGCCAGTCCAGCTTCCTGACCACCGACTACATCTTCTAGCCAGCGGCCGCTTAATCGGAAAACGGCATTTGCGCATTCGTCGAAACTGTACAAATATACAGTTTCGACGAATGACCACCTTCCACAGGAGGTATGCGCAATGCCAGCCAAACCCATCCCCGAAGGCCAGCACAGCATCACGCCCTATCTGGGTATCAAGGATGCCGCCAAGGCCATCGCCTTCTACAAGCAAGCCTTTGGCGCCGTCGAGATGTTTCGCCTCGACGGCCCCGACGGTCGCGTCGGTCATGCCGAGCTGAAAATCGGTGACTCCTCGCTGATGCTCGCCGACCCCTGCGACATGGACGGTGGCCTCACCGCCAGCCAGTCGCTGCCAGGGGCTGCCATCGGCTTGCACCTGTATGTCGAGGACTGCGACAAGGTCTATGCACAGGCCGTCGCTGCCGGCGCCACGCCACTGCGAGAGGTGCAGGACCAGTTCTATGGTGATCGCAGCGGCACCTTGAAAGACCCCTTCGGCAACCTCTGGTTCGTGTCCACCCACAAGGAAGACCTGAGCCCCGAAGAGATCCACGCCCGCGCAGCCAAGCTGTTCGGCGGCAACTGAGCGGGCGACGAGTCGCAAGCCGCACGCTTGAAGTTGAAAGCGCCGCGGCTTTGCTTGAAGCTTGAGGCTTGTAGCTCGGAGCTGCTATTGAATGCGAATCATCGAAAAGAACGGCGCGCAGGTGCGCACCCTCACCCCGGCCGAAGAAGAACTGCTGGCCGGGTTTGCCAGTGCCACGCTGGTTGGCCCGCGCCTGCTGCAAGCCAACCAGTGGCTGATGAAGGTGCGCAGCGCCAACCAATGGCTGGCCTGCGATTGCCGCAAGGATGCCCTGCCGGTGCTCAATGTCAGCCTCAACGGCAACACTGGCACCTTGTTCCTGCGCAATAACCCCGACACCCCGGAGCATGCTCCCGGCTGCCCTTTCACCAAGGACGAGCGCGAAGCCATGGAGCGCAGCGAGGACGTACCGCCGCCCGCCGCCTGGCTGCCACCAGACACGCCGCTGCGTCTGCTCGGCGACTTCCACCGCGCCACCACGGGTAACGGAATCGGCGGTGAGGCCGGTGAGCGCCGCGAGCAACAGCGCCTGTTGTCGCTGCTGCTGACCTGGATCGAAGCCAGCGGCCTGAACGTCTACGCCACGCACCTGAAAAAGGACCTGACCGCCCAGTTCGCCGAACTGCGCGGCGTTGCTGGTCGCTATCCGCTGCTCGAGCGAGTCCCGGCGAGCAACTACCTGGAAACGCGCCTGGACATGAAGCACATGATGATGCTCAAGGCGCGCCTGCGTGAATCCAGCGTATTCGGCAACCACCGCCGCCACGGTCTGCTGCTGGACTGCGTCGAGCAGATCAAGGGTCGCAAGGTGCTTAACGCCCGCAGCGAGGACGGTTTCGATTTCCAGGGCCATCACTTGCTCTGGGGCGGTAGCAAGACCGGCGGCCCGCTGCTGGCCCTGGCGCTGTACTCGCCCGCCACTGCCGGCAGCCACTACTACGAACTGATCCATGTCGCCAGCGTACCGGTGCTGTCACGCGTGCACTTGTTCCCGGTATACCGTGACGAGGAGCGCGAACCGCTGAAAGCCCTGGTCTCGCTGATCGACTGGATGGCGGGCAAGGGGGTCAAAGTGCTGATGCGCCGCCCGGTGATCGGCGGCGAGGTGATGGACGAGCTGGTACTGACTTCCGACCAGGACCGCGTGCTGTCGGTGTCGCTGCTGGAAAAGCCGCTCGGCCCGGAGCCCGACACGGAAAACTTCAAGCGCTACGCAGACTTCAAGAGCCCGGAAACCTTCCGCAAGTACGTGGCGGGGTTCTTCATGCGTGAGCGCTGAAGCGCGGCCTTGTGCTGCTTGCCAAGGCCGTCTGTTCCTTGAGTCAACTAGAACGCCGCCTCGAAAATCGCTTCGATCTCCCCCTGGCTGGCAGTGCGCGGATTGGTCAGCCCACAGGCATCCTTCAACGCATTGGCCGCCAACACCGGCACATCTTCGCGCTTGGCCCCCAGCTCTGCCAGGCCGGAAGGGATCCCTACCGCCACGGCCAGATGCTCGATCGCCGAAATCGCCGCCCCCGCGCCCTGCTCTGCCGTCAGCCCACACACCTTCACCCCCATGGCCTTGGCCACATCGCGCAGACGCGCGGCGCTGACCTGGGCATTGAAGCGTTGCACATGCGGCAGCAACACCGCGTTGCAGACCCCATGCGGCAGGTCGTAGTAGCCACCGAGCTGATGCGCCATGGCATGTACATAACCCAGCGAAGCATTGTTGAAGGCCATGCCGGCGAGGAACTGGGCGTACGCCATGTTCTCCCGGGCTTGCAAGTCCTGGCCGTCGGCAACCGCCTGGCGCAGGTTGTCGTTGATCAACGTGATGGCCTTGAGTGCGCAGGCGTCGGTGATCGGGTTGGCGGCCGTGGAGACATACGCCTCGATGGCGTGGGTCAGCGCATCCATGCCGGTGGCGGCGGTCAGGCCCTTGGGCATGCCGACCATCAGTGCCGGGTCGTTGACCGACAGGATCGGCGTGACATTGCGGTCGACGATGGCCATTTTCACGTGGCGCGATTCGTCGGTGATGATGCAGAAACGCGTCATCTCGCTGGCCGTACCGGCCGTGGTGTTGATGGCGATCAGTGGCAATTGCGGCTTGGCGGAACGGTCCACGCCTTCGTAGTCGCGAATATGCCCGCCGTTGGTTGCGCACAGGGCGATGCCCTTGGCGCAGTCATGGGGCGAGCCGCCACCGAGCGAGATCACACAGTCGCAGCGTTCGCGCTGCAACAGTGCCAGGCCCGCCTCGACGTTGGCGATGCTCGGGTTGGGCTTGGCGCCGTCGAAGATCGCCGAGTCGATGTCGCGCTCGGCCAGTAGCCCGGCGATGCGCTTGGCGACCCCGGCCCTGGACAGGCCTTCGTCAGTCACGATCAACGCCTTGCGCAAGCCGTAGCCGGCAATCGCCGCCATGGCTTCGTCCAGGCAATCGAGGCCCATGATGTTGACGGGTGGAATGAAGAAGGTGCTGCTCATGGCCGAGATCCTCTCAGGTTGTTGTCTGTCTACCCTCGAGGATCTGCCCTAACTGCTGGACGAACGTTGATCCAGGACAAGCCGCCGTGACTGAACGGTCGACATCGCAGGCATTCCGCGATGAGCGGCACTCGTTTACCCCAGAAACAACCGATACGCCGGATTGTCCGTCTCATCCCAATAGCGATAACCCATGGCCTGCAGCGCCTGGGGCATGAGGGCCTGCTCGTCGACTGGCACCTCCAGCGCAGCGAATACCCGTGCCTCGGCAGCGCCATGGTTACGGTAGTGGAACAGACTGATGTTCCAGTTCTGGCCCAGGCGCTCGAGAAAGCCCAGCAACGCACCTGGGCGTTCGGGGAACTCGAAGCGCAGCACCCGCTCGTCGGCGCTCGGCGCAGCATGGCCGCCGACAGTGTGGCGCACATGCAGCTTGGCCAGTTCGTTGTCGGTCAGGTCGAGTACCTCATAGCCCTGTGCCCGCAAGCTGTCCAGCAGGCCCTCGCGCGGGTCGTGCTGCGGATGGGTTTGCACGCCAACGAACAGCCGGGCTTCCTTGCCAGGGTGGTAGCGGTAGTTGAACTCGGTCACCTGGCGCTTGCCCAGGGCCTGGCAGAACGCGCGAAAGCTCCCCGGCCGCTCAGGGATGGTGACCGCGATCACCGCCTCACGCTGCTCACCGAGTTCGGCACGTTCGGCCACATGGCGCAGGCGGTCGAAATTGATGTTGGCCCCGGAGTCGATGGCGACCAGGGTCTGCCCACGGACGGCGTCTCGCGCCACGTACTTCTTGATGCCGGCCACGGCCAGCGCGCCGGATGGTTCGGTGATCGAGCGGGTATCGTCGTAGATGTCCTTGATCGCCGCGCACAGCTCATCGCTGCTGACGGTGATCACTTCGTCGACGAAATGCCGGCACAACTCGAAGCAATGGGCACCGACCTGGGCCACCGCCACGCCGTCGGCAAAGGTGCCGACCTGCGCCAGTACCACCCGCTCGCCAGCGGCCAGGGCGGCCTGCAGGCAGTTGGAGTCCTCAGGCTCGACACCGATCACCTTGACCTGCGGACGCAGGTACTTCACGTAGGCGGCGATACCCGCGATCAGGCCACCGCCACCGACCGGGACGAAGATCGCATCCAGCGCCCCAGGGTGCTGACGCAGGATCTCCATGGCCACGGTGCCCTGCCCGGCGATCACGTCCGGATCGTCGAACGGCGGTACGAAGGTCGCGCCCTGGCGGTCGGCCAGTTGCAGCGCATGGGCCAAGGCATGGGGGAAGCTTTCGCCATGCAGCACCACGTTGCCGCCGCGCGAGCGCACACCGGCGATCTTCAGTTCAGGGGTGGTGGTGGGCATGACGATGGTCGCCGTCATGCCCAGGTGCGCTGCGGCCAGCGCCACGCCCTGGGCATGGTTGCCGGCGGAAGCGGTGATCACGCCACGCTCGCGCTGGACCTGGGACAGGCGCGACAGCCGGGTATAGGCACCGCGGATCTTGAACGAGAAGGTCGGTTGCAGGTCTTCGCGCTTGAGCAACACCTGGTTGCCGAGGCTGGTGGACAGCGCCGGGGCCGCCTGCAGCGGGGTTTCGATGGCCAGGTCGTACACGGGCGCTGCAAGAATGCGCCGCACCTGCTCCGACAGCAGTTGCTGGGGCGTGACGGGGGAACGGGGGCTGACGCTCAGATTGCTCATCGATGACTCCTGGGGTTTGCAGATGCCCAGGAGTCGAGAAGAAAAAACCCGCCTCCAGGGCGGGTTTCGGTGCCAGTGCGCGCTAGCCCGCCAATCCGATAATGGCGGTAATAATAATCAGGCCGAAGGTGCGCACAGGCGAGTAGGTATTCATGGAGTAGGAACTTATCCCGCCAAACCGTAGGAAGTCAACATTCAGCAACGCGCCTGTTGCTGTGCCGACAGCGGCACGTCGAAGACCTTGTCAAAGCCCCACTGGAAGACGAAGGCATAGACGAAGAAGAACACGAACAGGGCCAGGTTGGTGAGCAACGCGCTCCACAGGCTGATATCCAGCCAGAACGCCACCAGCGGCAGCAGGATCAGCACCAGCCCACCCTCGAAGCCCAGCGCATGCAGCAAGCGGCGGAACCAGGTACGGGTACGCTGCGCCTGGCGTGCTTCCCAGCGCTCGAAGGCCCAGTTGTAGCCCATGTTCCAGCTCATGGCGATACCCGACATCAGGATCGAAAGTATCGTCGAATGGGCCATGCCGGCGTCGAACATCAGCGACAGCGCAGGCGCCACGCACGCCACGGCGATGACTTCGTAGAGAATGGCCTGGACGACCTTGCGGGCCTTGCCTTGCATGGGGCACTCCTTGGCGGAAACGGAAGGAGACGGTACGCGGGTTCAGGCACCGGTTCAAGCACAGGAATCGTGTGGAAAAATCGTTAGGCTGCTTTCTTTTATCCCTCCAGCCAGCCATGATTGCTGCACCGCCCGCCCGCGAACACCGCCATGACCGCCCCAGCCCCAACGCCTGTCAGCACCACCGCCCTGACCCTGCAGATCCTTTCGATCGTCTTCTACACCTTCGTCGCCTTCCTGTGCATCGGCCTGCCCATCGCGGTGCTGCCCGGCCATGTACACGACCAGTTGGGCATGGGTGCGGTGATCGCCGGCCTGACCATCGGCTTGCAATACCTCGCCACCTTGCTCAGCAGGCCCTTCGCCGGTCGCGTGGCCGATAGCCTGGGCGGCAAGCAGGCGATTCGCTACGGGCTGTATGGCATTGCCGGTTGCGGCGTGCTGACCCTGCTGTCGGCCTGGTCCCTCGCCCTGCCCTCGCTGAGCCTGGCGTTGCTGCTGGCCGGGCGTGTGCTGCTGGGGGTCGCCCAAGGCCTGATCGGCGTCGCCACGCTGAGCTGGGGCATCGGCCAGGTCGGTGCCGAGCACACCGCCCGGGTGATCTCCTGGAACGGCATCGCCTCCTATGGCGCCATCGCCATCGGCGCGCCCGCCGGGGTGGTGATGGTCGGCCAACTGAGCTTCGTTGCCCTCGGTCCGGCCTTGCTGGTGATGTCGCTGCTGGCCCTGTGGGTGCTGCGCGGCCGCCCGGACGTGGTAGTGGTTCGGGGTGAGCGCCTGCCCTTCTGGTCCGCCTTTGGCCGCGTTGCACCCTGCGGCATGGGGCTGACACTGGCGTCGATCGGCTACGGCACCCTGACCACCTTCGTCACCCTCTACTACCTGGAGCAAGGCTGGGTCGGCGCGGCCTGGTGCCTGAGCGCCTTCGGCCTGTGCTTCATCGTCTCGCGGCTGTTGTTCGTCAACGCGGTCAACCGCTTCGGCGGCTATAACGTGGCGATCGCGTGCATGGCCACCGAAGTGCTGGGGCTGACCCTGCTGTGGCTGGCGCCTGCACCGGGATGGGCTTTGGTTGGGGCGGGGCTCACCGGCTTTGGCTTGTCGCTGGTGTATCCAGCGCTGGGCGTGGAGGCGATCAGGCAGGTGCCCAGCGCCAGCCGGGGCGCGGGGCTCGGGGCCTACGCGGTGTTCTTCGACCTGGCATTGGGCCTGGCCGGCCCGGTAATGGGCGCGGTAGCCGTGCACCTGGGGTACGCGTCGATCTTCTGCGTGGCAGCGCTGCTGGCGCTGTCAGGGGTGGGTCTGGTCCTGCTGCTGGCCCGCCGCGCCGACCGCCGCTGAACGCTCGGCGGGCTCCGGGGCTCCCAGCGCCTGGCTGAAGAACGCCGCAGCCTCGCTCTGCAGGCCCCTGTGCACCTGGCGACGGTCGATGCCGTCGGCATCCTTGCACAGCACCGCCATGCGCTGGCGCTGTTCGTCGTCGCAGGGTGCCATGAACACGAAATGCCCAGCGCCAGACAACAGACGGTAGTCGGGCGTGACCGGCAACTTGCGCGCCAGGGCGCTGGCGTTGCGGTCGACTGCAAGCAACTGGTCCTGGTCGCCGCTGTAGATCAGTGCGGGCACATGCACGCCGGCCAGGGCATGGCGGCCAAACATCAGGCTCAACGGCGCCATCAGCATCACCGCACCGACACGCGGGTCGGACTGCGGGGTCAACTCGCTGCGGTCGGCGATCAACACGCCATGGGTCTTGCATGCATCGGCATCCATCGGCCGTTCCAGGCAATAGTTGCGCAGTCGCTCAAGGTCTGGCTGGGCGCCCGACAGGATCAATGCGGTCTCCCCGCCTGCCGAGTAGCCGATCACGCCAACCTTGCCCTGGCTGAGGTAGGGGCTGAGCAGGTGATCCGCACGCGCAGCCGTGATCGCGGCGCTGACCTGCAAGGGGCGGCCGTAGAGGTTGCTGAGCTTGCCCAGCCGACTGTGATCACGAAGGTTGTCGCCCGGGTGGGTGACGGCCACCACCACGAAGCCCTGGCGGGCCAGCGAGGTCGCCAGGTCGTGCAACGCCACCGGGGTGCCGGTATTACCATGGGAGACCACCAGCAGCGGAAACTGGCCCATGGCGACCGGCGCCTCTTCGGCCACCCGCAGGGTGTAGCCTTCGATGCGCGTAGGCCGCGCCGGGCTGCTGCTGGGATAGAACACCAGGGCCTGCATGGGCTGGGCGTCCACCGGGTCGGCAAGCGTGAGGCGATGCAGGCCGGCCACCCAAGGTGAAGCCTCGGCACGGGCCAGCAGGCCGCCGAGCAGGAGCAACGTCAACAGGGCACGGGTTTTCATCGCGAGCGTCTCTCCCCTCGAGGCGGACGAGTAGCATAAGCATAGAAGCTACGCGATGGACGACAGATGAAACATCCATGAAAAAGCCGGGGGTGGGCGGGGTGGGGCCGCCGGGGTTTTATTTGTTTTTTTTATTTTGG